>DATHKR010000116.1:0-5044 GCA_035489015.1 Kofleriaceae bacterium | reverse complement strand
CGGAGAGCGCCGCCGACGCGGATGTCGGCGTGGCGGATCGTGCAGCGGAAGTCGCGCGGCGCGAACCACGCACCGAGCCGTTCGGCCTCGGTCCACGCGCGGAACACGCGCTCGCGCGGAGCGTCGAGCACGCGCGAGAGCACGATCTCGCGATCGAGGGCCCAGGTCGGCTCACTTGTCGTCGTCGTCATCGTCCTTCTCCTGCTTGAGGTACTCGGCCAGGCGATCGAGCCGCCCTTCCCACGCGCGTCGCGTGTGCTCGGCCCACCGGGTCACGTCGTCGAGCGCCGCGGCGCGCAGGATGCACGGCCGCTTCTTCGCGTCGCGACTGCGCGTGATCAGGCCCGCGCGCTCGAGCACCTTCAGGTGGCGCGAGATCGCAGGCAGGCTCATGTCGAACGGCGCCGCGAGCTCCATCACCGAGGCGTCGCCGCGAGCCAGGCGCGTGACGATCGCGCGCCTCGTCGGATCGGCGAGCGCCGCGAACGTGCGGTCGAGCGTGGGGTCGGGTTCCATCGCCTGAATTCCTTGCGTCTTCCTGTCATTTAACGTGTTGGTTAAGTCATGTCAAGGCAGACTTCGGGCGACCGCCCGATCGGCCACGCCCAGCTCTGGCCTCGCCCAGAGCGACCGCCGGGTCGGGCGAGGCTGGTGGTGATGAGGGTCGGGCGCTGCGGTGTAGCGGTTTGCCCAGCACTGGCGAGTCGTGGGCACGGGGCTCGGTGGGTGGCGGATGCGATTCCTTCCAGCTTGTGCCTCGATGTGCCGGGGGGATCGGGAGGCAGCGTCTTGGAACGCGTCCTCGCCGCGTGGGAACGTTGTTCGGACATGGACCCTCGAAGGCGCACTGCTCGGGTTGCCGGGCTCTGGTATCTGGCGATGGCGTTGAGCGGGGCGATCGGCATCATGCTGGTGCCTTCGCAGATCCTGGTGCCGGACCAGCCGGCGGCCACGGCGGCGAATATCGCCGGGCACGAGCTCCTTCTTCGGCTGGGGATCGTGAGTAGCTTGGTTTGCCAGGTTTGCTTCTTGTTCCTGGTCCTGGCGCTCAACCGGTTGTTTGCGGGGGTTCATGACGGTCACGCGAAGCTGATGGTGTCGCTGGTCATTGCCGCGGCGCCGATCGCCATCGTGAACGAGTTGTTTCATGTGGCGGCGCTCGTGCTCGGGACGGGGGCGGTCCGGGCGGGCTCGCTTGCGGCGGCGGAGCGGGACGCTCTGGCGCTGGTGTTCCTCGAGGTCCGGCAGACCGGGATCGCCATCGCCGGTGTGTTCTGGGGGCTGTGGTTGTTCCCGTTCGGGTTGCTGGTGATTCGGTCGGGGTTCATCCCCAAGGTCCTCGGGGGGCTGCTGATCGCGGGGGGCTTTTCGTATCTCATCGACAGCTGCTTCGTGCTCCTGGCTCCGCAGCATCGAGATGCGGTCTCGGCGATCTTGATGCTGCCGCTTGCGGTCGGTGAGCTCGCGATGATCTCCTGGCTGCTCATCAAGGGCGTCCGGGTTCGCGAGGCGGCCCGGGTCGCCTGACTTCGATCGGTGGCTGCCCAGGTACTCATCGGGTGGGCTGCGATATATAGTCGGCGCCACATCGACGGAGGTGCGGCATGAGATGGGCTCTCGCCCTTGGCTTCCTGCTGGCGGCTTGCAGTTCCGACAAGTCGGCCAGCCCGAAGCCGGCGGATACGAAGGCGGAGGCCATGCCGGCGGCCGCGGGCGAGCCGGTCGTGATCTACGCGGCCTCGAGCCTCAAGGAGCTCGTCACGGAGCTTGGCGACTCCTGGACCAAGAAGACGGGGCAGGCGGTCCGGCTTCAGTTCGAGGCTTCTTCGACGCTGGCCCGGCAGATCAAGGAGGGTGCGCCGGCGGATGTGTTCATCACGGCGTCACCGGAGTGGCTCGACCAGCTGAAGGTGATCGAGCGGTTCGACTGGCTGTCGAACACTCTGGTCTGTGTGGTGAGGAAAGACCTCGCCACGTTCGATCTGAAGACGGTCGAGAGCCTTGCGCTGGCCAACGAGCAGGTCCCGGCTGGCAAGTATGCAAAGGCCGCGCTTGCCCATCTCGGCATCAAGCCGCCCGAGCGCACGATCTATGGATCGAACGTTCGCGACGTGCTCAGCAAGGTGTCGCAGGGGGGCGCGCAGGCCGGCATCGTTTACGCCACCGATGCCGCGGTCGACCCGGCGGTCCGTGTTGCCATGACGTTCCCCGAGGAGAGTCATCCGAAGATCCTCTACTCGGTCGGGGTCATCGGCGAGAAGGGCAATGGGTTTGCCTCCTCCCTCAAGGAGTCGGCGTCGCTCGCGGCGGCGACCAAGCGCGGGTTCATCGAGATCAAATGAACAGCGTCGAGATCTCGCTGACGGTGGGCGTCGTCTCGACGGTGCTCAGCCTGCCGCTCGCCATCGCGATGGCTCTTTACCTGGAGCGGACGCGGTCACGCGTCCGCCATGCGGTGCAAACGCTGATCATGCTGCCGCTGGTGTTGCCGCCGGTGGTTACCGGGTACCTGTTGTTGAAGGTGTTCTCGCCCATCGGCCCGCTGGGGCGGACGCTGGCCGGGCTGGGGGCGCCGGTCGCGTTCCACTGGTTGGGCGCGGTGATCGCCGCCGCCGTGGTCGGCTTTCCGCTGTTCGTGCTGATGATCGCGCTCGCGATCAAGGCGGTCGACCCTCGGTTCGAGAGGGTGTCGCGATCGCTCGGGGTCTCGCCGTGGAGGACGTTCTGGCGGGTGACTCTGCCGCTCACCTGGCCCGGCATCCTGGCCGGCGCGGCGGTCGCGTTTGCACGCGGCCTGGGGGAGTTCGGGGCGACGATCATCCTCGCTGGGCGCATCCCGGGCGAGACCCAGACCATCCCGCTCCAGATCTATGCCGAGCTGGACGCGCCGGGCGGTGAGCGACGCATCGTCGGCCTGGTGCTGACCGCTTGCGCCTTTTGCCTGGTCTGTGTGGCCCTGTCTCGCATCCTGGACAGCTGGTACCGGCGCCGGCTGGAGCTCGACCGATGAAGCTGGAGGTCGCGGCGCGGCTCCATCGGCCGGGCGGGTTCACCCTGGATGCGTCGTTCCGCTGCGAGGCGCAGACGGTCGGCATCGTGGGGCCCAGCGGCAGCGGGAAGTCGACCCTGCTCGACGCGATCGCGGGGATCGAGCCCGGCTCCCGGGTCGTGGTCGACGGTGAGGACATGAGCCCGAGGCCGCTCCACCGGCGCAACGTCGGTTACGTGACGCAGGACGCGCTCCTCTTCCCGCACCTCGACGTGCGGTCCAACCTGCTCTTCAGCCCGCGGGCCGGGCCGCTCGGCGACGTGCCGGCCGCGCTCGGAATCGAGCGGCTGCTCGACCGCATGCCGCGCAACCTGTCGGGCGGCGAGCGCAGGAGGGTGGCGCTGGCGCGGGCGATCTTGAGCCGTCCCCAGCTGCTGCTGCTCGACGAGCCGTTTGCCGGGCTCGACGAGGCTCGCCGGCGCGAGGCGATGTCGCTCCTGGCCTCGCTGCGCGAGCGGTTTCGGCTGCCGATGATCCTGGTGAGCCACGTGGCGGAGGAGATCATCGGGCTCGCCGAATGGGCGGTGCGGCTGGAGGCGGGGCAGGTCGTGCGGGCCGGGCCGAGCGCCAGCGTGCTGCGCGCCGGGGAGACTCGCATCGACAACTACCTGACCGGCACCGTGGTGGGCGACCGGCGGGTGCGGGTCGATGGTATCGAGCTGGCCGCCGCGATCTCGCCCGGCGCGTCGGGCGACGTGCGCCTCGCCTGCTACGCCGCCGACATCATCCTCGCTCGCGAGCGCCCGCATGCGATCTCGGCGCGCAACTGCTTCGAGGCCGTGGTTCGCTCGCTGACCGACGCGGAGGAGATGGTGATCGTCGAGATCGAGTCGCCCCGCCTGCGCGCGGTGGTCACGCCGCAGGCGCTCGACGAGCTGGCCCTGTCTCCCGGATCGCCCGTCATCGTCATCGCCAAGGCGACAGCGTTCGCCCACGTGGGGGCCGCATGATGAACGTCTACGACGTGGTGGTGCTGTCCTGTGGCGCCCGCGACTCGCATGCCTGGTTGCGGGTCGGCCGCTCGCGCCTGGCGGTGCGCCGCTGGGCCGGCATGGGCAAGGGAAAGCGCGCCCGCGCCTCGATACGCCCGGAGGACGTGGTCCTGTGCGCGGATCCGCCCGGTCGGGTCAGCGCGCGCAACGTGCTGCCCGGCTTCGTGCGCGGCGTGCGATCGTCGCCCGACGGCGTCTTCGTCACCACCGATGTCGGCTTCCTGCTCACGGCTCTGGTGACGCGGGGCGCGGTCGAGGAGCTCGGGCTGCGCCGCGGCGTGCCCGTCTTCGCCGTGGTCAAGGCCAACGCGATCGCGCCGCAGACGGACGTGTCGCCCCGCTTCGCCGTGTCGGTCACCGGCGCGGCCGGCGACATCGAGCCGCGCCAGCTCGCCTTTCTCCGCTTGATCGAGAGCAAGGGATCGATGCTGGGCGCCGCGCGCGAGGCCGGCATCTCGTACCGGACCGCCTGGCTGTGGGTGCGCAACGCCAATCGGATCTGGGGCCGACGCCTGGTCGACCGCACCCACGGCGGCCGCGGCGGCGGCGGTGCGGCCCTGACCCCGGAGGGTCGCGCGATCCTGCGCCGCGCGGCCGAGGTGGAGCAGCAGATCAACGCCAGCCCGAGCGGCGGCAGGTGACCGATGAAAGGGCGACCCTCGGCCGCCTCCCTGAGTCGACAGCTCGTCGCCCTGCGCGTCGTCGCGGCGCCGTGAGCGGCGCCTTGGGCCGATCCACCTCTGGATTGGCGTAGGAGAGCGGCGCATGCCGATTCGGCGCGCGGGTCGGCGCGTTGCCGATTCGGCGCGCTGACCTCGCGCGCCGCGCGCCGCGGAGTGACACGGCTCTCGCTTCGAGGCGTGGCGTGCGATCGCGCGGCGCGCTGCGATCGACGGTCCGCGCGCGGCGAATTTTCTGGCCAATTTTCCCGGCCGGACCGCGCGCGGCGAGGGTGACGCCGGCGCTGGCTCGCGCGTTGCTTTGCGGGAACGCATGCCGATTC
>DATHKR010000115.1:0-85318 GCA_035489015.1 Kofleriaceae bacterium | reverse complement strand
CGACGAGGCCCGCCTGACCCAGGTGTTCGCGAACATCCTCACCAACGCGGCCAAGTACACCGACGCCGGCGGCCACGTCACCATCGAGGTCACCCAGGCCGCCGGGGAGGCGATCATCGCGGTGACCGACGACGGCATCGGGATCGACGCCGCGCTGCTGCCGAGGGTCTTCGATCTGTTCGAGCAGGGCCGGCAGACCCTGGACCGGTCGTCCGGCGGGCTCGGAATCGGCCTTGCCCTGGTCCGCTCCCTGGTGGAGGTGCACGGGGGCAAGGTGGCCGCCGCGAGCGCGGGGACCGGCAAGGGCAGCACGTTCACCGTCCGCCTGCCGGCCCTCGAGCCGAACGGCGCCGCCAACGCTCCCCCCATCCCGCCGTCGACCAAGCAGCGGAGGCCGGCGCGGGTCCTCCTGGTCGACGACAACGACGACGCCCGGCTGCTCCTGGTCGAGGCGCTGAGCGCGGAGGGACACCAGGTCCGCGGCGCCGCCGACGCCGCCGAGACCCTGGACGTCATCCGCAGCTTCCGGCCAGACATCGCGATCCTCGACATCGGCCTCCCGGTGATGGACGGCTACGAGCTCGCCGTCCGACTCCGCGAGGAGCTGGGCGCCGCCACGCCGCGCCTGGTCGCCCTCACCGGCTACGGCCAGCACCAGGATCGCGCCCGCAGCCAGGCCGCCGGCTTCGACGTCCACCTGGTCAAGCCGATCGACGTGGTGAAGCTGCTCGACACCATCGGCAAGCTCGTCCCCGCGGCTCCCGCGGCGCCAGGCAAGTAGGCCTCAGGCGCGCGGCCCTGGCGACCCCGAGCCGGGCGCGCCGGCCGGTGATACGATGCGGCCCGCGTGAGCACGCTGTATCTCATCCGGCACGGGCAGGCGTCGTTCGGGGCCGAGGACTACGACGTGCTGTCGCCGCGCGGGATCGAGCAGTCGCGCGCGCTCGGGCGGCACATCGCCGGGCGGCCGGTCGCGGTCGACGCGATCTACGCCGGGCCGCGCCGCCGCCAGCTGGACACCGCCCGCCACATGGCCGAGGCGGCCGCCGAGCTGGGGTGTCCGGCCCGCGAGATCGCGGTCGTGCCGGAGCTCGACGAGTATCCCGCCATCGAGCTGTTTCGCGCCTGGCTGCCCCGGCTGGCCGCCGAGGACGGCCCGCTGGCCCGCTCGCTCGGCAACCTGGCCGCGGGCGGGGCGCCCCCGTCGAGCGAGTCGGTCCAGGCCGCCTTCGAGCACATCACCCACCGGTGGGCGCGCGGCGAGCTCGACACCGGCGACCTGGAGTCGTTCCACGCGTTCAGCGTGCGGGTCGAGCGCGGCGTGCGCTCGGTCATGGCCGCGGAGGGGCGCGGGCGGCGGATCGCGCTGGTCACCTCGGGCGGCCCGATCTCGATCGCGGTCCGCCTCGGACTGGGCCTGTCCGAGGAGAAGACCATCCGGCTGTCCTGGGTCATCGCCAACGCGTCGGTGACCGAGCTGCGCTGGCGCGGCGACGAGCTCAGCCTGTTCGGCTTCAACGCCACTCATCACCTGGCGCCGGATCTCGTTACCTTCCGGTAGCCCGACCTTCCGGTAGCCCGACACCTCGAGACAGGGAGCGAGCCACATGGACTTCGACATCCCCCCGACCACGGCGGCGCTGCTCCAGCGCGTGCGCGACTTCATCGACGAGCGGGTCATCCCTGCCGAGGCGGAGATCATGGCCGCCGGGGTGCGCGGCGACGAGCCGGCGATCCAGGGCCTGCGCGACCAGGTGCGCGCCGCCGGCCTGTGGGGGCCGCAGGTGCCGCGCGAGCTGGGCGGGCTCGGGCTGTCGCTGCTCGATCACGGGATGGTCAGCGAGGAGCTGGGTCGCTCGCCGCTCGGCCACTTCGTGTTCGGCAGCCAGGCGCCCGACGCCGGCAACATCGAGATCCTCCACCGCTACGGCAGCCCGGAGCAGAAGGAGCGCTGGCTGGTCCCGCTCGCGGCCGGCCGCACCCGCAGCTGCTTCGCCATGACCGAGCCGGAGAACTCCGGCTCCAACCCGACCGACCTGTCGACCACCGCGCGGCTCGACGGCGACCACTACGTGATCGACGGTCACAAGTGGTTCTGCAGCTCGGCCGATGGCGCCGCCTTTGCGGTGGTGATGGCGGTGACCAACCCGGACGCGCCGCCGCACATGCGGGCCAGCCAGATCGTGGTGCCGACCGACACGCCCGGGTTCGAGCACGTGCGCAACGTGCCGGTCATGGGCCACGCCGGGCACGGGTGGGGCAGCCACGCCGAGCTGCGCTTTCACGGCTGCCGGGTGCCGGTCACCAACCGGCTCGGGGTCGAGGGCTCCGGCTTCCTCATCGCGCAGGAGCGGCTCGGCCCCGGCCGCATCCACCACTGCATGCGCTGGATCGGCATCTGCGAGCGCTCGTTCGAGCTGATGTGCTCGCGCGCGGCCAGCCGGCGCATCGCGCCGGACAAGACGCTGTCGTCGCGGCAGATCATCCAGGCATGGATCGCCGAGAGCCGGGCGTCGATCCACGCCGCCCGCCTGATGGTGCTCGACGCGGCGTGGAAGATCGACCGCCACGGGTTCGCGGCCGCCCGCGAGGAGGTCTCGCTCATCAAGTTCTTCGTGGCCGACGTGATGATGAAGGTGGTCGACCGCGCGGTGCAGGTGCACGGCGCGATGGGGGTGTCGAGCGACACCGTCCTGTCGTTCTTCTACGCCCACGAGCGCGGCGCGCGCATCTACGACGGGCCCGACGAGGTCCACAAGATGGTGGTGGCCAAGCGCATCGTGAAGCGCTACGAGGCCGCCGAGGCGGAGAAGGCGGAGAAGGCGGGGAAGGCGGGGAAGGCGCGGTGAGCGACGGCGGCGAGACCCGCCCTCCGCGCGCCGGCGAGGAGCTGGATGCCGCGCGCCTGGCCGCCTACCTCGGCGAGCACCTGCCCGGTGCCGATGGGCAGCCGATCGCGCTCGAGGTCGAGCAGTTCCCCGGCGGCCACTCGAACCTCACCTACCTGCTCCGCCTGGCCGACGGCCGCGAGCTGGTCCTGCGCCGCCCGCCGGTCGGATCGAAGGTCAAGGCGGCCCACGACATGGGGCGCGAGTTCCGCGTGCTGTCGCGCCTGGCCGGCGCGTGGGCGAAGACGCCGCGCCCGCTCCTCGAGTGCGACGACGAGTCGGTGCTCGGCTGCCGGTTCTACATCATGGAGCGGCTGCGCGGGGTCATCCTGCGCAAGGAGCCGCCGCCGGGCCTCTCGCTCGATCCGGACACCGCCCGGCGCGCGTCCGAGGCGGTGGTCGATGGAATGGTCGAGCTGCACGCCATCGACTACCAGGCGATCGGCCTGGGTGACCTCGGTCACCCGGACGGCTACGTCGAGCGCCAGGTGCGGGGCTGGACCGAGCGCTACGGCGGATCGCGGACCGACGACATCCCGTCGGTGATCCGGGTCGCCGAGTGGCTGGCCGCGCACCGCCCGGAGTCCGGCCCGCCCGCGCTCATCCACAACGACTTCAAGTTCGACAACCTGGTCCTCGCGCCGGACGATGTGACGCGCATCATCGGCGTGCTCGACTGGGAGATGTCCACGGTCGGGGATCCGCTGATGGATCTCGGCACCGCGCTGGCCTACTGGGTCGAGGACGGCGACCCGGAGCCGTTCCGGGGCATGCGTTTCGGCCCGACCACGTTGCCCGGCATGCTGACGCGGGCCGAGGTGGCCGCGCGCTACGCGGCGAGAAGCGGTCGCCCGGTCGACGACATCGTGTTCTACTTCGCGTTTGGACTGTTCAAGACGGCCGTGGTCGTGCAGCAGATCTACTACCGCTGGAAGCAGGGCTTGACCCAGGACCCGCGCTTCGCGCCCCTCATCCACGCGGTCGGCCTGCTGTGCGATCGGGCTGCGGCGGCGATCGAGCGGCGGTCGCTGTGAGCTGGCGCCGCGCGGCGATCGCGCCGCTCCTCACCCTGCTCCTGGCGCCGATCGCGGTCGGCTGCGGTGGCGGCGGCAGCGGCGACGCCTGCGTCGACGTCGACCTCACCTGCCAGCCGCTCTACGAGCCGACCTTCGACAACATCCACCAGCGCACCCTGGCCGCCAAGTGCGCCGTGTCCGGCTCGGCCTGTCACTCGCGCGCCGGGGCCCAGAACGGCCTCGTCATGGAGGACGCCGACACCGCCTACGACGACCTGCTCCGCTCGCGGGTCACGCCGGGCGATCCATCGTGCAGCCTCATGATCCGCCGCATCCAGTCGGGCGATCCGGACTTCCAGATGCCGCCCGGCGCCCCGCTCAGCGCGGCCGAGCGCTGCGTGCTCATCCAGTGGGTCGAGGCCGGCGCCGAGCGCTGATCGGCGCCGTGAGCCGGGTGGACCGGCTCAGCCCTGGACGCAGAACGAGAAGGTGACGCTGTCGGCCGCCGTCCCGTCGTCGGCGTTGATCGTCACGTCCCACAGGCCCGGCATCCACATGTTGATCGGGTCGGCGGTGTAGCTGCCGTCGCCCTCGTCGGTGACCCCGACCGGAATCGGGGTGCCGTGGCCGTGATCGGGCATGTTGAGCGAGAAGCTCACGTCGAGCGCCGGCACGCCCTCGCCGCCGTCCTCGATCCGGATCGTCCAGGTGTTGTCGCCCTTGTCGGGCGGGGACGGCACGCTGTCCATCAGGCGGAAGGCGAAGACGTCGCCGTCCTTGGTCATGCCGGCGACGAAGTCGTCGTCGCGCGTCTCGGTGGCGCAGTTGACCTCGGTGTCGTCCCCACCGTCGTCGTCGTCGCCCCCGGCGCAGGCGGGCACGAACAGGGAGAGGGCGAGACCGACGACGAGAGACCGCGAGGCGAGCATCGGCCGATCATACTGCCGGTTCGGGCGCCGACAACCGGCATGTGGCGCGGCCGGGCGAGCGTGAGTCGGGTCGCTGCGGCAGAACGCCGCAGCCGCTCAGAACATCGCCATGACGTGGGTTCCACCCCGCAACCCGCCGGGATGACCTGCGATGCCGTGGCCGACCCCGACGCCCACCTCGAACCGACCGAGCGCGATTGTCGCACCGGCCTCGACCAGGCCGATGACCTTGCCGTCGCCGATCGGGGCCGCGCCGGACAGCCCGGCGCCCACGCCGATGCCGTGCCCGAGCGATAGTTGTGGAGCGATCGAGAGCTCGATCTCCTGCGCGTTCATCGGCGCGACCGGCGGCCACACGCCGCCGCCGTGCTCGGCGTGACCTTTGCCGCCCAGGCCGCCGCCCCAGCCGAGGCTGGCGCTGGCGCCGAACCGCCCGCGCGAGTAGCTGGCGAAGGTGCCCGCCATGAGCATCCAGTGGCCCATGGCCAGGCCCTGGTCGGCGTCGCCGAACGGCGGCATGACCGCGAACGAGACGCCGCCGGCCACGTCGCCGCCGAGGACGCCGCTGGCCGACAGCGCGTGCCAGCGCCCCTCGGCATGCACGTCGCCCACGCCGTCGCCCCAGGTGTTGCCCAGCTCGAGCCGGTAGAACGGCACGTGAATCATGAGCTCGGCCTGCCGGTAGCGCGCGCTGGCCATGACCGACGCGCTCTGGTAGTCGCGATCGCCGCTGAACGCCTCGACGGTGCCGACCTCGAACGAGAGCATCGCCATCGTCGAGACCGACGGCTCCGCCGCCGAGGCCTCCTCCCCGCCGGCGTGGTGGTGGTGGTGCTGGGCGGCGGCGGTGCTGCCGTCGATCGCCAGCGCGACCAGCCCGACCGCGAGCAGGATCATCCGGTCAGCGCGGCGCATGCTTGGCCAGCTTCCGCTGCAGGGTCCGGCGGTGGAGGCCGAGCCGGCGCGCCGCCTCGCTGATGTTGCCGGCGCAGTCGGTGAGGACGCGGTGGATGTGCTCCCACTCGGCGCGGGCCAGGCTGGGCGGCTGGTAGTCCTTCTCGGCCGCGGCCAGGGGCGGTGCCGCCGCCCGCTCGAACGCGGTCAGGATGTCGTCGACGTCGACCGGCTTCTGGAGGTAGTTGACCGCGCCCAGCCGCATCGCCTCGACCGCGGTGGCGATGCTGCCGTAGCCGGTCACGACCAGGATGCGGGTGGCCGGGTCGATCTCGCGCAGGTCGCGGATGCACTCGAGGCCGGACCGGTCGGGCATCTTGAGGTCGACCACGGCCAGCTCGGGTGACTCCTCGCGCGCCAGCGCCGCCGCCTCGTCGGCGTTGGCCGCCGTGCGCACGTCGTAGCCGCGCCCGCGCAGGGCCCGGGCCAGGCGCTCGCGCAGAAGCGCGTGATCATCGACCAGGAGGAGCGACGGCGACGAGGTCGACGTGGAGGGAGCGTCGGTGGGCTCGGTCATGAGGTGGGCTGGGCGGCGGGCGCGCCGGCGGGCGTGCCGGCGCTCTCGGGCGCGGTCCACCGCGCCGGTGGGATGACGATCGAGGCGGTGGTGCCCTCGCCGGGACGCGAGTCGATGACGATCTCGCCGCCCAGGCTCTCGACCACCGCGCGGCACAGGAACAGGCCGAGCCCCATCCCGCGCCCGGGCGGCTTGGTGGTGAAGAACGGCTCGCCGGCGCGGGCGAGCACGTCGCTCGACATCCCGGCGCCGCGGTCGCGCACCTCGAAGCGGAGGTTGCCGGCCCGGCATTCGACCTTCAAGGACACCGGCACCTCGTCGGGCGAGGCGTCCTGGGCGTTGCGGACCAGGACGCGCAGCGACTGGGCCAGCGCCCGACGGGTCACGGCGAGGCGCGCGCTCGCCCACTCGCCCAGCTCCGTGGTCAAGGCCGGGCGATCCGGCAGCCCCTCGAGCGCGTGGCCGACCAGCTCGGCCACCGACGAAGGGGTGACCTCCTCGCCCGCGCTCTCGCCGGCCTGGGCCGCCATCTGGTCCAGGATCCGGCGGCACGCGGCCAGCTCGGTGCGGATCAGGCGCATGTCCTCGATGAGATCGTCGTCGGAGTTGCGCGCGACCAGCGCGCGCTCGAGCTCGCCCGCCACCACCGCGATGGTCGACAGCGGCGAGGCCAGCTCGTGGGCCGCCCCGCCGGCCAGGGTGGCCAGCGAGACCAGGCGCTCGTGGCGAGCCCCGCGGTCGCGCGCCTCGGCCAGCTCCGCCTCGCGCCGGGCCAGCGCCTGCAGCACGCGCAGCTGCGAGTAGACGATGTAGACCGCGGCCACGCCAAAGGCGACCCACATGCCCCACAGGTGCCAGCGCATGTGCTCGTCGTGGCTGGTGGCCGGGAGGCGGAGCTCCATGTGATCGACGAAGAGGAGCGCCGAGCAGGCCAGTGACAGCCCGGCCAGCATCCAGGTGTAGCGCGCGCGCAGGAGCACCGTCGCGAGCGAGATGTAGACCACGTAGACGAAGGAGAACGGGTTGAACGGGCCGCCGGTCAGGTAGAGCAGCACGGTCAGCAGCCACACGTCGAACGCGATCACGCCGGCCAGGGCGCCGCCGCCCGGCGCCGCGCCGCGCCGGGCCCACACCGCCAGCGACACGTTGGACGCCAGCCCGACCGCGATGAACGCCAGCACCCAGCGGATCGGCAGCGGCACGCCCAGGAGGTGGTGCGCGACCAGGACGGCGACCGTCTGGCCGGCCACCGCCACGAACCGCAGCCGGATCAGCCAGGCGAGGTTGAGCGCGTCGCGGCTGACGTCTCGCTGCGTTGCGGTGATTGCTGGCACTGGAGCTCAGGGGATGTTCGGCTCGCACTGGAACAGACCGGTGCCGTCGAGGGTCCATTCCTTCTCGCTGCCGGCCAGGGTCAAGAGGGTCTCCACCGAGGCGTCGCGCACCGCTGGCGCCAGGTCGTCGGACTCGACGAGGTCGTCGATGACGTCGAGGCCGATCGGCTCCATCCGCACGCGCATCGTCACCCGGGTGGGCACGTTGGGCAGGCTGAAGAACTTCTCGACCGCGTGGTAGAAGGCCGGGTCGTTGCGGTCGTTGGTCACCGCCGGCGGCAGGAGCTCGGACTCGATCTCGGCCACGTCCCAGAACATGTGGGTGGTCTCGCCGTCGGCGTCGAGGGTCCGGTCGCGCAGGAGCCACAGGTTGTCATCGACCCCCTCGAGCGACACGACCGGCACGCCCGGCTCGACCACCCCGCCCTGGGCCATCACCTCGCCGGCCTCGTCGTAGGCGATCCACTCGACCCACGCGCGCCGGTCCTGCGATGCGCCGGACGGCCACATGTGGCCGGACGAGACGTTGTCGAGCCGGATGCGGACCTGGGGGGTCGGGTCCATCTCGACGCAGATGCGCGGCTGGAGCACCGGGTCGAGGTCGCGCGCGATCGCGGCCAGCTGGCCCTCCTTCTCGGGCCAGTCGGTCAGCGCCTGGTCGACGCCGGCAAAGGTGTGCTCGTTGCGGCGCCGGAGCGGCACGCCGTCGAAGTCGGCCACCACGCCGGGCGTGCCGGTCATGTGGCAGTCGTTGCACGACAGGTGACCGGGGCCGTCCTGACCGAACAGCGACTCCTGCCACTCCTTGTATGTGCGCTCGAGGTGGACGCCGGCGTCGGTGACGATGTCGTGGCACGAGCCGCACAGGCCGGACGACTCGGCCGCGTCGCGGTTGTGGAGCGGCGAGTACGCCGACGCGTGCTTGCCGTTGTCGACCGGATCGCGGATGCCGCCGCGCATCGCGAGGTCGTCGGCCAGGACCAGCGGGTTGTTGTGGGTGTCCTCGACCCGGTCGACCGAGTGGCAGAAGTAGCAGGTGACCCCGCGCAGCTCGCGCGGCACCGACTCCATGTCGAGCCCGTCGGTGGTGGCGCCCTCGAGCACCGCCATCGGCGCGTGGCACTTCACGCAGAAGTCGCCCAGCTGGCCGTCGGTCTCGCGCTGGCCGCGCTGGTTCATCGCGGTGAAGACCGGGTCGTCGGACGAGTAGGCGTGCATGCTGCCCGACCACTCGCGGTAGTGGTCCGGGTGGCAGTCGGCGCAGGTCTCCGGATCGAGGAGCTCTTGCCGGGTGAGCGACGGCTGGTCGAAGTCGCCGCAGGCCGCGGCGAGAAGCGCGATGGCGAGTGCGGCGGCCAGCCGGCCTGGCGCGGCGAAAACCCCTTTGCCGGCCCCGAGTTTTCCCGTCCGGCGCGAGCGAGTCATCCGACGCATGGTATCGGCCCTGGGCGCGGCCGCAAGGGCGGCGAGAAGTCGCGTGCGGCAAAAGGTCGCGCGCGTCCGGACGTTGACGGACCAGCTTCTGCGGCCTTGTCCGATCGCACCCCACCCGGCACCGGTGCACGCGTGCGGCCAGAAGCCGCAGGCGTTCCCGGGGCGGCGGAATGCCGCATTTTCGCGGGCCTCGACCACCGGTAGGGTGGCCCCCGTGTCCGGCCCGAATGTCCGCCGCATCGGATTCACCGCGATCGCGGTCGCCGCGCTGGCGGGGATCGCGAGCTGCGCGCGCGTGCGCCCGTACCAGCGCGAGCACCTGGCCTCACCGGCGATGACGGTGCGCTTCGCCGAGGAGGGCTTCCCCGGCGAGTACCGGGCCAAGGTGGTCGAGAGCAAGACCGGCGGCGGCCTGCCCGGCGACGCGCCCGGCGGCGGCTGCGGCTGCACCCAGTGAAGAGATTCAATCAATGACTCACGACAAGGAGAGATCGATGAGCCGCCTCGCCACCCCTTCCGTCGCGCGCTGCCTCGCGCTGGTCCTCGCCATCACGCCGGCCTGCGGCGGTGACGACGACGATCACGACCACGACGACGACGAAGGCGACCACGATCACGAGGAAGCGGACGCGGGCGGGCCCGACGCCAGCACCGCCGCGCTGGCCCACACCCTGTTCGTCGCGCGCGAGGGCAGCCTGGTCTCGTTCGACGTCGCCACCGGCGAGGAGCGGCCCGGCACCATCACCGACGTGACCGGCCCGGTCGACCTCCAGGCCCTGGCCGACGGCAAGCTCATGGTCAACCTGACCGGCCGCAACGAGATCCTGGTGTTCGACGGGCGCTCGATGCTCGAGGAGGCGCGGGTGGCCTCGTCCGGCGGCGGCGGCATCCGCCCGGTCCACTCGTTCCTGTCGCCGTCCTACGACGGCACCCAGTACTGGATGACGCTGAACGACGGCGAGGGCGCGCCGGCCGAGAACAGCGCGTGCCTGGTCGACGTCACCCCGGGCAGCCCGTCCCGCTTCGACGTGGTCGGCGAGTTCGCGCTCGGCGTCGGCCACCACAAGGCGGCCTACAGCAAGACCCGGCCGCGCGCGGTGGTCAGCAACATCAGCGACTGCGAGAACGTGATCTCGGTCTACGACTTCAGCGACCCGGCCGACATCCAGGTGGTCGCCACCCTGGGCGGCGCCGACGCCGGCTTCGGCGCCGAGGACCCGGGCGAGGGCAACTTCGATCCGGCGTTCTGCGATCCGACCTACCAGCGCGGCCTGCCGCCGGCGCCGCACGGATGCGCCACCTCGCCCCTGTCCGGCAAGACCTACTGCAACCTGACCAGCTCCGGCGCGATGGTCGCGATCGACGTGGACGCCGACGTGCCCAGCTTCACCCTGCTCGACACCGACGGCAGCGGCGGCGGCTACACCTTCGCCCACCCGGACGGCCGCCACGTCTACACGCTGCAGGAGTCGCCGCGCGAGGGAGACACCGGCGCCACCTGCCAGGTCGGCGCGATCAACGTCACCGACGGCATGAGCGACACCGTGGTCGCCAGCGCGCCGCTCGGCTACACCGGCCCGGGCTGCGAGGACGTCCTGACCGGCACCGCCGCGGCGACCGCCAACGCCGGCCACGCGTTCTTCGCCGCCGACGGCGACCTCCTGTTCGTCCCGAGCTCGGGCGGCTTCGACGTGGCCGACGCGCGGGTCGACAAGCTCCTGGTGGTCGACACCTCGGATCCAGCCGCGCCGGTCCAGCTCCCCTCGATCCAGGTCGGCGTCCACACCAGCCACTCGGCCGCCGCGCTGTCCGGCGACGGCAGCACCGTGTTCGTGGTCAACGCCATCGACGGCACCGTGTCGCAGATCGACGTGGCGACCCGCGAGGTGACCCGCACCCTCGAGGTCGGCGACGATCCGCGAGTGGTGGCCACCTTCGGCACCGACGAGGGACCCAGCTATCAGACCGGACCGATCCAGTAGGACGCTGGCCGTGGCGCTTGGCCTGAGCACCGGGATAGTCGCCGCCGTGGCGGTCCCGGCGGCGGGCTGCGCTGCGCGCCGCGCGCCCGGCCAGCTCGACGCTCGCACGATCTACTACACCGACAACAGCGGGCTCGACGTGGCCACGGTGGCCGCCTCGGCCGCGCAGCCGCTGGCCGGGCCGGTCGACGCGACCGCGCGCGTGCTGATCGATCGAGTGTCGGTGTCGCGCGAGCCGCTCGATCCGGGCGACCCGGGCGCGGGCCAGGATCCCGGCGGCCACCCGCCGCACGATCCGGACGCGGTGACCAGCGCCTCGGCCCTGGCCATGGGCGGCGCGGTCGCCGAGAAGATCCGGGTCGAGGGCATGGCCGGGGCCAGCGCGCGGCTCGGCCGCGAGCGGCCGTGGACGATCGGCGGGTCGCTGCGCGCGTCGCACGAGGAGGACTACGCCGCCGCCTCCGGCGTGGTCGGCGGCAACCTGGAGCTGTTCGAGCGCAACCTCACCGTCGGTGGCTTCGCCGGCTTCGGGCGCGACCGGGTGAGCCCGGTCGAGGCCCCGCCCGGCGAGAGCGACGCCTGGCCGGCCAGCCACCACCGCTGGCAGGTCGGCGCGTCGGTGACCCAGGTCGTGACGCCGCGACTCTCGCTGTCGGGCGCGGCCGCGCTGACCCGCCAGGCCGGTCAGCTCGCCAACCCGTACCGGCGCGCGCTGGTCCGCACCAGCCTGTTTCCCGAGGTGGTGCCGGACACGCGCCTGCGCGCGACTGGCTATCTCGGGGGCTCGTTCTACCTCGGCGTCGGCGCCGCGCTGCACGCGCGGGCCGGCGCCTACCGCGACGACTGGGGCGTGCGCGCGCTGGTACCGGAGGCCGTCCTGGCGCTCGAGCTCGGCGCGCGCGGGGTCGGCTGGGTGCGCTACCAGTACTACCAGCAGTGGCAGGCCGACTTCTACGAGGCTCGCTACGGCGACCTCGCCCCGCTCATGACCGGCGACGTGCGCCTCGGCCCGATCCGGGCGCATTCGGCGGGCGCGGGGGCGCGGGTGCGGCTGCTCGGCCAGGACGGAGAGGCCGGCGAGCTGGTGGGCGAGCTATCCTACGAGCTCTCGCTCACCGACTATCGACTCTACGAGACCGATCTCATCAGGGCTCACATCCCCGCGCTGGGGCTAACTTGGTTGTACTGAAAAACGAGGGAGCATTTCGTCATGAGAAAGAACGTGCTGGCACTGGTTGCATCGCTCGGCCTGGCTCTCGCCCTTGCGCCGGGCTGCGGCGGCGACGACGACGGCGATCACGATGATGGCGATCACGACCACGACGCGCCGGTCGGCGACCCGACCGGGACGGTCTGCCCCGACGGCGGCACCAGCCTGACCTACGAGGATTTCGGCCAGCCGTTCGTGGAGCAGTTCTGCCTGCGCTGCCACAGCGAGAGCGTCGAGGGCGACGATCGCCAGGACGCCCCCGCGGATCACAACTTCGACACCCAGTTCGAGTGCGAGGCGCTGGCCGAGCACATGGACCAGAAGGCCGGCTCCGGCCCCGACGCAACCAACGACTCGATGCCGCCCAGCGCGCCGCGCCCGAGCGACGAGCAGCGCGCGATGCTGAGCGAGTGGCTGGCGTGCGGCGCGCCGTGATCGTCCGCTGATACGATACGGCGGCGTGACCGACCACGGCGACCAGCCCGCGCCGCGCCGGCGAGCAGCGCGGTTCGGCGCCGCGCTCGCGCTGTGCGCCGGTCTGGCGGTCGCCTCGACCTGGCCGCTCGCCGCCCGCCTCGGCGACGGCGAGATCGCGCTCGGCACCGAGGAGGCCGCCACGGTGCCGATGGCCTCGGCCTGGGCGCTGTGGTGGACCGCCGATCGCGCGCGGCACGGCTTCGCCGGCACCTGGGACGCGCCGATCTTCTACCCGGCCGCCGACGCGTTCGCGATGAGCGAGCCGATGCCGCTGTGCGGACTGGTCGCGGCGCCGGTGTTCTGGGCCGGCGGCGATCCGGCCATGGCCCTCGATCTCATCGCGCTGGTCGCGCTGATCGGGAACGGGCTGGCGCTCTGGTGGCTGGCCAGCCGGATCGGCCTCGACGGCTGGCCGGCCCTGGTCTGCGCCGCCGGCGGCGTGCTCCTGCCGTTCGCGCACCACGAGCTCGGCGTCCTGACCCTGGTGCCGCTGGCCGGCGTGATCCTGGCGGTCGGCTTCGGCCTCGAGGTCGCCGCGCGGCCCGGCTGGCGCGCCGGCCTCGCCCTCGGCGCCGCCCTCGGCGCGAGTTACCTGGTGTGCGGCCAGCTGGCGGTGTTCGCCGCGCTGGCGATCGGCCCGGCCGCGCTGGTGTACGGGAGGCGCGCGCCACTCGCGGTGCTGCGCGCCCTCGGGCTGGCCGCGCTGGTCACGGCCGCGCTGGCCGCGCCGGTTGCCGTCGCCCAGCACCGCGCGGCGGCGGCCGAGAACCTCGCGCGCAGCCCCGAGCGAGTCGAGGATGGATCGGCGTCGGCGCGCTCGTGGTGGCGGGCCAGCGGGGTCGAGATCGTGCCGCAGCCGCTCATCGCGCAGGCGGATCCGCCCGGCCAGCGCGCCCTGTTCCCCGGCCTGGTCAAGCTGATCCTGGCCGCGCTCGCGATCGGGTGGGCGTGGAGGCGGCCGGCCTGGCGCGAGCCGGTCGTGTACCTCGCGCTGGTCGCGGTCGCGGCGATCGTCTGGTCGATGGCGCCGCGGATCGGCGTCCACGGCCCCTACGGCCTCATCCGCTGGCTGCCCGGCATCGGCGAGATCCGCTCGTTCTGGCGGGCCGGCGCGATCGCCCAGCTCTGCTGCGCGGCGCTGGCCGCGGTGGCGGTGCACGCGGCGCGCGGCCTGGCTCGCCCGCGCTGGCTGGTCGGGCGAGGGCGAGAGGCGGCGTGCGCGGCGCTCGCGGTGATCGCGGTGATCGAGCTGTGGCCGGGCGCACCGGCCCTGGCCCCGACGCCGGGCGCGGAGTGGGACGGCGTGGCCGCGGCGGTGCGCGCGGCGGTCCCGCCCGGTGCCGGCGTGGCTCACCTGCCGTTCCCGACCGCCTCCGACGTGGCCGCGCTCGAGCCGGACGCGCGCGCGATGATCGTCGCCACCCGCCACGGGCGCCCGATCGTGAACGGCTACTCGAGCTTCTTCCCGCGGGTCCAGCGCGCGCTGGTCACCCGCACGCGCGCGTTCCCCGCGCCGACCGCGTTCGCCGCGCTCGAGCGGGCCGGGGTCGCGGCGGTCGTGGTCGATCTCGCCCGCCTGCGCGGCCACCGCCTGCCGGCCGCGCTGCCGGCCGGCTGGCGCGAGGCGTACCGGGACGCGGCGCTGAACGTGGTCGTGCTGGCGCATGGCCCGCCCGCGCCTTGACTCGTCCACCGCCGCGCACGAACCTACCGACACGGATCGACACTTGGCCGGAACGATCTTCGAATCCTGGGCGAGGGTCCTCGTCCTCCTCCACGCCGCCGCCGCGGTCGTCCTGGTCGGGTCGAGCACCCACCACTTCCTGGTCTCGCTCGGCTACCTGCGCTGGCGCTTCAAGGTCCGGCTCGGCCGCATCTACGCCGCCATCGTCGTCATCGCCTACGGCACGACGATGCTGCTCGGCGCGCTGGCCTATCCGACCTACCGCTATCACGTGCGGGGCCTCTACTTCGATCGCCACGCGGTGTGGGCGTCGAACCTGTTCGACATCAAGGAGAACTTCGCGGCGCTGGGGCTGCCGCTGGCGATCGGCGCCTTCCTCCTCAGCCGGGTGATGAACCCGAAGGAGGACCGCGCGATGGTGGTCGGCTACGCGGTCATGGTGACCATCCTGACCGCCATCGTGTGGTTCAACGTGGTGTCCGGCATCCTCATCACCATGGAGCGCGGCGTGTGAGCGAGTCGGCCCCGCGACCTGCGCGCATGACGGCCGGCCAGGCCCGCTTCGTGGCGATCGCGGCCGCGGCGACCGCGTTCGCGCTCGGCTTCGTCTGGCCCGCGTTCCAGAAGACCCGCGTCCTCTGGTACTACCCGCTCGAGCACCGCTGGGCGCTCGAGATCACGCCCGAGGGGCTGGCGATGGACTGGTACGGGCGCACCCTGGTGGCCGGCGTGCTGGCGATCGTCGCCTACTTCGTCGCGCTCGCGCTGGCCCGCCGGTCCAAGCCGCTCGGCCAGCGCGGCTACACCCTGTGGACCGCGTGGATGGCGACCGCGGTCCTCCTCGCGATGGCGCTCTACGCTCATCAGCTGGCGACCCGACGGCCGGTCCCGACCCCGCTGCCGACCTGGTACGTGCCGAGATAGTTGCGCACAGCGACTCACAGGTCGTCGCGAGACAGGGACACAGCGACTCATCGCCACGCCGCTTGAGGAGGCGAGTCGGCTCGCAGTCTACTCGACGGCGATGCGCGCGAGCCCGAGACTCTCCCTCTCAACGCCCGGGTCTGCCGCCGCGCTGGCCGCGCTGGCGCTGGCCGCGCCGCTGGGCTGCGCCGACGGCGGCGAGATGTTCGGCTCGAGCGAGGAGGCCCTGACCGCGAGCAGCGCGGACGACCGGGCCGCGCTGGCCATGGAGTGGGCGCCCATCCACTACCAGGACGTCGATCAGACAGGCAGTCACGCGCTCGGCGGGAAGGCCGACTACATCGCCCGCTACGACTTCGACGGCGATCTCGACGGCCGCAACAACTGGGACCGGGCCGGCAGCGCGGCGTATCCGCTCGCCGCCCACGCCTACTACTCGGTGGTCGAGACGAGCTCGCACTGGTTCATCGTCTATCTGTTCTTCCACCCGCGCGACTGGGCCGACTCCTCCTTCGATACCGAGCACGAGAACGACGCCGAGGGCGTGCTCCTCACCGTGGCCCGGGACGGCTCGCTCTTCGGCGAGCTGAAGTCGGCGGTCACCGTGGCCCACAAGGACTTCTTCTCGTACGCGCCTGCCGACGGGGACTGGGACGACGGCGACGAGAGCATCGACGGCGTGCTCCAGCTCGAGGGCTTCGACGGCGGGCTGCACCCGGTCACCGCCCAGGAGGCCAAGGGCCACGGGCTCAAGGCGCGCCCGTACTTCGACATCAACGGCGACGGGGTCGCCTACTACCCGTCGCTGGTCACCGCGGAGGTCCCGTCCGGCCCGAACGACCGCCACGTCCTCTACAAGCTGATCGACATCTTCCAGAGCGGTGGGCTGTGGGCCAACCGCAACCGGACCTCGCTGTTCGCCAGCTCCGGCACGTTCGCCGGCGACACCTCGGGCGGCTGCGGCAGCGGCCTCATGAGCTGCTCATCGAACTCCGCCAACGCGCCGTGGGGCTGGGACGACCAGAACGACGGGCCCGGTCGCGGCGCGATGGCGCGCGACCCGGCCGGCCTGGTCGAGAGCTACTTCGACATCCCCGAGCGCCTCAGCCTGGTCTACACGTACAACCCGTACCGCTGAGCCACGGGGCTACCCGATTCCGGCCAGAGCGAGCCCCGCCGCAGCGAGCAACGCGCCGTACTCGAGCCCAGCCTGAAGCCGCGGGCCGATCCGGCGGCGCAGCCCGCGCCCGGCCAGGTTGCCGATGATGAGGGTGACGGCGAGGAAGCCGGCCCAGCCCAGGATCAACGGGCCCAGCAGACCGCCGGCGCCGTAGCCCGCGATGCGGGAGGCGTGCATCGCGACCGAGGTCATCGACATCGTGGCCAGGTACTCGTCACCGCTGACCCCGCTGGCCATGACCAGCGGGCCGGTCAGGACCGCCGCGCCGCCCGCCGCGCCCGCCATCACGCCGACCGCGCCGCCGGCCGGGATCAATGCGGCGACCGGGAACTTCCAGCTCCAGCCGAACACGGCCCGGCCGAGCGCGAGCGCGACCAGCGAGAGCATCGCCATCTGGAGGACCAGCGCCGGCATGCCGGCGACCAGGAACGCCCCGATCGCGCTGCCCGGCACCAGCCCGAGGAGGAGCGGACGGACCACCGACGCGCGCAGGTGGTGGCGGTACAGCGCCAGGCGGTGGAAGTTTCCGACCAGGAGCGCCAGCGCGCTGGTCGGCAGCGCCAGGAAGGGCCCCCACAGGGCCGACAGGGTGATGACCAGGAGCAGGCCGCCACCCAGTCCGCTCACCGTGGTGAGGGCGCCGCACGCGACTCCCAGCAACGCGATCCCGATGAAGTAGCTCGTCACGGGTCGATGGTGGGCTCGTTTCAGGAATCGCTCCAATGGATTGTTTTTATCGATTCGATAAAATCTGTTGATGGTGGAGCAACCGCGTTGATGGACGAGCTGCGCTGCTTCCTGCTCATCGTCGAGCACGGCAGCTTCACCGCCGCGTCGCGCCCGGCTCACCTGTCGCAGCCGGCCCTGACCGCCGCCATCCACCGGCTCGAGGAGCACTTCGGCGCCCGCCTCCTCCACCGCGGGCGGCGCGGCGCCGAGCCGTCGGCGGCCGGGCGGGCGCTCCTGCCCGGCGCGCGCGCCGCCCTGGCCGCTCTCGAGGACGGCCGCCGCGCGGTGGCCGAGCTGGCCGGGCTCGACCGCGGCGAGGTCCGCATCGGCGCAGGCGCCACGGTCTGCTCCTATCTCCTGCCCGGCCCGCTGGCCGAGTTCCGTCGCCGCCACCCGGGGGTGCGCTTCCGGCTGCGCGAGGCCTTCCCCGACGAGATCCGCGGCGCGGTCGATGCCGGTGACATCGATCTCGGCGTGGTCAGCGGGCGCGGCCGCGACCCGTGGCTGCGCGACGAGCTGATCCTGGTCGGCCCGCCCGGGCAGCGCACCGCCGACGCCCCGTTCATCGCGTTCCCGCCCGGCTCGGCCACCCGGCAGGTCCTCGCTCGCCACTTCCCGAGCGCGGACGTGGTGATGGAGCTGGGCAGCATCGCGTCGGTGATGGGCAACGTGCGGGCCGGGGTCGGCGTCGCGCTGGTCAGCCGGGTGGCGGCGGCCGGCGACCTGGCCGCCGGCCGCCTGGTCGAGCTGCCGACCGCGCACACGCCGATCGCGCGCCGGTTCGCGCTGGTCCACCGCGGTGGCGAGTACTTGCCGCCGGCGGTGGCCGGGTTTCGCCGCCACCTGCTCGGGCGCCCGCCGCGGCCGGCCCGCGCCGCGTGATCCGGCCGACGGCGGCCGGGCCACCGCCGACGAGCGGACCGCAAACTCCGCCCTGTACGGCCGTGCGGTGGGCTGTTATAGGTGGCGCCGATCATGATCCCGGCCCGCGTCCACCGCTACCGCGACCCGACCGCCGTCGTCATCGGGCTCGAGGAGCTCGGCCTGCGCGGCCTCACCCCGCGCGGCGTGCTGTTCATCGCGCTCGACCCGCGCGGCGAGACGCACATCGCGGTCCCGGACGACGCCACCGCGGTCACCCGCATCCGGGTCGGCGACAAGCTCACGCTCAAGCCGCCGTGGGAGGGTCGCTACTTCCACTTCGACGCCATCCACCGCCTGCCCGGCGGCACGGTGCTGTGGAACGGCGATCGCCGGCTGAGCGAGGCCGGTTGCGCCGGCGCGGTCGCCTGCGCGGTCGGGGTCTGGCTGAAGGGGCTGAGCGCGCCCAACGTGTTCCTCGGCTGCACCCCGCACCAGAGCGGCTCGTGGTGGACCGCGAGCGAGCGAGCCCCGGTGGTCGACCTCCACGCCAGCGGCTACGACAGCGCGGTGGTGACCGCGACCGGCCTGCTCGCCCGCCGCGCCGGCGAGCCGACGCTCTATCACCTGCCCCGCGCCGCGGTCCAGCGCGGCGAGCTGCGCGCCGGGTGGACGCCGGTCTACCGCAGCGGGCACGGCAGCATCCTCATGCTCGAGCGACGGGTGGTGAACGAGAGCCTGGTCGTCACCTGCGAGCGCGGCCTGGTCGAGCTCGACCTCTCTCACCTGCCCGGCGATGCGCGCGAGCTCTCGGTCGTGCAGGTCGAGCCAGGCCTCGGCGTGGTCGGCCGCACCGACGGGGGCGCCTTTGCGGTCACCCGCGGCCGGGTCGAGCCGTGGGGCCTGGCCGACGTGATGCCGGCCCTCCTCATCGCCGCCCCCAACCAGCGCCTGAGCGACCTGCCGGCCGCGCTGGCCGATCGATAGCGAGCGCCTGAGGGCCCTAACCGCGCAGGCTGGCGCCGAGCTCGCCGCCCGAGCCGGCGATCGGCAGCTCGATCACGAAGCGCGCGCCGCCCAGCGCCGAGTCGGTGACCACGATGCGCCCGCCGTGGTCGGTCACGATGCGGTGGACGATCGCCAGGCCCAGCCCGGTCCCGCCCGACTCGTGCTTGGTCGTGTAGTAGGGGGTGAAGATCTGCTCGCGCGCCTCGCTGGCCACGCCGGGGCCGCTGTCCTCGACCACCAGCGCGAGCGAGCGGCCGGGCCGCACCACCCGCGTCTCGACCCGGATGCGCGCGTCGGCGCCGGCGTTCCCCTTGGGCAGCGCGTCGCGCGCATTCTCGAGCAGGTTGAGCAGGACCTGGCTCAGCTGATCGCGGTCGGCCTCGATGTGGGGCAGGTTGCCGGCCAGATCGCGCTCGATCGACATGGATCCCTGATAGAGCGACACCGCGCCGTTCACGACCTCGTTCAGGTCCATGCGCCGCTTCTCCGGCTTGGGCAGGCGGGCGAACTCGGCGAACTCGCTGACGATGCGCTTCAACCGGGCGGCCTCCTCCAGCACCATGTGGGTCGATTCCTCGAAGATCTCGTCGAACTTCGGGTGGTGGCTCGCCCGGGTCTTGCGCAGGGTCTCGACCGACATCTGGATCGGGGTCAGCGGGTTCTTGATCTCGTGGGCCAGCCGGCGCGCGATCTCCTGCCACGCCGCGACCCGCTCGGCGATGACCAGCTTCTCCTTCGACTCCCTGAGGTCGTTCATCATCGTGTTGAATGCCTCCGCCACCGCGCCGATCTCGTCGCGGGTGCGCATCGGCACCTGGTGGTCGAGGTCGCCGCGCGACGCGGCCTGGGCGCCGACCACCAGCTCGTCCAGATCGCGGGTCATCCGGGTCGACA
Organism: Kofleriaceae bacterium; assembly: GCA_035489015.1. Classification (GTDB taxonomy): domain Bacteria; phylum Myxococcota_A; class Polyangia; order Haliangiales; family Haliangiaceae; genus DATFRY01. The sequence continues at coordinate 65,297 of DATHKR010000115.1, read as the reverse complement.
CCCACAGGCCGAGCAGGACCGTGATGAACAGCGCCGCGGCGCCGAGCCCGGCCGACAGCCGCGTCACCTGACGCAGCACCGTCTCCAGCTCGGCCTGCGACACCGACATCTCGAGCGTGGCGACCGGCGCGCCGTCGGCGCCGGCCAGCGGCAGCCGGATGATCGGGCCGAGCGCCGGGGCCGACCAGTCACCGGCCAGCGCGACCAGCACCGCCCGGTTCGGATCGACGATGCGCGCCGCCACTGCTCTATCTTGTTGAAGCGCTGCCAGCGACTCGCGATCGATCACCTGCCCGCCCGCGACGGTGACCTTGTAGGGCCCGCGGGTCGCCCGGCGCGCCGACTCCACGACCAGCTCGGTGCGGATCTGGTCGCCGCGGATGATGCGCTCGCGCGCGAACACCGGCTGGCCCTTGCTGCGCTCGGCCAGCTCGGTCCACCGCCGATCGACCTCGTGCTGGGCCGGACGGTAGTGCGGCGCGAACAGCACCACCGACTCGGCGTCGGCGACCAGCATGAGGTCGAGCTCGAGCGCGTCCTTCAGCGTCCTGCCCTGATCGATGAGCCGGGCGAGGACCGGCTGCTCGAGGCGGCCGTGGTCCTTCTCGAGCTCGATCAGGAACCCGCCCATGTAGTAGCTGGTCGGCTCGCTCATCGACTGGACCCGGTGGGCCAGTGACTCGCTGACCCGGCTCAGCACCTGGCGGCCCAGGCTCGCCGCGCTCTCCTGGCGCCGCGCGTACTCCTCGATGTAGCTCTCGGAGACGACCTCGCGGGTGCCGAACGCGGCAGCCGCGATCGGCACGACCGCGGTCAGCGCGAACCACACGGTGAAGCGCGCGCGCAGCCTCATGGCGCCAGATCAGTATCCGCCGAAGAGGTGCATGGACGCATAGAGCAGCCTGCCGGTGGCGTCGAACCAGACCTGCCTGACATCGACGCGATGGTGCACTCGAATGGCGCGGTGAAACAGCGGCACGACCGGGAGGCGCTCGCCGAACGCGGCCAGCGCGGCCTCGACGTCGAGCGGCCCGGAGGCCAGCTGCGCGGCGGCCCAGCCGTCGCCGCCTGCCGCGAACGCCGCGGCCATCTGGCTGGCCTGGGCCGGCCCGGGCGGCGCGAGCTGGCCGATGTAGAGATCGCACTCGCCGCGGGCCGCCCGCGCGACCAGCACCGCCGCGTCGACCTCGACGATGCGCGCGCTCAGGCCGAGCTGGAACAGCGCGCCGACCACACGCTCGCCGATCTCGCGGTCGTCCGGGCGGGTGCGGTCGACCAGGAGATCGAGGGTGGGGCGGCGGCCCGACAGCGCGGCGACCGATCGGGTGGCGCGGTTGAGGGCAGCGCGGGCCGCGTCGGTGCGGGCCAGGAGGTCCTCGCGCCGGGGCTCGCGCCCGCCCAGATCGATCGCCACCGGGTAGATCGTGGGAAGGATCCGCTCGCCGCTGCCGATGTGGCGCAGGCTGTCGCGGCCGAGCGCGAGCGACAGCGCCTGGCGCAGGTCGCGGTTGTCGAACGCGCGCCCGTGCGCGCGCCCGAAGCCGATGTACGCCAGGATCGCGGCCGGACCGGAGCTGACCTCGGTCGGGTACTTGGGCTGATGGCCGGTGAACGCGACCGAGCCGCGGAACGACAGGTTGAGCCGGCCGATCTCGTAGGCCTGGGCCTCCTCGGTCTGGCCGGTGAACCAGCCCAGCTCGAGCCGGTCGGCGTACGGCCGCCCGGCGAAGTGCTGGTCCCACGCGTCGAGGGTGAGGCCGGTCGCGCGCGGCGCCCGCCTCATCGCGAACGGGCCGCTGCCGACCGGCAGGCGGCGCGGCGCTCGCCCGCCCGGCGTGATCGCGGCGGCCGGCGCGGCCAGGAGCTCGATCAGCTCCGGCGCGGGGCGGCCGAGGCGAAGGACGATCTCGTCGCCGACCGCCGCGATCGACGCGACCGGGGCCAGCAGCCAGCCGGCCCGGCTCCGGCGCAGCCGCTCGAGCGAGGCGACCACGTCGGCCGGGCCGAGCGCGCTGCCGTCCTGGAACAGGACGCCGCGGCGAAGCCGCACCCGCGCCTCGAGCCCGTCGGCCGACACGGTCGGGCGGCCCAGCGCCAGGTGCGGGACCAGCTCGCCGTCGTCGGTCAGCTCGTACAGCGAGTCGTAGACCAGGAGGACCAGCTGGGCCTCGGCGTGGCTGCGCGCCTCGACCGGATCGAACGTGGTCGGCCGGCCGAGCAGCGTGCCGACCAGGGCGCGCCCGTAGCGCGGCCGGGTCTCGGCCCGGGCCGGCGCCGCGATGGCGGTCGCGGCGAGGGCGGCGATCACCGCCCCGATCGCAGGGCCGCGCCGCATCAGTTGAGGGTCCAGAAGCTGACGTGGCGCGAGCCGACGAAGCGGACCGCCACGACCACGTCGCGATCGCCGTCGCCGTCGAGGTCGCCGGCGACCAGCCCGACCACGCCGGCGTGGAACTCCTTCGTGAACACGCGCGCGACCCGCCCGCCCTGGCGCGAGTAGACCGAGACGCGATCGCGATCGCCGGGCGCGCCGCCGCGCGTGGTCAGGAGCTCCGGGCTGCCGTCGTTGTCGACGTCGGCGACCTCGAGCGCCCAGCCGACCCCGGCGTAGTCGCCGCCCTGGGTCGGACCGACCGGGCACTCGCCCTGGGCCGCGCGACAGGCGAGGTGCGCGATGCGGTCGGTGTCGATCACCGCCGTCACGGTCATCGGGTGGCCGGCCGGGTCGATGAGGTCGGCGCGGCACTGGGCGGCGAGGAACGCGGCGGGCGGCTCGAACCGGGTCGGCGCCCGCTCCTCCCACCGCACCGTGGCGCTCTCGAAGTAGTTGCGGCCGGGGGCCAGCTCGGCCTGCATGCCGGCGCAGAGCGGGAATCCGGGCAGGCGGCGCTCCTCGCGCAGCGCCCCGCTGTGCCAGGTGAGCGCCACGCCCTCGGCCAGCTCGCTCGAGCGGACCAGCAGCTCGACGCTGGCCCCGCGCGCGTCGACCGCGAGCGCGCCGACCGGATCGCGCGGGCGGATGACCGCCGGATCTCCCGGCAGCGCGACCCGGGCCAGCTCGCGCACGGTCTTGCCCGCCGACGCGATCAAGACGACCGAGTCGGTGGTGAGCGCGGCCAGCTCCGACCGACCGTCGCGATCGAGGTCGACCGCGGCCAGCGCCAGGAGAGGCGCGCCCAGATCGATCGAGGCGAGCCGCCGCTCGCGCCAGGTGACCTGCACCGGCACCGGCGGCCGCCGCGATCGCTCGGCCACCGCGGTCTGCACCGCCCGCTGGACATCGAGCCACAGCCGGGCCAGCCCCGAACCGGCCGGCGGCTCCCCGGCCGGCGGCTCTCCCGCCCCGGCCGGGCCGAGCGCGCCGACCAGCGCCGCCGCCAACCCGATCGCGCGAACCGCGGTGACGCCCCGGCTCACCGGCGCTCCGACCCGGCGGATCACTGGTTCGTGCCGCCCTCGCCTTCGCTCCGCTCCGCGCCCTTTTCGTCCGTGTCCTCGTCGTCGGCGCTCGGCCTGGGCACCGCGGTCTCGGCGCCCTCCTTCTTCACCTCCGCGCCGCCGCTCGCCTTGGGCTTGCCGCCGCCGCCCTCCGCGCCGTCGGCGCCCTTCGGGTCGCCGCCATACACGTCGTCGTAGACGTCGGTCACGTACGAGTCGGCGGTCGCCTCTCCCGGGGCCGCGGCCGTCTCGGTCGGCGCCGTGCCGGGCAGGAACACCTCGGTGTAGGACGACTGCTCTGGCGCGCCGTCGGGCGCCAGCAGGCCGGACGCGCGGTCGATGCGCGCCTCGACGATCCCGGTCGGCCGCGTGAAGTGACTGTCCTTGCGTCCGATCTTCTTCATGAGGTCGATGAAGACCGGCACCGCGGTGTGCGCGCCCTCCTCGCCGCGGCCGAGCGGCCGCTTGAAGTCGTCGAACCCGACCCACACCCCGACCACGACGTCGCTGGTCATCCCGATGAACCAGGCGTCGCGTGCATCGTTCGACGTGCCGGTCTTGCCGACCACGTCCATCTTCAGGGCCTGCACCGCGGCGCCGGTCCCCTCGGTCACCACCGAGCGCATCATCTCGACCAGGAGGTAGGCCACCTCGGGCCGGAGCGCCTGGGTGGGCTGCACCGCCGGCACCACCTCGCTGCCGACCTTCTTCAGCACCACCGGCGGCGCCGCCTTGCCTCCCGCCGCGAACGAGGCGAACGCGTTGGTCAGCTCCATCGGGGTCACCGCGCCGGAGCCGAGCGCCAGCGACAGCTCGCGCGGCAGCTCCGACTGGATGCCCATCGCGTGGGCCAGCGTCACGACCCGGTCCGGGCCGATGTCGTTCAGCACCCGGATCGCGACCGTGTTGATCGACTTGGCCAGCGCGTAGCGCAGCCGGACCGGACCCTGGAACTCGCCCTTCGCGTGGTTCTCCGGCTTCCACAGGTCGTAGACCTCGGGCGCGTCGTTCACGATCGACGCCGGGGTCATCTCGCCGCTGTCGATCGCCGCCGCGTACACGAACGGCTTGAAGGTCGACCCGGCCTGCCGGCGCGCGCGCGTCGCGCGGTTGAAGTCGCCGACGTGATAGGTGTAGCCACCCACCACCGCGAGGACGCGGCGAGAGCGCGGCTCGATGACGACGACCGCGCCCTCGGGCCCGCTGGCCAGGTCGGCGACTCGCTCCGGCGTCCCGGCCTTGGCCGCGTCCGCCTTGACGCCCGCCGCGGTCGCCGCCGCCGCCGGCGCCGCCGCCACCGCGCTCGCCCCGGTGCGCGGCACCATCACGCGCACCACGTCGCCGACCCCGAATCGCTCGCTCGGCTTCTTCTGACCGGGGCCGGCCGGGTTGAAGCGCTCGTCGTTCGCGCCGCCCAGCGCCACCGTCGCCCGCCACTTGCCGAGGTCGACCACCAGCCGGTTCTCCGACTCCTTCACCTCGACCACGATCGCGCGGTATTCGTCGCCGGCGACCGGGCCGCCGCGCGGCAGGCGCTTGGCCATGCGGGCCAGCTCGCCATCCACCTTGTCCGGCTTCACGTGCGCGACCGGCACGCCGTACTTCTGCCGCTTGTCGTACGCGCGCAGCCCGGCGCGCAGCGCCTCGCGCGCCTGCTTCTGCACGTCGAGGACCAGCGTGGTCTGCACCGCGACGCCGGCCCGGCCGACCTCCTCCTCGCCGTGCCGGGCGACCAGCGCCTGGCGCGCGACGTCGACCCACTCCGGGGCCTGCCCCATGGTCGGCTGCACGTCGGCCACGATCCGGATCGGATCGGCCGCCCACCTGTCCGCCTCCTGGCGCGTGATGTAGCCGTTCGCGGCCATCTGGTGCAGCACGTACACCTGCCGCCGCTTGGCCCGCTCGCGATTCTCCGGCTTGCGCGGCGAGAGGATCTCCGGCCCCTGGACCAGCCCGGCCAGCATCGCCGCCTCGCCCACGTTGATCTGCTCGACGTTCTTTCCGTAGTAGTAGCGGGCCGCCTCCTGGATCCCGTAGCGGCCGTGGCCGAAGTAGATCTGGTTGGCGTAGAGGGTGAGGATGTCGTGCTTGCTGAGCGAGTGCTCGAGCCGGCGGGCCAGGATGATCTCCTGCACCTTGCGCTTGAGCGTGCGCGCGCGGGTGAGGAGCAGGTTCTTCACCACCTGCTGGGTGATGGTCGACGCGCCCTGGCGGGTCTCCCCCTCGCGGATGTTCACGAGCAGCGCGCGGACCATGCCGAGGTAGTCGATCCCCTCGTGCTTGAAGAAGTCGGCGTCCTCGGCCGACACCACCGCGTCGATCACCACCTTGGGAATGCGCTCGAACGGCACCACCGTGCGGCGCTCGGTGTACAGCTCACCGACGACCGCGCCGTTGTCGGCCAGCACCCGGCTGACCTGGGCCGGTCGGTAGTCGGACAGCTTCTCGATCGTGGGCAGGCTGGAGTCGTTGCCCCAGATCCAGAACAGGAGGGCCAGGGTTCCGGCCCCGACCGCGCTCAGCGCCAGCCCGACGATCGCGCCCCACTTGAGGGCGAGGAACACCTTCTGCTGGGTCGTGCGCGGGCCGCGCGGGCCGCCGCCCAGGCGGTTGGTCGCCGGCCGGCGGCGTCCCTTGCGAGCGATGCGACTGACCCCGATGCGCGACAGGAATCGTCGCCGGTTGGTGGGCGTAGCGGGTTCCATGGCGTGCCTTCCGGCGCGCTCGGAGGCGCGCGGGCTCTTTCTCTGCAACGTCAATACCTACGAGAAACCGGGATCTTGCGCTCCGGTGAGTCTACCGAGACACAACCACCGTGTGTCTGGTTTGACACGAAGCGCTCGACGATCTCCGCGGCTCCGCGAATGCTCTGGGCATACCACCGGGCGCGCCATTTGGCACGAACTTCGGGGGGAAGGTCCCCGGGCCGGCCGAGCGCGGCGCGCCGCCGCTCCGCCATGCGCGCGGCCAGGAGTGCGACCGCGACCGACAGGTTGAAGCTGCGGGTGAACCCGTGCATCGGGATCTCGATCCGGCGCTCGCACGCGGCCAGCGCCTCGTCGGTGAGCCCGTCGTGCTCGTTGCCCACCACCAGCGCGCACGGCTCGAGCGGCGGCAGGTCGTCGACGGTGGCGCCGGCGCCGGGCACCGCCGCACACATCGTCATGCCGGCCGCGCTGAGCGCCGCGCGCGCCGACCCGACGTCGGGGTGACGGTGGAGATCGATCCACTTCTGGCATCCGACCGCGACCGCCTGGGCCGCGCGGAACGGGCCGTTCTGCTCGATCGCGTGGGCCGCGGCCAGCCCGAGCCCCTCGGCCGAGCGAAGCGCGGCGGCCCCGTTGTGCGGGTCGTACAGGTTCTCGACCACGACGGTGAGCCCGACCAGCCGGCGGTCGAGCACCCCCTCGATCCGCGCCGCTCGCTCCACCGACAGGAACGGGGTCAAGGCGGCGACCACGGCGTCGATGCCGTGCCGCTCGACCAGGCGGTCGCTGTCGTCGCCATCGCGCATCGGCGCCGATTCTACCCGGTCCAGTCGCCGGACCGGCAGAGGTCACGGCTCGTCTGCGCTCGGGGCCGCCTCGATCCCGTTGCTCATGCCCGGGGTCGCGCCGACCGCCGCGCCTGCCCCGTTGCCCGCGCCGGCGTTGCCCGCGCCGCCGTTCCCGACGCCGTGCCCGTTCCCGGCGCCGGCGACCGCGCCCGCCTCGAGTGGCTCCGCGAGCGCCTCCGCCCCGTCGGCCGCGTCCGCCGGGGTGCCGAGCGGCAGCTCCACGGTGAAGGTCGACCCCAGCCCCGGCTGGCTGATCACGCGGATCTCACCGCCGTGCGCCTCGATGATCTGCCGCGCGGCCCACAGCCCGATCCCGAAGCCGCCGTAGTGCCGGGCCGGCACCGCCCGCTCGAAGCGCTGGAAGATGCGGCTCTGCTCCTCGGCGGCGATCCCGATCCCGTGGTCGCGCACGACCAGCCGCGCGGTCGGCCCCTCGCGCTCGATCGCGATCTCGATCGGCTTGCCCTCGCCGAACTTGGCCGCGTTGGACAGGAGGTTGCTCAGCACCGTCTCCAGCCCGATCGGGTCCCAGTAGCCGACCGTCGGGGGATCGATCGACAGGCTCACGGCGCAGCGGGCGCGCTTGAGCGACTCGCGCGAGCGGGCCAGCACCGCCCGCACCGACTCGCCCAGGTCCATCCGGCGCCGCTCGATGGAGAGCCGGCCCGACGTGATGCGGGTGACGTCGAGCATGTTGTTGATGAGCGCGGTCAACCGATCGATCTGGCGCACCGCCATCTCGAGCTTCGACTCCAGCTTCTCGGCCGGGACCTCGGCGAGCCGGCCCGAGCGGACCAGCTCCAGCATGCTGGTCAGCTGCAGCTCGAGCGGGGTGATCGGGGTCTTGAGCTCGTGCGACGCGATCGACAGGAACTCGTCGCGCGCCCGCACCGCGTCGCGCAGATCCTCCTCGGCTCGCTTGCGGTCGGTGACGTCCTGTATCACCGCGACCGTGTAGCTGGGCGCGCCGGCGCGGTCCATCACCACCGACATCGTGCTGTTGACCCACACGTGGCTGCCGTCGGGGCGCAGGTAGCGGGCCTCGAGCACGAAGTCGCGCTCGCCGCGGCTCACGCCGTCGAAGATGGCGGCGACCGCGGCCCCGTCGTCCGGGTGGATGAGGTCGTGAGTGGCCAGCCCGAGGATCTCCTCGCGCGGGCGCCCGACCATCTGGCAGAAGCGCTGGTTGGCCGACATGAGCCGGCCGTCGAGGGCGGTCTGCACGATGCCGACCGCGACCTGGCTGAGGATCGCGCCGAGCCGCTGCTCGCTCTCCTCGACCTGGGCCAGCGCCTCGCGCCGCTCGCGCCGGATGTGCGCCTCGCGCAGCTCGCGCTCCACCGCCGGGGCGAGCCGGGTGAGGTTCTCCTTCAGCATGTAGTCGTGCGCGCCGGTCTTCATCGCCGCGACGGCGATGTCCTCGCCGATGCTGCCCGACACGATGATGAACGGGAGGTCGATGCAGAGCTCCTGCAGCACGCACAGCGCCGACGGCGCGTCGAAGCTGGGCAGCGTGTAGTCGGCGATGACCAGATCCCAATCGGCCCGGGCCATCGCCTCGCGCATCGCCGCCGCGGTCTCGACGCGCTCGTAGGTCGTGTCGAAGCCGCCGCGGCGCAGCTGCCGCACGACCAGCACCGCGTCGTCGTCGACGTCCTCGACGATGAGCGCGCGCAGCGGCTTCAAGTTGAGGCCAACCAAGGCGCTGCCCCGCGAGACGAACGCATCTCTCCCGTCATCTCCTCCCCCACGCGCTCCCCAGCGCTCCGAACCAGCCTAGGCCGGTGTCCGGGTCGGTTCAAGGCGTTCGGGCGCCGCGCGGTCTCTCGAGCATCGCTCGCGATTCACTGCGTGCCCGGGGCCGCCGATTTCTCTCGCGGCGTTGAATGCACCTACATCGGCGCTCACCGGGCCGATGGCTCCGCTTCAGTCGCGCGAGCTGGCGGCGTCGCCCAGCATGCTGCCGAGCGCGATCTGCCCCAGCCACACCGGCTGATACGCGCCGCCCTCCTGCTCCCGGTACAGGCGGGCGACGTCGCCGCGCACGAACCAGCGGCCCGGCAGGCGGACGCGCAGCTCGAACGCGACCGCCATCGCCTCGACGGCGCCGTCCTCCACCTCGGCGGCCGACCACAGCGCGAGCTGCAGCCCGGCGCGATGCGGCGCGGCCACGCGCGCGGTCACCAGGTCGGCCAGACCCGGGCGTCCGGCGTATCCGACGGCCACGCCGACCAGGTCGCGCGCCTCCAGCTCGAGCTGCCCCGCGGCGCCGAGCCCGCCCAGACCGCCGGCGCGGGCCGCGTCGAGCTGCCCGCCGCTCATCGATCCGTCGGCAGCGCGGAGCTCGCGCCGATCACGCTCGTAGAGCGGGCCGATCCACCCGGGCAGGTACTGGTCGCTGGCGGCGCGCAGCTCGCCGCCAGCGCCGATTCGCACCGTCTCGCCCAGGTCGAGCTGCCCGCGCGCGCCCAGGTGCAGCCCGGCGCCGAGGCCGATCATGTGGACCAGGTCGGCATGGAGCGCGCCGCGAGCGCGCCCGCCGTCGCTGGCGCCGACGATCTCGCCGTCGAGCGCCGCGCCGGCCACCGCCTCGCCGCTCGCATCGCTCGCATCGCCGCCACCGCCCGCCGCGCCGCTCTCCATCGATGGCGCGGTCCGGTCTCCGGCCGCCGACACCCCGAGCGTGAGCCGCCGGCCCGAGCGAAGCGCCAGCCGCGCGCCGGCGATGCGCGGCGCGATCACGTCGTCGACCACGAGCTCGCCGCTCACCCGCCCGCGCCCCGCGCTCGCCTGGATCCCGACGCGCCCGTGATCGACGTCGAGGCCGCCGGCGAACCCGTCCACCAGCGATCCGTGTCCGACGGTGACCCCGCCCAGCTCGCCCACCGCGGCGCTCACCCACGCCGCGTCCGGCTCGCCGTCGCCGTCGCCGTCGCCAGGGGCATCGCCCCCGGACGGCTCACCCCCGGCCGGCCAGCCGACCAGCGCATAGCGGACGATCCGCGCCCACTCCGAGGCCTCGTCCCACTCCTCGGCGCGAAAGCCCCCCTCGGCCAGCCAGCGCGCGCCAGCGCCGAGCCCGATCGCGTAGCCGTCCCCGGCCGCGTCGACGCCGACCTCGGCGGTCGACGCCGCCTGACCGGCGAACACGCCCGCCCCGAGCGAGCCGGACGCGCTCACGTCGTCGGCCGCGGCCCGCGCCGACATCCCGGCCACCGCCAGCCCGGCAGCGAGAGCTGACCAGCGCCGCATCCCCCCAGCTTCGATCGCGCGGCGCCAGCCGGCAAATTTCCGCCGGTCGGGCGGCCCGCGAGAGCCGCGCTCAGGGCGCGCGAGTCTGCCGCCGGACCAGCCAGATGACGAAGGCGAGCATGAGCAGCATGATGCCGACGCCCATGGCCATCTGGCGCCACGCGTAAGGCGAGCCGTGCGCGGGCTGCTCGCGCGGGTCGCGGCTGGCTCGACCGTCGCCCCACCGATCGGCCGGGGCCGGCTTCGACGCGGCCGGCGTCGACGCGGCCGGCTTCGACGCGGCTGGCGTCGACGCGGCCGGAGCCGCCGCCTCGCCCTGCTCGGCGCGCGCGGTGGCCGCGCCTCCCGCCACCAGCGCAGCCGCCAGCGCGACCGCCACGAGCGCGACTCGCGCCGCCCTCACTTGATGCCCCACTTCGGATACTTCTTGTGGCAGAAGTCGCCGCTCTTGTCCGGCTGGAACACCAGCGGCGTCATCTGGGCCAGCTGGTACTCCTCGTCGGTGAGCCGCTCGCGCTTGTACATCGTGGCCAGGATGCGCTCCATCTTCTTCTCGGTCCAGCTCGACAGCTTGTCCTTGCAGAACTGCTTGTAGCGCTTCTTCGGGGCCGGGAGGATCGACGAGAAGAACACCGCCTCGACCGGTCCGAGCTCCATCGGCGCCTTGCCGAAGTACTGGAACGCCGCTGGTTTGATGCCGTAGAGGCCCGGCCCGTACTCGATCGCGTTGACGTAGATCTCGAGGATGCGGTCCTTGTCCAGCTCGCTCTCGAGATACCAGGTGAGGAACAGCTCCTGGAGCTTCCGGGCCAGGGTCTTGTCCCGGTAGAGCAGCACGTTCTTGACCATCTGCATGGTGATCGACGACGCGCCGTAGCGGAAGTAGCCCGCCTCGAGGTTCTTGATGAGCGCGGTGCGGAACTCGCGCGTGATGAAGCCGCGGTGCCGGTAGAACGACGAGTCCTCGGTCGTCATGAGCGAGTTCATGAGGAACGGAGAGATCTCCTCGATCGGCACGTAGTCCTTGCTCTCCGGGCCGATCGTGATCTTCTCCCACTTGTCGGGCGCGACCTCGACCTCGTGATCGAAGCTGTGCGACAGGCGCTTGGCGTCCATCTCCTCCGGCGCCTTCTTCACCTTGCAGCCGCGGATCCCGACCGAGCCGCCCAGCTGGGTCGCCTGCAGGTCGGCCCAGTCCACGTCGACCGACACGTCGGTGGCGAAGGTGCCCGTCATCTTGAAGCCGACCAGGTGCGGCACCAGCTCGCCCGGGATCGCGTCCAGCATCGTCTGACACGGCACCGCCGGGATGACCAGCCGCGCGTCGAACCGGCGGAAGCGGCGCACCGATCCATCCGGCTCGATCCCGTCGGGCAGCTCGAGCGTCCCGGCCAGCGACGCGTTGACCCCGCGCGAGTCGAGCTCGGCCTTGACCAGGCGCATGACCCGCGCCTTGCGGTCGTACGAGCCCTCCACGTTGCCGCGGAAGCTGATGTCGCGCACCGTGCTCTCCGACAGCATCGGGTGAAACAGGTTGAGCCCGCCCAGGTCGACCATGCCCTTGTAGCTCAGCACCTCGTCGGCGAGGTCGAGGCGCAGCTCGGCGTTGATGGCGGTCTTCGCGAAGTCGCGAACCATCGACTGCTCGAGCACCGGCGCGATCCGATCGAAGGTGAAGCGGTCGGCCTTGACCAGCAGGCTCCCGGCCGCCGCCCGCGGGTCGAGCCAGCCGCTCGCCTTCCACAGCGTGCCCTGGGCCCCGCCGTAGCCGCCGCTGAACTCGATGACGAACTGGCCCGGCTTCTCCCCCTGGGTGACCTTGCCGGTGAGGCCGGTCAGGACCATGCCGGGCCAGAGGTGGACCTCGCCGCCGCCGACCTGCACCACCGTGGTCTCGAGCGCGCGCTTGCTGTCGGCGGTCACCACCACGTGCTGCACGCTCGCGTACGGGCCGAGCGAGGTCAGCAGGGCCAGGTCGCCCAGGGTCACCGACAGCTGGCCGTCGCGCTTGGCGGTCGCCTCGACCCCCTCGCTGACCAGGGTCAGGCCGTCGGCGAGGTCGCGCATCTGAACGGTGCCGCCGCGCACGACCAGCACCTCGGGGCGGATCCCGAGCCCGCCGCCGCCCTTGCTCGCGCCGCCCCCGGCGTCCTTGCCGCGCAGGCGGTCGATGAGGTCGCTGAAATTGTCACCCTCGCGCGAGCGGACCGCGGCCACCCGCACGCCGTCGACCTGGACCCGGCCGATCTGGACGTCGCCGACCAGCGACGGCCAGAACGCGAACTCGGCCTCGACCCGGTCGATGCGGGCCAGGGGCGCGCCCTTGTCGCCCGGCCCCTTGATGACGACGTCTCTCAGGACCGCCTTGCCCCGGCGCACGTCGATCGAGCCGACCTCGACGTCGCGGCCCAGCCTGGCCTCCAGCTTGGGGACGACCTTCGAGCTCAGCACCCACGCGCCGATGTGCCCGTACAGCGCGAAGAAGAAGAGCACTGCGCAGAGGCAGAGTCCGGTGGCGGCACCGCCGATGAGCAGCCAGCGGCGCCGCATCCGGCGCTATATAGCACGGTGTCGCGCCGGGGCCGGCGACCGGGCGGCCAAAGCGCCGTCCCGAGGCGAAAACACCGCGGTGACAGGCCCGGAGTCGACGCAGACTAGGGCGCGCTGCAGGAGACCGCGAGGATGTAGGTGCCGGCGTCCTCGATCGAGTCGCCGCCGAAGAGTGAATAGTCGCCCGAGTCGAGGTTGATCGTCCCGTCGAGCTTCCGCTTCCCGCTCTTGTCGTCGAGGGTGAAGGTGAGGCGCAGGCGCGGCTTGGTCGGCTGCCCGCCGCTCGCCCCGCGGAACAGCAGCGTCAGCTTGCTGCCGGTCACCAGGCCGAGGTTGAGCGTCTTCATCTTCTCGATCTTCTTGTCGTGCTTCTTCAGCAGCTTGAACGTCTTCCAGGACGAGAACGGCGGCTTCTTCAGCTTGCGCGCCAGCGGGCGCAGCGCCGGGTCCACCCCGCCCTCGCCATTGGTCGCCTTGATCTCGAAGATCTGGCAGTCGGCCGAGCCGGCCGCGGCCGGCTGGCTCGCCTGGGCCTCGGCCCTTCCCTCACCGGCCGCCAGCGGGCCCAGCACGGCGACGGCCAGCGCCATCGCGGCGGCGACCCTGCGGATCCGCGTCATAGCGGTGCCTCCTTCTTGTCGTCCTGGTCGTCGGACAGCCAGATGACGGTGGCGGCGCTGTCGTCGGCGCCGTCCGGCTCGATGGTCAGGATCGTCCCGGAGCCGCCGTACACCTCCAGGTCCTCCACCTCGGGCGGCTGCGAGCGCAGGACCGCCGGCGTCCCGCCCACGGTGGCCCCGGTGCGGACCCGCTCCACCACCGTCTCGCGCGGCCCGAGCGCGAGCATGACCGCGCAGGCCGCGCCGGCGCTGATCGCGCCGGTCAGGACGTGGCCGCGGTGGTCCTCGAACCAGCGGCGGATGCCCGCCCACCAGCCGGCCGCGCCGGCGGTGCTCGACCGCCGCGCCCGCACCGGCTCGGCCCCGATGCGCTCGCCCGCGGCCACCTCGGCCCGGCCCGGCGCGTGTCCGTTGGCCTGCACGCGGCGCTCGATGCGCTGCCACAGGTCGGAGAACGCCGGCAGCTCCACCTCGGCCTCGTCGGTCTCCAGCTCGGTGTAGGTCCGCACCGCCTCGCCGACCTGCCGCATGCTCTCCAGCTTGAGGCGCGCGGCGCCGTCCTCGGCCACCCAGTCGGCGACCTCGCGGGCCTGCTCGGCGGGCAGCTCACCGTCGGCGTAGAGCATGAGCTCCACGTCGCTGAACGTCTTTCTGGCGCCGGTCTTCATGCGCCCAGATCCTTCTCACCGCCCATGAGCTCCAGCAGTCGCTTCTGCATGTTGCGCCGGGCGTGAAACAGACGCGACATGATGGTCCCCTTGGAGCAGCCCATGGTCTGGGCCATCTCCTCGTACGACAGCCCCTCCAGCTCGCGCATCACCAGCACCGCGCGGTGGTTCTCGGACAGCTCGGCCAGCGCGGCCCCGATGTGCTCGCGCATCTCCTTGCGCACCAGCGAGCGGCCCGGATTCTCGTCGAGGACGCGCGGCAGGAGGCTCTCTTCTCCTACCGAATCCGATTCCGAATGCCCGATACCGTCGTCGAACTCGACGGTGCGCGAGCGCTTGGACTTGCGGATGTGATCGATGGCGAGGTTCATGACGATGCGGTAGAGCCAGGTGTAGAAGCTGGAGGTCCCTTCGAACTTTGCTATGTGCCTGTGCGCCTTGATGAAGGCGTCCTGGACGACATCGAGCGCGTCGTCCCGGTGGCGGACCACCCCGAAGGCCAGCGAGTAGGCGCGCCGATGGTAGCGCTCGAACAGCGCCCGGAACGCCTCGGGGTCCCCACCCCGCGCGCGGTCGACCAGCACCAGGTCGTCGATGTCGTCCGCCGCCTCATTCGAACGGATCGACGAGTTTTCGAGGCGCTTATTCACGTTATGGTGCTGCAACATATAACACGGCGGCGCGCCGGGGGCGGCGGCCGACCTGGCCGCCACCACCTGCTAGACTGAGCACCGGCCAAAACCCGTCCGTCACCTTGAGCTCCTCTCCTGCGATCGGTGCGTTCCTGGCCGGCGTGCGAAGCCGCCTGCGCCGGCGCGCGCTCGCCCGCGCCGGGCTCTACCTGACCAGCGCGGCGATCTTCCTGGCGGTGGCCGCGCCGCTCGCCGCGGTCGCATCCGGATCCGGCAGCGCGGCGGCGTGGATCGCCGGGCTGTCGGCGCTGGCGGTGCTGGTCGCGGCGGCGGCGAGTGGCCTGCTGACGCCGCGCCGGCGCTGGCGCAGCGACCGCGCGGTGGCCGCCTACGTCGGGCGACGCGCGCCGGTGGTCGCCTCGGATCTGCTGTCCGCGGTCGAGCTGGGCGCGCCGGGCGATCCATCGCGCCGGGCGCGCGGCGAGTTCTCGCCCGCGCTGGTCGCGGCGCTGACTCGCACCACCGCCGCGCGGCTGGACGACATGGCGCCGGACGAGATCGTGTCGCGCCGTCCGCTGTGGCGCCCGGTGCGCGCGACCGCGGTGGCCGCGGTGTTCGCCGGGCTGGTCGGCCTGGTCGCGCCGACCCGGGTGGCGAGCGGCTGGCGCGCGATGGTCGCGCGCGCGGACCCGCCGGGCCGCTTCGGCGGCGCGGCGCCGTCGGCGATGCCGCTGGTCGGCGACCTCGAGGTCACCCTGCGCTACCCGCGCTACACCGGCCGTGACCAGACGGTCCTGTCCAACGCGAGCGGCGAGCTGCGGGTGGTGCCGGGGACCCGCGTGCGGGTCGACACCACCGCGCTGGCGCCGGCGGTGGCCGCCTGGATCGCGTTCGACGGGCAGGACGACCAGCTCCTGCCGCTCGAGGTGTCGCTCGGCCAGCTGGGCGGCGAGTTCCTGGTCCGCGCCCCGCTCAAGTACCGCTTCCTCCTGCAGGGCCCCGACGGGCGGCGGCGGGTCGAGGCCAGCTCGCGCGCGGTCGAGATCGAGCCGGACGCGGTGCCGCGGGTCGAGCTGTACGCGCCGGCCGAGGAGCTCGACGTCACCGGGCTGAAGCGGGTCGAGCTGGCCTACACCACCGAGGACGACTACGGCCTGACCCGCGCCGATCTGGTGTGGGACGGCCCGGACGGCAAGCCGCGCCGCATGCCGATCGAGCTGCCCCACGGCGACGCCGCGGCCGAGAGCGCGCCGGTGCGCAGCGCGCAGAACAAGCTGTTCTGGGATCTGGCCGAGGTGCCGATCCAGCCGGGCGTGCGCGTCTCCTATCACATCGAGGTGTTCGACAACGACGAGGTCAACGGTCCCAAGCCCGGCGTGTCCAGGTCGTACACGCTGCGCGTGCTGAGCGCGCGCGAGCGGCACGAGCGGCTCATCGATCTCCAACGCGAGCTGTTCGAGAAGATGGTGACCGGGCTGGGCAGGCGGCTGGTGGTTGACCCGGCCGACGGCGCCGCTCACGAGGCGCTCCACCGCGACGCGGCCGGCGTGGTGGTCGAGCTCGGCACCGCGGTGGCCGCGCTCGGCAACGATCACATGGCGGCCAAGCTGCTGGTCCGCGCGCTCGGCGACATGCGCGGCCGGCTCGACAAGCTGGTGCGGCGCGAGGCGCGGCTCATCAAGCGGCTCGGCACCCGCGCCCCGGCCGCGGCGGACGGCGAGGAGAGCGCCCCCGACGACGGCGGGGCGGCCAGGGCGAAGCTGCCCGGCCCGCTCGCCGCCCAGCTGGGCGGCTCCGACCGGGCCCACGTGGGCGAGCTGGAGGACGACGTCCTGGTCCTGGCCGACTGGCTCGACCGCCAGGACCTCGAGAACCTGCTCGCCATCAACGACGAGATCAAGAGCCACCGCGAGCGGCTCGACAAGCTGTTCGCCGAGTACAAGCGGACCAAGTCGCCCGAGATCAAGGCCGAGATCGAGCGCGAGCTGCGCGCCCTCGAGCAGCGCCTGGCCGAGCTGGAGCGGCGCAGCGGGCGCATGCCGGCCGACGTGCTCGACCAGTTCGTGAACGCCGAGGCGATGCAGAACAAGCAGGCCGACGACTGCCTGGCCGAGGTGCGCAAGCTGTTCGCGGCCGGCGACGTCGACGCCGCCGAGCGCAAGATGCGCCAGTGCGGCGGCGTGATGGACGAGTCGGCCGGCGCCCTCGAGAAGGCGCTCGACGAGCTGCGCGGCGACAAGTTCTCCGAGCAGCAGAAGAAGTTCGAGGAGCTGCGCAGCGAGATCGCGGATCTGGCCGGCGACCAGCAGCAGGTGGCGGACGAGGCCGACGAGGTGCAGCGGCGCTACGCCGACCAGGCCCGCGACCTCATGCGCCAGGCGATGGAGGAGAGCCGCGATCAGCTGAACGAGCTGGTCTCCCGGCTGCGCCGCCGCGTCTCCCAGGTGCCCGACTCCGGGCTGGGCCAGTTCGTCGACGAGGAGATGAACGCGGTCAAGGCCCGGCTCGACGACATCGAGCGGCTGCTCGGCGACGGCGACCTGGCCGAGTCGCTGGCGATGGCGCGCGAGGCCGAGGCCGGGCTCGAGACCATCGAGTCGGAGCTGCAGTCGGCGCTGGAGGAGGAGGGGCGCTCGTTCCAGCGCACCGGCGAGCGCGGGCTGGAGGCGGTCGAGCGGGCCATGCCGGTCGCGCGCAAGCTGGTCGCCGAGCTGGAGAAGGCGACCCCGCCGCCGTCGCGCATCCTCGGCCGCGAGGACCTCGACAAGCTCGAGCGGATGGCCCGGCGGCAGCAGGCGCTGCAGCAGCGGGCCGAGCGGCTGGCCGAGCGCTCGCGCGCGATGGCCGACGAGCTGCCCGGCGAGTCGGGCGCCCGCATGGGCGAGCGCCTCGGCGAGGCCGGCCAGAAGATGGGCCGGGCCGGCCAGCGCATGCGCGCGCGCGATCCGTCGGGCGCACGCCAGGAGGCGCGCGAGGCGGCCGAGAAGCTGGCCCAGGCCAAGCAGGAGGCGCAGGGCGCCGCCCGCCAGCAGGACATGCAGGGCCGGTCGGGGCTGCGCGACGAGCCGGTCCGCATCCCGGGTGCCGACGAGTACCGCGCGCCGGAGCGGTTCCGCGAGGACATCCTCGACGCGATGAAGAAGGACGAGGCGCCGTCGCTCTACCGCGACATGGTGAAGCGCTACTACGAGGAGCTCATCCGTTGAGCCCGCGCCGGACCAGCGGGCGCGCGCGGCTGTGGCCGCTGGTCGTGGTGATCGCCGCGGCCGGCCTGGCCCCGGAGCGCGCCGCCCACGCCCGCCGCGACCTCGAGCAGGAGGTGGTGCGGGCGGCCCGCTACCTGGGCAGCTGGCGGTTCGAGGAGGCGCGCGAGCTCATCGACAAGCTGTCGGCCGCCGAGCCGGACGCGGTCGAGACCCGCTACCTGCGCGCCGAGCTGGCCTTCCTCGACGGCAGCTACCCGCGCGCGCTCGAGCTCATCGAGGGGCTGCGCCCCGGCGAGGTGGGCGGCAACGTGGGCGCGCTGCGCGCGCTGGCCCAGTCGACCCTGGAGGCGACCAAGGGGTTCGCCACCGCGCGCTCGTCCGGCGGCCACTTCCTCATCGCGTACCCGCCCGGCAAGGACGAGGCGATCGTCGAGCTGACCGGCGACGTGCTGGAGTCGGCCTACCGCGCGCTCAACGAGGACCTCGGCTACCGGGCGCCCGGCCCGGTCCGGGTCGAGCTCCTGTCGGCGCCGGCCGATCTGGCCCGGGTATCGACCCTGACCGAGAAGGAGATCGAGACCACCGGGACGATCGCGCTCTGCAAGTACGGCAAGCTGATGGTGGTCACCCCGCGCGCGACCGTGTTCGGCTACCCGTGGATGGACACGATGGTGCACGAGTACGTGCACTACGTGGTCTCGCGGATGAGCCACGACCGGGTGCCGGTGTGGCTGCAGGAGGGCCTCGCCCGCTTCGAGCAGGTCAGGTGGCGCGGCCCGGCCACCCGCCCGCTCTCCGCGGTGGACGAATTTCTCCTGGCCGGCGCGCTCAAGGGGGACGACCTCATCTCGTTCGACGACATGCACCCGTCGATGGCCAAGCTGCCCAGCCAGAAGGCGGCCGCGCTCGCCTTTGCCGAGGTCGCCACCATGGTCGCCTACCTCCACCAGGAGGCCGGCTACGAGGGGCTGCGCAAGGTGGTGGCGCAGATCAAGACCGGCAAGAACGCGCGCAAGGCGGTCGCCGACGTCATGGACGCCAAATGGGACTCGGTCGAGCGCGGCTGGAAGCAGTACCTGCGCGCGGCCAAGCTGCGTTCGACCCCGGCCCTGGCCGGGCGGGCCCAGGCCCGCCGCATCCGGTTCAAGAAGGGCGAGGGCGAGGACGAGAACGTCGGCGCCGACGAGGTGGCCAGCGCCAGGGCGCGCAAGTTCACCCGGCTGGGTGGGCTCCTGCGCGCGCGCGGGTTGAGCCAGGCGGCCGCGGCCGAGTACGAAAAGGCGCTGGCGGTGACCGGGCCGACCGACCCGTTCGTGGCCGGCAAGCTGTCCCGCACCTACCTGGAGCTGGAGAGCTACGACCGCGCGATCGAGCTGGCCCGGCCGCTCCTGGCCCTCGACGAGACCGACGCGGCGCCGGCCTCGACGCTGGGGACCGCCTACCTGGCCACCGGCAAGCCGAAGGACGCGGCGGACGCGTTCGAGATGGCGCTGCGGGTCAGCCCGTTCGATCCGGCGGTGCGCTGCGGCCTGGCCGACGCGTACGAGAAGCTGGCTCGGGCCGCCGAGGCCGCCCGCGAGCAGCGGGCGTGCGAGCTCGTGCGCTAACCGCGCGAGGGAACTTGGGTTAGAGTTGGTTGCTCGGAACATGCCATCGCGATGAACACATCCTCCAAACCGGATCCGGCCAACGTCTTCAACGACAGCACCCAGGTCGACGCGCGCACCGCCGCCGACCTGGAGGCCGTCCAGGAGATCGCCGCCGCCCGCCTCGAGATCTCGCGCGAGATCGAGAAGCGCATCATCGGGCAGAGTGAGGTCATCGACCACCTGCTGACCGCGCTGTTCGCGCGCGGCCACTGCCTGTTCGTCGGCGTGCCCGGCCTGGCCAAGACGCTCCTCATCTCGACCCTGTCCGAGACGCTCAACCTCAAGTTCCAGCGCATCCAGTTCACGCCGGACCTCATGCCGTCGGACATCACCGGCACCGAGGTGCTCGAGGAGGATCACTCGACCGGGCGGCGCTTCTTCCGCTTCCTGCGCGGGCCGATCTTCGCCAACCTCATCCTGGCCGACGAGATCAACCGGACCCCGCCCAAGACCCAGGCCGCGCTCCTGCAGTCGATGCAGGAGTACCGGGTCACCGCGGGCGGGCAGACCTACGAGCTCAGCCTCCCGTTCCTGGTCTTCGCCACCCAGAACCCGATCGAGCAGGAGGGGACCTATCCCCTGCCCGAGGCGCAGCTGGATCGGTTCATGTTCCAGGTCGACGTCGGCTACCCGAGCGAGTCGGAGGAGCAGGAGATCGTCCGCCAGGAGACGTCGAGCTACCTGGCCGAGCTGCGCCCGGTGCTGTCGCCGGAGCGGATCATCCAGCTCCAGGAGATGGTGCTGCGGGTGCCGGCGGCCGATCACGTCATCGAGTACGCGGTCGCGCTGACCCGGCGCACCCGCCCGACCGAGGTGGCCGCGCCCGACTTCGTGCGCGAGTTCGTGTCGTGGGGGGCGGGGCCGCGCGCGTCGAAGTACCTCATCCTGGCCGGCAAGGCGCGCGCCCTGCTCGACGGGCGCTACGCGGTCTCGCGCGAGGACGTGCGCGCGCTGGCCCGCCCGACCCTGCAGCACCGCATCCTCCTCAACTACCGGGCCGAGGCCGAGGGCGTGAAGTCGGGGGAGATCGTCGACCGGCTGCTGGCCGGCATGCGCGTGCCGTGAGCCCCGAGCGGCGCGGCCGCAAGCGGCGGCAGACCGAGGTCCCGCCCGAGGCAGTGGTCGAGCCGGGCCTGCTCGATCCGCTGACCATCTCGCGGCTGGAGACGCTGCCGGTCCGGGCCCGGGTCATCGTCGAGGGGGCGCTGAGCGGGTTGCACCGCGCGCGCCAGCACGGCTCGTCGGTCGAGTTCGCCGAGCACAAGGAGTACTCGCCCGGCGACGAGATCCGCCACATCGACTGGAAGGTGTACGGCCGGGCGGACCGCTTCTACGTGAAGCAGTTCGAGCAGGAGTCGGAGCTGTCCTGCTTCCTGGCGCTCGACGCGTCCGGCTCGATGGACTACGGCGGCGGCGAGGGGCTGTCCAAGGTGCGCTACGCGGCCCACCTGCTGGCCGCGCTGGCCTACCTGCTCATCCGGCAGCGCGACAAGGTCGGGCTCATGGTGTTCGGCGACGAGGGGCTCGATCGCTACGTGCCGCCGCGCGCGCGGCCGGCCCACCTCCACGATCTCTTCGCCGTGCTCGACGAGGTCAGCCACGCGGG
This sequence comes from Kofleriaceae bacterium, assembly GCA_035489015.1. Taxonomy (GTDB): domain Bacteria; phylum Myxococcota_A; class Polyangia; order Haliangiales; family Haliangiaceae; genus DATFRY01. The sequence goes on along the minus strand of DATHKR010000115.1, from coordinate 44,120 downwards.
CGGGCGCGGCAGCGAGCCGATGCACCTGGCCCTCGACCGGCTGGGCGAGCTGACCCGCAAGCGGCGCAGCCTGGTGATCGTGGCGTCGGATCTGTTCGAGCCGGAGGCGCGCGGGCTGGCCGTCCTGCGCCGGCTGCGCGCGCGCGGCCACGACGTGGCGCTGTTCCAGGTCCTCCACCCGCACGAGCTCGACCTGCCGTTCGAGGGGCTGACCCTGTTCGAGTCGCTCGAGGACCAGCGCGAGCTGCTGGCCGATCCGGCCGCGATCCGGCGCCAGTACAAGCGGCGCATGGCCGCGTTCCTCGACAAGGTGCGCGACGAGTGCGTGCGCGGCGGGGTCGAGCACCACCTGGTCGCGACCTCGCGCCCGCTCGAGCAGGCCCTGCTCGAGTTCCTGACCCAGCGGGCCGGGCGCGGGCCGGCGCGGGTGGGAGGACGAGCGTAGTGCACCTGGCGATGAGAGGCCCGGCCTAGTGCACCGCCGCCGATATGACATCAACGATCCGGTGCGCCTCACCGCCGATCGCTGCGTTGCAACTCCTCGAGCTACGGCGAGTATCCCGTCGTCGTCGCGCCTTGCGCTCGACGGCGATCCACACCGCCTCGTTGAGGCCATATCGGCGGCGGTGCACTAGCCATGGACTTCCTCGCCCCGCTCATGCTGCTGGGCGCGCTCGGCGTGGCGCTGCCGATCGTCATCCACCTCATCGGGCGGCGGCGGGCGCGGCGGGTGCGCTTCGCCGCGATCGACTTCCTGTTCGGCTCCGACCGCAAGGTGAGGCGGCGGCTGCGCCTGCGCGAGATGCTCCTGCTCGCGGCCAGGATCCTGGCCTGCCTGGCGGTGCCGCTGGCGCTGGCCAAGCCGTACACCGCGTGCCAGTCGCGCGGGCCGCTGGTGCCGCGAGGGCCGCAGGCGGCCGTGCTCATCATCGACAACTCGTTCGGATCGACCTACACCGTCGACGGCGAGACGCTGCTGTCGCGCTCGCTCGAGCGCGCGCGGCTGATCCTGCAGCAGCTGGGGCCGGAGGCGGAGGTGGCGCTGCTCGAGGCCGCCGAGGGCGCCTCGCCGCCCAGCGAGCTCAGCCGCGATCACCTGCGCCTGCGCGACCGCATCCGCGCGATCGAGCCGTCGGCCAGGCCGGCCGACCTCAGCGCGGCGCTGCGGCGGGCCGGGCTGCTCCTGGCCGGCTCGAGCCAGGCGACCCGCACGGTCTATTTCCTCGGGGCCCCGGCTCAGGCCGCGGTCCGCTCCGAGTCGCCGTGGCCGGCCGGGGCGGCACCGGTCCTGCGAGTGGTGGATCCGGCCGAGGGTCGCGCGCTCGACAACATGGCGGTCACCGAGGTGGTGATGGAGCCGGATCCGGAGAGCGGGCCGCGCGGCATCCGGGTCACCGCCGCGCTGGCCAACTTCGGCGAGCGCCTGGCCCGCGAGCGGCCGGTGTCGCTGCGGATCGGCGACCGGGTGGTGGCGCGCGGGCTGGTCACCGTCGAGCCGGGCCAGACCGAGCGCAAGCGATTCACCGCCGCGCTGCCGCCCGGCACCCGCGCGGCCGAGCTGGTGGTCGAGCTGGCCCCGGACCCGCTGGCCATCGACGACCGCCGCCACGCCCTGGCCGAGCGGCGGGCCGAGGTGCGCGTGCTCCTGGTCAACGGCGACCCGCGCACGGTGCGCTACGAGGACGAGCTGTTCTACCTGACCGCGGCGCTGCGCCCGGGTGACCGCAGCGACAGCGGCGCGGTCCTGACCGCGGTCACCGCCGACGAGCTGGCCCAGCGCACGCTCGACGATTTCGACGTGGTGGTGCTGGCCAACGTGGCCGCCCTGCCCCGCCCGGTGGTCACCAAGCTGCGCGCCTGGGTCGAGCAGGGCGGCGGGCTGTGGCTCACCGTCGGCAGCAACGTCGACATCGCCGAGTACGAGGCGCGCATGTCGCCGCTCCTGCCGCAGAACCTGTCCGGTGAGGTCGACCTGGTGCACGGGGCGCGCGGCGGCGAGCGGAGCGGTCGCGCCCTGCGCCTGGCCAAGCTCGAGCTCGACCACCCGATCTTCTCGGTGTTCCCGCCCGACGCGCCGGGGCTGCGCGAGGCCGGCTTCTCGCGCATCGTCCTGCTCGGCCCGACCACCGACGTGACCAGCCGCCGGGTGCTGGCCCGCTACGACAACGGCACCGCGGCGCTGGTCCAGGCCGACGTCGGCCGCGGGCGGCTGCTCCTGTTCACCTCCACGATCGACCGCGACTGGGACGACCTGCCGATCCACCCCGGGTTCGTGCCGTTCGTGCAGCAGGCGGTCCGCCACCTGGCCCGGGTGTCACCGCAGGGGCGGCCGCGCGAGCTCCTGGTCGGCCAGCAGCTCCTGCTCGATGTCGGCGCCGACACGGTGCAGCTCGACATCGACCGGCCCGGCGGTCACCGCGCGGTCATCGAGGGCGAGGAGCTGGCCGAGCGCAAGCAGATCCGCTTCGGCGAGACCGATCGCCCCGGCTTCTACCGGGTGACCGAGGTCCGGCGCGACGCGGCCAGCTCGGCCGGCGGCGACGCCGACTTCGCGGTCAACCTCGACCCACGCGGCTCCGACCTGCGCCGGGCCGATCTCGCGGCGGTGGTGCGAGCCCCGGCCACCGCCAGCGCGGCCGCCAGCGACTCGCACGACCGTCGGGTCGAGCTGTGGCACGCGGTGGCCGCGGCGCTGCTGCTGTTCCTGCTGGCCGAGTCGTTCCTGGTCTGGCGCAACTGAAGCCAGCCGAGATCAGCCGCCGTCCAGCTCGGCCAGGAGCGCGTCGCCGGCGCCGAGCACCGCGGCCGGGTCCGGGCGCGGCGCCTCCGGCCGTCGCTTGAGCTCGCGCACCGCGGCCGCCGCCTCGCCGATCCGCGCGCGCAGCGACGCGCTGGCCTCGCCGGCGCGGATCAGCCCCTCGCGCGCCGCTTCCTGGTGGTCGCGGTCGCGGCACAGCAGGAGGACGTCGCAGCCGGCCTCGATGGCGGCGACCGCGGCGTCGGCCGCCCCGGTGAAGTCGGCGATCGCCTTCATGTCGAGGTCGTCGCTGACCACCACGCCGCGGTAGCCGAGCTCGCCGCGCAGGAGCTCGCCGATCGCCCGCCGCGACAGCGTGGCCGGCAGGTCCGGGTCGAGCGCCTCGAACACGACGTGGGCGGTCATGATCATCGGCACGCCGCGGCGGGCGGCCATCGCGAACGGGACCAGCTCGACCCGGCGCAGCCGGTCCATGTCGTGGCGCAGGCGAGGCAGCTCCAGGTGGCTGTCCTGGGCGGTGTCGCCGTGGCCGGGGAAGTGCTTGCCGCAGCCGAGGATGCCGGCGTCGCCGAGCCCGTCGGCGAACGCCAGCGCCAGGGTCGCGGCCGCCTCCGGCTCGCGGCCGAACGCGCGGTCGCCGATGATCGGGTTGCCCTCGTTGGTGTGCACGTCGAGCACCGGCGCGAAGTCGATGTCGAAGCCGAGCGCGGCCAGCTCGGCGCCCATCGCCGCGCCGATCCGCCGGGCCAGCGCCTCGCCGCGCGCGGGCTCCAGCCCGGCCAGGCCCAGCATCGGCGGCCAGAGAGTGGCCGGCGACCGGACCCGCTGCACCCGCCCGCCCTCCTGATCCACCGCGATGAGCAGACGCTCCCCCGACGCGGCCCCGGCGTCGTGCAGCGCCTGGTCGAGCGCGATGAGTCCGGCGACGTCGAGCCCGCCGGCCGCCTCGGGCAGGTTGCGGCGGAACAGGACCACCGCGCCGGCCTCGCCCGCGCGCAGGCGGCGCTCGAGGTCGGCGTCGACCGAGGTCCCCTCGAACCCGATCCACAGCAGCTGCCCGACGTCGCGGCGAAGGTCGTCCATGAGCCCTCAGGGTGGTGGCGGCAGGCCCTGACACTCGAGCCCGCGCGGCTCGCAGTCGTCGGTGGCGTCCGACTCGAGCGACACCGCGACGAACGAGGTCGCGAGCAGGTCGTCGGTCCGGGACAGGAGCAGCACGTGCGGGGACGGCGGGCCCGGCGCCCGCTGGGTCACGACCAGGACCGCGCCGCACACCGCCAGGGTCGGCTGCGGCGTGTCGTCGGGCAGGTCGATCGCGCGCAGCCCGACCAGGTAGTCGCCCTGGTCCACCCCGCCGACCACCGCCCACGAGCAGTCGAGGAGATCGTCGGTCGGAAGCAGGACCTCCTGCCCGCCGCACTGCTCGCCGGTCGAGATCTGGAAGCTCACCCGGCACGGCTCGATCACCAGCCCGCTGCCCTCGCTCTCGATCGCGCAGGTGTACGGGTCCGGGTCGAGCGCCGCGTCGCACTCGTCGTAGGTCGCGCAGACCGCGTCCGGCGCGGCGTCGAGCACCGGATCGAGCAGTGGCCGGCACGGCCCCTCCCAGGTGCCCGGATCGCCCGGCTGCTCGGCGCAGTCGCGCTCGCCCAGGTGGCAGCCGCCGCCCGAGTCCGGATCGATCGCGAAGCACGGCCCGCGCTGGAGCAGATCGCCGTCGCAGTCGTCGTCCACCCCGTTGCACAGCTCCGCCGCGCCCGGGTGGACCTCGCCGTCCTCGTCCTGGCAATCGACGTAAAGGTCGGACAGGCCACAGTGGTCGGCGATCGATCCGCACGCGGTGAAGCCGTCGCCGTCGCGGTCGAGCTCGCCCCCGCTGTTGTCGCAGACCCGGTCGCAGTCGTTGTCGACCCCGTCGCACACCTCGGCCGCGCCCGGGCTGACGTCGGCGTCGAGGTCGTCGCAGTCGGCCAGCGCCGGGTCGAACAGGCACTCGCGGCCGCCGTCGACGATCTGGCTGCCGCAGGTGGTGAAGGTGTCGCCGTCGGCGTCGTCGGCCTCGTCGCACAGCGCGTTGCAGTCGTTGTCGATCCCGTCGCACAGCTCCTCGGCGGCGGGGCTCACCGTCGGATCGCCGTCGTCGCAGTCGCCGCCGCAGGTGGTGACCTGGTCGCCGTCCTCGTCCACGTCCTCGTCGACCGCTTGGTCGCAGTCCTCGTCGACGTCGTTGCCGCACACCTCGGCCGCGCCCGGGTTGACCCGCGGATCGAGGTCGTCGCAGTCATCCTCGGCGCGCCAGTCGTCGCAGTCCTTGTCCTTCGGATCGCCGATCGTGACCCGCTCGCCGTCGGCGCCGAGCCAGCTCAGGCAGTCGGTGTCGGTGGTGGCGAGGCCGTCGGGCAGCTCGCCGGTCAGGACGATGCGCCAGCGCACCACCTCGCCGTCGACGAAGCTGACCGGCTGCTCGAGCGAGCCGAACCCGACCACCTCACCGGACGCGTACGCGATGACCGCGACCATGAGCTCGGCGTCCGGGTAGTCGCGCGGGCGCAGGAACAGGCGGAACGGATCGGCGGCCAGGTCGCGCCCCTCGAGGCGGACATCCGCCTCCGGATCCGGATCGATGAAGCGCGCCGGCTGCCCGCCGATCCCGCTGACCCCGATGTGGAGCTCGATCCGGCCGAGCGCGGCCGGCACGGTGTCGTCGCGGGTGACCTCGATGAGCACGCCGGCGTCCTGGCCGCAGCCGGCCGCGACCAGGAGCATCGCGGCGACCACCGCCCCTCCGACCGGCCGGCTGGACCTCATCCGTCCGCCATTCTATCCGGCCCGGCCCCCCGGCGTCGCGACCCACGCGTCAGCGCGGCGGCCACGGCGCCGCCATCGCGACGCGGTCGAGCCGGCCGGCGCTGGCGGTGGCGGCATAGAGCGCCCAGGTGCGCCGCCCGCCCCGCTCGAAGGCGAGGACCAGGTCCTGGCGCCCGTCGGCGTCGAGGTCGAGCACACCGATGAGGTCCACGCCCGGCGCCAGCGCCCGGCCGGCGAAGCGCGCCGGGCAGGTCGCGCCCGCCGCCGCCACCGCCTCGACCGCGTCGGCCGGCCCGCCGCTGGCGTCGATCAGCCCGGCGGTGGGATAGGCCTCGAGCGCGCCGTCGCGGTCGACGTCGACCAGCAGCTTGCCGCCGGCCACGCAGGCCCCGCTGACCTCGAGATCGATCGGGTCCGGCTGCTCCTCGGCCGGCCGCGCCTGGAACCCGCCCGCCTGCTCCACCTCCGACACCGCCAGGCCGCAGTCGCGCAGCGCCGCCACGCACTCCGGGTCGCGCTGGCCGGCCACGCCGCCCGCGCCGCGCGGCTTCTCGCACGGCGAGCCGCCCGCGTAGGCCCCGATCGCCGCGGCCCCGCCGTCGATCGTCGCGGCGCCGGCCACCGAGAACACCCCGGCGCGGCGCCCGTTCCAGCCCAGCACCGCGAACTGGCGCGCCCCGTGCCGCTCGACCGGCGCGGCCACCGCCGCCGCCTGGTCGGTCCAGCCGGACGCGCGGCGGAACAGCGGGCGAACCGCGGCCCGACCGGCCGCGGCGGTCGGGCACATCTGGCCGACCAGGACCGGGCGACCGGTCGGCGGCGCCCCCGCGCTCGGCGGCGGCCTGGCCGGGGACCGGGCCGGTATCGCGGCCGGCTCCTCGCTGGTCAGCGGGTGCGGCCCGCAGCCCGGGCCGGCGGCCACGAGCAGAAAGGAGCACAGGAGGACGGAGGATCCGGAACCGCGGCGCATCGGTGACGACCTGAGGGGAACCTACAGCGATCGGGACAATGAGGCCTTCCGCCGGGCAACGCGGTTGCCCGCTCACCGGTCGAAACCGGGCACTGCTCACCGCTGACGAGTGGAATCGCCGCGATCGCGAGCCGCGTCGAGCCTGCTTTCCTGTGTTCGGGCTGCCCGTTCATGCCAGCAGGATCGCGGGGTTGGCGAATTGACGGGCCTGACAGCGGGCGTCTATAGTGCGCGCTCTTCGAACCCACCCCTGTCCCGGAAAAAGACGGATGCTACCGCGACTATTCACCTTTCTCATCGCTGCGGCCGCCACGGTGGCGGTCGGGCCCGTGCCTGTCGCGCTGGCTCAGCTGAACCCCACCCCGGGAACCCCTGGCACCCCCGGCACCCCCGGACAGGAAGACAAGCCCGAGGGCGTCGCCGAGCAGGCGCCCAGCACGCCGGGCGCCCTGCCGACCACGCCGGTGCTCCCGCCCCCGCGCGGCAAGCGCAAGGAGTTCGAGCTCCTCGAGATCAACGGCTTCTATCGCTTCCGCGGCGACTGGTTCAAGAAGTTCAACCTCGGCTTCGACGACAACCCGGACATGGGCGGCTCGCCGTTTCGCCTGCCGCTGGCCTGCACCGAGACCGAGGGCGTGAGCAAGCCGTGTGAGAACACGCTCAAGTCGGCCAACATGAAGCTGCGGCTCGAGCCGGTGGTCCACCTCGACGAGAAGACCTCGCTCCACATCCAGGCCGACCTGCTCGACAACATCGTCTACGGCAGCACCCCGGACGGCTCTTACGCCGACGGCACCGCGCGCCGCGGCGACGTCCCGATCGGCGCGTTCACCGACAACCAGGCGCCGCCCGAGGCCGGCCGCAACAACCTGCGCGACTCGATCCAGATCCGGCGCGCGTGGGCCGAGGTGGAGACGCCGTTCGGCCTGGTCAAGTTCGGGCGCCAGCCCAACGCGTGGGGCATGGGCATCTACGCCAACGGAGGCGGCGCCGATCCGATCCACGGCACCTACGACCTCGACACCGACTACGGCGACACGGTCGACCGGGTCTCGTTCGACGGCGGCATCCCGGGCACCCGCTTTCGCGCATCGATCGCGATGGACTGGCCGTCGACCGCGCCGTCGGCCGGGCAGACCGATCTGTTCGCCGACCGCGCCGACGGGCAGCCGTTCGACCTCGACGACAACGACGACATCAACCAGTGGACGTTCACGTTCTCGCGCCTGGACGCGCCCACCGAGTTCGTCGACCGGGTCCGCTCCGGCGACCTCGCGGTGAACTACGGCGGCTTCCTGGTCTACCGGACCCAGAAGTGGGAGCAGAACCCGGGCGCGACGCTGGGCGCGACACCGGACCCGGCCGGGTTCGTGCCGCGCAACCTCAAGGCGTACATCCCGGATGTCTGGGTGCACGCGGCGGTCGGCGACATGGAGCTCGAGCTCGAGGGCGTGGCCGTGCTCGGCTCGCTCGGCAACCTGACCGATGTGAGCATCGAGGAGGAGATCGACATCCGCCAGCTCGGCGGCGTGGCGCGCTTCCTCTACCACTTCCTCGACCGCGACCTGCGGCTCGGCCTCGAGGGCGGCTTCGCCTCCGGCGACCAGTGGGACAACGAGCCGCAGGGGGCGACCCACGTCAGCAACCGGCGCCCGTTCCCCGGCGAGGGCGACGAGACGATGCAGCAGTTCATCTTCGATCAGGACTACAAGATCGACCTCATCCTGTTCCGTGAGCTGATCGGCGCGGTCACCAACGCGATCTACGCCCGGCCGTCGTTCGAGTACGACATCACCGACCGCTTTCGCATGCGGGTCCAGAACGTGACCAGCTTCGCCCACCGACGGGTCGCCACGCCCGGCAACGGCCTCATGTACGGCATCGAGATGGACGGCGACTTCGAGTACCACAACGACAGCTTCTCGGCCGGCATCGCGTACGGCGTGCTGTTCCCGCTCGCCGCCATGGATCACCCGGCCACCCCGATTGACGGCAGCGCCGGCGGGTCTGGCTTCAACTACGGTCCGGACAACACCGGCGACGCGGAGACGGCGCAGACGATCCAGATGCGCCTCATGCTGCAGTTCTGATCGGCGGGCGGCTCCTCGAAAATCGACCCGCGGTCAGGCGACCGGCCCGTCACACGGCCGAGATAGCCTGCCGCGATGCCATCGCCGCGGACCAGGAACGTCTTCCGCTGCCAGGCGTGCGGGCACGAGGCCAGCCGCTGGCACGGCCGCTGTCAGGGCTGCGCCGAGTGGAACAGCATGGTCGAGGAGGTGGCGGTGCGGAGCGCCGCCGGCGCGCGGGCCGGGACGGCCGGCGACGCGGCCGCGCCGGTCTCGGTCGAGGACGTGTCCGAGGTCGATCACGCGCGCCGGCTCTCCACCGGGCTCGGCGAGCTCGATCGCGTGCTGGGGGGAGGGCTGGTACCCGGCTCGGTGGTCCTGCTCGGCGGCGAGCCCGGGGTCGGCAAGTCGACCCTGCTGTGCCAGATGCTGAGCGGGCTGGCCGCCGGCGCGGCCGGCCGCGTGCTCTACGCCAGCGGCGAGGAGTCGGTCGGCCAGGTGGCGATGCGCGCGCGCCGGGTCGGAGCGACCGCGCCCGGGCTGACGCTCATCGCGGAGACCGCGCTCGAGCGCATCCTGGCCCAGGCCGAGAAGGCGGAGCCGACGGTCCTGGCGATCGACTCGGTGCAGACCATCCAGAGCGCCGAGCTGGCCTCGATCCCCGGCTCGATCGCCCAGGTCCGCGAGTGCGCGGCCCGGCTGGCCAGCTTCGCCAAGGCGCGCGGCATCGCCGCGGTGCTGGTCGGCCACGTGACCAAGGACGGGAACCTGGCCGGGCCCAAGGCGCTCGAGCACCTGGTCGACGTGGTGCTGTCGTTCGAGGGGGACGGCTCGGCGCCGTACCGGATGGTGCGGGCCGCCAAGAACCGGTTCGGCTCGACCCAGGAGATCGGCGTGTTCGAGATGCGCTCGGACGGGCTGGCCGAGGTGCTGAGCCCGTCGCAGCTGTTCCTGGCCGAGCGCCCGCTCGGGGTGCCCGGCTCGGTGGTGGTGGCGAGCGCCGACGGCAGCCGGCCGATCCTGGCCGAGGTCCAGGCGCTGGTCACCCCGCCGACCGCCGGCATCGGCCGCCGCACCGTCGCCGGGGTGGACGCCAACCGGGTGTCGCTCTTGCTCGCGGTGCTGGCCCAGCGCGCCGACTGCGACGTGCTCGGCTGCGACGTGTTCGTCAACCTGGTCGGCGGCGCCCGCCTGGCCGAGCCGGGCATCGACCTCGGCATCGCGCTGGCGATCGCGTCGGCCGCGCGGCGCCGCCCGCTCGACCCGCACTCGGTCGTGTTCGGCGAGGTCGGCCTGGCCGGCGAGGTGCGCGCGGTCAGCATGGCCGACCGCCGGCTGGCCGAGGCGCGCAAGCTCGGCTATCGCCGCGTCCTTCTGCCCCGCCGCAACCACGAGCGGCTCGGCGAGCAGATCGGCCTCGAGCTGGTCCCGATCGATCGCATCAGCCGGGCGCTCGAGGCGATCTGATCACTTCTTGCGGCGCTTCTTCTTCTTGTCGAGGGTCTTCTTCTTGCCGCCGCCCAGGGTCTGGATCTCGCGCTCGACCTGCTTGGCCGCGCCCGGGTCGCTGTCCTTGACCAGATCGAGGTAGCTGCCGAACGCCTGGATCGCCTTTTCGTTGTCGCGGTTGGCCCGGTAGCAGACGCCGAGGTCGTACCAGGCGTCCGACATCTTCGGGTCGAGCTTCACCGCCTCCTCGTACTCGCCGATGGCCAGGTCGTACTCCTCCTGCCGGCGGTACGCGGCGCCCAGGTTGAAGTGGTACTCCGGCACGCTGTCGTCGAGCGCGATGGCGCGCTTGAACATCTTCTCGGCCTTGACGTGCTTGTCGGCCACGCGGAAGGCGATGCCCAGGTTGTTGGCGATCTTCGAGTCCTTGGGGGCCAGCTTGTGGGCCCGACAGAGGTGGGTGATGGCGCCCTTGGCGTCCCCCTTCTGCCGCTTGGCCGCGCCCAGGTTCGCCTGCACCTCGGCGTTCTTCGGGTCGAGCTTGCACGCCTTTTCCAGCGCGACGATCGCCTCGTCGAGCTGGCCGGCCCGGTAGTGCGCCATGCCCAGGTTGCCCCACAGCACCCCGTCGTCGGCCCGGTACTTGACCGCCTGCTCGTACGCGTGGATCGCCTTCTCGTAGTCCTGCTTCTTCTTGTAGAGGTGGCCGAGCGAGGCCCACGCCAGCGCGTAGTCCTCGCGCTCGGCCACCGCCTCCTCCAGCTTGGCGATCGCAGCGTCGGTCTTGCCCTGCTCCTTCAGGGCCAGCCCCTGCTTGTAGAGTGTCTGGGCGCGGTCGGCCGCCGCGATGCCGCCGGCGGCACACACGAACACGAGCGCAGCGGCCATGCAGACGAGAGTCCGGAACGTGCGAGCCACGGCGACCTCCTTTCGACCTGTCCCAGAGTAGCAAACCCCATCCATCCAGTGGGGGAGCGGGCGGCCCTGGTTACCGGGTGATATCCTCGCCGGCCGTGGCCGGCCTCGATTGGCTCCCCCCTCGCCTCCTCCTCGACGGCGGGGTCGGCACTGCGCTCATCGCGCGCGGGCTCGACCTGACGCGCGCGCCGCCCGAGGCGTGGAACCTGGCCCGCCCCGAGGCGGTCGAGGAGGTGCACCGGCGCTTCGCCGAGGCCGGCAGCCTGGCCGTGCAGACCAACACGTTCGGCGCCAACCGGCTGCGCCTGCGCACCTACGGGATGGAGGGCGAGGTGGCCGCGTTGAATCGCGCCGGCCTGGACCGCGCGCGCGTCGCGGTCGGCGACGACGTCCTCATCATCGCGTCGATCGGCCCGTCGGGCGCCATCCCGCCGCCCGAGGGCGACGCCGACCTGTTCGAGCTCGAGGACGCCTTTGCCGAGCAGGCCGACGCGATCGCCGGATCGAGCGGCGGGCGGGTCGCCTTCCTCCACCTCGAGAGCTTCTATCACCCCAAGGAGCTGCGCGCCGCGCTGCGCGGGTGCCGCGCCGGTGCCCCCGCGATGCAGGTGGCCGCCTCGTTCGCGTGCAACCAGACCCGCGCCGGCTTCCGCTCGGCGATGGGTTTCCCGGCCGAGGTGCTGCTGGCGGTCGCGCTCGAGGAGCGCGCCGACGCGGTCGGCGCCAACTGCTGGCTGCCGCCCGGCCCGATGCTGCCGCTCATCGAGCGCCTGGTCGCGCGCAGCCCGGTCCCGGTGTTCGCCAAGCCGATCGTCGCGCCCGCCGGCTCGCCCCCGCTGTTCCCCGGCGAGTTCGCCGCCGGCGTGGTCGCGCTGTTCGCGGCCGGCGCGCGGGCGGTGGGCGGCTGCTGCGGCACCGGCCCGGCCGATCTGGCCGCCGCGTCGGCCGCCGTGCTCGACCCGGCGGCCGCGGCCGCCGCCGACGAATGAGCCGACGAAAAAACGGCCGCGCGCGTCTCCGCACGCGGCCGTTCTCGGCCCGGGGCTCCCGCCCCGTGTGTCGCTCGAGCCGTTCCTAGAACAGGAGGCGCAGGCCGAAGCGCGCGCTCAGCGGGTCCTGCCGGTCGAAGGTGTTCTTGTAGTTCGAGTTGATCGCCGGGCGGCGGTTGGTGCCGTACGCCTTGAGGTGCTCGAGGTCCGCCTGGTCGCCGCCGACGATCGGGTTCACGTCCTCGTAGGTGTAGTTCTCGTCGACCTCGATCTCCGGCTGCTGGTTGAACAGGTTGAAGATGTCGACGAACGCCTCCATCCGCATCCCGCCCGACAGCGCGCGGCCGTAGGCGACGTGGGTGTCGAACCGGGTGGTGAGCCCGGTCCTGCCGCCCGCGCCGCGCGGCAGGATGTACGACTCGCCCAGGCCGTAGCTCGGATGGGCGCCGAGGGTGTTGATCGGCTCGCCCGAGGTCCCACGCACCGACGCGCCGAAGGTGAAGAAGCCGATCTCCTCGAGCGGCAGGCGGTAGAAGCCGTCCAGCTTGACCAGGTGGGGCCGGTCGTGGCGAAGGTCGCCGTAGCGGTTGGCCATCAGCTCCGGCAGGTCGTACATCGAGGTCAGGTTGGGATCGAGCTGCTGCGTCTCCGGCGAGAACAGGCCGGGGAAGTTGCCGCGCAGCTCCGAGTACGTGTAGGTCGCGGCCATGTAGAAGCTGTTGGTGAACCGCCGCTCGGCCGTCAGCTGGATCGCGTTGTAGGTGCGCTTCGGCTTGTCGAAGATGCCGACGCCCTCGAAGGTGTCGGCCTCGTAGTTGAGGAACTGGGCCCGGCCCGGGTCGCTCTCCATGATCTGGGCCGCCTCTCGCCGCAGGTCGGCGACCGCGCCCGTGTCCACCTCGCCCGGGTTGGCGATGATGTACGTGTTGGCGCCGTCGGTCGACACGTCCTCGATCACGCGGCCCAGGTCGCGGCGGATGTACGACGCGCCAATCTTGAGGTCGGGCAGGATCTCGTACTCGGTGCCGAGCACGATCTCGTCCAGGTACTGGGCGCGCATCCCGGGCGACACCAGCGTGTCGCCGGCGCCGGAGAAGTCGGTGCGGATGAAGTCGGGCCCGTCCATCGCGCAGCTGCCGACCGGGTTGGCCGCGTCGCAACCCGGGTTGTTGTAGACGTCGATGCCGATGACCTCGCCGCCGTACGCGCGCACGTTGATGTCCATCGGGATCGACTCGTAGAACCGGCCGAAGTGGCCGTACACCTTCGAGCGGCCCTCCTGAGTCCAGTCGTAGACCACGCCGAGCCGCGGCGCGACCATGTTGCCGAGGGTGAACGCCTCCCTCGGGATCGGCTCGCCGGTGGTCGGCGAGATCTGGCCGCGCAGGTGCTCGGCGCTGAACAGCGTCTGCTGCTCCCAGCGCACGCCCGCGTTGAGGGTCAGGTTGGGCAGCACCGACCACGAGTCCTGCAGGTAGGCGCCCAGGTTGCGGGTGCGGGTGTCGGCGTTCAGCACCTCGCCCTCCTCGATCGCCCGGCAGTTCGCGTCCCCGTTGCGGTCGCCGTCGATGTCGGCGCCGCACGGGACGCCCTCGACGTCCGGGGTGAGGAAGCGGCGCACGTTCCATTGCTGGCTGGCGCGCTCACGGTACCAGGCGCCACCCGTGTAGTAGCGGCCGTCCTCGAACCCCTGGTTCTCGATGTCCGCGCCGCCCTTGATCACGTGATGGCCGAGCAACTGGACCCTCTGGGTGGCCGAGAGCAGGCCCGAGATCCGGGTGGCGTTGGTGTCCTCGACGAAGGCCAGTCCGCCCGCCCGGTAGAGCGGCACCGGGCAGTTGGTGATCTCCGGGAACGGGTCGCCGGCGCCGTCCTGGCAGCCGGCCGGCACGCCGCCGTACTCGGCCTCCTGCTGGTCGAAGAACGCCAGCGATCGCTCGGTCTCGTAGCGAATGCCGTTGTTGAAGCCGGACTCGAGGGCCGGCTCCTGGTCGACCTTGTCGCCGTGGAAGCCGGCCACCGCGTCGACCTGGGTCTTGTTGTCGAAGAACTTCGACGTCCACTTGGCCGACATGTCGAAGACGTTGCGGTTGATGACCTCACGCGTGGCCGACTTCTGGCCGATCGGCGTGCAGGGCGCCCCGCCGATGCAGAAGTCGTCGTTGCGGCTCGGGCTGCCCATCACCGAGATCGAGCCCTGGTGGTCGGGGGTGACCGCGCCGGTCAGCTTGCCCGAGTAGTAGACCGTGCGGAAGCTCTCGGTGAGCCGGTTGCGGTCCAGCTCCTCGAGCACGGTGAAGCCGTTCTGGTCGACGTCGGGCACGCCGTCGTTGTCCTCGTCGACCTGCCGCTTCACGATGCGGCTGACCTCGTTGCTGATGAACGACGGGTTGATGCCGGCGTGGAACCAGAGCCGGTCCTTGACGATCGGACCGCCCACCTCGGCGCCGAAATCGAACCGGTTGTTGAGGTTGTCCTCGCGGTCGATCGAGTTGCCGGCGCGCGGGGTCACCCGCTCGTCCGCGACCAGGCCGCCCGGCGTCCAGTAGCCGAACACCGAGCCGTGGAACTGGTTCGATCCCGACTTGGTGATGACGTTGATGACGCCGCCGGTCGACCGGCCGTACTCGGCGTTGTATCCGCCGGTGATGATCTCGGTCTCCTGGACGAACTCGTTGGGCAGGTTGGTGCTGAGCAGGCCGAAGCCGGGATCCGTCGTGTTGACGCCCTCGACGATGTACGTGTTCTCGACCGAGGTCGACCCGCCGACCGACGTGCCGTAGAAGTCGTTCTGCGAGCCGCCGGCCGCGCCGAGCACCGCGCCGAAGGTGCGGCCGGTCGGGATGTTGTCGGTGTAGTCGTGGGTGACGGTGTTGCCGACCTTGGTCGACTGCTGATCGATGAGCGGCGCGCGCCCCTCGATGACGATCGTCTCGCCCGCGGTCGCCTTGGTGTCGATGCCGATGTTGACCTTGGCGACCTTGCCGAGCTGGATGAGCACGTTCGTGCGCGAGAACTTGGCGTCGGCGAAGTAGACGACGACCTCGTAGGTGCCGGGCGGCAGGTTGGCGATGGAGTACTGGCCGGTCTCGTCGGTGATGGACGCCTGGGTGCCCTGCAGGGCGGGCCCGGACGCCACCACCGTGGCCCCGATGACCGGCTCCTTGTCGGCCTGATCGCGCACCTGGCCGCGCACGGCGCCCGTGGTCGAGTCCTGTGCGTGGGCCGTGCCGATGCCACCGAGGAGCAAACCAGCCACCGCGAAGGTGCCCAGATGCCGGTTGAATCTCATGGGGTGTCTCCTGTTCCTGCGATGCGCATGAGGTGGCTACTCGGCTTCGCCCGTGTCGAAGGTGGCGGTGAACGGCGCGTCCTGCACGAGCGGGCCGCCCGCGGTGTCCATGATCCCGTCGCGGACCTCGATGGTGTAGGAGGTCCCGGGCGCCAGGTCGACCATGGGATCGAGGACGACGATCGTGTTGTCGATGACCTCGCCGTCGTCGTCGGTGAGGTACGCGGGCTCGGCGTCGATCTCGTTCCCTGCGGTGTCGGACACCACGATGGTGTCTGCGGTGCTGGCGAGGTCGATCGGGGCGCCGAAATCGACCTGGATCGACGTGTCGAGGGCGACGCCGGTGCTGTCGTCCTCCGGCGTGCTGCCGTACACCCGGAGCGGCGCGATGCCGAACCGGTAGGGGCCGATCTGGCCGCTCGGCACCGCCTCTCCGTCCTTGTCGGAGACGGTGTCGACGACGATCTCGCAGTCGTCGGTGCCGCTCGCGATGAACTCGTCCGGATCGACCACCAGCGACGGGCCCGGCGGATAGGACAGGTGGTTGCCCGACGGCTCGTAGTACCCGTCGTAGGCGAGCTCCACCCCGCCGCAGCGGAGGGTCACCGGCTGGGTCTGGTTGATGTGACCGGTGGTGCCGTCGGCGTCGGTGATGAGGCGCTCGACTTCCGGATCGAGCAGCTCGTCGAAGACGAGGCGCACGTACCAGTCCGCGGGGGCCGCGTCCATCGCCGGCGCGATCTCGCGCATGCCATGGATCGGGGCGTTGTTGCTGTCGCGCGCCTCGGGGCAGTAGACCAGGTTGACCCGGTACTGGTCCCCGTCGCGGCAGAACGTGGCCGACTCGCCGGCCTGCAGCCCGCTCGGGTCGCCGTCACCCGTCACGGCACCCTCGGACCTGACGTTGACCTCCACGATCTCGGGAGGCCCTTCCTTGTTCAGCTCACTTGCAAGCTCAGGGTCGCTGCACGCAGCACAGACGACGAACGACGTCAGGGCCGGGAGCAACCCACTCGCTCTCCAGGTCGATCGCATAGGACTGGCCTCTCCTTTGGGTGGCAGGAGGACGTACGGGCGCCATTTTTCGCCCCTCCCGGACGGGATGTTGCCTTTCGTTCCAAAACAAAGGCAAGCGCCGAATGGCGCGTGTCAGCAGCTGTCGATCGACGGCTGCATGACGCTCCGCGGCCGCGCGCCGTCTGCGCGACGAAGCTGCGCCCGGCGCACATGTACACCGGATCCCACGCCGGCGCGCCGTCCGTCCCGCGATCGCTGAGACTCGCGCACCTCGGCGCACACACACGGGGTGAGCCACCCTGGAACGCCGCGCGTCGCGCCCGAACGCAAGAACGCCGCGAACCGCATGCGCGGCCGCGGCGCTCGGATGCGCGACGGATGAAGATCAGGCGCTGGCGGTGGCGCGGCGTGCAGCCGGTTTTCCGGCCCCACCGACGCTGCCATTCGCGGCGCGGCCCGCCTCGGCCCCCGCGTCGTCCTTGGTGTTGCCGTCGGCCTTGCCGTCGCTCTTGGCGTCCGGCTTGGCCTCCTTGGCCTCCGCCTTGCCAGCCGGCTTGAGCTCTGCCCCCGGGCCTCCCTGGCGCTTGAGATCGTGCTGGGCCAGGACGCGGGTCTCGACCGCGCTGTACACGTCCGCGTGCTCGCGCAGGAACACCTTGGCGTTCTCGCGCCCCTGCCCGATCCGCTCCCCCTCGTACGACAGCCAGGCGCCGCTCTTCTCGATGATGTTGGCCGCCGTGGCCAGGTCGATGAGCTCACCCTCGCGCGACACGCCCTCACCGTAGATGATGTCGAACTCCACCTCGCGGAACGGCGGCGCCAGCTTGTTCTTCACCACCTTCACCCGGGTGCGGTTGCCGACCACGCTCTCGCCGTTCTTGATCGCGCCGATCCGGCGGATGTCGAGGCGCACCGAGGCGTAGAACTTGAGCGCGTTGCCGCCGGTGGTCGTCTCCGGGCTGCCGAACATGACGCCGATCTTCATGCGGATCTGGTTGATGAAGATGACGATGCAGTGGGACCGCGAGATGGCGGCGGTCAGCTTGCGCAGCGCCTGGCTCATGAGGCGCGCCTGCAGGCCGACGTGGGTGTCGCCCATCTCCCCCTCGAGCTCGGCGCGCGGGGTCAGCGCGGCGACCGAGTCGATCACGATGACGTCGATGGCGTTGGAGCGGACCAGCATGTCGGCGATCTCGAGCGCCTGCTCGCCGCAGTCCGGCTGCGACACCAGGAGCTCGTCGGTCTTGACCCCGAGCTTGCGGGCGTAGCCGACGTCGAGCGCGTGCTCGGCGTCGATGAAGGCGGCCACGCCCCCGCCCAGCTGGGCCTGGGCCACGGCGTGCAGGGTCAGCGTCGTCTTGCCGCTCGACTCCGGGCCGTACACCTCGACGATGCGCCCGCGGGCCAGGCCGCCGACCCCCAGCGCAATGTCGAGCCCGAGCGATCCGGTCGGGATGACCTTCACCTCGGCCACCGGCTGCTGCTTGTCGAGCCGCATGATCGAGCCCTTGCCGAACTGCTTCTCGATCGCGCCGACCGTCAGGTCGATCGCCTTGTCGCGCTCCGACGTGGCCGCTGCCTGGCCTGCCGCGGTGTCCTTAGTATTTGTCGCCATCGTCGCGATGCTCCTGTTCTTCGCCTCGGTCCGCTGCTCCCTCGGGCCCCGGGTCGTCGCCGGGAGGCTCGTCGAGAGCCATTTCGTCGCCGAGGTCTCCCTCGGTATCTACCGGGCCTGTATGACGGCGCGGGGGCTTTGAATCCCCGTCGAGCGGCCATCGAGCTTTTTCCTCGTACTCGGAACCGCTCGACTTCATTTTGCTTTCGAACAGGACCACGGAATCGACCCAAGATAATCTGAACATCTGTTCAGAGCAACGTGAAACCAGCTCGCGGACGTCGATCGGGCTCGGCAGACGGGCCAGCGTGACGTGCGGGTGGAAGGCGCGCTCCTCGCGCGCGAAGCCGAGCTCCTCGGCCGCGCGCTCGACCCGGCCGGCCAGCTCGACCAGGCGGGCGGCGCCGACCTCGTCCACCCCGGCCCAGAGGACGCGGGCCCGCTCCAGCCCCGGAAATGCGCCGACCCGGCGGGTCTCGAGCTCGAACGCGCGCAGCCCGGCGGTCGCCGTCGCCAGCCGATCGCGCAGCGCGAACGCCACCTCCGGGCGGGTCCAGCCCAGGAACTTGAGCGTGACGTGATACGAGGCCGGCGAGACCCAGCGCACCCGGCGCTCCCCGGACCAGGTCCGCCGCATCTCGTGCACCGCCTCGTCGAGAGCCTGCACCGTGGCGAGCGAGACCCGCACCCCGACGAACAGCCGGTGCGCCTTGACCGGGTTGCCGTCACCTTCGACCTGGCCGCTCATCTCGTCTCTTCATGCGGCGCGATCGCGCGCAGCGCAAGCGCGAGCGCCCAGTACGCCGCCAGCCCGCGCACCTGATCGCGCGCGCCCGGCCACACGAAGTGCCTGGCCAGCGAGGCGTCGCCCGGCCCGGCCACGGCCAGCCAGACCAGCCCGACCGGCTTGTCCGCGGTGCCGCCGTCGGGGCCGGCCACGCCGGTCACCGACACGGCCAGGTCGGCGCCGCTGCGCGCGCGCATCCCGGCCGCCATCTCGCGCGCGCACTCCTCGCTGACCGCGCCGTGGCGGTCGAGGGTCGCCTGGCTGACCCCGAGCTGGCGGACCTTCTCCTGGTTGGAGTAGCAGACCGCGCCGCCCACGTAGTAGCGGGACGAGCCGGCCACCGCGGTGATGAGCCCGCCGACCATGCCGCCGGTGCACGACTCGGCGGTGGCCATGGTGAGCCCGCGCCCGGCCAGGGCGCGGCCGAGCGCCGCGGCCAGGCTGTCGCTTCCCTCGCCGTAGCACCAGTCGCCCAGCCGCGCGCGGACCTCTCGGTCGAGCTCGGCCAGGCGCGCGCTCGCCGCGGCCGGGTCGGGATCGCGCACGACCACCTTCACCAGCGTCTCGGGGAAGGCGACTTGATAATGGAGGGTGGCGCCGGCCGCGCCGCCCAGGACGCCCTCCAGCGCGGCCGCGATGTGGGACTCGCCGCGCCCGAAGACCCGGTAGGTGCGGCGGGCGATCCGCTCGCCGCCCGCGCCGCCGTCGCGCAGCTCGAGCAGGCGGCCGCGCACCGCGGTCTCGAAGATCGCCCGGAGCTCGCGCGGCACGCCCGGCATGCAGATCACCGGCACCCCGTCCAGTGTGACCTCGAACCCGGGCGCCTGCCCGGCCGGGTTGTCGTACACGCGCGCCCCGCCGGGGGCGCGCACCTGACGCATGTTGTTGGGCGTCAGTCGATAGGAGGCGGCCGCAAAGCGGGCCTCCATGCGCTCGAGCGATGGCTGGTGTGTCTCCGGTTCAGCACCGATCAGATCCGCCACCACGTCCACGGTCAGGTCGTCCTCGGTCGGCCCCAGCCCTCCCGAGCAGATCACCACATCGGCCCGTGCGACCGCCTGGCGCAGGGCCTGGCCCATGTCCGCGGCCACATCGCGGCAGCTGGTCATCCAGCTGCACGTCACATCCAGATCCCACAGCTCGGCGGCCAGCCAGGAGGAGTTGGTGTCGATGATCTCCCCACGGCACAGCTCGTCTCCGAACGTGAGAATCTCTGCCAACATAGACGCGATCGTACACGCGCGCGAGACGGTCCAAAACGTTGACGGCCGGAATTGGGCTCCCCTATCATTCCCCCTGCCGCTGGCCCGTCGGTGCGCGTTCGGCGGTTGCGGTCGAGGGGATTGATCGCGACTCCATGAAGATCCGCTACGCCGCAAAGACTGACGTGGGAATGAAGCGCACCCACAACGAGGACTACTTCTCGCTCATCGAGGACGAGCAGTTGTTCCTGGTCGCCGACGGTATGGGCGGCCATGCCTCGGGCGAGGTCGCCTCCAAGATGGCGGCCGAGACGATCAGCGAGTTCTACCAGCGCACCAAGGACGAGGACGCGACCTGGCCGTTCAAGATGGACCGGTCGCTCTCGTACATCGAGAACCGGCTGGTCTGCAGCATCAAGCTGGCCAACCTGCGCATCTTCGAGACCTCGTGCCGCGACATCCGCTACAAGGGGATGGGCACGACGATCGTGTCGACGCTGGTGTGCGGCGACAAGGTCTACGTCGGCCACGTGGGCGACTCGCGCTGCTACCGGGTGCGCGGCGGCGACATCGCGCAGCTGACCCGCGACCACTCGCTGCTCGAGGATTACAAGGAAGCCAAGCCGGACATGACCGAGGAAGAGGAGCGCAACTTCCCGCACAAGAACGTCATCACGCGGGCGCTCGGGATGCGCGAGACGGTGCAGGTCGACATCCGCGGCTTCCAGATCGAATCGGGCGACGTGTACGTGCTCTGCTCCGACGGGCTGTCCGGCATGGTGCAGGACGACTCGATCCGCGGGATCGTGGGCAACGCCAAGTCGCTCGAGCGCGCGGTGGCGGAGCTGGTCGATCAGGCCAACCGGCACGGCGGGACCGACAACATCACGACGCTGCTCCTGCAGTGCATGACCTGACGTGACCGCGTACGTCATCGACGGCGCGGCCAGCCGCGTGGCGGTGAAGGCGCGGTCGAACATCCACGACACCGAGACGCGCTGGACCGGCGTGTCGGGCCGGATCGAGGCGGACGCGGCCGACCTGGCCGGCGCGGTCGCCGCCGAGGTGGTGATCGACATGACGCGGCACGACGCCGGCGATTTCCTGCGCAACCGCAAGCTGCGCAAGGACCTCGAGGTGGAGCGATACCCGGCGGCGCGCTACCGGCTGACCGGGCTGCGCGACGTGGTCGAGCGGGGCGGCGGTCGGTTCGCGGCCACCGCCGTGGGGGTCATCGCGTGGCACGGCCGCGAGGTCGCGGTGGTGGCGGCCGGCGAGGGCATGGTCGGGGCCGACCAGATCGCGGCGACCGCGCGGTTCGACCTCGACGTGCGCGAGCTCGGGGTCGAGCCGCCGCGCTTCCTCATGTTCAAGGTGGAGGACACGGTCGCGGTGGTGGTGTCGCTGGTCGCGCGGCGCGGCTGAGGCTCAGCGGGTCGCGGCGGGAGGCGCCGCCGGCGCGGGGCTGGCCGGCGCGGGGCTGGCCGGCGCGGGGCTGGCCGCGGGATCGGCCGCGGGCAGCGATTCTCGGCCGAGCTGGGCGAGCCGCTTCTCGTCGGTCGGCTCGAGGAAGTGCACCTCGCAGACGCCGTCGCGCGAGGGCAGGAGGGCGATCACGGTCGCCTTGGCGCCCGACCAGACCAGGGCGCGGCCGCGCTGGGCCGACGCCGTGCCCAGCTTGCTGGTCAGCCAGCGATCGACCGCCTCCGCGTCGCATGGGCCGAGCGCGAGCAGGATCTCGGCGAGCGGCGATTTGTCCTCGCGCCCGCGGAAGTAGAGGTCCACGGTGGCGCGGTGCTCGGCGATGCTCATCTCCGGGTTGTTCGAGCAGTAGGTCAGCCCGTCCTCGATCGGCCGGCAGATTGTCCCCTCCGACTTCACGCTGCGCCCGATGTGCCACGGGCCGATGCCGTCGATCGGGGCCTCCTTCTTGTCGCAGGCGGAAGCCGCCGAGGCGGCCAGGAGCGCGGCCGCTGTCGCGGCGAGGGTCCGGTGCGCGGCCATGTCGTTACTCTGACACACGCGGCCGGCGGCGGTTCCCGGCCCCGGCCCGCGACGCGGCGATCAGCGGGCCGGCGGGGTGCCGGCGTCGCGCGGGCAGCGACCGCCCGCCACCCCCTGCTCCTTGGGGCAGAGGCCGTACAGCTCGTGGCGATGGCGCACGACCTTGAAGCCGCCCAGGCGCTCGGCGATGCGATCTTGAAGTCGCTCGATCTCGTCGTCCTCGAACTCGAGGATGAGGCCGCACTTGGTGCAGATGAGGTGATCGTGGTGCTCGCCGGTCACCTCGTAGCGGGCCTGGCCGTCGCCGAACTGGCGCTGGTGGGCCAGTCCGCAATCGACCAGGAGCTTCAGGGTCCGGTAGACGGTCGCGTAGCCGACCCTCTTGTTGCGCTTGCGGACCCGGACCAGGAGCTCGTCGATCGAGATGTGGTCGCGGCAGCGGAGGAAGTGATCGACGATCAGCTCGCGCTGCTGGGTCGTGTTGAGGCGCTTGTTGTGGAGGTACTCGCGCCAGCGGCGCTTCAGATCACCGACGTCGTCCTGATGGAACTCTGCCGTCGACGGCATGGCCAGCTCTCGCGTCACTGACTTTTCACTTATGCGGTAACTAGCAGTCGATGTCAACCGATGCGGAAATCGCGGTTTTTCATTCTTGACGGTCGGGAGGGGGTCGGTGAATCTTTGCGCCGTGTCCGAGGCCGGCTCCCAGGCAAGGCGGCGCTCCGGCGAAGAGCCCGGCTTCGACGAGGTTCTCGACCGGCTCCGGCTGGTCGTGGAGCGGCTCGAGGGCGGCAAGCTCACCCTCGAGGAGTCGCTGGCCGCGTACGAGGAGGGGGTCTCCCTGGCCCGCCGCGGCCACAACCTGCTCGATCGGGCCGAGAAGCGGGTCGAGGTCCTGGTCCGGGCCGGGTCGACCGGCATCGAGGTCGCGCCGTTCGAGATCCCTTCCGAGCCGGTCGAGGACGAGCCGGCCGACGGCGAGCCGGGCGAAGAGGATGACCGCCTCTGATCGACCTGGCCGCCCGCCCATGGTGGCGGTGGTCGACGACGATCGCGACGTGCGGCAAGCGCTCAGCGACGCGCTGATCGCGGCCGGGTTCGCGGTGCAGCTCGCCCCGCACGCGCTGAAGCTGGTGAGCACGCTCGAGGTCGACCGGCCGGCGGTGATCGTGCTCGACGTGGTGAACTCGTGGATCGACGGGCTGGGCCTTTGCCGCGCGCTCAAGCGCAACCCGGAGTATCGCGAGATCCCGATCGTGATCGTGTCGGGCAAGAGCGAGCCGGACTCGATCCGGGCCGCGTTCCAGGTCGGGGCGGCGGCGTACTTCCTGAAGCCGCTCGACCTGACCGCGCTCATCGCGCGGGTGGTGGACCTGACCCACCCGGCCGACGACGCCGACAGCGCGGCGCTCCTGGCGCCGGCGGATCCGGCCGACGCGGCCGCGCCCGCCAGGCCTGACGACGAGGGCGGGCGCGACGAGCAGCCGGAGCAGCCGGAGCGCCGCTCGTGAGCGACGCCGGCGGAGCCCGGCCGGCCTCCGCGATCGCCATCGATCCGGCGCAGGCGCCGCCGGCGGTGGCGCGATGGCTCGAGGAGTCGCGCGGGGCGGTCGACCAGGAGATCGATCGGCGACTGTCGGTGCCGGCCGGGCTGGGCCCGGACGACCCGGAGCGGCGACTGGTCGAGGCGATGCGCTACGCCGCGCTCGCCCCGGGCAAGCGGTTGCGCCCGGCGCTGACGCTCGCCGCCTGCGAGGCGGTCGGCGGCGCGATGCGCGAAGGCCTGGTGGCGGCGGCCGCGGTGGAGATGCTGCACACGTACACGCTGGTGCACGACGATCTGCCGGCGATGGATGACGATGACGAGCGGCGTGGTCGGCCGACGGTGCACCGCGCCTACGACGAGGCGATCGCGATCCTGGCCGGCGACGGCCTGTTGACCGCGGCGTTCGCGGCGCTGGCCGATCTCGGCGCCGGCGCGGGCGACGCGGTGGCGGTCCTGGCGCGGCGGAGCGGAGCGGCCGAGCTCCTCGCCGGGCAGGCGCTCGACCTGGCCGCGGCGGCCAGCGCGCGGCGCGACGGCGCCGACCACGACGACGAGCCGGCCGGCCACGGCATCGGGCTGGCCGCGCTCGAGCGGATCCACGCCGGCAAGACCGGCGCGCTGTTCGCGGCCGCGTGCGAGCTCGGCGCCATCGCGGGAGGCGCGGGCCCGCCGGCCCGCCGCCTCATGGCCGAGTACGGCATGGCGCTCGGCATCGCCTTCCAGCACGCCGACGACCTCGACGACGGCGACTTCGCCCAGCACCGAGCAGCCCAGGCCACCCGCCGCCGCGAGCTCGGCCAGCAGGCAGCCGACCTGGCCACCAGCCTGGGCGGCCGCGGCGATCTCCTGGCCGAGGTCGCCCGCTGGGTGGGCGGGATCTGACCGGCGATCGAGCATCCCGCGCCAGCCATGCCCGTCGACGACAACCTGGCCGTCAACGGCGCCATGGACGCGAGGGCCACCGTCGTCGCTCTCGTGGGTGAGATCGACCGCGCTCGGCCCGGCCGGCGCCGTGACCGCGGCCTTCCATCGCGTCGATCCGTCGCCGCGCTCGCCGCGCTCGCCGCGCTCCTCGCCTGCGTCGCCTGCAGCAGGGCGCCGCTGCATGCCGCCGACACCGCGCTCTCCATCGCCCGGCCGGCGTCGCGTGGGGTGCTCTCCTACGCGGTCGCCTTCGCGGGTGGAGCCGCGCCGCGCCTGATCTCGATCGAGCTCGGCGCCCGCTTCGAGCTGGTCTCGCGGGCGCTCGATCCGGCCAGCGGAGCGCTGGTCGAGCGGGCCCGGGTGGGGCTCGGGCCGCCCGACTGGGACGTCGGCGACCTCGCCCTGGAGCCGGGCGGTCGCGGCGCGCTGGTGGCGTCGTCCGCCGGCACGGTCCGGCGCGTCGACCTCGACAGCGGGCGCGTCGGCGCGACCTGGCACCTGGGCGCCGCCGCCACCGCCGTCGCCGTCTCTCCCGACGGCCGACTGGCCGCGACCGGCAGCGCGACCGGGGTCCTCTGCCTGCGCCGGCTGGCCGACGGCGCGCTGCTCCAGTGCCTGGCCGCGCACCGCGGTCCGATCTCGGGGCTCGACTTCGACCGGGCCGGCGCGCGGCTGGCCTCGTCGTCGTGGGACGGTCGGGTGGCGGTGTGGAGCGTGCCGGCCCTGGCCGCGCTGGCCTCGCTCGACACGGGCGGCTCCGCCAACCAGCTCGCCTTTGCGCCCGACGGCACCCGCCTGGCGATCGCGGTCAGCGGCGCGCCGCCCCGGCGCACCCCCGACGTCGCCGCCCGCGAGCGCGCCCGGGCGCGTGGGGTCGCGCCGCCCGATCCCGGCGCGCGCGTGCTGGTGTGGCGACCCGCGCGCGACGGTGGCCCGCCCCGGGCGCTCCTGGGCCACGGCGGCCCGGTCACCGCGGTGGCGTGGACCGGCGAGCAGCGCCTCCTGTCCGCGTCGTGGGACCGCACGGTGCGCCTCTGGGATGCGCGGAGCGGACGCGAGCTCGCGCGGATCGCCGGCTTCTCTCATCTATTGCGCGATGTCGCCTCGGCGCAGGGCGCCCGCTGGGCGGCCGCGTCGGCCTGGGCGGCGACGGGTGATGACCCGGGCACTGTCTTGCTCGAGCTTCGGCATCGGCCGTAGAGTCGACCACGAGGTCGTTTGACCGACTGGGACGACACCACTCACGTCGCCAGGCCACCCCACGAGGCGATGCCGCGCTCGGCGGAGGAGCGCGCCTATCTCGTGGTGCTGGCCGGCTCCAACGTGGGCGAGATGTACAAGATCAGCGGCGAGGACATGGTCCTGGGCCGCGGCAGCGGGAGCGACGTCCGCCTGGTCGACGAGGGCATCTCGCGCTTCCA
Organism: Kofleriaceae bacterium; assembly: GCA_035489015.1. Taxonomy (GTDB): domain Bacteria; phylum Myxococcota_A; class Polyangia; order Haliangiales; family Haliangiaceae; genus DATFRY01. Next base: position 18,351 of record DATHKR010000115.1, on the reverse strand, counting down.
CTGCCGGATCCGCGCCGACGGCGAGGAGCTGGTGGTCGAAGATCTGCAGAGCCGCAACGGCACCTTCCTCAACGGCAACCCGGTCGAGCGGGGCAAGCTGGAGGACGGCGACAAGATCCAGCTCGGCCGCACCACGGTCCTCAAGTTCGGCTTTCACGACCAGGTCGAGGAGTCGTTCCAGCGCCGGATGTTCGACTCCGCGCTGCGCGACGGGCTCACCCGCGCCTACAACAAGCGCTACTTCCTCGACCGCCTGCACAGCGAGATGCGCTTCGCCCTGCGCCATCGCAACCCGCTCGCGCTGCTCCTGTTCGACCTCGACCACTTCAAGCGGGTCAACGACGAGCACGGGCACCTGGCGGGCGATCGGGTGCTGACCGAGTTCTCCGGGCTCATCCTCGACTCGATCCGCGACGAGGACGTCTTCGCCCGCTACGGCGGCGAGGAGTTCGCGGTGCTGTCGCGCCTGGTCTCGCCGGCCGACTCGGTCCGCTTCGCCGAGCGCCTGCGCCGCGGCGTCGAGCAGATGCGGGTCGAGTACGAGGCGGCGATCATCCCGGTCAGCGTGTCGATCGGGATCGCGTGCGTGCCCGACCTCGGCGTGCAGACCTCCGAGGGCCTGCTGCGCGCCGCCGACCGCGCCCTCTATCAGGCCAAGGCGAGCGGGCGCAACCGGGTGGTCTGCTGCCGGCCCGACATGCTCGACGACGCCGAGGCCGCCGCTCCGGCGCCGACCGCCGCACCGATCTCCGCACCGACCGACGACGGCGGCGCGAAATAGCCGGTAGGTGGCCCAGCGTTGCGGTTGGGTCTAATGTTGGAGGCATGATGTCGGGTCGTCGTCTCGCCGCCGCAGCGCTGCTCCTCTACCCGATCGCTTGCTCGGGCGGCAGCGGGGCGCCGGCGTCGCACAGCGCCGGTCCGCGTGACGGCGCGCCGGCCGCGCCGGTCGAGCCGGCGGCCCCGGCGGAGTCGATCGCGGCGGAGCCGCTGCCTCCACCGCCGCCCGAGGCCCCGATCCCGGCCGACCCGGATGCACCCGAGGCGCCGCCCGAGCCTGGCGCGGTGGCGCTGACCGAGAAGATGGCCGCGTCCTACTTCGCGGATGGGCCGGCGGCGGCGGCGGCCGAACGCTTCGCGCTCGAGGACTGGAAGGCGGCGCGGGCCGGGTTCGCCGGCCTGATGCGGCACAAGCCGTTCAACCGGGGCGAGGAGCGCGCCCGGGTGGAGCTCATGATCGCGCTGTGCGACGGGCACCTCGACCGCCACGCCGACGCCGCGCGCGGGTTCGTCGCGGCGCTGCGCGGGCTGCCGGCGCTGTCCGACTGGCTGAGCTACCAGGCCGCGCGCTCGTTCTTCGACGCCAAGGACGGCGAGCGGGCGCTCCACCACGCGCGCAAGGTCGCGGCCGACTCGATCGCCGGCGCCGACGCCGAGATGCTGGTCGGCGACGTCCTGCGCACCCACAGCGACGTCGCGGCGATCGTCGCCCACTACCGCAAGTACCTGACCGATCGACCGGATGGCTACCGGATGTCGGAGGCGCGCTTCCACCTGGCCGAGGCGCGCGAGCGCCAGCCGGGCGGCGCCGACGAGGCGCTCGACCTCTACCGCAAGATCACGGTCGTCGCGCCGCTGTCGCACTGGGCGACCGACGCCGATCGGCGCATCGACGCCCTGCTCGCCAAGCGCAGCGCGGACGAGCGCACCCGCTTCGAGCAGCTGTCCGCCGCGGAGCTCATCCAGCGCGGCCAGGTCTACTTCGACAACATGCGCAACAGCGAGAGCGAGGCGGACTTCACCGCCGCGCTGTCGGCGCCCGGCCTCGACGGCGAGATGCGCTGCCTGGCCGCGTTCAACCGGGCCCAGAGCGTGTTCAAGCAGCGCGACCGGACCCGCGCGGCGCCGCTGTTCGACGAGGCGACCACGGCGTGCGAGAACGGCGCGAACCAGGACCTCAAGGTCAAGGCGCCGTACCAGGCCGGCCGCTCGTACAGCAACATCGGCGATCACGAAAAGGCGCTCGACCGCTACCAGCGGGCCGAGCGCGCGGCCGGGTCCGAGCACACCTTTGGCGACGACGCGCGCATCCGCGAGGCCGAGGAGCAGGCCGACCTGGGCAACCAGGCGCAGGTGACCGAGCTGCTGGCCAGCTTGCCGACCCGCTACCCGACCGGCGACATGCGGGCCGAGGCGATGTGGCGCCTGGCCTGGCGGGCGTACAAGGACGGCAAGTTCGACCAGGCGATCGGCTGGCTGCGCAAGCAGGTCGCGCTGGTCCCGATCGACGACAACTACTGGGCCGAGGGACAGGCGCAGTACTGGATCGGGCGCAGCTTCGAGCGGCTCGGCCGCGCTCGCGACGCGGCGGCGGCGTACGAGGACACCGTGCACCGCTATCCGATGTCCTACTACGCGATGCTGGCGCTCAACCGCCTGCGCGAGGGCCACGCCGACCGGTTCCGCGCGCTCATGGCCGAGATCACCGCGCCGCCGCCGGGATGGACGCCGGACAGGCCGGCCTTCCGGTTCCGCCCCCGCGCGCTCTACGCCAGCGCCGACTTCCAGCGCGCGATGGAGTTCCTGCGGCTCGGGCTGGGCTCGGAGGCGGAGGCGGAGCTGCGCAAGCTCGGCCTCAGCGCGCCGGGCGGCAAGGGCCGGGTCGCGGACCTGGACCAGCAGGACAAGCTGTGGGCGATGGCGTTCCTCTACAACGGAGCGGCGCGGTTCGGCCAGTCGCACTGGGTGACGCGCTGGCACATCCTCGACTACAAGCGGCGCTGGCCGGTCGGGGCCAACCGCACCCGCTGGGACATCGCCTACCCGCGCGCCTGGTGGGACCTGCTCGACAGGCACGCGCGCCAGCACGGCTACCCGACCGAGCTCTTGATCTCGTTCGTGCGCGAGGAGAGCGCGTTCGATCCGCTGCGCGAGTCGTTCGCCAACGCGATCGGGCTGACCCAGATGATCGCGCCGACCGCGAAGCGCTTCGCCAGGGGGACTGGCATCCAGGTCAACCGCGACGCGCTTCGCGATCCGGACAAGAACGTGACGATCGGCTCGCGCTTCCTGGCCTTCCTGGTCGACAAGTTCGCGCGCCGGTGGGCGCTCGTGGTTCCGTCGTACAACGCGGGCGAGGGCGCGACCACGCGCTGGCTGAAGGAGCGCGGCGACTGGGCGATGGACGAGTTCGCCGAGGAGATCCCGTACGACGAGACGCGCAACTACTCGAAGCGCGTGCTCGCCACCTTCTTCGCCTACTCGTACCTCAAGGATGGAAGCATCCCCGAGATGCCGAACGAGATCCCGCCGGCGCTGCGCCCGGCCGGCAGCGGAGCGGCGGCGAGCAGCGCGCCGACCTCGCCCCCGCGGATGAAGGGCCACTGAGATCGCCGCGGCCGGGCGGTCAGCGGCCCGGCGCGGTCAGCGGCCCGGCGCCTCGAACAGCGTCTCGATGGCGCGGCCGCCGACCGGGGCGCGGAGCCGCGCGTCGCCGAGCGCGGCGCCATCGCGGACGGCGACGATGGTCGCGACGGCCAGCGCAGCGGCGACGATGACGACCGCCACGCCGGCCGGGCGGGCCCGGCGACCCAGCCTGGCAGCCACCGCATGAGCGCCCACGAGCGCGAGGGCGGCGGTGACGACGTAGGGCGCGGCGCCGATGTCGGTCCGCCCCCAGGCCGCGACCAGGAGGGCGAGCCAGGCCAGGACCGCGGCCGCTCCGCCGATCGCGGCGCCGACCGCCAGCACCCGGGCCGGTGACACCGCGAGCCGGTCCGGCCCGCGCGGGCGGTCGAGCGGGGCGAACAGGCCGGCCAGCGCGCGAGTGGCCGGCACCGACAGGACGACCGCGAGCAGCGCGCCGCCGGTCGCGAACCCGCCGACCGTCAGGGCGGCCAGGGTCGGCACGTGAGTCATCGACGTCGCGGCGAGCGAGCCGAGCGAGCCGGCCGCGCCGACCAGCAGCGCGGCGGCGAGGGCAAAGCCGAGCGCAGCGGCCACCCGGGCGGACGCGATCGGCGCGGCGGATGGCTCGATCGCCAGCGGCCGCCAGCTCCGCCACAGCGCCCGCGCCGAGGCGGACGCGGCAAACCCGACCGGCGCGGCGAACAGCGCGGCGCAGCCGGTGGCGGCGGCCGCGGACCACGGGCCGGCGCCGGCCACCAGGCTCTCGACCGCGCCGGCCGCGATCGCCGCGGCGAGGGCGGCGGCGGCATCGGGCGCGGCGGCGGAGGCGATGGCGCGGGCCGAGCCCATGGTCAGAACGGCGCCTCCTCGTCGATGGCTCGCCGGCGGTCCATCTTGTCCCACAGGTCGTCGATCAGGTCCGGCTTCTCCGAGGCCAGATTCTTGGCCTCGGAGGGATCCGCGGCGAGGTCGTAGAGCTCCGGCTTGCGGCCGTCCACGTCGATGAGCTTGTAGCGGCCGGCGACCATCGCGCTGCCGGATCGCGGCACCGAGCGGTCGCGCACCATCACCGCGTAGGCCTCGCCACCGCCGGGCCCGCCGTCGCCCGGCCGCCGCGCGAACGAGCGCGCGTCCATGGTCGGCATGCCGGGCGGATCGAAGCCGGCCAGGTCGAGGAGGGTCGGGGCCAGGTCGAGCAGGCCGACCGGCGCCTCGATTCGCTCGCCCGCGCCGATCCCCGGCCCGGCGACGACCAGCGGCACGCGGATCTGCGAGTCGTACAGGTTCGACGCGTGGTGGAGGGAGCCGCGCTCGCCGAGGCCCTCGCCGTGATCCGAGGCGACCACGACGATGGTCGGGCGACCGCCGGCGTCGACCGCGTCGAGGATCGATCCCAGGTAGCCGTCGGCGCGCTCGATCGTGCGCCGGTAGCGCGCCGCGGCGGCCGCCCCGCCTCTCTCGCCGTCGCGGTCGTCGTCGCCGCGGTCGCCGTCGTCCTGGCGCTGCCAGTCGTGCGGCTCGAACAGGTGGATCCACACGTAACGCGGGCGGGCCTCACCGGCGCTGGCGCGCAACCAGTCGACCGCGAGGCCGGCCAGGAGGTCGCCGCGCCGCTGGTAGCCGACCGTGTCGAGCCCGCGGTCGAGGCCGATCTTCTTGCGCCCGCCCAGGTGGTTGGGGCAGCACAGAAACCCGGCCGTGGCGTAGCCGGCCGCGTGGAATCGCTCGCCCAGCACCACGTGGCGCGGGTCCAGCTTGAGCCCGAACTCGATGACCCGCCCACGCAGCCGCGCCGGGCTGAGCCCGGTCATCATCGACGACACCGACTGGCGCGTGTTGTTGCTGGGCGAGAATGCCCACTCGTACCGGCGACCGCGCGCGGCCAGCCGCTCGAGGGCGGGGGTCGCGGCCTTGCCGCCGTAGAGGCGCAGCGCGTCGGCTCGTACCGTGTCGATCGTGACGACCACGACATCCGGGTGCGGCGCGCCAGGTCGAGCGCGCGGCGCCAGATCGGCCGGCGCGGTCTCGCGGCGAAGCGCGTCGACGTCGAAGGTGAGGCCGATGGCCAGGCCGCCGACCGGCATGCTGTACCAGGCGTCGAACAGGGTGGCCGGGTCGGTCAGCCGCGCCGTGACCGTGGACGCGATCAGCCCGGCGAACGCGACCGCCACGCCGGCACCGGCGATCGCGAGCCTCCGCCCGCGCAGCCGGCCGGCCGCGCGATGGGCGACGATCAGGACCAGGAGCGCGGTCCACCCGTAGCCGCCGAGGTCGTAGTCGACCTTGGACAGGGCCGGGCCGGCCACGCCGAACCAGACCACCGAGGCCAGAATTCCGGCCAGCACCACGACCGCGGTGAGCGCGGCGCGCGGCTCCCCGAGCCCGAGCCGGCCCGCCACCCGCGCCAGCCCCCGCACCGACGATCGGCTGGCGGCCAGCACAAAGACGACCGCAACCGCCAGCGCGGTCCCGATCACCAGCGGGTCGAGCTCCGCCGATGGACCGCGCGCGAGCGACAGGTACGCGGCCGCGAACCCGACCGCACCGACCACCAGCACGGCCAGGAGCGCGTACACCGCCGCGCCGAACAGACGCCCACCGTCGACGCCGGGCCCGGGCACGAGCTGCGGTCGCCACGCCAGCCACAGCCCGCGGCCGGCCAGCGACAGCAGCAGCAGGAGGGGCGCGCCGAGCAGCGCCGCGCCGCCGGTCCCGCACAGCACCGCCGCCAGCGGGGTCAGCTGCAGGTACCCCTCGATCAGCCCCGCGGCCACCACGGCGGCCATCGCCGCCCCGGCGCTCGGGGCAGCGAATCGGACGAAGCGCACCAGCCTTCCCGGTCGCACGCTCCCCCTTCTACTCGACACTTCCCGCCCCGGCAAGGCACTCCGGGATCCACGGCCGGTCAACGACCCCTCGGATCCCCCGACGTTCCCTGCCGTCCGCGGCCGTCGGTTGCGATCGCCGATCAGCGCTTCAGCCGACCGAAAAGCCCCGTCGAGCCTCGCTTGCCGTCGCCGACGTGCTCGCCTCGCTCCTGGGCGATCTCGCGCAGGAGCTCGCGCTCTCGGCCGCTCACCTTCTTCGGGATCGCGACGTGGAAGCGGATGACGTGGTCGCCGCGACCGCGCCCGCTGACGCTGCGCACTCCCTTGCCGGTGCGCACCAGCACGTCGGCCGGCTGGGTGCCCGGCTTCACCTCGACCAGCGTCTTGCCGGTGCAGGCATCGTCGAGAGTCGGCACCTCGACCTCGCCACCCAGGGCCGCCACCACATAGCTGACCGGCACCTCGGTCAGGACGTCGTCGCCCTCGCGCAGGAAGCGCGGATCGGCCTCGACGTGCAGCACCACATAGAGGTGGCCTGCCGCGTCGGCGCTGGCACCGGGACCGCGCGCCGCCTCGCCCTTGCCGGCCAGCCGCAGCGTCTGCCCCTCGTCCACTCCCCCCGGCACCGAGATGGTGAGCTTGCCCGCCCTCCGCACCACGCCGGCTCCCCGGCACCCGGTGCAGCGATCGCGCACCAGCGTCCCCTCGCCGCGGCAGTTGGGGCAGGTCGTCTGGATCATGAAGAAGCCCTGCGCGTGCAGGACCTGCCCCTTGCCCTTGCAGACCGAGCACGACTCACGCCCCGTCCCCGGCTTGGCTCCGCTGCCGTCGCACGTGTCGCACGCCTCGTGGCGGTCGACGTCGATCTCGCGCGTCACGCCCTCCACCGCCTCGGCGAAGGTGAGCTTGAGCTCGACCTGCAGGTCGGCGCCGCGCCGCTGCCGCCGCCCGCGCGGGGTGCCGAAGAAGTCCGAGAACAGATCCCCGAAGGCGGAGAAGATGTCGTCGACCCCGCGGAAGCCGGCCGAATGGCCGTTCAGCCCCTCGGGGCCGAACTGGTCGTAGCGGGCCCGCTGATCCGCATCCGAGAGCACCTTGTAGGCGTTGGACGCCTCCTTGAACTGCTCCTCGGCGCTCTTGTCGCCGGGGTTGCGGTCCGGGTGAAACTCCATGGCCAGGCGGCGGTAGGCCTTCTTGATCTCGGCTTCCCCCGCCTCGCGGCCGACTCCTAGTACTTCGTAAAAATCGCGCATGTTGTAATCGAGGCCGCGCAGGCGACCCTGCTTCGTAGATCCGCGGCCTTGGACTGTCAAGGGTCCGACAGCCCATGAGCGAAGCGGATAGAGCGGAACCGCTGCGCGGTATGGTACCCGAATGACGGCCGTGCGGGCCCAGGTCGCGGAGGGCGCCCCGGACCCGGGCGACGCGCTGCGGCGTCTCGATCGGATCGCCGACGCGTGGCGCGCGGCCGCCCCCTCCGGCGACCTCGAGCTGGTGTCCGGCGACGCCGCGATCCTGCTCCGCATCGCCTGTCAGCGGGCCCCTTACCTGGCCACCCTCCTGGCCCGCGATCCCCGCCGGCTCACCCGCGTCGCCGCCGATCCGTACCTGCGCCGGCAGAAGCCGTCCGCCGTGATGGGGCGCGAGCTGGCCGAGCGCGTGGCCGGGGTCGCGCCCGACGACGACCGCGAGCTCGGCGCGCGCCTGCGCCGCTACCGCGCCGACGAGCTGGTGCGGCTCGGCGCCCGCGAGCTCGGGCTGGGCAGCCCGGCCGAGGTCGGCGCCGAGCTGGCTCACCTGGCCGACGTCTGCCTCGACGCGGCCATCGCCCACCACCGCGCCGCCCTGGTCGCGCGCCACGGCCCGCCGCTCATCGAGCCGGGCGCCGACGGTGACGACGGCGACGAGCGCGGCGAGGCGGAGCTGGTCGTCATCGGCATGGGCAAGCTGGGCGGCGAGGAGCTCAACTTCGCCTCCGACATCGACGTCATCTACGTGTACACGTCCGACGCCGGGCAGGCCGGCGAGCTCAGCCTGCACGAGTTCTTCTCCAAGCTGTGCGAGCGCGTGACCGCGTCGCTCAACGAGGTCACCGACGAGGACACCGTGTTCCGGGTCGACCTCCGGCTCCGGCCGGAGGGCTCGCGCGGCGCCATCGCCAACTCGTTGCCGTCGATCGAGCGCTACTACGAGACCTGGGGCCGGCCGTGGGAGCGCCAGGCCTGGCTCAAGGCGCGCCCGTCGGCCGGCAGCGGCGCGCTCGGCCGCCGGGTGATGGCGACCCTGGCCCCGTTCGTCTACCCGCGCCACACCTCGCCCAGCGTGGTCGCCGAGGTGCACGACCTCAACCGGCGCATCAAGGTGGAGCTGCGCTCCATCGTCGAGAGCGGCTTCGACGTCAAGAACGGCGCTGGCGGCATCCGCGAGATCGAGTTCTTCGCCCAGGCGCTGCAGCTCATCCACGCCGGCCAGCGCCCTGCCCTGCGCACCCGCTCCACCCTCGGCGCGCTCGACCAGCTCCTGTTCGCCGGCATCGTCACCGACAGCGAGCGCGCCCAGCTGGCCGACGCGTACCGCATGCTGCGACGGGTCGAGCACCTGCTCCAGCTCGACAGTGGCCGCCAGACCCAGCGGCTGCCGTCCGACCCGCGCGCCTTTGACCTGTTCGCCCGCCGCCTCGGCCACGCCGACGCCGCCGCGCTGCGCGCCGCCCTCGCCCGCCACACCGAGGCGGTCGCGCGGTTGTTCGCCACCCTCGGCGCCGAGGAGGACGGCCCGCCCGACGCGGTGTTCGCGCTCCTGTCCGGCGAGCTCGCGCCCGAGGAGGAGCGGCGCCTCCTGGTCGAGCTGGGCCTGCGCGATCCGGCGCGGGCGGCGCAGAGCCTCGAGCGCGCTCGCCGCCGCGCGACCTCGCCGTTCGGCCGCGCCGCCGAGGGCGCCGCCGCGCGGGTGGCGCCGCTCCTCATCACCGACGTGCTGGCGTCGCCGGATCCCGACCAGGCTCTGCACCACGCCGCCGAGCTGGCTCACCGGCGCGGCGCGTGGACCTCGCTGTGGCGCATGATGGACGACAGCCCGCACCTGCGCCGGCTGGTCGCCTCGCTGTTCGGAACCTCCGAGTACCTGTCCCGCCAGTTCCTCGATCACCCGGAGCTGTTCGACGCGCTGCTCGCCGCCGGGCGGGCCAGCCCGCGCTCGTCGCCCGAGCGGCTCGACGCGCTGACCCGGGCCCGGCTGGCCGAGGTCGCGCCCGGCGAGGACGACGAGGCCCGCTGGAGCGCGCTGGCCGAGATCAAGAACGCGCAGATCCTCCGCATCGGGCTGGCCGACATCGCCGGCGAGCTCGGCCCCGAGGAGGTGTGCCGCGAGCTCAGCGACGTGGCCGAGGTCTGCCTCACGCGCGGCCACGAGCTGGTCAGCGCGGCGCTGCGCGAGCGCCACGGCCGCGCCCGCGAGGAGTCGACCGGCGAGCCGGCCGAGCTGGCCGTCCTCGCGCTCGGCAAGCTGGGTGGGCGCGAGCTCGGCTACGCGTCCGATCTGGACGTCGTGTTCGTCTACTCCGGCGACGGCGACAGCGACGGCGAGCGCCCGCTGCCCGGTGTCACGTACATGACCCGCCTGGCCCAGCGGCTGATGAGCGGGCTGCACTCTCACCACCCGGGCGGGAGGCTCTACGCGGTCGACACCCGCCTCCGCCCGCAGGGGAGCAAGGGCCTGCTGGTCTCGTCGCTGGCCGCCTGGCAGCGCTACCACGGCGAGAGCGCGCAGCTGTGGGAGCGCCAGGCGCTGACCCGGCTGCGCCCGGTCGCCGGCGATCCGGCGCTGGGCGCGCGCGCCGCGGCGATCGCCGCCGAGTGCGTGTACGGCGTGGCACCCGGCCAGGGCGGCCGCGAGAGCGCGGCGGCGATCGCCGCGTCGATGAGGTCGATGCGCGAGCGGATCGAGCGGGAGCTGGCCGGCCCCGACAGCGCCGTCGATCTCAAGGCCGGACGCGGCGGCCTCATCGACGTCGAGTTCGCCAGCCAGTACCTGCAGCTGGTGCACGGCCACCGTCACGCCGAGCTGCGCACGCCGAGCACGGCGACCGCGCTGCGCGTGGCCGGCGAGCTGGCCGCGCGCGGCGACCTCCCGCCCGCGCTGGTCGGCCCCTGCGCGCTCATGGCAGATGCCTACCTGTACCTGCGCCGCATCGAGCACCGCATCCGCATGGTGCACGACGTGTCGGAGCAGCGCCTGCCCGCCGACCCGGTCGAGCGCGAGAAGCTCGCTCGCCGGCTCGGCCTGACCGACGGCGGCGCGCTCATCGATGGCTATCGGCGCTGGACTGACGAGGTGCGTCGAGCGTACGACGCGATCCTCTCGTCGGCTGATCTGCCGACACCCTCCTGAGGTGTGCCGGCGCGATCGGGCCGGCCGGCTGGCGCTCCATTTCGATGTGCTAAGGTGGGCGAGAACAGGAGCCGATGCATGAGCCTGAAGAAGGTAGAGAAGATCTGGGTCGACGGTGAGATGGTGTCGTGGGACAACGCCGTCGAGCACGTCCTGGCCCATTCGCTCCACTACGGAGTCGGCGCGTTCGAGGGCATCCGCGCGTACAAGCGCGCCGACGGGCGCCCTGCGGTCTTCCGCCTGCGGGATCACATCGATCGCCTGTTCGACAGCTGTCACATCGCCACCATGGATGTGCCGTTCTCGCGCGAGCAGATCATGGAAGCGTGCGTGGCGGCGGTGCGGGTCAACAAGCTGGTGGCCTGCTACATCCGCCCGCTGGTCTACCTCGGCTACGGCGCGCTCGGGCTCGGCTCGCTCGACGCGCCGGTCCGGACCGTCGTCGCGGCCTACGAGTGGGGCGCGTATCTCGGTGACGACGGGCTGCGCCGCGGCATCCGCTGCAAGGTGTCCGGCTTCCGGCGCGGCCAGGGCGACGCGATGATGAGCAAGGGCAAGCTCACCGGCCAGTACGTGATGTCGGTCCTCGCCAAGCGCGACGCCAACCGCTCGGGCGTCGACGAGGCGATCCTGCTCGACCAGCACGGCCTGGTGTGCGAGGGCTCGGGCGAGAACATCTTCATCGCCAAGGGCGGGGTCATCCGGACGCCGCCCACCTCCGCCGCGATCCTGGCCGGCATCACGCGCGACTCGATCATCACGCTGTCGCGCGAGCTGGGCTACGACGTGCACGAGGCGCAGTTCACCGTCGACGAGATGTGGACCGCCGACGAGGTCTTCTTCACCGGCACCGCCGCCGAGATCACGCCGATCCGCGAGATCGACGGGCGGCGGATCGGAAGCGGCGAGCCCGGCCCGATCACGCGCCGGCTGCAGGATCGCTTCTTCGCCGCGGTGGCCGGCAGCGATCCGGCGCACGCCGACTGGCTGACCCCGGTCTGAGCCCGCCCCGATCGCCCGCGGCTACTCGTCGGCCGCGGGCAGGATCGAGACGCGCAGCGCGCTCGGCGCCGCCGCGGTGCGATGGACGCGGTGGTTCGCCTTGATGAAGTCCGCGGCGGTCGCGGCGTAGATGCTCGGCACGAAGCGCTGCGGGTTGCGGTCGATGAACGGGAACCAGCTCGACTGCACCTGCACCATGATGCGGTGGCCGCGCTGGAACGTGTGGAAGACGTCGTTGATCGGAAACACGACCCTGGTGACCGCTCCGGGCTGGAACGGCACCGACTTCTCGTAGCCCTCGCGGTAGCGGGCGCGGAACGGCTCGCCGCGGACGAGGGTCTGCTGGCCGCCGCGGTTCGGCTTGTCGGCCTGCTCGTCCGCCTTGCTCCAGCCGGGCAGCTTGCCCGGGTACGCGTCGATGAGCTTCACCACGAAGTCCGCGTCGGTGCCGGTCGTGCTGACGTAGAGCTCGGCCTCGAGCGGGCCGGCCAGGGTCACCTCGCGCTCGAGCGGCGGCGTGGCGTAGACCAGGACGTCGGGGCGGCGCGCGGCGAACCGCTGGTCCTCGGTCATGTACGTCTTGCTCCAGCGCGGCGTCATCTCCTGGGTGTACGGGACCGGCCGGGCCGGATCGCTCAGGTACTCGTCGAAGCCGGGCCCGGCGCCGGCGCCGGCCGGAACCGGCTCGAACGAGAGGCTGCCCGCCTCGCGCAGGTAGAGGCGCGCGGTCTTCGCTTCACGCGGCGGCCACGCGTCGAAGCGGCGCCACCGGTTGGCCCCCGTCTCGAACACCATCGCCTCGGGCAGGCGCGGGTCCTCCTTGCCCTTCAGGTGGTGCTGGAAGAAGGCCAGCTCGAGCGCCTGGTACGTCTCGCTGGTCGGGAAGCCGAAGCTGGCGTCGCCGAGCGCGTCGCCCCAGGTCCGCACCCAGCCGCCGTGCGACCACGGGCCCATGACCAGCGTGTGCGTGCCCGGGTTGTTGGCCTCGATCGCCTTGTAGGTGGCGAGCGGGCCGTAGAGATCCTCGGTGTCGAACCAGCCGCCGACCACCATGGTCGCGGCGCGGATGTTCTTGAGGTGAGGCAGGAGATTCCGCGCCTGCCAGAACGCGTCGTAGTCGGGGTGCGACGCGACCTCGGTCCAGAACGGGATCTCGCCCTTGAAGTAGCGCTTCTCCAGCTCGGGCAGCGGCCCGGCGCGGAGGAAGAAGTCGTAGGCGTCGGGGGTCCCGAAATCGAACGGCTCGCTCTCCTCCTCGTCGGTCGGGCGCGGGCGCGGCCTGCCGAAGCCGGAGAAGAAGGCAAAGGCGAGCTGTAGATTCAGCGCGCCGTGGCGATGCATGTCGTCGCCGCGGAACCAGTCGGCGATCGGCGCCTGCGGCGAGACCGCGACCAGCGCCGGATGGGAGTCGATGGCGCCGGCCGACGCGTAGAACCCGGGGTACGAGATGCCCCACATGCCGACCCGGCCGCTGTTGTTCGGCACGTTGTGCAGCAGCCACTCGATCGTGTCGTGGGTGTCGGTGCTCTCGTCGATGTCCTTTGGCCCGCGCTTGCCGGCCAGCTGCGGCCGCATGTTCACGAACTCGCCCTCGGACATGTGCTCGCCGCGCACGTCCTGCAGCGCGAAGATGTAGCCGTCTCGCTCGTACGCGTCGGTCGGGCCGAGCCGCCCGCGATAGCGGTCGAGCCCGTACGGTGCGATCGAGTACGGCGTGCGCATCAGGAGGAACGGGTAGCGCCGGGCCGGGGCGGCGTCGATCGGCACGTAGACCGCGGTGAACAGGTGCACCCCGTCGCGCATCGGGATGCGGTACTCGTACTTCACGTAGTGGGCGCGGATGTAGTCGGCGCGCGGCGGGTCGAGCGTGCGACTGTCCGGCGGCAGGCGCGGCGCGGGCGGCGCGGCGGGCGCGGCCGGCGCGCTGGCGGTGACCGCGGCGGGCGGCACGATGACGTTGACCGGCGCCGGCGGCGGCGGTGGGTCGCTGCCCCGGCAGGCCGCGGCGGACAGCGCGAGCGCGGCGAGGAGGGTGCGGAGGCGGGGGTTCGCGAGCTTCTCGGGCACGACGACTCCAGGCCGCGTGAGCGCGACCGGGCCGGAGCTTCGCGCGCGGGCGCAGCCCGGGCAACCCGTCGGTGCTCTCGCTGGACCCGAACCGGAATCGCCGGGCCCCGGGGACGCGGCCGCGCCTCCGGCCGCGCATCCGGGCCCGCAGCCCACCGACATCGGCGCCAGTTCAGGTCGGATCGCCGCCGACCGACGACGTGATCACACGGATCCGCATCGTCTCCGACGTGCGGTCCTGCCGGGCCAGGGCGCGCTCGGCCTCGACCGCGCGTGGCTCGAGCCACGCAGCCCAGCGACGGAGCGCCGCCGACCGCCGCGCCACCTCGCCGATGCCGCGCGCGCCGCGGGGCTCCCCCGCCATCTCCGCGTCGACCAGCGCCGACAGGAGCGGCACCGGCGAGACGGTCTCGCGCGCGAGCGGCGACTGATGGCGGCGCAGCTCCAGGGCGAGCTCGATGAGCCGTTCGCGAGCCGCTCGCCGGCGAACCCGCGGCTCGATCTGGGCGATCGCGCGCGCCACCACCGCCGACGCCTGGAACGCGGCCGGCGGCGGAAGCCGGCTGGCCAGCCCGGCCAGCCGGATGTGTCGCATCCCACCGATGTACGCCCCGCCCTCGCTGCAGTTGTAGAGGCGCACCGCGCCGGCCACGCGGCGCGCGGTCTCCTCGAACCAGCGCTGGGCCATGCTGAGGTGAAAGGTGCTGCCCAGTGGGTTGCCGTCCCACCCGGGCACCTCGACCTGCCGCTCGCTCGCCAGCTCGCGCCCGCGCCGGGCCGTGCCGCCATCGCCCCAGCCCTCGAGCGTCACGCTGCGACCGTCGGCCGATGGCGCCGCGCGGACCTCGCCGTCCGGGCAGTGCTCGACGTAGACCCGCCCGCCCGGGCAGGCCAGGTCGAGCCCGACGAAGCCGATCGGATCGCAGCCCCAGCGGAGCGCGAGCGCGAGCGCGACGTGCGCGACCGACCCCCCGCTCGGCAGCAGCACTGCCCCGTCGCCCGCCGCCGCCGCCCCGCCGACCAGCTCGGCCAGCCACGCGTCGATCGGACCGGGCTCGGACAGGACCACCTTGCGCGGCGCGCTGCTGCGAAACAGGTGCGGGTGCGCGGTCGCGGTCGCGATGAGCGCGCCGATGCCCGACAGGTCGGCGCCGGCCAGGTGATAGCTGACGTCGTGGCCGTCGGCGGCCAGCACGAAGTCGGGCGTGACCCCGGCAGCGAGCAGCGGGACGACCGCGTGGCTGAGCGCCAGCACGATCGCGCGCCCGCGCAGCCCGCGCAGCACATCGATGTTGTGGGCCAGCGATGGCCCCGGCGCGACGATGATGAGCGGCGCCCCGGACAGGACGCCGCCGATCGCCTCGGCACCTGGCCAGAGGCACAGCGCCGGCAGGTTGGCCAGCCCCTGCTCAAGGCGGACCCGCGCCACCGCGATGCCGCAGCCCGGCTCGCCGCACAGCGCGCGCTCGCCGCGGGTGCGCTCGATCCGCGCGGTCACCTGATCGTAGAGCGGAGCCTGGGCGGCCTCGAGCGCCCGCCCGCCGATCCGCTCGTCGCCGAGCACACCCAGCGCTCGCACCGCCGCCTCGACCTCGTCGAGGTGATCGACTCGCAGGACACCGGCCGGCGGATCGGCCTCGACCTCGTCGCCGGTGCGAAACCAGAGGATGCGCTGCTGGCCGAGCCGGCGCAGCCCACCGGCGGCCTGGGCCGGCGATGACCCGACCAGGACGACCAGGTCGCGCTCGACATCCCATGACCCGCGGCGGATCGCGTCGGCCAGCTGCGCGTCGCCGATGCTCCCATCGAGCGGGCGCGCCGCGGCAGCGAGGGCCAGGGGTGGCGGAATGGTGACCGGTCCCTTGTGTTGTGGATCCGAGCTCTGCAATCCAAGTGAGTTTCGGCCGCCAGCGCGATCTGCTTGAGCGGGGTCGCGTGCAAACCACGGGTTCCTCCCTGAACGGCGCTGCCGTCCACCCGCTGCGCCTCAAGTCGGTGCTGTTCCGGCCGATCTCGAGGACATGTCCTCTTCTCCGGCGCCGTCCGGCGGACGCATCAAGGAGCCGCAAACGCTGGTCGCCGAGGCGACCTCGCTGCTGGCCCACGACCTCAACAACCAGCTGGCCCTGCTGCTGGCCAATCACGAGTTTCTGGACGAGAGCCTGCGCGAGATCGAGGGCCTCGACCCGGAGATCGTGGACACCCTCTCGATCACACAGGCCTCGCTCCAGCACATGATGGCGCTGGTCCGGAACATCACCGACATCGCCCGAATGGAAGATCCCGGGGTCCGAGCCACGCCGGTGGCCACCGACGTCACCCGGCTGGTGCGCGGCGTCATGCGCGAGCACCGCCCGCTGCACGACCGCGGCGCGGTCCAGATCCAGGTCGATTGCCCCGACGTGCTGCGCGCCGAGATCGACCCGCTCCTCCTCAAGCGCATCACACACAACATGGTCGCCAACGCCCGCCGCTTCGTGGACAAGGGCGGCAAGGTGCGCGTGTCGGTGCTGGTGTCGGACGCGGAGGCGACCGCCGGCGCGAGCGCGGGGCGGCCGGGTGGGCTGGTCCTGGTCCTGTCGGTCGCGAACTCCGGGCCCGGCATCCCGCCCGAGCGGCGCGACAACCTGTTCGAGAAATACCGGGTGAGCGCGGACGGCCGGGTGAGCCGCGGCATGGGGCTGTATTTCTGCCGGCTCGCCTGCGAGGCGCACGGGGGCACCCTCGCGCTGTCCGAAGACGCCGATTTCACGACCATCTTCACCGCGCGATTGCCCGCCGGACATCGCGCGGCGTAGCGGCCAACCGCCGTGCTGGGCACGCACAGCTGGAAGAACCAGCGTCAACATCGTTCGCTGATCCCATGAGCTGGTCACTGGTGCAGGGACGTACGCGCTTCGTGACGGCCCTGTCGTACGAGGTCGATCCGGTCGTCCTGCGCGGGCTGGTCCCGGCCGGCACCGAGGTCGACACCTTCGAGGGCTGCGCGCTGCTCAGCCTGGTCGCCCAGCAGTTCGCCGAGAACCGCCTGCTCGGCGTGCCGGTGCCGTTCGCGCGCCACTACGACCAGATCGACCTCCGCTTCTACGTGCGGCGCAGGGTCGAGGGCGAGTGGCGACGCGGCGTGGCGTTCGTCCGCGAGCTGCTCCCGGTCGGCTCGATCGCGTCGCTCGGCCACCTGCTCTACGGCGAGGCCTACCAGCGCATGCCGGTCAGCTCACGCGTGCATCCGCCCGAGACAGCCGACGACGGCGCCGGGCGCGGTGTGTACCGCTGGCTGGTCGACGGCGAGGTGCATCGCCTCGATCTCGACTTCAGCGGCGAGCTCTGCCTGCCCACGCCCGGCTCGATCGACGAGTTCGTGCTCGATCGCGCGTGGGGCTACGTCTTCTATCACTCCGACCTCACCCGCGAGTACCGGGTCGATCATCCGCCGTGGCGCATCTGGCCCGCGGTCGACGTGCGACTCAGCGAGGACGCGGCGCCGGTGTTCGGCCAGCGCTTCGCCCACATCCTGGCCGAGCCGCCGCGCGCGGCGCTGGTGTCCGAGGGATCGCGAGTGCAGATGCACCGCCCGGCGACGATCACGGCCGCCGCCGCCCGGCGAGCGGCCGAGGCGGAAGAGCGCGCCGCCCACTGACGTGTATAGTGCGCGGGTGGGCCACGCGAATGGGAGCGCCGCTTGAGTCCCCAGCTCCCGGTGCGCGCCGCCAGCGTCATCGGCGTGGCTCTGGTCGGCTGGTCGCTCAACGTGCGCTGGGGCTCCGGCTCGTCGGTGCGCGGCGGACCGCCGCTGCCGTGGGAGCGCTTCGTGGTCGGCGCCACCGCGCTGGCCGCGCTGTCCATGATCGCGGTGTGGCTGGCCACGCGTCGGTCGGCCGGAGCCAGCCGCGCGTGGCTGCGCGGCGCCGCCTGCCTGCTGGCCGCCGGCGCCGGCGCGGTCGCGCTCTACCTCCACCGCGAGGCGGATCGCCCGGCCCTCGCCGACCTGGTCCAGGGTCCGGGCTGGGCGTGGCTGACCGCGGGCGCCCTCGTCGCCCTGGCCTCGGCCGCCGCCACCTTCGCCGTGCGCGCGCCACCGCCGCCGGCCGCCCCGCGCGGCAAGCGCCGCCCGCGCTGAGCGGCGGATGGCTCCGATCGGCCGGTCAGCCGAAGAAGCCGGGCACGAAGACCAGGAGCAGGCCGGCCAGCGCCAGGAGCGCGGCGATCGGCGCGGCGAGCGCGTAAAGCACATCCGCCGGGCGAGGCCGGTGGTACGTCGCCCAGGTCGAGTACACGGTCCCGGCGCTGGCCAGCGCGAACAGCAAGGCCCCGAGAATGCGCACGACTCGACCTTAACACGCATTCGGATGTGCACCGTGGGGACGCGATTCACCTCCGGTCCCACGATGGCACGAGCCCGCGCCCGTCGAGCTCCTTGCTGGCCCGACCACTTCTGTCGTAGAACGGAGGGCTCTCAACCCGACTAGGGAGTAGTGAACACATGAGACTAGTCAAGAGTCAGATCTTCATCGTCGCGATGTGCGGCGCTCTCGGCCTCGCGGCTTGCGGCGGAGGAGACGACGACGACGACGCTGACGACGGAAGCACCGACGTCGGCGACGACGACGGAAGCACCGATGTCGGCGACGACGACGGCGCGGACGACGACGGCGGC
>DATHKR010000114.1:0-4889 GCA_035489015.1 Kofleriaceae bacterium | reverse complement strand
ATCGCGGCGATCGATGGGGCCGGGCCGGTCGACGACGGGGACGGAACCGACGGCCAGAGGGTGGAGTCTGTGCGCGGCGCGGCGGATCTTGTCGGCGGGTCGGCCATCGCGAACAGGCGGGTGGAGCCTGCTCGCGGCCGGCGGAAGGCCACCGTCAGGGAGGCCGCCGAGCCGGTCCCCGGCGCGGCGGAGTCTGTGCGCGACGGAATCGAGGCCGCCGACCGCGTGGCCGAGCCTGTCGGCGATGGATCGGCTCCGGGTCCGGTATCCGGTGAGGCGGAGGCGGTTCGCGGCCCGGCGGAGGCCTGGCGCGGCGCGGTGGGGTCGGCCGTGGATGGCGCGGATTCGATCGACGTTCCGATCCATGTAGCCATCGATGCGGTCGACGCGGTCGATGCGGTCGACGGGGCGGAGGCGGGCGATGGCGATGCGACCTCTCCTCGCTCGCCGGCGCCGGGTGGCCCGGACGGGGCGTCTCTCGCGGGGGCGGCGGAATGGCGGCGGATCGGCGCCGATGGGCGCGTCTCGATCTCGCTGCGCGCGGCGGGGGCGGAGCTGGCGGCGCTGACCGACCCGGGTCTGGAGGTGCGGCTGCAGCTCCATCGGATGCCCAACTTTCCGCTGGTGACGTTGGCGTTCGGCTCTCCGGCGGCGCTGAACGGTGAGGCCGGCGCGGCGGCGCCTCGATGGGTCGCTCACGACATCGGCGACGAGGGCGACCGGGCCGTCCTGCACGCGCTCGGCCGCCACTTCGAGATCGATCTACAGATCCGCGACGGCGAGCGCGACGACGCGGTGGCGGTGACCGCCCGGCTCGCTCCTCCGCTTGCCGACAACGTGCTCGCCGCGCTGTCGGCGGCGGCCGACTACCTCAAGGGCATCCCGCTGGATCAGCGCTCGTTCGCGCGCGGGCGGGCCGCGTTCGACGACCCGGAGCACGATCGGCTGGGGCTCACCACCAGCCTGGCCGGCGAGCTCGACGACGCGGTGCTGACCGCGCTGACCACGCCGGCGCAGGTGGTCCGCGCGGTGGCGCTGGTCAAGCGCTTCAGCCAGCCGACCGGCGAGGACTGGCTCATCATGACGCGCAGCTACCCGATGGAGAGCTGGCAGTCGCGCCGCCGCGCGGTGGTGCAGCGCGCCTTCGAGCTGGGAATCTGGCCCGGGCCGGTCGCGGCGCAGATCGCAGTCGGCGAGGGGCTGGCTCGCTCGCGCAAGGAGCTGGTGATCCGCCTGCAGCGTCACTTCGCCGCGCTGCTCGACCAGCCGAAGGAGGTGGCGTCGGCCGAGCTCGCCGCCGACGCCCCGGCCGAGCGGCCGCCCGAGCCGGCCCACGACCTCGACGGCGCGGCGGTGCGCGACAACTGGAAGGCGCTCAAGGCGGAGGCGCGCGCGCTCGGCGTGCCGGCCGGCGAGTGGGCCCAGCCGCGCAGCGCGCCGATCATGAGCGAATCGGCGCCGGTCGCGTCCGGGATGATCGATCCGTTCGGCGAGGCGAGCGAGGGCAGCGGGCTCCACGCGCTGTTCACCCAGCCTGGCCGCCGGCGCGCGCGCACCGCGGCACCCACCGAGGGTGATGAGACGTCCTCGAGCCCGACCACCGCGGCGACCCGGGTGCGCGGGCTGCGGCGCGATGGCGCGCTGGGCCGGCTCGATTCCACCGCGCTCATCGCCGCGCTCGACGACCGCGACCGTCGCCTGGCCGCCGCCCTCGAGCTGTGCCGCCGCGGCGAGGCGAGCGCCGCCGGGCCGATCTTCGCCGCCCTCGACGGTCTGGGCCGGGCCGAGGCCGGGATCGTCCTCGGCAGCGTCGGCTTCCTCGGCCGCGCGGCCGAGCCGTTCCTGTTGACCGGCCTGCGCAGCCGCAAGGCGCACCTGCGCCAGGGATCGGCCCTGGCCCTGGCCGTGATGCGCAGCGAGGCCGGGGTGGAGGCGATCTGCGACCTCCTGCTCGACGATCCGACCGCGATCTGGCGCGAGCTGGCCCGCGCGCTGGGCGAGACCGGAGCGATCGCGGTGATGCCGCTGGCAGCCCGCCTGGGCCAGCGGTCGATGGCGGCGCGCGAGCGGGCGGCCTGGGCGCTGGCTCACATCGGCGCGCGCGGGGCGCGGCGCCCGCTCGAGACCCTCGCGGTGGGGCGCGATCCGGTTGCGGCCGCGGTCGCGCGCCGCGCCCTGGAGCTGGTCGAGGCGGCCCAGAGTGACGATCTGGCCGTCCGCGGCGAGCGGGCGCCGCGCGATCAGACGCTCAACCGGTCCTTCTCGCGCCGCTTCTTCGAGTCGGTCCGGTCCGAGCGTCGGGCGGCGGCCGAGGCCGCGGCGGCCGAGGCCGCGGCGGAGACAGAGACGGAGGTGGATCCGGAGGCGGCGCTGGCAGCCTCCGCCCGACGGCCCGGGGTCACCACCGGCACGGCCGTCCTCGACGAGTCGGACCTGTTCGACGCGGTCGATGTGGAGGGCGAGGAAGAGGTCGAAGTGGATGACGCGATGGAGATCGAGGTCGCCGACGAGGAGCCGGACGAGCGCGACCGCGTCCCCAGCTGACACCTACCTACAGACCTCGCGGGCGCCGTCTGGCGGCGGCAGAGCGAAAGTTGTGCCGGTCGGGTCATGACCCCCCGAAACTTGGCTACACTTTGGGGCCCGCCGGGGCGGGGTCGCCTCTCATGCGTTACGGAATCTTTTCGGACACACACGCCAACATCGAGGCGCTGACCTCGGTGCTGCGCGCCTACGAGTCCGAAAAGGTGGACCGCTACGCCTGTCTGGGCGACACCGTCGGATACGGCGCCTCGCCCAACGAGTGTTGCGACGCCATCCGCGGGCTGGCGGCCTTCACCATCCTCGGCAACCACGACGCCGCGGTTGCCGGTCGGATGGACTACTCGTACTACTACGACGCGGCCCGCAACGCGCTCGACCTCCACGCCAACCAGCTGAGCGAGCCGAACATGCGCTGGCTGCGCGAGCTGCCGTACGAGGTGCGCGAGCGCGATCTCTGCTTCTGCCACGGCTCGCCGCTCAACCTCGAGGAGTTCGAGTACATCTTCTCGACCGAGCAGGCCGCGCGCTGTCTGGAGATCTGGGACCAGCTGGCCACGGTGACGTTCATCGGCCACTCGCACCTGTGCAAGGCCTTTGCCTTGACCAAGAGCGAGGTGTTCGAGGTCGTGGCCACCAAGTTCGAGATCCGGCCCGAGCACAAGTACATCGTGAGCGTCGGATCGGTCGGCCAGCCGCGCGACTACGACCCGCGCGCCAGCTACACGATCTACGACACCGACGAGCGGACCTTCGAGTTCCTCCGCACGACCTACGACATCGACGCGGCGGCGCAGAAGATCCTCGGCTCGCAGCTCGAGCGCAACTTCGCCAACCGCCTGTTCCTCGGCGTGTGACGGCGGCGGGCTGAGCCCGCCGATCAGGCGGCGAGCGGCTGCTCGGCGATCGCGCTCGATCTCGGGCGCCCGGGCGCGTGCAGATCGGCGGCGATCGCGATCGCATCGATCAGGTCCTCGAAGGCGAGGCCGGCGGCCGCGGCGACCCGGGCGACCAGGCCGTCGCGGCCGAGGCGAGGGGCGGGGTTCAACTCGAGCACCACCTCGTTGGCGGTCGGGCTGACCACGAGATCGACCTGGGTGGCGCCGGCGCAGCCAAGCGCGCGGTGAGCCGCGGCCGCCTGGCGGAGCACACCGCGGGTGCGCTCGGCTCCGAGCCGGTCGCGTCCGGCGGGCTCGATGAGGAGAGGGCCGCCGCCAGCCGGTTCGATCGCGGCGCCGAGCACGCGGTCGCCGAGCATCGCGACCGAGACCCGCTGGCCCGCGATGAGCCGCTCGACCAGGAGATCTCCGTCGGTGGCGGCGGCCCGCTCGCACGCCGCGATGAGCTCGGCAGGCCCGCCACATGTGACCGCCGCGGTCGGCGAGGTCTGGCTCACCGGCGCGACCACCGCCGGGAATCCGAAATCGCCGTGGCTCTCGAGGATGCGATCGGCATCGAGCCCGGCGGGGAGCGTGTAGGACGACGGCGTGGGCAGGTTGTGCAGCCGAAAGATCTGCCTCGCGCGTACCCGGTTCATCGCCAGCGCGGAGGCGAGCACGCCGGAGCCGGTGTACGGGATGCCGGCGGTCTCGAGCAGACCCTGTACGCAGCCGTCCTCGCCGGAGCGCCCGTACAGGGCGATGAAGGCGACCTCGATGCGCTCGCGGCGAAGCGTCGGGTCGAGATCGCGGTCGACCAGGATCGGGTGAGCGTCGTGTCCGCGGGCCCAGAGCGCCTCCAGGACGTCCTGACCGCCCGCGTGAGCCGCGTGAGCCGCGCGCTCGTCGTCGAGCAGGCCGGCCATGAGGACCCCGATCTTCTGTCTGCGCATCTGTGACTCCTTCGCGGAGTCAACGAGGCAAGCGCAATGCCATGCGAGAATCCGGCGGTTTGGCGTCTAGCTGCGGCCAGGCGGACACGGCGTTTGTGTCGCCAGCGGGGCGTCTCCACCGGCCGACTCCCTGCCGCTGTAGTACATTGCGCGACCGATGAACTTCGTGGACGCCGCCGTCGCGCTCCTGCGCGAGGCACATGGGCCGCTACATGTGGAAGAACTCTGTCGACTCGCGCTGGAGCGAGGGCTTCTGGACAGCCCTGGCACCAGCCCGCTCAGGAGCCTCAAGGGGCGACTGACGACCGAGTTGAAGCGCGGGCCGGAGAGCCGGGTCGCGCGGATCGAGGATGATGTGTGGGGGCTGGCCGGTGCCGGGCCGAACCGCGTGGAGGCCGACGAGGCCGAGCGGTCCGGGCGCGCTCCTCGCGCCGGGCGCGCCGCCGACACCGCGGTGGATGCCGGGGCGGCGATCGTCGAGGCCGAGGAAGCGGGCGGCGGCGCGGTGGAAGCGCGC
>DATHKR010000113.1:0-81830 GCA_035489015.1 Kofleriaceae bacterium | reverse complement strand
GTCGGGCGCAGAGGGCGGATCGATCCTCCTGGCCGCGCAGGTGACCGGAGCGCTGGCGCTGGAGTGGAGCTACAGCGCCGGCCCCGACGTGCCTGCGGGCGCCAGTTGCTCGTTCACCAGCGGCCAGCTCTCGTCGACGCGGATGATCTGCACCGACAACGGCTCGTACACGGCGACCCTGACCGCCACCAACGGCGATCAGCAGGTGAGCGACAGCGTCGTGGTCCAGGTCCGCAACGTGCCACCGCAGCTGCGGCTGACCGCTCCGGTCGACTGGCAGGTCTTCCGCGCCGGCGCCCCGGTCGCCCTGGTGGCTCCATTCAGCGATGGCGGCGCCAACGACACACACACCTGCACCGTGTCGTGGGACGACGGAGGGACGGAGACCTACGGGGCGAGCGCGGGCGGCTGCGACCGACCCCACGTCTTCGCCCACGCCGGCATGTTCACCATCCACGTCACCGTCCGCGACGACGACGACGCGGCCGACACCCAGCCGGTCATGATCGTCGTCTACGATCCGGACGCGGGCTTCGTCACCGCCGGCGGTCATGTCCCCTCGCCGGCCGGCGCGCTGGCCGCGGATCCGGCGAGCTCGGGCCGGGCCCACTTCCAGTTCAACCCCAAGTACCACAAGAACGATCCGGGGCCGGCGCCGAGCGGCGGGAAGGTCAGCTTCCGGCTCGATCACGCCGACTTCGACCTGGACGACGAGACGATCGAGTGGCTGGTGGTCGCGCCCGACGGAAAGGCGGCGGTCAAGGGCACCGCGTCGGTGTCGGGCGTGGGCGGCTACGGCTTCGTGCTCTACGCCCACGATCGCGCCGGCGAGCCCGACGCGATCCGGGTGGTGGTGTGGCGGCTGGCCGACAGCGCGATCCCGCCGGCCAGCGCCGCCTACGACTCGAACGGGGAGGCGGGCTACGACCTGGACGAGGCGGCACCGCTGGCCATCTCGGGCGGCTCGATCCAGATCCACGCGCCCTGACCGCAGCGGAGGAGCTCGCGCGCGGCGCCGCCGACCGGCGGGCCGCGCGTCGGCTCAGGACGCCTTGCGCGGCTTGCTTCGCTCGGCGGCGAAGTCGCGGTAACAGACGACCCGGTTCCGGCCGCCCTGCTTGGCCTGGTAGAGGGCCTGGTCGGCGTAGTCGATGAGGGCGGGCTGCTCGCGGGCGTCGTCGGGGAAGCCGGCCACGCCGATCGACGTGGTGACCACGAGGGCGCCCTTGTCGGTGGCGACCTCGATCTTGCTGACGTCCTCGCGTATGCGCTCGGCCAGGGTGACCGCGCCGGCCAGGTCGGTCGACTCGAGCACGATCGCGAACTCCTCGCCGCCGTAGCGGGCCGGGATGTCGATGACGCGGACCGCCTTGGCCAGCACCTTGGCCACCTGGCGCAGGACCTCGTCGCCGACCGGGTGGCCGTAGGTGTCGTTGACCCGCTTGAAGTGGTCGATGTCGAGCAGGAGCATCGCGGCGCGCTGGCCGTGGCGGGCCGAGCGCTCGAGCAGGTTGGCGAACCGCTCCTGGAAGGTGCGGTGGTTGGTGAGACCGGTGAGGCCGTCGGTGGTGGCCATGGTCTCCATCTTCTTGTACATCATCGCGTTCTGCAGCGAGGTGGCGACCTGGACCGCGATGACGCCGAGCATCTCGCGCACGTCCTTGCGGAAGCGGTGGCGCTCGCGCGAGGCCAGGGTCAGGGTGCCGACCGCCTCCTCGGCGCTGGCCAGCGGCAGGACCAGGAGCGACTCGGCGCCGCGCAGCTTCACCTTCTTGGTCCAGACCGGGATGGCGTCGTCCTTCATCTCGCCCGACGCGGGCAGGTAGTGGCGGTTCTTGACCACCATCGAGACCAGGCCGGCGTTGTCGCGGAACTCGAGCCCGGACAGCTCGAGCGGGTCGACCAGCGGCTGCACGCCGGGCCGGTGGCGCGCGCTGTACACCCGGTGGCGGTTGGTGTCGGCCTGAAACAGCGTGATGACGGCGAGGTCGCAGTCGACGATCTCGGACGCCGCCTCGAAGGCGGTGTCCATGACCTGGTCGAGGGTGAGCGCGCGGCCGAGCCGCGCGGAGGCGTGATAGAACCGCTCGTGCTCGTACTTGGCGCGCTCGACCGCGATGAAGACGTGCTCGGCGTGGATGGTGTGCACGATCTGGGTGCCGGCGCGGGCGAGCAGCTCGGCGTCGCGATCGTCGAAGGCAGCGCCGCCGATCTCGCGATCGGCGCACAGGACGCCGCGCACGAACGCGCCGTCACACACCGGCAGCGCGACCAGCGGTCCGCCGGCGTCGTCGCCACCGCCGTCGTAGTACGGGACCTGGCCGGGCCGCGCGTGGGGGAGCGAGACCAGCGCGCGGTCGCGGACCGCGGCGCCGAGCGCGCCGGCCAGCGGGACCCGACCGCCAAAGGCGATCCAGTCGACGTCGGTCTGCGCCTCCTTGATGCGGAGGGCGTCGCCGCGCTCGTCGAGCCACAGCAGCACCGCGGTGCGGGCCGACAGCGCGCGCTTGAGCAGGTCGAGGGTGTGGATGATCGACGCGCCGATCACCTCGGCCGAGCCGGCCGCCAGCGCCTGCTCCTCCTCGGGGCGGCTGCGCGGGCCGCGGCTCTCGGCGCCGAGCGCCGCGGCGATGAGGCGGTAGTCGCGGGCTGACTCGCTGCGCCGGCGCAGCTCGTCGTCGACCCGCGAGGTGTGGTCGCGGCGCAGGCGGGCGAACAGGCCGCGCAGGAACAGCGCGTGCATCAGCGCGGCGGAGCCGATGAAGCCGGCGTGGAGCAGCGCGGCGGCGACCGCGGACGGGGCGAAGTCGGCCAGCGCCGCGGCGGCGGCCTCGAGCACGAGGGCGGCGACGACCGCGGCCAGCGCGGCCGGGCGGGTCTGGAACGCGGCGGCGAAGGCGACCACGCCGTAGAGCAGCGGGTAGAGCGGCGAACCGAGCCCGCCGGTGGCCTGGATCGCGGCGGCGCAGCCGGCCACCAGCGCGAGGGAGACCTCGATGTCGATGGCGATCGGCGCCAGGCCCATCCAGAAGGAGATGCGCTGCAGGCGCGCGCTGGGCGGGGCGAAGCGGACCCGGCGGACGATCGCGGCGATGGCGATGAGGGCGACCGCGGCGGTGGCGGCGGTCGACGCGCGCGAGCCGGGGCCGGCCCAGGTCGGGCCGCCGGCGGCCACGATGGCGCAGGAGAGCAGTGACGCGGCGGCGCCGCTCGAGACCCGCGCGGCGCGACGGAGACTTCGGGCCCTCATGGTGCGCCTCCGGCGGTGTCGTCCGCCCCGGAAACAGTTGGACCGCCCGACGACTCAACGGCCTCCGGAGCCGCGCCCGCTTCCGGCGTCGGTGCCGGCGCCGCGATCGCGCCGGCCGGCGGCTCGCCTGGCTCGAAGCGCATGACCAGCTCGCCCGGCATGATCATGCCGAGCTCGCGTCGCGCGAGGTCCTCGATCGCGCCGGGCTGGTTCTTGAGCGCCTCGATCTCGCGGCGCAGCTCGGCGATCTGCTCGCGCTCGGCGCGCGCGGCCTCGCGGGTGCGATCGAGTTCGCCTCGCATCCGGTCGAGCTGATCCGTCGCGGGTCCCCCCAGGAGCCGGTAGGGCCACACGGCCGCGACGACGGCGATGACGCCGGCGGTGCCGAGGCGCAGAGTCCACCGCCGCCAGGAGCGATCCATGGTCCGATGCTGGGGGACGCCGCGTCCGGGGGCAAATTCTCCGCCGCCGCTCGTTCTCGCGAACGGATCGAGTATGTTGGATGCCTACATGTTCATCCGATCCCGGCCCCATGGTCGCTGGTGGTTGAGAGAGAGCGCGGCGCTGGCGACGGCGCTGCTGGCCATCGCCTGCTCCCAGCGCGGCAGCGCACCCGGGCCGAGCTCGGCGCCGCCCTCGACCGGCGCGCAGACGCCGGCCGCCGCGGACGCCGGCGACCGGGCGGCGATCCTGGCCGGGTCGGGGCTGCCGGATCCGCTGCCCCGGTCTCTGGCGACGGATCCGCTCGGCGTCACCATCCACCGCCTGTCCAGCGGCGTGACCGTGTACATCAGCACCGACCGCCAGCAGCCGCGCTTCACCGCCTGGATCGCGGTGCGGACCGGCAGCCGCAACGACCCGGCCACCTCGACCGGCCTGGCCCACTACCTCGAGCACATGCTGTTCAAGGGGACCAGGCGGCTGGGCACGGCCGACTTCGCCCGCGAGAAGCCGCACCTCGATCGGATCGCCGGGCTCTACGACCAGCTCCGCGGCGCCGCCACGGCCGAGCAGCGCGCGGCGCTGTTCCACGAGATCGACGCCGAGACCCAGAAGAGCGCCGCGTACGCGATCCCGAACGAGATGGATCAGCTCGACGCCGCGCTCGGCATCGGCGGGGTCAACGCCTTCACCGACGCCGAGGAGACGGTCTACGTGTCGAACGTGCCGGCCAACAAGCTCGAGCAGTGGGCCGCGATCGAGGGCGACCGGTTCCAGAACGCTCAGTTCCGCCTGTTCCTGCCCGAGCTCGAGTCGGTCTACGAGGAGAAGAACACCACCCTCGACAGCCCCAGCGATCGGGTCTACGAGGCGCTCCAGGCCGAGCTGTTCCCGCAGCACCCGTACGGCACCCAGACCACGATCGGCACCATCGAGCACCTGAAGACGCCGGCCTACCGCGACATGGAGGCGTACTACCGGCGCTGGTACGTGCCCAACAACATCGCGGTGGTCCTGGCCGGTGACATCGACGCCGCCCGCGCGCTGCCGGTGCTCGAGCGCGCGTTCGGCGGGATGAAGCCGGCCCGCCTGGAGCCGCCGGCGCCGGGCGCGCTGCCACCGCTCCACGGTCGCAAGCAGGTGGTGATCGAGGCCGAGGGGGAGCAGGCGGTCGTGCTCGGCTGGCAGACCGTGGGCGTCTCGCACCCGGACCGCGCCGCGCTCGAGGTGATGGACCTCCTGGTCGACAACTCGGTCAGCGGGCTGCTCAACCTCGAGCTGGTCCTGACCCAGAAGCTGCCGCGAGCCAGCTCGTTCGGGCGCAACCTGATCGAGGCCGGCTTCTGGGCCATGACCGCGACCGCCCGCGACGGGCAGAGCCTCGACGAGGTCGAGAAGCTCCTGCTCGGGGTGGTCCGCAAGCTCAGCGCCGGCGAGTTCCGCCAGGAGGACCTCGACGCCATCGTGCTCGACACCGAGATCGACGACAAGGAGGCGCTCGAGTCGAACGAGACCCGGGTGGCGCGCATGGCCGACGCCTACATCGAGCGGGTGCCGTGGCCGGTCGCGGCCGGTCACATCGAGGAGCTGCGCCGGGTGACCCGCGCCGACGTGATGCGGGTGGCCCGCAAGTACCTCGGCCCGGCCTACGTGGTGGTGCGGCGCGTGCGCGGCGAGTTCCACCCGCCCCGCATCCAGAAGCCGGCCATCACCCCTGTCGCGATCGACACCAGGCGCGAGAGCGAGCTGTCGCGCGCGATCCAGGCGATGCCGGTGGCGCCGCTCGAGCCGGAGTGGCTGGTCGAGGGCGTGGGCTTCGAGCGGGTCGCGCTTCCGGCCGGTCCGATGATCGCGTCGCGCAACCGGCGCCACGATCTGTTCACGGTCACCTACCGGTTCGATCTCGGCTCCAGGCGCCAGCGCCTCCTCTGCCACGCGCTCGAGGTGCTCGATCGGTCCGGCGCCGAGCGGATGTCGGCCGCCGATCTCAAGCGGCGCCTGTTCGCGATGGGCACATCGATCGGGACCGACTGCAGCGCCGACGAGACGGTGCTGACCGTGTCGGGGATCGATCGCAACCTGGAGGAGAGCGTGCGCATGCTCGACCGCTGGCTGCGCACCGCTCAGCTCGACGACGCGACCGTCGCCGCGCTGGTCGCCAACCGGATCAGCCAGCGCAAGGACGAGATGCAGGAGCCGCAGGCGATCGGCCAGGCGCTCGGCGAGTACATCACCCGCGGCGCCGACTCGCGCTACCTGACCGTGCCGTCCAGCCGCGAGCTCGAGCGGGCCCGGCCGGCGGCGCTGCGCGCGCTGCTGGCCGCCCTGCCCGACTACCAGCACCGCACGACCTACTTCGGGCCGCGCACCGGGGCGGAGGCGGCCCGCGCGGTCGCGCTGGGCGCGCACCACCGGCGGGTGCGGCCGCGCGATCCGATCCGCTACCGGCGCGGCAAAGGCACCCAGATCTTCCTGATCAGCCGCCGGGTCGCGCAGTCGCAGGTGCGGGTCGCGGCGCCCAGGCCGCCGCTCGAGCGCGACGACCGCGCGATGGCGCGGCTCTACTCCGAGTACGTGGGCGGCAACATGGGCGCGCTGGTGTTCCAGGAGATCCGCGAGTCGCGCGGCCTGGCCTACTCGGCGTGGGCCGGGTACTCGACCGGGCTCTTCCCTCGCGACGAATCCGCGCTGCTCGCGGTGCTCGCCACCCAGTCGGACAAGACCCTGGACGCGCTGGGCACGCTGCTCGGGCTGCTCCGCCGGATGCCGCTCCAGCCGTCGCGCTTCGCGGTCGCGCGCCGCTCGCTCGACGCGGAGTACCGGGCCAGCCGGGTCGACCCGCGCTCGGCGCCGGCATGGGTGCAGAGCTGGGACGACCGCGGCGAGGCGACCGATCCGCGGCCGCGCGAGTGGGCGCGACTCCTCGCGATCGAGCCGGCCGAGCTGGCCGCGTTTGCCGCGCGCGCGGCCGCCGGCGCCACCCTCATCAGCATCATGGGCAACAGCGAGCGGTTCGACGGCGCCGCGCTGGCCCGGGTCGGCAAGGTCGAGGTCGTCCCGCTCGCCCGGCTGTTCGGATACTGAGCCCGAACCCGGCGAGGTACCAGGGCTCCGCCACACGCATGATGACCGGCTGAGGGCTAGCTCCCTCGTTGAGGTTGACGTCGACGTCGACGTGTCTCTGACATTGACGGCGCCGTGGAGGTGAGCGCCACCCTGGCCGTTGACGCGATAGGACCTGTTATCCGCGTGGCGGCGCGCCAAGCTGGTCGCAACGTCGGGCTTCCGGGGCCGATAGCCTCGGCATGCTCAGCTTTCAGCGACTCGACGTCTACCAGCGTTCCATCCAGTTCCTCGCCCTCGCCTGCGAGGTCGTGGAGGCGCTTCCGCGCGGAAACTCAGAGCGGGCCGACCAGCTGGTCAGGGCCGCGGAGGCCGTACCACGGAATATCGCGGAAGGAGCCGGCCGGTGGTCGAGAGCCGACATGTCGAAGCACTACAAGATCGCGCGCGGTGAGGCGATGGAGTGTGCAGCTTCACTGATGTGCTCAGGGTGAGACACCTCATCGAGCAGCGTCGCCATGACCAGGGCATCGAGCTCCTGGAGGCCGTCGTGGCCATGCTCACCAAGATGATCTCGATCGACTCGCCACGCTGACTCCGACCACGGTAGCGCTCACGTCCACGGCGCCGTCAATGTCAACGACCACGTCGAGGTCAACGTGCCTGTGGCGAGGGCCTACGGCGCGACGATGCCGAGGCTCTGCGGGCCGCGCAGCCAGACCCGGCCGAACTGATCGAGGGCGATGTCCTCGATGCGGTTCTCGACCAGGCCGCGGCGCGCGTCGAAGTGGCGGACCCGGCCGGCCTCGTACACCGCCAGGCCGCGGTCGGTCGCCATCCACAGTCGATCGTCGGGGCCGATCTCCATGTCGTTGACCGCGAGGCCGAGCTCGCGCGGGTAGCGCCAGGTCTCGCCGTCGAACACGCCGACCCCGCCGCCGGCCGCGAAGTAGAGCAGGCCGCTGTCGGACCAGGCCACCCCGCGCAGGAGCTCGCTGCGCAGCCCGTCCGACTGGCCGTAGATGGCCACGTCGTCCCCCTCGACCTCGACCGCGCCCTGCGACGAGGCCAGCCACGTGCCGCCGTCCTGGGCGAAGGCGATCCCGCCGACGTCCATCGGGATCGGCATCGCGTCGTCGTCATCGTCGTCGTCGATGTGGACCGCGAAGCCGGCGTCGGGGCCGTCGCTGGCCGGCTCGGCCTCGTCGGCGCCTGCGTGGTGATAGGTGACCAGGCCGGCCGCCACGTCGACCAGCGCCACGCCGTGGGGGCGGAGCTCGCCGGCGTCGTCGCGGTAGCGCAGGCCGAGCCAGAGAATCCCGGCCGGAGAGAAGCGGGCAAAGGCGAGCTCCGGGTCGCGCCCGGGCGTCTCGACGGTGACGCCGGTCTCGCGCCATTCGCCGGCGTGGATGTCCGCCAGCGCGATGCTGCGACCGTCGGCCGACTGACGCAGCCCGACGATGCGCCCGCCCGGGCCGCGCGCCACCGCCAGGGCGCGCCGCTCGCCGCCGCCGCTGAGCGAGAACCGCTCGCCGTCGAAGCGCCACGCGCGCGCCGAGCCGGTCGCCACGTAGCAGTCGTCGCGCCGGGCGCACGCCACGCTGAGCGAGGTCGCCTGCCCCATCAGCTCGCCGCGCCGCAACCACTGCAGCGCGCGCCTGCCCGACACGACCCGCGCGGTGCCGAGGCTGCGCGTGCCGACCAGCACCTCGTCGCCGACCGCGGCCAGCGCCTGGGCCCCGGCGGGAAGCTCGCCCGACATCGACTGGAGGATGAACGGGCTCGGCGCCGGGCGCCCGCCGTCGCCGCGCGGCACCGGCAGGAGCTGCATGCCGTCGCGCACCAGGGCGCGGCCGCCCGAGCCGCCCGGGCGCCGCATCGAGTAGAGCCGGCGATCGGTCAGCACCAGGAGCTCGCCCGGTCGACTGGCCGCCGCGACCCAGGTCTCGTCGGGAGAGACCCAGTAGCTGTCGCACGCGCCGCCGGTGACCAGCGCGATCCGCTCCTGACCGGCGCGGTTCTGACCGACCGCGACCGGCCTGCCGTCGGGCCCGCCGGCCACGAAGCGAACCGAGGTGAGGTCGCAGCCCTGGTCGGGGCCGATCGGCGTGGCCAGCCCGCCGCGCAGGACGAACAGCCCGATGGCGGTCCCGATCCACAGGTCGCCCTCGTCGGGCTCGGCGTAGAGATCGGTCACCGGCGCGGTCACGTCGGTCGGGGCCCAGACGCCGTCACGGCTGACGTGGAACAGGCCGCGGCGGAGGCCGACCCACGCGCCGGTCGGCGTGGCCGAGATGGACGCGCCCTCGAACGAGTCGACGCCGAGCGCGGCGGGCGGCGGTCGCACCGCGCGGAAGGCGGCCTGCTCGACGTCGTAGCGGACCAGGCCGGCGTCGGTGGCGATCCACAGCTCGCCGTGGAGATCGTAGTCGAGCGACTGCACCCTCTCACCCGGCAGGCCGTGCTCGAGGCCGAGGTGGAGCGCCTGGCCGCTGCGCAGATCCCAGCGGTCGAGCCCGGCGCTGGTGGCGGCGAACGCGAACGGCGGCACGCCCAGGATGTGGCGCACCGGGGTCGCCTCGGTGAACGAGGTGACTCGCACGCGCGGAGGGTCGACCGGCTGGACCGGCGGCGCCGACGGACACGCGGTGGTGGTCAGCAGGCCGGCGAACGAGACGCCCAGCGCGGCGGCGCGACGGGTGACCGGCGAGGGAAGGCTCGGAGCTCGGTTGGCGTCGGGCGACGGAGCGCGCATAATCGGTGCATGTCGCGGGGCGGTAGACGCGGTTCGCCGCCGGACCTGAAGGGTACCCTGGGAAGCCTGATTCGTACTACGATCAATCAGGTCGGCGCGATGACCGACGTCGCCCGTCGACAGGCGCGGACCCAGAAGAACCGGATCGACACCGCGCTGCTCGATCGCAGGCGGCGGGACGCGCTGGCCGCGCTGGGTGAGACGCTGTACGAGCTGTCCACCAGCGGCGAGATCGAGCTGGACGAGCTGCCGGAGCTGGCCCGCGCGGTGCAGGAGGTCGAGGCGATCGATCGGGAGATCGCCGAGGCGGAGCGAGAGGGCGGCCCCGGCGACGCGAGAAGGCCGGTCAGGCTGCGGCCGGCTGCCGGCAGCGGCGCGGCGCGGCGCGGCGGCGAACGCGGCGCGCGCGGCGAGCGCGCGGCCGATGGGTTTCGCGATCGGGTCGGCGAGGCGTTTCGCGAGGGGCTGGGCGAGCGCGTCGGCGAGGCGCTGCGCGAGCGGATGGGCGAGGGTTTCGGCGAGGCCCTGCGCGAGCGAGTCGGCGACGCGCTGCGCGAGCGCGGTGGACGGACGCCGCGCGGCGGGCGCGAGCCGGCCGGGCGCGAGCCGGCCGGGCGCGAGCGAGTGTGGCGGCCCTCGCTGGACGATGTGCCCGACGGTGGGCGCGACGACGGGCCCGACGGCGCGCCTCGTGCCGTGCCGGACGATCCGCCGCCGCCCGCCGATCGAGGAGCCGGCCGACGGAGTCAGAAGCAGACCGCGGCCGGCCCGGTGCCGCCGCCGGCCGGGCGCGGATCGAGCCGCGGCCCGCGCGCGGCGGTCGCGCCCGCCAGCCGGGCCGCGCCGGCCAGCCGGGCCGCGCCCGCCGATCCGGCCGACGATCACCGGGGCGGCATCGTCTTCGTCGACGACGATCCGCCCGCGGCCGAGCAGGATCCCGACGGATCGCTCGACGCATACATGAACGACGACGACGTGCCGCGCCGCCGCTGATGCGACGCCGGCCGGGCCACCCGATCGCGGCCGGGTTCTTCCCCTCGGTCTGCGCGTCGACCGCCCTGGCTGGATTTCTGGCCTGCGGCTCCTTCCCCGGCGCGACCGGTGACGCGGCCCCTCCGCCGCCCGACGCCGCGCCACCCGACGCCGCGCCACCCGACGCCGGCCTGCCCGATCTACAGCTGAACCTGGCCCGCGCCCGGATCGATCTGGCCGTGCGCGAGGCGGTCTTCCAGCCCGACGCATGCGAGCTCGATCCCGACGAGGCCTGCATCGCCCAGCCCGGCGTGCGCCGCCTGCTCCACTTCTCGGTCGAGACCCCCAACCTCGGCGACGGCGACATGCTGCTCGGCGAGCCGGATCCGGACAACCCGAGCTTCCACTACTCGGCATGCCACGGCCACTATCACTTCGAGGGCTACGCCGAGTATCGCCTGATCGATCCGGACGGCGGCGAGGTCGCCGCCGGGCGCAAGCAGGCCTTCTGCCTGCTCGACACCGAGCGCTACGCCGCCGACGATCCGACCGTGGCCGAGCGGCCACACTTCACGTGCAGGTTCCAGGGCATCCAGCGCGGCTGGGCCGACGTCTACGAGGCCACCCTGCCCTGCCAGTTCATCGACGTCACCGACGTACCGGATGGCGCCTACACCCTCGAGATCCGCCTCAACACAAACCGCACGCTCATCGAGAAGGACTACGACAACGACGTGGTCTCCATCCCGGTCGAGCTCGGCTCGGTCGAGCTGGCCGGCCCGACCGAGCCCTGCCCCGACGGCGTCGACGCTCACTCGAGCGCGGGCACCCACCGCGAGTGCGGATGGGAGCTGGCCGGCGAGTTCGACTGCGAGCCGGGCACCCGCGTCGACGTCGGCTGCTCGGCGGCGGCGGCGTGCGGCGGCGCGAGCTGCACCGGCGACCCGATGATCCGCATCTGTGACGCCGAGCGGCCCGACGCCAACTGCTCGGCGCCCGCGGCGATCCGCTCGTCCAACGACACCGCCGGCGGTCCCTGCCCTTGCACGCTCGACGTGCCCTGCCCGGCCAGCGGGCGGATCGCCGTCTATGGCGCGCCGGCGGAGATCGGCCAGCCGTACGAGTGCTCGGTCGCGGTCCAGCCGGCCGAGTGAGCCAGGATTCCCGCACCCCGGCGACGCACGCCCGCGTGTGACGGCGGGCCGGCCAGCGACTGCGCCTGTCCGTCGGGCGGCGGCCGGACTATGGTTCTCGCCTGGAAGTCCGCCGCATCGGAGGCCACGTGAACCGCCGTACATTCGTCCACCGCGTCGCGCAGGGAGCCATCGGGCTCGGCGCGCTTCGCCAGCTCGCCTGCCACTCGTCGACCGACTCCACCGATCGGTCGGCGTCGGCGCCGGCGCCGCAGCCCGGCGCGGTGCCCACCCCGGAGCGCGGCCGCACCGACGACGTCCCGTTCGCCGCCCTCCGCGACCGCTACTTCCTCCGCACCCTCGAGCTCAACCCGGTCGTGTCGACCTACCTGGGCGGGGACGGCTACAGCCCGTCGCTGACCGGCATCAACGGGCGGCTGCGCGACATTTCTCCGTCGGCGGTGAAGGCCGAGATCGACTTCCTGCGCGGAATCGCCGGCGAGCTCGAGCAGCTCGACCCGGGCCGGATGTCGGCCAGCGCGCAGATCGATCGCGCGCTGATCGGCGCCCAGGTCGGCTTCGTCCTCCATCAGCTGGCCGACCGCGCGTACCACCAGCGCAGCGTGGACAGCTACGTCGCCGAGCCGTTCCGCGGCATCGACTGGCAGATGCAGCAGATGACCGCGGCGCCCGACGGGCTCGGCACCGATCCGGAGTGGGCCGACGTCGTCGCACGCACCCGCGCGGTGGCCGCCTACCTGGCGACCGCGCGCACCAACCTCGAGGCCGGACGGGCCGCCGGCAATGCCCCCGATCACCGCATGGTGAAGGTGGACGGCATCGACAGCGCCGCCGCCGCCGCCGAGTTCTTCCGCACCGAGCTTCCCGCCCTGGCCGCCAAGCACCTCGGCAGCCGCCGCACCGCGCGCGCCACCCTCGCGTCGCTCGCCGAGGCGGGTGGCACGGCCGCCGCGGCCTACGCCGGGTTCGGCCGGTTCCTCGCGTCCGCCTACGATCCGCGCGACCGGACCGATCGCTACGCCGCCGGCGAGGCCGAGTACACGTGGCGGGTGAAGAACTGCCTGCGCGACGATCGCTCGGCCGAGGCGCTGTACGCGTACGGCGCCGAGCAGGTGGCCGCGTACGAGGACAGGATGGCCCGCGTCGCCGACGAGCTGGCCGGCAAGGCCGGCCTGCGCGTGCGCATCGGGTCCGGCTCCGACGCCGAGCGGCGCGCCGGCGTGCGCGCGGTCATGGATCACCTGGCGAAGGACGCGCCGCGCGACGACGACGAGCTGTTCGCCTGGTACCGGAGCGCGGCCGTCCGCGCGGTCGCCTACGGCCGCGAGCAGCGCCTGTTCGACGTGCCGGCCGACTACCGGCTCGACATCGTCCCGACCCCGGCGGCGCTGCGCGGCACCTCGGGCGCGTCGTACTACCCGGCCCCGCCGTTCAAGCGGTCAGGCGTCGGCCGCTTCTACCTGACCCCGACCGGCGGCGATCCGGGCCAGCTCGCGACTCAGTGCCGCGCCTCGGTGGCCGACACCGCGGTGCACGAGGGATTTCCGGGTCACGACTGGAACTACAAGTACATGACCCAGCAGGCGGCCGGGATCAGCAACGTCCGCTGGCTGACCCCGGGCGCGGTCGAGGACTCGGCGTCGATGTGGGAGGACTCGATGGCGACCGAGGGCTGGGGCCTCTACGCCGAGGAGCTGATGGCGGAGGCGGCCCCCGGCAAGCCGTACGGCTTCTACGACGCCGCCGAGTACCTGTTCATGCTGCAGGGCCTGCTCCTGCGCGCCGTGCGCATCCGGGTCGACGTCGGCATCCACACCGGCCGCATGACCTTCGACGAGGCGGTCGACTACCACGCGGCCCACGTCAGCTTCCTGCCCGACGCGCGCCGGCGAAAGGACCCGATCGGGCGGGCCGCGTTCGAGGACGCCCGCCAGGCGATCTATCGCTACTCGAAGTGGCCGACCCAGGCGATCACCTACATGCTGGGCAAGACCGCGATCGCCGACCTGCGCGCCGAGCTGCACCGCCGCACCGGCGCGGCGTTCGACGAGAAGCGCTTCCACGAGGACCTGATGCGGATGGGGTCGATCCCGATCGCCTACTTCCGCGACCTCCTCCTCGCGCGGACGCGGACCTAATTTAGTCCCATCTCAGGTGCTCGGCGGCGCGGGCAGGCGCGCGAGCAGCTCGGCGTGGAACTGATCCGGGTGCTCTCGGTGGAGGAAGTGGCCGCCCGGCAGCGTGACCACCTCGTAGCGGTCGAGGTGGAGGCGCCGGGCGCGCTCGTAGTGGCCCGGGCGGAGGGCGAAGTCGGTGGCCCCGGCGAACGCCACCGACGGGGCGCGGATCGGCCCGCGCTGCGACGCCGGCAGGCGGGGCCCGATCGCGCGGTAGTAGCCGATCGCGGCCTCGAGGCAGCCGGGGGCGGCGAACGCGCGCTTGACCGCGCGGCTCTCGTCGGCCGGCACCTGCCAGGCCGGCGACCAGCGCTGGATGATCCGGTCCACCGCCGCGAAGTCGTCGGCGCGGAGGCGTCCGGCGGCGCCGCGTGTGCGCAGGGTGAAGAAGTGGCGCGCCTTCCACAGGAGCGCCGGGGTCGGCCGCACCGAGGCCGGGTGCGGGATGGCGAGCGTGACCAGGAAGCGGACCCGCTCGGGGAACAGGATCGCGGCGCCGAACGCGGCCGACGCGCCCCAGTCGTGTCCGACCACGATCGCCTGCTCCTCGCCGAGCGCTTCGATCAACCCGGCCACGTCGGCGGCCAGCGTGTCGATGCGGTAGTCCCCGTCGGCGGGGATCGCGGTGGGCGCGTAGCCGCGGAGGAACGGGCTCACCGCGCGGAAGCCGGCTCGCGCCAGGACCGGGCGAGTCAGGTCCCAGGTGTGGGCCGTGTCGGGGA
This sequence comes from Kofleriaceae bacterium, assembly GCA_035489015.1. Taxonomy (GTDB): domain Bacteria; phylum Myxococcota_A; class Polyangia; order Haliangiales; family Haliangiaceae; genus DATFRY01. Next base: position 67,296 of record DATHKR010000113.1, on the reverse strand, counting down.
AGCCGTGCAGCAGGAGCACCAGCGGCCCCGAACCCTCCTCGAGGCAGGCGAAGTCGAGTCCGTTCGCGCGGATCGTGACGGTCATGGGCCCGAAGGTAGCGGTGACGCGGCGCGCGGTCGCCTTGACAATCCACGCCCGACCTTGCTACGAACCGCTTCCGCGCTTCTGCGCGAACTGCCTGGGGATATAGCTCAGCTGGGAGAGCGCTTGAATGGCATTCAAGAGGTCAGGGGTTCGATCCCCCTTATCTCCACCGGGCAAGCCCCGCAAGTCTGACGACTTGCGGGGCTTCTGATTTTTCGGGCGCTGGTTTCGAGGAGAATCGAGTGATGCCGATCTGCCGCGAATGTCAGGACGAAGTCGACTCGCTGGTGACCGTTAAGGTGGGCGGGCGAGCCCAGAAGCTGTGCGCCGACTGCGCCGACCGCGCGCGAGAGTCGGCCGAGATCGCGCGGGACAGCGAGTCGGTCATGCAGGGGATGATGGGCTACAAGGGCCGCCGCGACGGATGAGTCGATGCTCCGTCGGGACGCTGGCGATCCTCGGGCTGGTCCTGGCCGGCTGCGCGACCGGCCCGACGGCGCCGGCGCCGCGAGAGAAGCGCTCGGGGTGGTGCAGGCCGGGGCAATCGTGCTGGCCGAGGGCGGCCGACTGGCAGCGGCTGCGATCGCGCCTCACCGGCAAGCTCGAGGTGCCGCGCGCTCCGCTCGCGCCTTGCAGCGCGGGCGGGGCCAGCGACGCGTGCGCGGCGGCCATCGCCGGGATGAAGAATCCGCTCGGTCTGCAAGACGATGCCGCGGGCGCGCAGTCGACCGGATGGCTCGGCGCGTGGACCGCCGCGCCCAGCGCGGTCGCGGTCGCGGTCGAGACCCCGGCCGACGTCGCCGCGGCGGTCGACTTCGCGCGCGAGCATCGCCTTCGCCTGGTCATCAAGGGCACCGGCCACGACTACTACGGCCGCTCCAGCGCGCCCGACTCGCTCCTGGTCTGGACCCACCGGATGCGTCGGATCACCGTGCACGACTCGTTCGTCGCTCGCGGCTGCCCCGGCGCGGGGCCCGGCGTCCCGGCGGTGACGGCCGAGGCCGGCGCGCGGTGGATCGAGGCGTACCAGGCGGTCACCGTCGAGCACGGGCGCTACGTCCAGGGCGGCGGCTGCACGTCGGTCGGCGTGGCGGGCGGGTTCATCCAGGGCGGCGGCTTCGGCAGCTGGTCCAAGAAGTACGGCACCGGCGCGGCCGGGATGCTGGAGGCCGAGGTGGTGACCGCCGACGGCAAGCGGCTGGTCGCGAACGCGTGCCAGAACCAGGATCTCTTCTGGGCGCTGCGCGGGGGCGGCGGCGGCACCTACGGGGTCGTCACCAGCGTGACGCTCATGACCCACGCCCTGCCCTCCAGCTTCGGTCTGGTGGTCGGCAGCATCACCGCCACCAGCGACGCCGCGTTCAAGGAGCTCCTCGAGCGCTTCCTCCGCTTCTATCGCGAGCGGCTGAGCGACGAGCACTGGGGCGAGCAGGTCAGGATCGAGGGGGACAACTCGCTCCGGCTGTCGATGGTGTTCCAGGGCATGAGCGGCGCCGAGGCCGAGCAGGTCTGGCAGCCGCTGCGCGCATGGATCGACGCCCACCCGGATCGCGTCACGATGAAGGCCCGCTTCATCGCGCTGCCCGGCGACCGGATGTGGGACTTCGACTACCTGAATGAACACTTCCCCGGCGTGGTTCGCGCCGATCCGCGGCCGGATCAGCCAGCCCGGTTGTTCTGGTGGGCCGGCGACGAGGCCGAGGTCTCGACCTACTGGTACGCGTACCAGTCGCGGTGGATCCCGCTCGATCGCTTCGAGGGGGCGGAGGCCGCGCGGTTCGCGGCGGCGCTGTTCGCCGCGTCGCGGCGCTGGCCGGTCGCGCTCCACTTCAACAAAGGACAGGCCGGCGCCTCGGCCGAGGCGCTCGCGCGCGATCGAGAGACGTCGATGAACCCGGCGGTCTACCGCGCCGCCGCGCTCGCCATCATCGCCGCCGGCACCGTCGCCTTCCCCGGCGCGCCCGGTCACGAGCCGGACCTCGCCGAGGGCAGAGCCCACCGGGCGCGGGTCGCGGCGGCGGCGCGGATCATTCGCGAGGCGACCCCGGGGGCCGGCACCTACGTCAACGAGGCGGACTACTTCCAGCCCGGCTGGCAGCGCGAGTTCTGGGGCGAGAACTACGACCGGCTGCTGGCCATCAAGCGGAAGTACGATCCCGACGGGGTGTTCCACTGCCATCACTGCGTCGGCAGCGAGCACGGACCGGGGCGATCCGGGCAGCGCTGACGGAGGCGGATACGGCGCGGGACCTCGTCCTCAAGGAGCTCGCCGGGGCGGCCGAAGACCCAGGAAGGAGGTCACGTGGTCATCCAGACGATCTACACGAGCCGCGCCGCGACACCCTTCACCGGCGAGCAGCTGCGCGACCTCCTGAGCGACGCCCGCCGACGCAACACCGAGGTCGACGTGTCGGGCGTCCTCCTCTACCAGAAGGGGAGCTTTCTCCAGATTCTGGAGGGAGAGGACGACCGCGTGGCCGCCATCTTCACCCGCATCCAGCGGGATGCGCGCCACCGCGACGTGCTGCTGCTCCTCCGCCGCGAGGTGACCGAGCGCAGCTTCCAGGACTGGAGCATGGGGTTCGTGGACATCGGCGGGCGCGCCGCCACCCTGCCCGGCTTCCGCAAGGACGCCGCCCTCCACGACCTGGCCGGCGACACCGCGACCATCGACCGCGTGGTGGCCGGCTTTCGCGACGGGCGCTGGCGCCGCGCGATCGAGGTCGAGGCCGCCGCCACCAGGATGCCGGCCCGCCCCGCCCTCTCTCGATAGATCGCCGCGCGCCGCGCGCCGCGGCCGGTCAGAGATCCGCGAGCAGCTGGGTCATCGACGGGTAGCGACCGTCGGGGTGCAGCGCCAGGCCGCGGGTGAGGAGGCGGTGGAGGCGGCGGCTGGCTCCTCGCTTGCGGAGGAGATCGAGGTGGTGCTCGATGTAGCCGGCGGGCGCGTCGGCGGCGGTGCCGGTGGGGAACAGGCGCTGGCCAGCGATGAGCTCGTGGAGGGTGACGGCAAAGGAGAACTGATCGGAGCGGGGATCGACCGGGTGGCCGAGGGCGGCCTCGGGAGACATGTACGCCTCGGTCCCGGTCCGGCCGGCGGAGGCGGGGGCGCGGCGATCGCGGATGGAGTCGACGCTGTCGATGCGGCGGGGGGCTCGGCCGGCGAGGCCGAAGTCGGCGACCTTGGCGGTGTGGTTGTGACCGACGAGGACGTTGGCCGGCTTGAAGTCGCGGTGGATGATGCCGGCGGCGTGGGCGGCGGCGAGGCCGCGGCCTGCCTGGGTCATGACCGCGAGGACCTCCTTCAGGGTCCGCGGCGTCTGCGCCCACTCGAACAGGGTCACTCCCCGGACCAGCTCCATCGCGAGGTAGGCGGCGTCGCGCACCATGCCGACGTCGTAGATGGCGACCACGTTCGGATGCGTGACGCTGCCCATCGCTCGCGCCTCGAGCAGGGCCTCGAAGCCATAGCCGGGGCAGAGCAGCTTGAGCGCGACGCCGCGGCGGAGCTCGCGATCGAAGGCAGCGAAGACGACGCTGCTCGCGCCGGCACCCAGCTGCTTGAGGATGCGGTAGCGGTCGCCCAGGCCCAGGGACGGTTCGCCGAAACCGCCCTTGATGGTCGTCACGGACTCCGCTGGGGGGTGAACGAGAGCGGGGAAGGACACCGAGCTGTTGCAGGTGCAACAGCAGGACCAGGCCTGCAGGCGCCTATTTTATTGAAATGACGTTGTAGGGGTTTGTAGCCCCGGGGGTCCGCTCCCCTGTCTGGCCTCTGGAGTGGCGCCGAAACTCAGCGCTTGCTGCTCCCGAGGTGCGCGTTGGGGGGAACCAGCACCGGTCGGGGCGGCCCCGGTTTCGGTTTCGGTCTCTTGTGCTTCTTCTTCGGCCTGGGCGGAAGCGGCAGCTCCTCGAGACCCGAGTCGAACACGAAGAATCCGTCCTCGGCGGACATCGTGAAGGTGGCGGCGGGGTTTCGCGGGCGGAGGCGATCGGCCTTCGAGGTGTCGACGGTCAGCGCGAAGGTCTCGTGCGGCGGCACCATGGCGGACACGTGGGCCACGCCGGACAGGCTGGTGCGGGTCAGCTCCTGCCCTTCATAGAGGATCGGCAGATCGGGGTATCCGGTCCGCACCACCACCGCGGCGATGACGCGGGTGCGCCGGCAGTGGAGCAGGACCCGCAGCCCGCCCTCGCCGAGGGTCTTCACCGTCGCCAGCTCGCGGAGGACGATCTGGGTGTCCTCGATCGGATCGACGTAGCCGTCGGGGCACTGGACGTGGACGGTGAGCAGCGCGCCGTCGGCGGCGCGGAAGCGCGCCGCCAGCTTGCCGTCGGCGCCGCTGCGGCCGATCTCGACGCCGGGGCGGAACAGGCGGGCGCCGGCGACCGGCTCGCCCACGTCGGAGCTGACCGTGAACAGCACCTTGTGATCGAGGATCGGCGGCGGCGGCGGCTGGCAGGCGGTGGCGAGCATGCCGACCGCGACGAGGGCGAGCGCGGCGACCAGGCGTCCGGCGCCGTTCAGGACCGCGGTCGCCGCCACGATCAATCCGGCCATCACGGCCGCGGTCACCATCGGGGTCATCGGATCGCCTCCACGGCGCGAGCGGCCTCTTCTGGCTTCATCAAGACGTTCCCGGCCTCGGCCGCGCGGGCGGCGGCGGCGGCCTTCTCGGATCCCTCGGCGCAGTTGCCGTTGACGCAGCGCGCCTTGATCCGGCGCTCGATGACCGCCGCGAAGTCGCGGAACACCGGTTGGTCGGGGACCTCGGTCTGGAGCGCGCGATAGTCGTCGAGCGCCTCCTCGAGCCGGCCCGAGGCCAGGTCGCGCGCGGCCACGTTCTCGGACGCGGAGCGGGCCGGCTCCGGCGGGACGCCGCGCATCTCGATGTCGGCCTCGGGCGGCGGGCGGCGGGCCGGCAGGGTCGCGGCCGGGCGCTGGTTGCGGTTGGCGTGCAGGCTCTCCGGCAGGAACACGAGGAGCGCCGCGCCCCCCGCGATGAGGAGCGCGAGCAGCGGACGGAGCGGCACCACCACCGCCAGGCGGGCGAGCGGACCGGGAGGCCTGGGCGCGGCGACCGCCACCTCGGCCGGCACGATGAACATCTCCTCGAGCGCCACCCCGCCCCGCCCGGCCGGCGCGACCCGCGCGGCCGGTGGCGCCGCGCCCGGATCGGCGAACGGCGACACCGGCATCGCCGGCATCGCGCGGCCCGGGGGCCCGAACACCGGCAGCGCGCGCAGCTGGTCGGGCTCGACCAGCTGGGTCGCGTCGGGGTCGACCACGCCCGAGGCCGTGTTCACCGGCTGCGACGCCCGCGCGGCGCGCGGGATGAGGGCGCGATGGACCGCGCCGCGGACCGCCCCCTTGGCGACGACCGGCGCGCGCACCGACGGCGCGGCGGGTGCCGGCGTCGCGCTGACCGCCCGGAGCGACACCGAGGTCCGAGCCGACGACGACACCCCGAGCACCATGGCCGAGCCGCCCAGCCGCATGACCACGCCGACCGGGGCTGCCATCCAGCCGGCCTCGCGCGCCATGCGCGGCTCGAGCTCGGCCATCCACAGCCGGCCGCCGAACCAGCACAGCTGCCAGTGGAACGGCGCGACCCCGGGCGCGGCCAGCCGCCAGCGACAGCGCGGATCCGAGCCCACGTAGATGACCGCGCCGTCCTCGGCCAGCCACTCGAGCCGACTTCCGTCGCCCAGTGTGCCGATCACGATCACGGCCTCGCGCTCCACGGATGCACTCATCACGCGAGATCCAAAAGCAACGCGCGTGCCCGCCGCGGCCGCGTCCATCACATGGAGGAAGCCATGGATCATTCCTATGGATCGTCGCGCCGGCGCGCCTCGGGATCGGCCGATCGACCAGCGCGCGGCGACCAGCTGGTCTTCACGTAAAGCCCGACTGGACGACACGACCAGCGGCTGTGCAACCGCGCGCCGTCGCCGCGCCGAAGCGACCGACTTTCCATCGGCGAGGCCGCTCGCGCCGAACGGCACGGCGGTTGCTCTTACGACTTCCCGAGCGATGACACGACGAATTGCAAGAGACGAAAACGGTATGGCGTACGCGGAGTACCTCGTGCTCGTGGTGGCCCTCGGGTTGCCCGTCGCGGCGGCCTTCGTGGCCTTGGGACTTCAGCTCCTCGACGGCTACCGCCACGCACTCAGCATTCTCACCGCGCCCATCGCATGAACCCCGGCCCCGAGAACCCCTCGGTACCCATAGGAAGGAACAGGACCATGAAGAACACCGACGCCAAGACCACCGCCCTCGTCCCCGTTCGCCGTCGCTCCCTGCTCCGCAATGTCCGCGGCGCCGCCGAGATCACCCAGACGATCATCCTGACCGTCGCTCTCGCCCTCGGCTGCCTCGCGGCAGTGCAGGCCCTCAAGGGCAAGATCGGCGAGAAGATGGACACGACCGGCCAGGCCATCCAGGGCATTCAGTAGTCCTCGAACGAGCAGGGGAGGCGGCAGCCATGGACTTGCTGGTTCCGAGCTTGATGATCGCGGTCGCCGCAACGGCCGCAGTGACCGACGCCCGGACCGGGCTGATCCCGAACTGGCTCACGCTGCCCCCCCTGCTCGCAGCACTGATCCTCCACTTCATCACGCAGGGCGCCGGCGGGCTCATGCTCTCCCTCGCCGGTGCCCTCGTGTGTGGCCTCGTCCCGTACCTCCTCTTCCGCCACGGCTCGATGGGAGGCGGCGACGTGAAGCTGCTCGCCGCCCTCGGCGCCCTCGGCGGCGCGGAGGTCGGGCTCGAGATCGAGGTGCTCGGCATGAGCATCGCCGCGGTGTACGCGCTGGCCTTCCTGGCCTGGCGCGGTGGACTGGCCCGCACGCTGCTGTCGTCGATGTGGCTGGTCGTGAACGTCTTCCTGCCGGCGCGCTATCGCCGGCCGATCCCGCCCGCGGAGATGATGCCGCTCCGCCTGGGCGTGCCGCTGCTCCTGGGCACCCTCGCCAGCGTGCTGCTCGCCGGAGGTGCCCGATGACCCGGCTCGCATCCGACCGGCGCGGCGCGGCCTACGTCGAGTTCCTGATCGCGATCGTTCCGTTCTTCCTGTTCGTGCTGTGCGTGCTGCAAGGCGCGCTGCTCCAGCTCGGACACCTCGTCACCGAGCGGGCCGCCGACGCGGCTGCGCGCTCGGCGGTGGTCGTCCTCGACGACGATCCGCAGCGCTACGGCGGCGCGGCTCGCAACTCGCCGACCGGCGCCCGCCTCGACACGATCACCCGCGCGGCCGACAACGTGCTGGCCGCCCTGCCCGGCACCAGCGCCGCCGACCGCGCCGCCGCGCTCACCGTCGATGTCGCGGCCAGCGGCCCCGACGGCCCGGTCACCGTCCGGGTCGGTTACCGTTTCCGCTGCGCGGTGCCGCTCGCCCGCCTCGTGGTCTGCTCGGGCTCGAACGGCTCCGCCCCCGGTACGTTCCAGATCGACACCCAGGCGACCCTGCCCAACCAGGGCTCGCGTTACGCCTACGCCGGAGGTGGCCAGTGACGACCGCGCGCCAGAGCCTTGCTCGCAACCAGGACGGCACCGTCCTGGTCATCGGCGTGTTCGCGGCCGCCTTCCTGGTCGGCACCGTCTACCTCGTGCTCGGCGCCGGCGACGCGATCGAGCACCGCGCGCTCATGCAGGACGCGGCCGACAGCGGCGCCTACACGATGGCGGTCCTGCACTCGCGCGCGATGAACATGATCGCGCTGCTCAACATGGTGAAGATCTCGGTCGCCGCGACGATAACCGCGCTGCTCGCCATCATCGTGGCGGCGACCAACACCATCGCCTTCATCCAGTCCAGCCCGGCTCGCCTCATCGCGCTGGGCGCGGCCATCCCGCTCCTGACCGCGATCCTGGTCAAGAACACCGCGCAGCACGCCGCCGTGCGCGGCGACGCCGACGCGGTCATCCGCGCGGCCGATCGCGCCCAGGAGACGCTGCGCACCCGCCTGCCCGAGCTGGCGGTGGCCCAGGCCAACCGCACGGTGGTCGCCTACGGCGCCCCGATCCAGCGCGGCAACGCGACCGTGCAGCCGCTGCCGGTCCGCCGCGGCACGCCGCTCACCCTGTGCGCCCAGGCGGTGCCGCTGGCCCGCCCGATCGCCCTGCGCGCCTTTGCCGAGGTCGAGCCCGCGGGGGCCAAGCTGCACGCGCTCGGCGAGGCGGAGATCGCGCTCCTGCCCAGCTGCCTGTCGATCGGCGCCGCCGCGATGGAGCTCGAGCCGAACACCGCGCTCGGCGGCGAACGCCTCCAGCTGCGCTACACCGTGAACGGCGCGCCGGTCACCCAGCGCGGCCAGCAGGGGGTCGACGTGGCGACCTGGCGCAAGAGCCAGCCCGCCTCGCAGGCCAGCGCGGTCTCGTTCGCCCAGGCCGAGTACTACTTCGACGGCGTGGGCGCCGCCGCCCAGCTGCAGGCCGACGGCCTGTTCACGCTCGGCTGGCGCGCCCGGTTCCGCCGCTTCAGCGCCCAGAACCTGGCCGGCGAGCTCGGCCAGGCCTGCGGCCAGGGCGGCGGCTGCAGCAACACCTCCGACGTGCCCGACCTCGCGGCCAAGGTGTCCCATTGACCACCACCCGACGGAAGAACCTCCTCGCCGACGCGCGCGGCGCGATCTACGTCGAGCTGCTGCTCGTCGTCCCGGTCGTCGCGCTGCTCTACGCGTCGACGCTCTATGTCCACCGGCTGGGCCTGTCCGAGGTCGCCGTGCACCGCCACCCGCGCCAGTCGGTCTGGGCCCAGGTGGTCCCCGGTTGCGTCGGCGGCGGCGCGGCTGACGGTCGCGTCCAGCTCCAGGGCCCCACCCCGGTGGCCGACGGCGAGCTGGACCAGGTCGCCGGGCGCGGGCTGCAGACCGTGGTGCAGCCGATCCGCACCCTGCCGCCGCTGTTCAACACGCCGGCGGCCACCGAGCTGGTCGGCACCAGCGACGAGACCGTCACCCGCCCGTCGCTGCTCAACGGCACCGCCCAGACCCGCGGCAGCGACCGCATGCCGTGCAACGACAGCCCGAAGACGCCGCAGCTGGCCCAGGTGATGAAGCTGACCTGCGAGGGCCTGCTCGGCGCCGGTGGAGATTGTCAGTGAGCCGGGGGCTCGCACGCGCCGCCCTGCGCTGGTCGCTGCGCGCGGGCACCCTGTTCGCGATCCTGGCGGCGACCTCGGCCGCGATCGGCGCGATCGGCACGTCGCGGGCTCAGGCCGAGATGATGGCCATGGGCGCCGACATGCTGCGGATCCCCGAGCGCCCGACCACCGACCCGTCGGCCGGTGAGCAGGTGGTGATGAACGGCGCCGAGCTCGGCGTCCGGCGCGGCCGCACGCCGCGCTCGGTCGACGAGGTGCTGGCCGCCGCGGCGGCGTCGTGCGGCGGGCGAATCACCGAGCCGACCCGCGACCCCGCCCTGCCCGGCCCGGGCGCGATCTTCCGCGCCGGCGACGGCCAGCACGGCTTCGTCGCCTGCCTCGATCCGTCGCTCGACCCGGAGCGCGGCCTGCTCGATCGCGTGCGCGCCACCGGCGCCAGCGCCGACGCGCTGACCCTGCCGCTCGCCTACCTCTACGCCGAGCGGCGCGGCGACTCGACCCACTTCGTCGGCTTCCGCTCGGATCACCCGGTCGACCTCGGCACGATGTTCCCGCGCGGCGGCGACGCGCCCGGCCGCGATCCGGACGGCTTCCCGCGCGCGCCCGGCTCGCGCCGCACCCTCGGCCTGCGCGTGGCCGGCCAGCCCTACGACGCGATCGTGTACCTGGATCGGGCCGGACGCATGGACGCGCTGGTCCACCACTACGAGTCGGCCCTGCCGCGCGCCGGCTGGACCATCGCCGCGCCGTGGCGGGTCGACGAGGGCCCCGGGCCCCGTCAGGCCTCGGTCCTGGTCGAGCGGGCCGGCACCCTCGCGCTGGTCCTCGTCGCCGAGGACCAGGCCGGCACCAGCACCACCTTCGCCAGCATGGAGGCGACCCGTGAACAGTAAGCCCTTCGTCGCCGCGCTCCTCCTCGCCGCCGGCGGGGCCGGCCTGCTCTTCGTCTACAAGCAGCGCTTCGAGGCCGAGGTCTCGGGCGGGCCCAAGGTGCCCGTCCTGGTCGCCACCGGCGACATCGGCCTGGGCGAGCGCATCCGGCCGGAGCACATGGCCGTGCGCGCCATCCCGATGAGCTACGTCGACGAGCGCTCGGTCCGCGCCGCCGAGGCCGACAAGGTGGTCGGCCTGCGCGTGCGCAGCCGCATCAAGGCCAACGAGTCGATCCTGTGGTCGGACCTGTCAGCCGCCGGCCGCGACTCGCGCGACCTGGCCGGCATGGTCCAGCCCGGGATGCGCGCGGTCAGCGTGCCGGCCACGATCGCCTCCGCGTTCCACGGCCTGCTCCGGCCCGGCGACCGGGTCGATGTCCTGCTCACCACCGAGCGGCCGGGCAGCAAGGACCGGGTCACCTTCTCGCTCCTGCAGAACGCGCTGGTGCTCTCGGTCGGCGACGACATCGGCAAGAGCGAGAACGTCACCCAGATGGGCATGCTGACCACCACGACCGTGTCGGTCGGGGTGTCGGCCGAGCAGGCCCAGATGCTCGCCTTTGCCCTCGACCGCGGCCCGCTCACCCTGGCGCTGCGCAACCCGGAGGACATCGAGACCCTCGAGGGGCTGCCGGAGACCGAGGTCAACGACATCCTGCGGCCGCAGCAGGCGCGCGCGCGGGTCAAGGAGTCGGAGTCGCACGCGCCCGGCGCTCATCAGGGCGCCGCGGCCGGCACCGCCGCCAACCCGGCCATCGAGCGGCTCGAGGCGCCGAGGTGGTGACCTCTCCCCGGCTCGTCAGGCTCGGCCTGGTCGGCGCGACGCTGGTCGCCGGGCTCGCCGCCCTGGCCGCCGCGCCGGCTCCGGCGCGCGCCCAGACCCCGGCCGAGGTCCCCGAGGGCAGCAACCCGACCGAGGAGCGCCGGATCGAGCTCGCGGTCGGCGAGCAGACCACCATCCCGGCCGACGGCGTCTCCAAGTACTCCCCGTCCAACGACGTCATCGACGTGCGGCTCCCGCGCGACGCGCACGAGTTCATCGTGGTGGCGGCCAAGCCCGGCTCCGCCACCCTGCTGCTGGTGATGCGCGACGGGCGCCAGATCGCCTACATCATCACGGTTCGCTCGGACCAGGTGAAGCAGCGCGACAACATCCGGCTCGACTTCTACTTCGTCGAGCTGACCCGCAGCTCGGCCTACCAGGTCGGCATCGGCTGGCCCGGCACCGTGCAGGGCAGCGCGACCGCGGAGATCACGACCGACCTGGTCACCGGCGACACCGCCGGCACCGCGGTGGTCGCGGCCGAGGTGCTGCCCCGCATCGACCTGGCCCAGGAGGGCGGGTGGGCCCGCATCTACCGCCAGGCCTCGGTCATCGTGGCCAACGGCGAGCAGGGCGCGTTCAACACCGGCGGCGAGGTCAACGTGCGCCTGCAGGGCGCGCTGACCACCGGGCTCGAGCCGATCAAGTTCGGCAGCTCGGTCCAGGTCCAGCCGCGCTACGACCGCAAGTCGGGCCGGATCGAGATCCGGATCGCGGCCGACATCTCCGAGCTGTCCGAGCCGGGCGTGGACGGCCTGCCCGGCCGCACCATCTCGACCCTGTCCACCCTGGTCAACGTCGAGCTCGGTCAGTCGATCGTCCTGGCCGGCGCCGACTCGCGCAGCGCGGCCAAGAGCTCGGCCGGCCTGCCCCTGCTCAGCCAGATCCCGGTGCTCGGCTTCCTGTTCGGCACCCACGCCGGCACCAAGCAGCACACCGAGAACTTCATCTTCATCGTCCCGACCGTCATCGAGGCCTACGAGCCGACCGACCGCGATCTGGTCGAGCGCGCCTTCTCCATCTACTCCGACTTCGAGGGAGACCACGGTGACGTCACCGCGGAGAAGCGCCTGGTCCGCCCGCGCCGGAAGAAGGGATCGCGATGAACGCGCCGACCGCCACCAGCTCGTCCGCCCGCGCGCTCCCCCGCCCGCTCCACCTGGCCGTGTGGGGCGAGGGCCGCACCTTCGAGCTCGAGCTCGACCCGTCGGTGCCGGCCACGATCGGGCGCGACGAGCACGCCGCGATCACGCTCGAGTCGCCGCTGGTGTCGCGCCGCCACGCCCAGGTCGTCATGCAGGGCGACCAGATCCTGCTCACCGACCTCTCGGCCAACGGGACCCTGGTCGGCGACGACCTCATCCGCCACGCGACCGCGCCGGTCCCGGCCGGCACGCCGGTCCGGGTCGGCCCGTTCTGGCTCCAGTTCACCGCGCCCGAGGCCGAGCACGGCACCGTCGACGAGGCCGAGGCCGCGCCGGTCGCGCCGCGCTCCACCCGCGACGTCTCGTCGGCGGTGCGGCGCGAGATCCACCGCCGCCTGCTCGAGCACCTCGACCTGGCCAAGCTCGAGCGCAGCCGCATGAACCCGCACATGATGCGGGCCAAGGTCCGCCTCGCCCTGCAGGCGATCATGCCGGACGTCGTCCACCTCCTCCCCGCCGGGGTCGAGGCGGCCGCGCTCATCGAGGAGCTGACCCACGAGGCGGTCGGGCTCGGCCCGCTCGAGGATCTCCTGGCCGACGATCAGGTCACCGAGATCATGGTGGTCGATCCGCAGACGGTCTACGTCGAGCGCGGCGGCCGCATCACCCGCACCGAATGCCGCTTCACCGACGAGGAGTCGGCCCGCGCCATCCTCGAGCGCATCGTCACGCCGCTCGGCCGCCGCATCGACGAGTCGGCCCCGATGCTCGACGCGCGCCTGTCGGACGGCTCGCGGGTGAACGCGGTCATCTCGCCGGTCGCGCTGCGCGGCGCCTGCATCACCATCCGCAAGTTCTCGCGCTCGCCGTACACCTCCAACGACCTCATCCGGTTCGGCAGCCTGACCGAGCGCATGTCCCGCTTCCTCGACCGCTGCGTCCGGGCCCGCAAGAACATGCTCATCGCCGGCGGCACCGGCAGCGGCAAGACCACCCTCCTCAACGTGCTGTCGGCCAGCATCCCCGAGGACGAGCGCATCGTCACCATCGAGGACTCGGCCGAGCTGCAGCTGGTCCAGTCGCACGTGGTCTCGCTCGAGGCCCGTCCGCCCAACATGGAGGGCAAGGGCGCGATCGCGATCCGCGACCTGGTCAAGAACGCCATGCGCATGCGGCCCGACCGCGTGATCGTCGGCGAGTGCCGCGGCGGCGAGGCGCTCGACATGCTGCAGGCGATGACCACCGGCCACGACGGCTCGATGACCACGACCCACGCCAACAGCCCGCGCGAGGCGCTGAAGCGGATCGAGACGCTCGCGCTCATGTCCGGCGTCGATCTTCCGTCGCACGCGATCCGCCAGCAGATCTCGCTCGCGGTCAGCGTGCTGGTCCAGCAGTCCCGCTTCGCCGACGGCTCGCGCCGGATCACCAGCGTGGCCGAGGTGGTCGGCATGCAGGACGACGGCGACATCGAGGTCCGCGAGATCTTCGGCTTCCGCCGCACCGGGACCGGCCCCGACGGCAAGGTGGTCGGCGAGTTCCACGCGACCGGCTACCTGCCCTCGTTCCTGGACGAGTTCATCGCCAAGGGCATGTTCGGCGAGGGCGAGGTGTTCCTGTGAGCGGCACCGGCGACTGGCTGGCCTACGGCGGCGGCATCGCGCTGGTGATCGGCGGCTCGGCCGCGTTCGGCATGGCGATGCGCCCGACCGGCCCGCTCGGCCGCGCGATCTCCCGCTACGTGGCCCGGCTCGACGCCGAGTGCCGGTTCCAGTGCTACACCATCGACGGGCGCCAGCTGCTCGGCCGCCAGCTGGTCTTCCTCGCCCTCTCGATCATCGTGTGCATCCAGATGGGCCAGCCCCTCCTGTGGGTGCTGCCGCCGGCGGTCGTGTTCGGCCCGTGGTTCGTGCTGCGCCGCCGGCGCAAGAAGCGAATCGAGCGGATCGAGGCCCAGCTGGACGGCTGGCTGCAGATCCTGTCCAACCTGCTGCGCGCCGCCGGCGGCCTCGGCGACGCTCTGGCCGCCTCGGCCGACCTCATCCGCGCGCCGCTCCGCCAGGAGCTCGACCGCAGCCTCAAGGAGATCCGCCTGGGCGCCACCCTCGACGAGGCGCTCCGCCAGATGGGCGAGCGGATCAAGAGCTCGACGGTGGCCGCGGTGATCACGCTCCTGGTGGTCGGCCGCCGCACCGGCGGCGAGATGCCCGCCCTGCTCGAGAGCGCCGCGGCCGCCCTGCGCGAGATGGCCCGCCTCGAGGGCGTCATCCGGGCCAAGACCGCCGACGGCCGGATGCAGACCCTGGTCCTCGCCGCCGCCCCGATCGCCGCGGTGATGGGCTTCCGCCTGGTCGACCCCAGGTTCTTCGACCCGCTGGTCCAGTCGCTGTTCGGCTACGCCGTGCTCGGCGCGGCGATGGTCTTCTGGGTCATGGCCCTCCTCAGCGCCCGCAGGATCCTGCAGGTCGACTACTAGACCCATGGACATCGCCACCCCCCACGCCTGGTTCTACGCCGCGACCACCGCGATGTCGCTGTCGATCGCGTGCGTGGCGTTCGCCCTGGCCCGCGGCGCGGTGGCGCCGGAGCCGCGGCTCGGCCTGCGCGGCCTCAAGCGACAGAAGGCGCTGCGCAAGCGCGGCAACTTCGCCCGGGTCGAGCCCGCGGTCCGCAAGGTGGCCGGCTGGGTGGCGGCGCTCGAGCTGGGCGGCCTGCGCCGCCGCGCCGACGCGCTCCTGCTCAGCGCCGGCGACTACCTGGGCCTGTCGGCCGACGAGCTGGTCGCGCTGGTCATCCTCGGCGCCGGCGGCGGGGCCGCGTTCGCCGCGCTGTGGGTCGCGCTGCTCGGCTTCAGCCCGGTCCTCATCCCGCTGTTCGCGGTCGGAGCCGGCTACCTGGTGGTCGCCGATGTCCGCGCCGCCGCCGACGTCCGCCGGCGCGACGTCAGCCGCTCGCTGCCGTCGGCGATCGACCTCATCGCGCTGTGCATGAGCGCCGGCCTCGACTTCTCCGGCGCGCTGGTCCAGATCGTCAAGAACGCGCCGCTCGAGGACGACCCGCTCATCGAGGAGCTCGGCCTCATCCTCTACCACCTCCAGCTCGGCCACTCGCGGTCGCGCGCGCTGCAAGTCTTCGGCTCGCGCGTGCCGACCGAGTCGGTGTCCGACTTCGTCTTCGCGGTGGTGCAGGCCGAGGCCAAGGGCAACCCGCTGGCCGAGACCCTGCGCACCCAGGCCTCGGTCCTGCGCACCCGGCGCAGCGTCCGCGCAGAGGAGCTGGCCGCCAAGGCCGCCAACAAGATGCTCATCCCGATGACGCTCCTCGTCGCCTGCGCGCTCTTCCTCATCCTGGGGCCGATGCTGGTCAAGATGCTCGGAAGTGGGGTGTTCTGATGTCGATCTACCTCGAGATCGTGCGCGCCGACGGGCGGATCCAGCGCCAGCACCTGGAGGGCGAGCGCACCACCATCGGTGGATCGAAGGAGGCCTCGGTGTGGGTGGCGGACGCGCCCGAGCTGGAGCCGCTCCACCTCCTGGTCGTCCCGCGCGAGCAGGGCGTGTGGATGTCCAGCGCCCGCAACGCGCGCACCCCGACCCTGCTCGACGGCAAGCCGTTCGAGAGCGGCCAGCTCGCGCTCGGCTCGGAGATCGACGTCGGCTCGATCACCTTCCGGGTGGTCGCGGCCAGCGCCGGCAACGCCAACCGCACCCGCACGATCATCATCGTGATCACCGCCCTGGCGATCGCGGTGCCGCTGCTGGCCCGCGGGCGCTCGAGCTCGATCCCGCGGATGAACGCGCCGGCCCCGCAGCTGTTCGCCGGCGACCCCGACGATTGCCCGCTCGAGGGCGAGGCGGCGCTCAAGCGCGGCCGCCGCGCGGCCGAGCGCGCCCGCTCGAAGACCCTGCGCTACCCGTTCGACCCGCGCGAGGGGCTGAGCGCGGTCGAGCTGTACCGCGCGGCCAGCGCCTGCCTGGAGGGCTCCGACGAGGCGGCCGCGGTCGCGGTCGAGGCGGCGCGCGTGCGCCAGCGCATCGAGGACGACTACCAGCTCCACCGCCTCCACCTGGAGCGCGCGGTCGGCGAGTCGGACTGGAAGGCCGCCCTCGAGGCCACCCACCAGCTGCTCGCCATGCTGGCCGATCGACCCGGTGACTACCGCGACTGGCTGGTCCGGCTCCAGCGCTACCTCGAGCTGCAGATCAGCGCCCAGGAAGAACGAGAGAAGAAGGAGAAGTACAAATGAGGCCGACCCGCTCGCTCCTGGTCTCCGCTCTCGCCGCCCTCGCCTTCGCCACCCTGTGGGCCGGTGGGTCCGGCTGCAGTCACGCGCCGCCGCCGTCCGGGGCGACCGATCCGCTGGCCAGGGCGCCGGCCGATCTGCTGCTCCGTCGCGGGCGCGCGTTCGCCGCCGCCGGCGACACCATCCGCGCCGAGCAGTACCTGGTCGCCGCCTCCCACCGGGGAGCCGAGGACCGGTTCGTCGCGCCGATCCTGATCGGCACCTGCATCCGCGGCCAGCGCTACCGGGCCGCGCTGGCCCACATCGAGCGGTTCGTGCGCCGCCACCCGCGCGACATCCAGCTCCGCCAGCTGAGCGCCGTCCTCTACCTCGCCACCGGCTCGCCGGATCGCGCCCAGGTCGCCCTCCGCCGCGTGATCGAGGCGGCGCCGGACGAGCCGCGCCCGCGCCGGCTGCTCGCCCGGGCCGAGCGCGAGATGCAGCGCATGCGCGACGGCGACGATCTCGACGGCTCCGACCGGATGAGCCGGTCGTACGACGACGAGCTGGACCAGGAAGCCCAGGAGAGCCAGGAGAGCCGGGTCGAGAAGCCCAGCCGGGCGAAGAAGGCCAGCAAGCGGCACAGGTCGAGCCGGCGGTCGCGCAGGAGCAGGCGATGATCCCCAAGCTGGTATTCGAGCAGACCATCCTCGGCCATCTCGAGCCGATCCTGCCCTACCTCGACGACCCCACCGTCACCGAGGTCATGATCAACGGCCACGACCACATCTACATCGAGCGGGCCGGTCGGATCCTTCGCACCACCTCGCGGTTCGCCTCCGAGGAGGCGCTGACCGCGGCGCTGCGCGCGCTGGCCCAGTACGCCGGCCGCACCTTCGGCCCGGAGCGGCCGATCCTGGAGGCGCGCCTGCCCGACGGCTCGCGCGTCGAGGCGATCCTGCCGCCCGCGGCCGAGACGGTCCATGTGGCCATCCGCCGCTTCTCGCGCGAGACGCTCAGCATGGAGCGCCTGGTCGGGTTCGGCTCGCTGTCGCAGGACGCGGCCGACATGCTCGCGCTCCTGGTCGCCTCCAAGCAGAACATCGTCGTGGCCGGTGGCACCGGCTCGGGCAAGACCTCGTTCCTGAACGCGCTGTCCTGGTTCACCGACGAGGAGGAGCGCATCGTGGTGATCGAGGACAACCGCGAGCTCCAGCTCCAGCGCCCCCACGTGGTCCAGCTCGAGGCCCAGGCGGCCGACGGGCGCGGCAAGGGCCAGGTCACCATCCGCGACCTGTTCCGCGCCACCCTCCGCATGCGGCCCGACCGGATCGTGGTCGGCGAGGTGCGCGGCGGCGAGGCGCTCGACCTGGTCCAGGCGATGACCTCGGGCCACGGCGGCTGCCTCACCACCGTCCACGCAAGCCACCCGCGCGACGCGGTCGGCCGCATCGAGACCTGCGCGCTCATGAGCGACGTCGAGATGCCGCTGTCGGCGCTCCGCTTCCAGATCGCCTCGGCGCTCGACATCATCGTCCACACCGCGAGGGCCGGCGACGGCACGCGCGTGGTCAGCCACGTGGCCGAGCTGGCCTCCTACGACCCGCAGCGCGGGTACGAGGTGCGCGATCTGTTCGTGCGCCGCTTCCACGGCAAGGATCCCGACGGGCGGATCCGCTCGACCCTCGAGCCGACCGGGGTCCTGCCCAGCTGCGCCGACTACGCCCGGGCGATGGGCCACGAGCTGCCCGACGCGGTGCTCGAGGCGGCCCGCCAGCGCGAAGGTACCGCGTCATGACCCGCTCGCTGCTCCGCTGCCAGCGCGGCGTGACCAGCGTGCAGATGCTGGTCCTCACCGTCGGCATCTCGCTGGGCTGCATCGTCGCGGTCCGCCAGCTGGGCGGCGCGGTCAGCACCCGCAGCCGCTGCGCCGGCGACCAGATCGTCGCGCTGGGGGGCGGCGCCGCTCCCTGCACCGGCGACGCCGAGGGCGGCCCCGGCAACCAGCAGCCGCCCCAGCAGAACGCCGACGACGACAATGGCGGCGACGACGGCGGCAACGACGAGGAGTTCAACGTCGGCAAGGAGCTGCTCGACCTGGTCGCCGACCTGGTCGGCTTCACCGACGCCAAGAAGTGCATCACCGAGGGGGACATCGGCGCGTGCGTGTTCACCTTGCTCAACTTCAGCCCCTTCAAGCTGCTCACCGCCGGCGTCAAGATCCTGAAGAACCTGAAGCGGATCGGAAAGCTGGTCGATCGGCTGCTCGCCGCTCGCAAGGCCAGGAAGGCCAAGAAGGAGGCCGACGCGGCCAGGTGCGCGTCCGGCAAGTGCGACAAGCCGAACACGTGCTTCGCGCCAGGCACGCTGGTCATGGCGGCCGGCGGGATGACGCCGATCGAGGACCTGCGCGCCGGCGACCAGGTCTGGTCGCGCGACGATGAGACCGGTGAGGAGGGCTACCGCTCGATCGCGCAGACCTACGTGACGCCGGAGCAGCGCCTGCTCGCCGTCTCGCTCGAGGACGCGGCCGGCGCGGTCGAGACCCTCGAGGTCACCGCGCCGCACCCGTTCCAGGTCGAGGGGCGCGGCTGGGTCGCGGCCGGCGAGCTCGAGGTCGGCGACCGGATCGTCAGCGCCGGTGGCGGGACCCTGGGCGTGGTCGGCGCCGAGGCGACCGGGCGCAGCACCACGGTCTACAACTTCGAGGTGGAGGGCTTCCACACCTACTTCGTCGGGCGCGGCGCCGCCTGGGTCCACAACGACTGCAAGGACAAGAAGAAGGACGAGCAGAAGGGCAAGAAGGACAAGAAGACCAACGAGAAGTGCAAGGGCGACGGCGACTGCGCGCGCGGCCACTGCCACACCAAGCGCGACGGCGAGCAGGTCTGCGTCGATTGCTCGGCAAAGGAGATCGGCGACTTCCTCGGCATCAAGGACCGCTTCTGCAAGAACGAGCCGCGCAGCTGCAGCGGGCTCTCGCTGGACGACGACTTCTCGGAGTTCACCTCCCGGATCGCGAACGGCGGACGCTGCATCGGCGCGCGCGACGCCGAGAACAAGCGCTGCTTCAACGGCGGCGATCCGGGCCATGGCACCGCGGTGAAGGAGGCCGAGAAGGCGCGGACCAACTGCCAGAAGAAGCTGGACGACAAGACGGCGCGCGACGGGGCTCCTCCGTCGTGAGAGCGTGCGGCATGATCGGCGCGATGCAGACGCGCGCGACGGCCATGACCAGGGCGATGACCCGAGCGATCCGGTGACCGGCGCCGAGGAGTCCCTGCGCGACCGGATCGCGGCCGCCTTTGCCGGCGTCACCCCGCCGCCGGCCGACCGGATGCTGCTCGACGCGTTCGCCGGCAGCCACGACGCCGAGGAGATGGCGGCGGCGTTTCGCGGCAGGAGCTGGACCGACCTCTCGATCGACGAGCTGTTCCGCCACCGCGAGATGGTGGTCGCGCTCGGCCCGGCCGCCTACCGCGCCTACCTGCCCGCCTACCTGACCGCGACCCTCACCGACGACGCCCGCCGCGGCCCCGACCTCCGCGAGTATCTCCTTTTCGGGCTGCGCCCCCTGTCCGACGAGGGCTTCGACGTCGCCACCACCCGCGAGCGGCTGTCGCTGCTCGACCGGGCCCAGCGCGACGCGGTCGCCGCGGTCCTCCGCTACCTGGTCGACGAGCGGCACGTCGAGGAAGCCGTCGACGTCCTGCGCGAGTGGGAGCCCCCGGCCGGGTAGCCGTTCAGCCGTTCGCGCGCCGCCGGTACCGGATGATCAACATCGGCACCCACTCGGTCGCGCCGTCGGCCCGGCGCTGCCACTCCCAGCGCAGCGAGCTCGGCGTCACGTCGAGCCAGATCATCCGCATCTGGAAGCGCGCGCCCTTCACCTCGCGCGGCTCGCCGTAGAGCGCCATCGCGCCGCCGTCGACGCCTCCGGTGAAGAGGAGGTAGCCGCCCTGATCGTCGACCCAGGTCTGCCGCCACTTCTTCGACGCCGCGTCCCAGGTCGCGTAGCTGGCCCCGGCCCACGGCTGGCCGGGCCCGTCGGCCGCGAAGTGCTCGGCCACCGCGCAGCCACCCAGGATCTTCTCGACTCGCTGGCTGCCGTGCGCCTCGGCCCACTCGTTCGAGTCCGGGCTGGTCCGCGCGCGCACCGTCACGTCCCACTCGCCGAGCCAGAAGTCCATCTGGCGGTGCTCGGGGCCAGTGCAGGCCGGCGACGCGGGCACCGACGCGGGCACCGACGCGGCCACCGACGCGGCCGCGGGCGAAGCCGCGGTGGGGCTCGCTCCGCCGGCCTCGGCGCCGGCGCACCCCGCGCAGGTCGCTGCGCAGGCGACCAGGATCAGCGAAGACGCGGGGCGTCGTGCGCCCCATGTGAGGATGCTCATGGCTCGCGATCATGGCCGGCCCGGCGCGCCCGGCGCTGTCAGGATCTTGCTCGCGTGTGCCAGATCCGCCGCGGAGGCCGTCCTGGCCAGCCGTCGAGCCTTTCAGATAGACTGCTCGCATCATGAGCAGAGGCACCAGCCGTCGCGATTTCCTGAAGACGATCGTCATCAGCGCCGGGGCGGTCAAGGCGCTGCCGCTGCTGGGCGGCTGCGGCGACAACGTGAGCGGCAGCTCGCCCGACGGCGGCGGTCCCGACGCCGGCACGCCGGTCAGCTTTCCCCAGTCGGTCGTCTCGGGTGACCCGCGCCCGACCTCGATCGTCCTGTGGACGCGCGCGGCGGTCGCCGCCGGCGGCGACGTGACCGTGACCCTCGAGGTGGGCACCGACGCCGAGCTCACCAGCCTGGTCGAGCTGTCGCAGAGCGAGTTCACCGCCGCCGCCGACGCCGACAACTGCGTCCGGATCAAGGTCACCGAGCTGCAGAGCGCGACCCGCTACTACTACCGCTTCAGGAGCGGCGACCAGACCTCTCCGGTCGGGCGCTTCAAGACCGCGGCAGAGGCCGACGTGGACGCGCCGGTCCGCTTCGCCGTGCTGTCCTGCCAGGACTACATCGGGCGCCACTACAACTCGCTGGTCGAGCTGCTCGACGAGGCCCACGACGACATCGACTTCGTCGTCCACCTCGGCGACTACGTCTACGAGACCACTGGAGACCCGCAGTTCCAGGCGGGCTCGGGGCGTCACATCACCTTCACCGACCAGGCCGGCGCCGAGCAGCTCGGCTCCGGTGACCGCGTCTACTACTCGGCCCGGTCGCTGTCGAACTACCGCCAGCTGTGGCAGACCTACCGGGCCGACCCGATCCTGCAGCGGGTGCACGAGAAGTTCCCCTTCATCGTCATCTGGGACGACCACGAGTTCGTCGACGACTGCTGGCAGGACGCGATCAACTACTCCGACGGGGTGCGGGTCGAGCGCGACGCCGAGCGACGCCGCAACGCCGAGCAGGCCTTCTTCGAGAACCAGCCCGTCGCGCTCGACAGCGAGACCGGCGACGGCGCCCTCGCCCTCGACCGCGACGCGCTGTTCCCCAACACCCGCCTCTACCGCGACTTCCGCTTCGGCCAGCACCTCCACCTGCTCATGACCGACTACCGCTCGTTCCGGCCGGATCACCCGATCCCCGAGGACGGCTTCCCCGGCCAGCTGGTCATGACCGCCGAGGACACCGCGGCGACCCCGGGCGGCGACGGGATCCCGGTCGACTTCCTCGCCCCCTACGTCGACATCGACGCGGTCGACCAGGCGATCTACAAGGGCGCGCTCGAGGCGCTCCTGCCGGCCGCCTACACCGCCGCCGGGGTCGACGAGGAGCGGGCCGCGGCGCTGACCGCCACCGCGGTCACGGGCAACGTGGACGTCAACGTCATCAACGCGCTCCTCGAGCAGATCCCCGAGGGCAAGCGCCCACCCCCGATCCCGCTCGAGGGCCTGCCGCGGGGCATCTCGTTCGCCGCGATGGGCAAGTCCAGCCTGTTCGGCCAGCTCGGCTCCCGCTACCTGGTCATCAAGCCGACCTACGACGTCTACGCCACCTTCCGCTCCACCGATGCGAAGGGCACCTACGAGCCCTACGGCGCCGAGCAGTCGGCCTGGCTGGAGGAGAAGCTCGACGCCGAGCCGGACGCCACCTGGAAGGTGCTGGCCAACTCGACCGCCTTCACCTCCCTCATCGTCGATCTCGAGCCCTACGCCGCGCAGCTGGGCGGCCTCCTCCCGGCCACCCAGCTCTACCTCGACGTCGATCAGTGGGACGGCTTCCCGGCGGCCAGAGCCAACCTCTTCACCCGCCTCAACCTCCACAACACCGTCATCCTGTCCGGCGACATCCACGCCGCCTACTTCACCGATTACGGCGCCGACCCCGACGGAAACCGGGTCGTCGAGTTCACGGGACCCGGCGTCTCCTCCGGCCCGTTCGAGGAGCTCCTGCGGAGCACCGCGGAGTCCATCCCGGCGCTGAGCGGCAACCCCCTGGTCGACGTCCTCCTCAGCCTCATCGACTCGCTCCTCCCCTCCGCCTTCCCCGCCCTCAGGTTCAGCAACTCCAAGGTGAACGGAGTCATGGTGCTCGGCGTCTCCGCGACCGAGCTCCAGGGCACGTACACCATGCTCCCCGGCCCCGAATCTCTCGAAGACCAGACCGACGGAGACCCTCCCTTCACCCGCCAGAGAATCAACGTCCCCAAGGTCGCCGGCCAGAACGGCCTGCCGGTGGTCGAGGAGCCGGACGAGTAGGCTACCCGCCCTTGCGCGGCCGCGGGATGCCCTGCTCCTCGAGCCGCTTCGACAGCGTGGTGCGCGAGATGCCCAGCCGCCGCGCCGCCTGGGTCTGGTTCCCGCCGCACTCGGCCAGGACCTGGAGGATCTTGTCGCGCTCGCCCGGGCCCGCGTCGCTCGCCACCGGGGCCGTGGCCGGCGCTCCGATCGGGATCGGCACCGGCGTCTGGCGCGGCCGCGACAGGTGGGCCGAGGTCAGCTTCTCGATCGGAAGGTGCTCGAGCGTCACCGCCCCGCCCGACAGCAGCACCGCGCGCTCGATCATGTTCTTGAGCTCGCGGATGTTGCCGGGCCAGTTGTAGGTCTCGAGGAAGCCGCGCGCCGCGGCGTCGATCTCGAAGGGCCGGGTGAGGCCGAGCTTGGCCGCGTACCTCGACCCGTAGACCTCGGCCAGCGGCACCACCTCGCTGCGGCGGCTGCGCAGCGGCGGGATCGACAGCGTCACGCCGGCAATGCGGTAGTAGAGGTCCTCGCGGAAGCGGCCGTTGGCCACCTCCTCCTCGAGATCGCGGTTGGTCGCGGCCAGGAAGCGCACCTCGATGTCGCGCGGCTTGAGCCCGCCGACCCGCAGGACCCGCCGCTCCTCGATGACGCGCAGGATCTTGGCCTGCGCAGCCAGCGACAGCTCGCCCATCTCGTCGAGGAAGATCGTGCCCTCGTGCGCGGTCTCGAGCAGGCCGGCCTTGCCGCTCACCGCGCCGGTGAAGGCGCCCTTCTCGTGGCCGAACAGCTCGCTCTCGAGCACCGTCTCCGGCAGCGCGGCGCAGTTGAGGCACAGGAAGGGCTTGCCGGCCCGCGGCGATCGCGAGTGGAGATACGCGGCCAGGATCTCCTTGCCGACCCCGGTCTCGCCGGTGATGAGCACGCTGATGTCGCCGCGCGCGACCCGGTCGCCCAGGTCGTAGAGGTTCTTCATCGCCGGATCGACCAGGATGATGCCGTCGGTGCCCGGCTGATCCGCGCCCTCGCCGCGCGCGTCGGCGATCGCCCTGGCCATGAGCGATTCCGGATCGCGGCCGTCGCGCGGGAACAGCGCCGAGCCGACCCGCACCTTGGCGCTCCCGAACAGCTGCGCGAGGTGCCTGGCCACCGCCTCGGCCTCGGCCGGATCCTCGACCAGGATCTCGTAGCGGTCCTGGCCGTAGCGCGCGACCACGTCGGTGCTCTCCAGCAGCTCGCCGCAGGCGGCGGCGACCTGCTCCTCCGGCACTCCGCCGGTCACGTGGACGTGGAGCAGCGCGAAGCTGCCGCCGACCCGGCGCCCCCGCCCGCACTCCTCGCCCAGCCGGCCCTCGAAGTACTCGTGGCCGCGCATCCACATCGCGCGCGCGGCGCGGAAGCGCGGCTGCACGATCAGCATCGCGGAGCCGAGCCCGACCGCCTCGTTGATGCCGAGCGGCGTGTGCTCGCCGGGCTCGACCCGGCGCTCGCGCACCAGGGTGCCGTTCGCGCTGCCGAGATCCTCGATCGCGAACCCGCCGGCGCCGCCACCGATGTGGAGCGCGGCGTGCACGCGCGAGAGCAGGGGATCGTCGATGACGATGTCGCATCCGTCGGCGCGACCGATGGTCAGGCGGGCGACTCCCTCGGGCAGGGCGTGCGAGCTCACTCCCTCTCGGTGAATGATCACGGCGCGGTACTCCTCCGGGATCTCCTCTCCAGCCCGCAGCGTGGGCGTTCCGTGGTCGATGGGCATCGGCAAGACGGGGCCACCGGCGGGCGGCTGGACGCGGCGAGCGTACACCAGGCCAGCCCGCCCGGACAGGAGCCGCCAGGGGCCCGCCCTGGCAGCGGCTGATATAGTCCCGCGACTCGTGTCCGACCTGTCCGTCATTGCGAATGCGAGGGAGAACACCGATCGGCGCGTCGGCGCTGGCGGCATGGCCGGCGCGGGCCGGACGGTGTTCACCGACAGCCAGTCGCGCGAGGAGATGCGCTCGTTCCTCCAGCAGCGGCTCGGATCCTTCGGCCTCATGCTGGCGTTCACGTTCGGCATGTTCCTGACCTGGCGCAGCATTCACGCGCTCATCGGCGACGACAGCCCGAGCCACCGGTACCTGCCGGGCCAGATCGTGTCGGTGTCGGCGTTCGTCACCATCTGGTTCCTGTGCCGCCGGCGGGCCCGCTCCACCCTCTTCCTCCGCACGGCCGAGGTGATCGCGCTGGTGGTCGCGGCGGGCGGCGCGATGCTCATGGTCTTCCGGGTCTCGTACGAGGCCCGGCCCGACACCATCTTGCTCCTCTGCCTCACCTACACCCTGATCGCGCGGTCGATCATGGTGCCGAGCACCGCCCGGCGGACGCTCCTGCTCGGCCTCTTCTTCGCGGTGCCGTTCCTGATCAGCGTCTACGTCCTCCACCGCATGCACCACGATCCGTCGGTGTACACCGCCAAGGCGGACCCGCGCCTGCGCCTCGACGCGGCCACCATCGCGGTGCGCTGGACCGTGGTCGGCGGCCTGTGGTGGATCGCGGCCACCGTCATCACCACCGCCACGTCGAGGGTGATCTACGGCCTGCGCCAGGAGGTGCGCGACGCGCGGCGCCTCGGCCAGTACACGCTGGTCGAGAAGCTGGGCGAGGGCGGCATGGGCGCGGTCTACCGCGCGCGCCACGCCATGCTGCGCCGACCATGCGCGATCAAGCTGCTGCCGCCGGACAAGTTCGGGGCGGAGAGCGTGGCCCGCTTCGAGCGAGAGGTGCAGCTGACCGCGCGCCTCACCCACCCGAACACGATCCGCATCTTCGACTACGGCCGCACCCCCGACAGCATCTTCTACTACGTGATGGAGTACCTCGACGGGGCCAGCCTGGCCGACGTCATCGGGGTGGGCGGCCCGATGCCGGCCGGTCGAGTCATCCACGTGCTCGATCAAGCCGCCGGTGCCCTGACCGAGGCCCATGGCATCGGCCTCATCCACCGCGACATCAAGCCGGCCAACATCATCCTCACCACCCAGGGCGGCGTCCCCGACGTGGCCAAGGTCCTCGACTTCGGTCTCGTCAAGCAGGTCGGCGCGACCAGCGGCCAGGACTCCACCGTCCAGGCCCTCAGCCGGGACGACAGCTTCACCGGCACCCCGCTCTACATGGCGCCCGAGGCGATCACCTCGCCCGAGAAGGTCGATCCGAGGACCGATCTCTACTCCCTGGGTGCCGTAGGCTACTTCCTCCTGACCGGCCATGACGTCTTCACCGGCCGCACCGTCGTGGAAGTGTGCAGTCACCACCTCCACTCCATGCCGGTCCTCCCGTCGCGCCGCCTGGGCAAGGCAGTCTCCACCGACATCGAGGAGCTGATCCTCGCCTGCCTCGAGAAGGACCCGGCCGCGCGCCCACCCGACGCCAGAGCCCTCCAGGACGCCCTCCGATCCTGCCGCGACGCCCGGACCTGGAGCGAGCAGGACGCCCGCCGCTGGCTCGAATCCCACCGAGAAGAGCTGAGAGCTCGCCAGTCCCGGACCGACGTCGGCAGCGCCCTCACCATCGCGGTCGACCTCGGCCTGAGAGCCCCCGACAGCAAGGGAGACCGCCGGAGCGAGAGAAGGGCCGGCTAGCCTCTAGCTGACTGGCTCACCGAGATCGACGCGCGCGTGGTCTCGCGCCGCGCCGGCTGGCCTTGTGGCGATCCGGGGGGCGGCCGGACTTCGCTCGCCCTGCCCCGCCCTCCCCGTGCTCGGCGAGCCAGGTGTCGACGTCGGCGAGATCCTTTCCGGCCAGATCGGCCGGCAGCGTGGCGAGGAACTGGCGCACCTGGCCGGCGACGGCTCGTGCGCGCGTGTGCTGGCCGGTGGCCCAGAGCGCTTCGGCCAGCATCCGGCGCATCTCGGCCAGGGGCCGCTCGGATTGTTCGCGCCTGGCCATGTCGGTCACCGCCGCCTCGAGGAACGGGCGCGCCTCGGCTGGTCGCTTGCCCTGGAGGAGGGCCATGCCGATCCCTGCCCGGGCGAAGGAGACGTCCATGTCGTCCGGGTTGACCGCCATGATCGCCTCGAGCGCCTGGCGGAAGTGCTGCTCGGCGGCGGCGAAGTCGGACAGGTTGATCTCGATCTCGCCCAGGTAGTAGTGGACCTGGAACGGCGACAGCGCCTCCGCCGATCCGTCGGCGATCGCCCGCTCCAGCGCCGCTCGCGCCGCCTCGGGCCGGTCGCGCTTCTGCTCGATCTGCGCCTCCAGGATGGCGAGCTTGCCCAGGTAGACCCTGGCGCCCAGGCGCGCGGCGATGCCGCGACAGGCCGCCACCTCGACGAGGGCCGGGTCGAATCGACCTCGCATGAAGTAGGCCCAGCCGAGCTGGTAGTGGCGGCTCATCGTGTTGGGGTGATCGTCGCCGACCAGCGCCCGGGTCCGCGCCAGCGCGCGAGTCGACACCTCGATCGCCTCGTCGTAGCGCGACGCGCTGATGAGGATCTGCCCCAGGCTGTGCTCCGCGTTGGCGATCTCGAGGGTGGGCTCGCCGCGCGACGCGGCGGTGAACAGGGCGATCGCCTGGCGCTCCAGCTTCTCGGCCTCGGCAGAGCTGCCGTACTCGTCGGCGATCTCGGCCTGCGCGGCCAGAAGCTGGGCCCGGTAGCGATTCGCGATGGCCGGATCCACTCGCGCGATGCGGGCCAGGGTCGCCTGGGCGTGGCCCAGCATCCGCTCGACCTCGGGCCGCGGCAGCGACGCCGCCGAGCCGTTCTCGACCAGGCGGATCCAGCCGACCAGCGTCGCGACCAGATCGCCGGCCGACTCCGCCGCCCACAGGCTCTCGTAGAGCGGGTCGAGCCGCGCCCCGGGCTCGGCGGTGTCGTAGCTCGACAGCGCCACCGTCATCCACGCGCTGCTGGCCAGCGAGTGATCGCCGAGCCGGGCCGCCTGGGCGGCGATCTCGCGCACGCGCCCGCTCACCGTCGTGTCGCCCAGCGCCTGGCGCGCGTCGAGGCGATCGAGCTCGGCGGTGAGCCGGGCGAGCTGGACGCGCTGGGCCGGCGACACCGAGGCCGCGCCGGCGACGACCAGCTGGCCGTGCGCGCACTCCTCGACCGGCGGCAGCGACGTGGCCGCCTCGACCGCGTTGCGCAGCCGGCCGGCGTCCGCGCCGGCGAGCTCGGTGACGAGCGCGCCGAGCGCCTCGCGGCGCCGCGCCAGGCACGCGCCGGTCAGCGCCGCGCGCCGCTCGGTCTCGCCGCTCGCGGGTCCGGACCGGCACAGCGAGCGCCGCTGGTCGACCCAGCTCGCGGCGTAGCGGTCGAGGGTGCGCACCGTCGACGCGGCGGCGGTCGCCTCGGCCGCGCCGGCCGCCCCGAACGCGCGGGTCACCCGCGCCCGCTGGGCCGGGTCCCACGCGCCGTCGAGCGCGCCGCCGACCCAGCCGCACGCATCGTCGTCGCCCCCGCCCGGGTGGATCGAGAGCGCCAGCGCGCCGCCCGACAGCGCGGCCAGCGCGACCGCCGCGGCCAGCGCGACGCTGATCCGCCGGTGAGGCAGCTCGAGCGCGCGGGCCAGCGCCGCCATCGACGGCCAGCGCTGGGCCGGCTCGACGGCGAGCGCGCGATCGAGGGCGCGCGCGACCCGGCCCGGCACCCGCAGCCGGCCGAGCGCGAGCCGCAGCCGGCGAAGCTGCGGGCTGCCTTCCACCCGGTTGCGCGCCCGCTGGACCGCGTCCCGCAGCAGCGCGGCCAGGCTGAACTGATCGCTCGCCTGGGTCGGCGCCTCGCCGCGACCCAGCTCCGGCGCGGGGAAGCGCGCGCTGTCGACGCTGCCCTCGGCGCCGGCGTCGAGCGGCGGCAGGGCGGCGCCGAGCCGACCGCCCGCGCCGAAGGTGACCCGCACGCGACCGTCGCGGTCGACCAGGATGCTGTCGGCCGCCAGATCACCGTGCACCAGCCCGACCTCGTGCGCCGCGGCCAGGCCGAGCGCGGCGTCGCGGAAGACCCGCCGGATCTCGTCGACGCTGGGGGCGTCGGCCTCGAGCCACCGGGCCACCGGCTCGCCGGCCAGCCGGTCGAACGCGATGAACACCGCGCCGTCGTGCTCGCCCACCTCGAGGACGGTGACCACGTTCGGGTGGGCCAGGCGGGCCAGGGTGCGCGCCTCGCGCAGGAGCCGCCCGGCCGCCTCGCCGCGCACGTGGAACAGCTCGAGCACGACCTCCCGGTCGAGCGACGTGTCGCGGGCCAGGTGGAGATCGCGGCGGCCGTCGCCGACCGCGGCCTCGATCACGTAGCGCCCCACCACCGCGCCGTTGGCGAGCGCACCGGTGCCGGCCGGGCCGGGTCCGTCCCTGTCGCTGGCAGGGGGGATCGCCCGGGCCAGCCCGTCCGAGAACTCGTCGACATGCGACGGCATGCCAGCCGCTATCATACCCTCTGCCGATGCGAGGCACGTCCGAACAGTGCCCGACGGACGCCGAGCTGCTCGCGGTCGCTGCCGGCGAGCTGCCGCCGGCCGATCTCGCGCGGGCCCGGGCGCATCTGGCCGGATGTGTCGCGTGCGCCGCGCGAATCGCCGAGCTCATCGGTGACGCGAATCGCACCCACCGGTCCCCGTCCTGGCGCGAGGGCCACACGCCCACCGTCCCCGACGTGGTGCCGCAGATCCAGCCGGGCACCTGGATCGGCAACTACCGGGTCGACCGCACCGTCGGCGCCGGCGGCATGGGCGTCGTCTACCGCGGCGTCGATCGATCGCTGGCCCGCGCGGTGGCGATCAAGGTGCTGAACCGGCCGGAGGAAGATCCGGTCGACCACGGCGACCGCGCCCGCCTGGAGCGCGAGTCGCACGCGCTGGCCCGCCTCAGCCACCGCAACGTGGTCACCATCTACCAGGTCGGCGAGCACGGCGGCCGGCGCTACCTGGCCATGGAGTACATCGAGGGCGGGACGGTGCGCGAGTGGCTGGCCGCCGCGCCGCGATCGGCGCGCGACGTGGTCGATGTGTTCGTCCAGGTCGGCCACGGCGTGGCCGCGGTCCACGAGGCCGGCTTCGTCCACCGCGACATCAAGCCGGACAACCTCCTGGTCGGCGCCGACGGGCGCGTGCGGCTGGGCGACTTCGGCCTGGTGGTCTCGGCCGGCTCCGACGACGACGCGAGCGGCCGCGGGCAGCGCGACGGCCGCGACGCGCTCGACCCGCGCGCGCTGGCCCGCCGCCGGTCGACCGGCCTCACCGAGAGCGCGCTCATGGGGACGCCGCGCTACATGGCGCCCGAGGTGCTGCGCGGCGAGCTGGCCGATCAGCGCAGCGATCAGTGGAGCTACTGCGCCGCGCTGTGGGAGGCGCTGAGCAGCGCGCCCGCGTTCCCCGGCGGTCTGGTCACCGCGCTGACCCGCGGCACCCAGCCGCACGCCCCGGCCGAGCCGGCCCAGCCGGCGCGCATCCCGCGCCGCCTTCGACACGCGCTGCTGCGCGGCCTGGCCCACGAGCCGCGCGATCGCTGGCCCTCGATGCCCGCGCTGGTCGACGCGCTGTCGGGCGGGCGCCGCCACCTCACGCGCGCGTCGGTCGCCGCGCTGATGGCCGCGCTGGTCAGCGGCATCGCGCTGGTGGTCAGCCTGTCGGGCGGTGAGGCGCCGGGACCGGATCCATGCGCCGCGGTCGGCGACGCCCTGGCCGGGACCTGGAACCAGGCGCGCGCGCGCCTGGCCGCCGCCCTCCGCGTGCCGCCGGCCTCGTATCCGCAGGCCGCCGCGCTCTCGGTCGACCGCCAGCTCACCGCCTACGCCGACGGCTGGCTGGCCGCCCGGCGCGCCGCCTGCCGGAGCGCTCACCGCGAGGGAGTCGCCGACGCCACCACCCTCGCCGCCACATGCCTGGACGAGCGCCGGGTCGCGCTCGACGCCTCGGTCGAGGCGATGAGCCAGGTGCCGCCGGATGGCCCGGCCACCGCGCTCGCCGCGATCGGCGCACTCCCCGCGGTCGAGGACTGCGCCGACGACACCTGGCTGGTCAACCGGCAGAGCCCGCCGGCGGATCCGCGCCAGCGCGGCGAGGTCGCGGCGCTGCGCGCCAGCCTGGAGGCGGCGCGGGCGCGGCTGTGGCTCGGCCGGCGCGACGAGGCCGACCGCCTGGCCCGCGCCGTCCTCGATCGAGCGCGGCCGATCGCGTTCGCGCTGCTCACCGCCGACAGCCTGCGCCTGGTCGGATTGACCGCGCGCGCCACCGGCGCGCCCGACGCGCTCGCCATGCTCGAGGCGGCGCTGACCGACGCCGAGGCGGCCGGCGACGACGTGCTGGTGGCCAGGCTATGGGCCGATCTGCTCGACACCGCGCGCGCCGGCGACGTGCAGCGCGACGTCGAGCGCTGGCTGCGCCACGCCCGCGCCATCGCCGCTCGCCTGGAGCGGCTCGCCCCGCGCGCGCACGACCGCACCCTCGCCGATCTGGCCGCCGCCGAGGGCTCGCTCCTGCGCGCGCGCGGGATGATGGACCCGGCCGAGGCCCGGGTCCGCGAGGCGCTGGCGCTCGAGGTCCGCGCCGGCGGACCGCCCGGCCCGCGCCTGGTCCGCGCGCACGGGCGACTGGGCGCGCTCCTGCTCGACCGCGGCCAGCGCAGCGAGGGAGACGCGGAGATCGCGCGCGCCCAGCTCCTCGCGCGCGACCTGGTCGGCGCCGACGACGCGACCCGCCTGGTCGGGCCGTGATCCGCGGACGCCGGCGCGATGTGGGCGCTCGCCGCCGCACCGGCCCGGACGGCTGCTGCGGTGCGTCGCCCGCACACCGCCGGGCGCATCCGGCTCCGGCCACGTGCTACTCTCGGCGACCACGGAGGCGGCCGTGATCGGAGGCGAGCTCGACGGGCGATATCGCATTCTGTCCAAGGTCGGTGAGGGCGCCATGGGCGAGGTCTACCTCGTCGAGCACCTCGGCCTCGGTCGCAAGGAAGCGCTCAAGGTGCTGCGCTCCTCGATGGACACGCCGTCGCTGGTCACCCGGTTCCGCCGCGAGGCGCGCGCCACCAACCGCCTGCAGCACCCGAACATCGTGGCGATCCACGACTTCGGCCGCCTGCCCGACGGCCGCTTCTACATCGCCACCGAGTACGCCGAGGGCGACAGCCTCGACCAGGTGCTGCGCCGGCTGGGCGTGTTCACGGTCGCGCGCGCGCTGCCGATCCTGATCCAGCTGGCCGACGCGATCGATCACGCCCACTCGCGCGGCGTGATCCACCGCGACCTCAAGCCGGCCAACCTGATGCTGTTCGAGCGGCGCGGGCACGGCGATCAGCTGAAGGTGCTCGACTTCGGCGTGGCCAAGATCATCGCGCCGGACGACGTCGACTCGATCCTCGCCACCGGCCAGGGCGAGATCTTCGGCACCCCGGCCTACATGGCGCCCGAGCAGGTCGTGGCCAAGGCTAGCGACCCGCGCATCGACATCTACGCGTTCGGCTGCATCGCGTTCGAGCTGGTCACCGGCGACCCGCCCTTCGTCGGTCGGCCGCTCGAGGTCATGAGCAATCACATGTGGGCGCCGCCGCGCCGGCCCAGCCAGGCGCGCCCCGCGGCCGACATCCCGCGCCGGCTGGACGAGATCATCCTCACCTGTCTGGAGAAGGCGCCGGCCAACCGCTTCCAGACCGGCGCCGACCTCGGCGCGGCGCTGACCGAGTTGCGGGCGAGCATCGGCGCGCTGTCGACCTCGCAGCAGCTCAAGCGCCGGGCGCGCGACTCGTTCGGCGGCGGCAGCGACCTCACGGTTCCGGACGCGGGCCAGCGCTGGGTCGGCGGCGCGTTCGACGAGCCGACCGCGCTGGGCGGCTACGGACCCGGCGACGAGCTCGGCCGCGCGACCACCGACCACCTGTCGCCGAGCGACATCCGCATGGTGGTCGACCACCTGGTCCTGCAGCTGGCCGAGGCGATCATCGATCTCGGCTGCAGCGACTTCCAGCTGGCGATCAGCGCCGCGGAGATCGCCGGCACCCGCGGCCACGTGGACGGCCTGGCCACCCGGGTGGAGGAGCTCGAGCGGGCGCGCGACGCGGTGGCGCAGCGGGCGCGCGAGAGCGAGGCGCGGTTCCGCTTCGCGGTCAGCGAGCTCCGCTTCGAGCTGGAGCAGGCGCGCGGCCAGGGCGCGGCCAACCGCGACATGGAGTTCCAGCTCGAGCAGCTCGAGGAGCGCATGTCCGAGCTCGCCAGCCACGCCGAGCGCGAGCTGGTCGACATCGACGACCGGGCCATCGCGCTGACCGCCGAGCGAGCCACCCGCGAGGAGGAGCTGGCCCACCAGTTCGCCGCGCTCGGCCGGATGGTCGACGACGCGATCCCGCGCTTCCGCGGCCACCCGATCATCGAGGACATCCTCGGACGGCTCGAGCGGATGCGCCAGGCGCTGGTCTGAGCCAGCGCCCGGGTCGAGCCTCCTCCGCCCGCCTCGCCGCTTACAGCGCCTTGGTGCCCTTCTCGAGCACCCACTCCTTGTAGTAGTCGGCCGGCTTGGTCCCCTGCGCGATGCGCTGCTTGGCCTTGGCCAGCTCCTCGTCGATGAGGGCCTTGAACTGATCGGGCGAGCGCCGGGTCAGCGCGCGGCCGTTGACGAAGATGGTCGGCGTCGCGCCGACCCCGACGCCGGCCAGCGAGCTGTGCTCGGTGCGGACCTGCTTCTGGCAGGCCTCGCTGTTCATGTCGGTCTTGAACTTCGCGCCGTCGAGGCCGGTCTCCTGGGCCAGCTTCTCCATGTTCTCGGCCGAGAGGTTGCGGCCGGCCTTGAAGCCCTTGTCCCAGATGAGCTCGGCCATGTCGCTCCACTTGCCCTGCTTGTTGGCGGCGCACGCGGCGTGGGCCGGGATGGTGGCCACCTGCGGGTGGATGAGGAAGGTGCGGTAGACGACCCGCACGTCCTTCGGGTAGGCCTCGGCGATCTCCTTCACCACGCCGCGCGCGTTCTCGCACGCCGGGCAGGCGAACTCGAACGCCTCGACCACGGTGACCGGCGCGTCGGCCGGTCCGCGCGCCGGGGAGCCCTCGATCGGCACCGCGTAGGTCACCGCCGGATCGTGTCGCTTGCGATCGGAGGTGCGCGCGCCGGCGCCGCCGGCCGGGCTCCGCGCCAGGCGCTGGCTGATATCGGTCAGCTGCTTCTCGATCCGGTCGAGGCGCGCGTCGAGGTCGGGGTTCGCTTCGCGCTGGCAGCCTGCCGCCGGTGCGGCCAGGGCCAGCGCGGCGAGCGGGGCGAGGGGGAACAGCGAGCGGGGCCGGTGCATGAGATCACTCCTGAGTGGGAAGGGTCACGTCGATGAGGAGAGGGAAGCGGCCGCGCGCCGGCGACCCGGGCGCGGCGCCGTCGGCGCAGGGGGCCGCGCGGCAGACCCGCGCGGACGCGACCGCCGCGCTGACCCTGACCTGCTCGGCCGGCAGCGGGACCGGCGCGCCGCCGTAGTGGAGCAGGACCTCGTCGCCGCTGTCGGGCGCCATCTCGAGCTCGAACTGGTCCTTGATCGCGGCGATCTCGACGTCGCTGAGCTGGCCATCGCCGTCGGCGTCGGCGTCCGGATCCAGCCGGCTGGCCATGTCCGCGTCGACCACGCGGTCGAGCAGGCGCTGGCGCATGCGCTGCTGGTGGGCACAGGCCTCGTCCTGGCTGAGCAGGCCGTCACCGTCGGCGTCGGCGTCCGGGTGAGTGGCCAGGATCTGGGCCATGAGCTCCGGCTCGAGCGTGCACTCGGCCGCCTCCGGCGCGGCCGCGCGGGTCGCTCGCGCCGCCCCGGCCAGGCACACGACCGCCCACGCCGCCACCAGCGCGCCGCGCGCGCGGCCGACCGTCGGTGGCCGGAGGCCGGCCAGCAGCTGGTCCACGCGCGCGCCGAGCTGGCTGCGGGTCCGCACCAGCGCGATCGCGCCGGCCGCGGCGAGCGAGCGATCGCGGGCGCGGGTGGCCAGGGCGAGCAGCAGCCGCGCGTAGTCGCGCGCCGGCAGCGGCCCGTGCGTCACCGCCCACTGGTCGCACGCCATCTCGCGCGCGCGGTCGATGCGGCGGCAGACCCACGCGACCGGCGGCCAGAAGAAGAACAGGGCGCTCGCCGCGCTCTCCAGCCCGCGCAGCCACGGGTCGCGGCGGGCCAGGTGGGCCAGCTCGTGGGTCATCGCCGCCGCCCAGGCCGGCGACGACGGATCGAGCCAGCCCGGCACCACCAGGAGCGGGCGGAGCACGCCGACCAGGTACGGGCTGGCCGCGTCGCGGGAGACGCGGAGATCGGGCAGCCGGCCCGGCGCCGCGCGGCCGAGCCGGTGCGCGAGCTGGCGGAGCCGGTCCACGGAGTCGGGCGACGCGGCCGGCAGCGCGCGCACGCGGCGGATCAACCCGCGGTGGCGGACCGAGCGCCGGGCGACCAGGAGCGAGAGCCCGGCCGCGTAGGCGGCCACCAGCGCCCAGCCGACCAGCGCCGACCAGCCGGCCCCCGCCGCCGCGCCCTCGACCGCCGCGATCGCGCCGCCCGGCGCGGCGGCCGCGGCCCCGCCGTCGCCGCCAGCGCCGGCCGCGCGCGCGATCGCGTGATCGAGCGCGCTCGACAGCGACAGCGGCGTGCGCGGCCCGATCGGGACCAGGAACTTGAGCAGCACCACGGTCCACAGCGCCGCCATCACCGCGGGCCGGGCCCGCCGGAGCACGGTGACCGCGGCCAGCCCGGTCAGGGCGGCCAGGGCGGTGCCGTGCAGGAGGCCGGTCGTGATCCAGTCCACCACCAGGTCGGCGCGCATCATTTCCCCCGCTCTCGCCCGCTACGCCGCTCGCGCCCGGCGGGCTTGCCGCCCGCCTCGTCGGGTCTGGCTGGCCCGGCCTCGGCCCGGGCCGGCGCGGCGTCCTCCTCGTCGCTGCCCAGCCGGCGCTGGATGCGGCGCAGCTCGTCGGGACCGAGCGACTCGTCCTCGACCAGGTGGAGGACCAGCGACTCGGCCTCCCCGTCGAACACCGAGTCGATGAACTGCTTGAGCCGCTCGCTCACCACCGAGTCGCGCCGGAAGGCCGGGCGATAGACGAACGGCTGGCGCCCGCGATCCACCTTCACCGCCGCCTTGGCGGCCAGGCGGCCGAGCAGGGTCATGACCGTGGTGTAGGCCAGGTCGCTGCCGAACCGGCGCGCGTGCTCGGCGCGCACGTCGGCCACGGTGGCCCGCTCGAGGCGCCACAGCACCTTCATGACGTCGAACTCGGCGGCGGTGAGATCGGGTGGGGTCTTGCCCATGGCTGGTCTCCACGGCGTCTCTACTACGCGCGTAGTAGCGTACTACAGGAGTAGTAGCGGCTCGTATTCCCGGGCCCCGGCGAAAAAAACCGCGCCGCACGAGGGGCGACGCGACGGGGTCGACGAGATATCCCCGGCTTTGGCAGCGCCGGCGTGACCGCGCCAACAGACGATGTCCCAGGGGCGCCCGCCGGACCCGCGCAAACATCGGTTGAAACCGCTGCCCCCGACCCATAGGGTTCCGCATGCGGGCAGAGAGGTCGGCCGTCCTGCTCCCCTGTTCAGCACCGGACCGGCGATGAAGCGACTGACCATCCTCTCCGCGCTCGCGGGCTTCGCGATCGGCGCCGTCGCCGGTGCCGGCCTCGCGCTCGGCTCGCGGCGGCCCCCGCGCATCGACGTCGCCGCCACCGCGCGGGCCCTGGTCACCAGCCGCCCGCGCCTGGAGTGGCGCGGCCCGGAGGCGCCGGCCGGCCAGCGACTGGGCAACTTCAAGCTCACCTATTACTGGATGCCGACCGAGAGCGGCGGCGGGCGGCGGGTCCAGCTCTACAACAAGAGCTGCCGGCGGGTGGCCCGGGTGGCGAGCTCGTTCGCGCGCAAGCTCCGGCTCGAGGGCGGCGGCGTGCTCGCCGACGGGCGCGTCCTCACCTACTCGGGCGCCTGCTCGTGCCCGAGCTCACCCTGCTTCCGCCTGGCCCGGCTCGGACACACCTGGGGCACCGGGGTCATGGAGCGGCCGCTGTCGCCGTTCCGCTCGGTCGCGGTCGACCCGGCCCACGTCTCGATCGGCTCGGTGCTCTACATCGCCGAGCTCGACGGCCTCACCATGCCGGGCGTGCCGCCCTGGGGCGGCTTCGTCCACGACGGCTGCGTGGTGGCGGACGACCAGGGCGGCGGCGTGCGCGGCCGCCAGCTCGACCTGTTCGCCGCGCGCAAGAGCCACTACACCGCCCTCGACCACCGCCACCGGCTCAAGCGAGTGACGGTGTTCGACGGCGGCGAGCGCTGCCGCGCCCACGATCGACGCCGGGTCTCGCGACGCGGCGCGATCTGATCCAGCCGAGGGCGGCCCGAGGGCCAGCCGACCCTACGGCTGGACCAGCTCGTGGATGTGGACCGGGTCGCGCTCCCTCGCGCACAGCGGCACCGAGCCGACGCACGCGATCCGGAGATCGGCCGCGCGATCGGGCGGACGGTACTCGTCGTACGCGCGGAGCGCGGCGTCGGTCTCGCTCGCGTCCGCGCCCAGGCTGCGCAGCGCCAGCGCCTGCACCCGCAGGCAGTCGGCGTCGCGCGGGGCCAGGGCGAGGCCGCGCTGCGCGGCGGTCAGCGCCTCGGCCTCGCGGCCGGCGCTGCCCAGCGCGATCGCCAGCTGGCTCCACCCCGGCGCGTTCGACGGCGCCTTGGCCATGGCCGCGGCAAAGGCGTCGGCCGCCTCGGGCCAGCGCCACACCCGGGCGAACGCCTGCCCGCGGGCAAAGGCGACCGCCGGGTGGCCGGGCATCTCGCGGTCGGCGCGATCGAGCCAGCCCACCGCCGCCTCGGTCCGCCCCTGCAGCCCCTCGAGCTGGCCGAGCGCGAGCAGGACCATGGCGCGCTCGCGGGCGCCGATGCCCGGCTCGCGCTCGAGGTCGTCGAGCGCAGCGACCAGCGGCGCGCGCGCCTCCTCGAGATCCTCCTGCAGCCCGTGCAGCAGCGCCATGCCGAGCTCGTAGCGCCGCCGCCAGGTCGGGCGCGGCGCCGGCGCGTCGGCCGCGCGATCGCGCGCCGCGGCCTCGGCGCGCTCGCGCCAGCCGTCGCCGATCCACGCGGTGGTCTCGCCCATCACGGTCAGCGGCTGCTCCGCGCACGGATCGAGCACCGGATCGTCGAGCTCGTGCGCGCGGGCCGAGAACCGGCGGCCGCGCTCGATGCGCGACGCCTCGCACGCCGAGCGCTGGAGCGGGAGGTTGCGGCTGCGGTGGACCAGGCGCGCCTCGACCGCGAGCGGCAGCGCCGCCCGGGCCGGCACGTGCAGCCGGTAGCGGACCGCGACCGCGTCGCGTGGGGCCAGCGTGTGGTTCACGATCGGCGCGCGGAACTCGTGGGTCTCGCGCAGGAAGCGCGGCACCCCGTCCCGGTCGGCGACCAGCGATCGCAGGACGTGCGCGGTCGGGTCGTCGCCGGACGCGGCCTGGCGCCCGCCGGCGCGGGCGATGACCGCGCCGCCGGCGTCGCGCACCGCCACCTCGATCCAGGTGTCCTGGGCGTCGAGCACGCCGGCCGGGAAGCGGTGGCCGACTCGCTGGCTGCGCAGGACCACGTCGAGCTCCATCGTGTCGCCCGCCGCGACCGGCGCGCCGTCGGCCGGCATGGTCCGCCGACCGGCGCCGTCGCGCGCCGCCGCCACGTCGATCGACACCGCGCCGCGCAGGAACTTGCGCTGCATCTCCAGCTGCTCCTTCTCGCCCAGCATCTGGGCCAGCCAGGTGTGGCCGCCGAGGAAGCGGTGCGACGGCACCACCCCGTCGCGCCGCGCCGCCGCGTCGCCGCGGGTCGCCTTCTCGGCCGGCATGTGGCAGCCGATGCAGTCCTGGGCCTCGATCTGGTCGTCGACCCGGGCCAGGCCGCTCTTGTTGAAGGGCGTGCCGAGCCACGCGCCCAGGTCGTCCTGGCCGGTCAGGAACACGCCCGGGTTGCCGGTCGCCTCGTTCAGGAACGAGCGGTGGCACGAGCCGCACATCTCCGCGGTGCGCAGCGGCGCGGCCGTGCGGCGGTGCGCCGCGATGCTGGCCTCGTCGCCGTCGCGCGGCAGGAGGATCGGCTGGCGCTTGAGCGCGTAGCTGCCGTTGCCGTCGCGCCGCGCCTCGGCGATGCCGTGGCAGACGCGGCAGGTGACGCCGGCGTGCGCGCGGGTGTCCTCCGGCTCGACCTCGCGGTCCATGATTCCGTCGGCCAGGAGCGCGATGTCGTGGCAGCTGCCGCACATCCGGCTGGCCTTGGGCCCGACGTCGTGGCGCAGCTTGTCGACCGCCACCCGGTAGACCGGGTTGTTGAACGACGAGTACGCGTGCGCGCTGGCCTGCTGCTGGGCGAACACGTCGGCGTGGCAGCCCCCACACGTATCCACGTCGGCCAGGGTCATGCCGTCGGTCACTCCGGCCACCGCGCCGAGGTCGGCCTGCGACGGCTCGGCCAGCCCGTTGCTGCGCGGCAGGACCGGCGGGGCCGGCTGGGCCGCCTCGACCGGGTGCTCGCCGAGAGGGTGCTCGCCGGAGCCGGCCCCGACCCCGCACGAGATCGCCGCCGCGAGGGCGGCCGCGGCGCCGAGCGCCGCCATCATCCTGCGCGTCACGTCCGCCTCCCCGATCTGCGTGTCCACCGCGCGAGCGCGCCGGCGAGGAGGAGGAGGAGCGCGCCCGCGGCCGGCTCGCTGCCTCCGCCCGCCGCGCACCCCTTCTTCTCCTTGCGCGGCGACTGCGACTGCGCTGGCGCCGGCGCCTGTCCCTGTCCCTGGGCCTGTCCCTGGTCCGGCGGGGTCGTCTTCGCGCCGCTCGAGCCGTCGCCCTGCGCGACCAGCCCGATCTCCGGCACGTCACGCCGGACGATCTGCTGCAGCTGGACCGCGCCGCGCTGGGCAAAGGCCAGCCCGGTCGCCGCCATCAGCGTCGGCGCCTGTCCGCCGGGCGGTCCGCCCCACACCCCGCGCACCGGGCTCGCGCACGCGATCGGCCCGGTCCACTCGTGTCGGATCGCGTAGCGGCCCTGGAAGTTGTTGGTGTCGGACTCGATCGCGCCCTCCTCCAGCTTGGCGCCCCGGCCGCCCCACTCGCGCCCGCCGGCGATGCCCTTGGCCGCCTTGAACACGAGATCTTCGCGGATCCCGTCCTTGGCGTAGCGCGCGTGCAGGCGGGTCAGCACGAAGCCGTCGCCGCGCGCCGCCCCCCCGCCGAGCACGTCGCCGCCGAGGGTCATGAGCTCACCCGGCTCGAGCGGCGGCTCCGGGCACGGGTCGCACGAGCCGGCGTCCCACGCGTACTCGGTCACCACCGCGCCCGGGTTCTTCTCGAGGGTGCGGTCGAACAGCGCGGCGTAGAACTCGCCGAACCGGGA
Source organism: Kofleriaceae bacterium (assembly GCA_035489015.1). Classification (GTDB taxonomy): domain Bacteria; phylum Myxococcota_A; class Polyangia; order Haliangiales; family Haliangiaceae; genus DATFRY01. Next base: position 26,980 of record DATHKR010000113.1, on the reverse strand, counting down.
CCGGGCCTCCTCGCGCACGTCGAGGTTGGTCGGGATGGTCGTGTTGGGGTAGTTGGCGACCTGGTAGCGCTGGCCGGGGGCGAGGACGTTGACGATGAGGTCCTGCTTGCCCGACGAGTTCATCATGCCCAGCCGGATCGGCAGGCTGAACTCCTCCGAGTCGTAGTGGAAGCGGAGCGGCGACAGCATGAGCCGACCGTCCACCTTCTGCACCTTCTCGATGTCGACCTTGGCCACGAAGAACTTCGACCCGGCCGCGACGTACGGCCGGAGGTACGGCTCGGCCCCGGCCGGGATCTTGTACTTCTCCTGCCGCAGCCAGGAATCCAGCCCGGTCGAGTCCCTGGCCGAGAGGATCACGATGTCGTACTCGCCGACCTTGAAGCGGGCCTCGACCTTCACGCCCGAGCCGCCGCCCTTGGTCTCGACCGCGGCGCTGTCGACCATCCCACCGGGCGCGCGGTCCTTCTCCCGCTCGCGCACCGCGCAGGGATCCTCCTCCCAGTACTCGACCAGCCGCGGCGCCGACAGCTTGTCCACCCGGGCGAAGATCTCGAGCGGCAGCGTCTTCACGTTCTCCTTCTTCAGCACCACCGGGACCGGCACCACCATCGCGAAGTCGGACGGCGGCCCCTGGTAGTTGTTCTGCATCGACAGCACCGTGCGCGTCCCCTCGCGCATCAGCACCACCTGGGTGGCGTTGTTGTAGAGGTCCGCGCCCGCGCCGCTGACGTAGAAGCCGCAGAACGCGTCCGCCGCGGCCGGCGCCAGCCCGAGCATCGCGGCCGCCGCGGCCAGCGGGACGACCCCGCGCATGCCGACTCTACGCATGGGGCGACCTCCGGCGACCGCGGGCGCCGCGCGCACCGATCGCGAACAGCCCGGCCAGCAGCACGGCCAGCCACGAGCCATCGGCGCCCCCCGCCGCGCAGCCCTTCTTCTCCCGCTTGACCGGGCGCTCGGCGGTCGGCGGTGCGCCCTCGTCGGCCGGCGTCGATCCGGACGTCGCCGGCGGTGCGTCGGTCGCCGGCGGCGCCGCCTTCGGGTCGATCACCAGACCGATCTCCGGCACGTCCTGCCGGACGATCTGGGCCAGCTGGGCCTTGCCGCGCGGCACGAAGGCCAGATCGAGCGCCGGCCTGGGCTGCCCGGCGTCGGCCGCGATCTGCTGGCCGGCCGGCGGCCCGCCCCACACCCCGCGCACCGGGTTCGCGCAGGCGATCGGCCCGGTCCACTCGTGCCGGATCGCGTAGCGACCCTGGAAGTTGTTCATCGTGTAGGGCGCGGCCCGCTCCTCGAGCTTGCCGTCGGGGCCGCGCCACTCGCGGCCGCCCGCGATCGGCGGCGCCGCCTTGAACACGAGATCTTCGCGGATGCCGTCCTTGCCGTAGCGCGCGTGCAGCCGGGTCAGCACGAACCCGCCGATGAAGCCGCCGCGCGAGCGCCCGGGCCGCGCGCCGCCGCCGCCACCGATCCCACCAGGCCCACCAGGCCCACCAGGCCCACCGGGCCCACCGCGCACCACGTCGGCGCCCAGGGTGGACAGCTCGCCGGGGTCGAGCGCCGGGGTCGGGCACGGGTCGCACGAGCTGGCGTCCCACGCGTACTCGGTCACCACCGCGCCCGGGTTCTTCTCGAGGGTGCGGTCGAACAGCGCCGCGTAGAACTCGCCGAACCGCCCGCGCGCCTCCTCGCGCACGTCCAGGTTGGTCGGGATGGTGGCGTTCGGGTAGTTGGCCACCTCGTAGCGCTGGCCGGGGGCCAGGATGCTCACCAGGAGATCCTGGGTTCCGGCCGAGTTCATCATGCCCAGCCGGATCGGCAGGGTGAACTCCTCGGTGTCGTAGTGGAAGCGGAGCGGCGACAGCATCGCCTGCCCGTTCTCGAACTTCACCTTCGACGCGTCGACCCGGGCGACGAAGAACTTGGATCCGCCCTCGACGTACGGCTTGAGGTAAGGCTCGGCCCCGTCGGGGATCTTGTACTTCTCCTGCCGGAGCCAGGTATCCAGCCCGGTCGAATCCTTGGCCGAGAGGATCACGATCTGGTACTCGCCGACCGCGAACTTGGCCTCGATTTTCACGCCGAGGTCGGCGCCGCGCGACCGGCGCACCGAGCCCGCGGCGCCGAACCCGGCTCCCGCCGACGCCGACATCGGCGGCTCGGGCGGGCGGCAAGGGTCCTGCTCCCAGTACTCGACGAGGCGCGGGGCCGACAGCGAGTCCACCTTGCGGAAGATCTCGCGCGGCAGCGTCTTCACGTTCTCCTTCTGCAGCACCACCGGCACCGGCACCACCATCGCGAAGTCGGACGGTGGCCCCTGGTAGTTGTTCTGCATCGACAGCACCGTGCGCGAGCCCTCGCGCATCAGCACCACCTGGGTGGCGTTGTTGTAGAGCTCGGCGTCGGCCCCGCTCACGTAGAAGCCGCAGAACGCGCCCGCCGCGGCCGGCGCCGCCACCGACGCGGACACCGCCGCCACGATGGCCAGCCAGCCCCTACCCATGGGAGCGCTCCAGGCTTCCGGCCCGGCGACGGCGGCGGACGCCGAGGGCGAGCACGCCGGCGAACAGTCCCCCCAGCCACGACGCATCTGCCCCGCCCACCGCGCAGCCCTTCTTCTCCTTCTTGACCGGCTGCTGGCCGCCGGCGGCCGGCTCGGTCGTGGCGCTCGGCTCGGTCGGCTTCTTGTCGTCGACCTTGCCCGCGACCAGCCCGATCTCCGGCACGTCCTGCTTCACGATCTGGGCCAGCTGGGTCTTGCCGCGGGCCACGAACGCCAGGTCGAGGGCCGGCTTGGGCTGCCCCGCCCCCGCCGCGATCTGCTGGCCGGCCGGCGGTCCGCCCCACACCCCGCGCACCGGGTTCGCGCAGGCGATCGGCCCGGTCCACTCGTGTCGGATCGCGTAGCGGCCCTGGAAGTTGTTGGACGGCGCGGCGATCGAGCCCTCCTCCAGCTTGCCCTCGGCGCCGCGCCACTCGCGCCCGCCCGCGATCGGCTGGGCCGCCTTGAACACCAGGTCCTCGCGGATGCCGTCCTTGCCGTAGCGCGCGTGCAGCCGGGTCAGGACGAACGACTGGAACTGACGCGGCGGCGGCGCCGGCGGCGGCGTGACGCTCTTGTCGGCCATGAGCTCGTCCACCGCGTCGCGCGGCTTGTCGCCGAGCTTGCGGGCCGGCGCCTTGGGCGGCGTCTTCGGCATGGGCGGCCCGTACAGCACGTCGGCGCCGAGGGTGGCCAGCTCTCCCTGCTCGAGCGGCGGCTCCGGACACGGATCGCACGAACCGGCGTCCCACGAGTACTCGGTCACCACCGCGCCCGGGTGCTTCTCGACGGTGCGGTCGAACAGCGCCGCGTAGAACTCGCCGAACCGCCCGCGCGCCTCCTCGCGCACGTCGAGGTTGGTCGGGATGGTCGCGTTGGGGTAGTTGGCCACCTCGTAGCGCTGGTTGGGGGCCAGGATGTGGACCAGGAGATCCTGGGTCCCGGCCGAGTTGATCATGCCCAGCCGGATCGGCAGGCTGAACTCGTCGGCGTCGTAGTGGAAGCGGAGCGGCGACAGCATCGCCTGCCCGTTCTCGAACTTGACCTTCTCGATGTCGACCCGGGCCACGAAGAACTTCGACCCGGCCTCGACGTACGGCTTGAGGTACGGCTCGGCCCCGTCGGGGATCTTGTACTTCTCCTGCCGGAGCCAGGTATCCAGCCCGGTCGAATCCTTGGCCGAGAGGATCACGATCTGGTACTCGCCGACCGTGAACTTGGCCTCGATGGTCACGCCCAGGTCGCGCGCCGAGGCGCCGCCGCTGGGGGCCGGCGACGGCGGAGCCGACTTGGCGACCGCGCCCTCCTCCATCTCCATCCGCTGCATGCAGGGGTCCTGCTCCCAGTACTCGACCAGTCGCGGGGCCGACAGCGAATCCACCTTGCGGAAGATCTCGCGCGGCAGCGTCTTCACGTTCTCCTTCTGCAGCACCACCGGCACCGGCACCACCATCGCGAAGTCGGACGGCGGCCCCTGGTAGTTGTTCTGCATCGACAGCACCGTGCGCGTCCCCTCGCGCATCATCACCACCTGGGTGGCGTTGTTGTAGAGCTCGGCGTCGGCCCCGCTGACGTAGAACCCACAGAAGGCTGCGCTGACCGCGGGCACCGCCACCATCGCCGCAGCCGCCGCACCGATCGAGACCAGAAATCGCATCGCTTGGCTCCTCCCCCTCATCGCGAAGGGCCCAGAATAGACCCGGCCCGCGCGACTGTCCTTGGCGCCCGCGAGCATTCCGGGCGCACCCGCGCGGCGCGCGACACGCCCTGGTGAGGCCGGCGCGACGCTTGTCGCGCGCGGCTTACAACTCGAGCTCGAGGGCAGCCGACCCGGGCAGGCGCGCGCGGCACCGCCCTTCCAACGCGCCGCTCGCGCGGATGACCTGGACCGCGCGCCTACGCGGCGCTCTCGTCCGGATCGCCCTCGACCCGGGTGGCCTCGCCGCCGAGGTGCTGGTCGAGGAACGCGAAGATGTCGGTCCAGCACTCGCGCGCGCGCCCGCGGAACATGAGGGCGTGGAAGGCGTGGATCTCGCCCCGGTAGTAATGAGCCTGCACCGGCACGCCGAGCGCATCGAGCGCGCGCCGCATCCGACGGGTGTCGTCGAGCAGCGGGTCGCGCGTGCCGACCGGCAAGAAGAAGGCAGGCAGCGGCCGCTCGGGCGGCTCGCCGCGCTCGAACACGAGCAGCGGGTCGGCCAAGTCGATCCCGCCCACCTGGCTGCGGTCGGCCCCGCGCAGGTAGAGCGACGCAACGTCCTCGAGGGTCTTGCGCACCACGTAGGGCAGCCGACGACGGCGCGCGAACCGCTCGGCGTCGCTGACCTGGAAGATCCCGCACGCCGGCACCGCCACCCGCGGCGCGACGCCGAGGTCGAACGCGCGCGCCGCCCACGGCTCCGGTCGCCGGTACGAGGTCGCGACCGACAGCGCGGTCACCAGGTTGGCGCCGGCCGACTCGCCGGCCACCACCAGACGCGACAGGTCGCCGCCCATCGACGCCGCGTTCGCGATCACCCACTCGTACGCGGCCAGCGTGTCGCAGATCGCCGCCGGGAACGGGTGGCGCGGGGCCAGCCGGTAGCTGATGTTGAACACCAGGTAGCCGTAGCGGGCGTAGACCAGCGCCATGGCCCAGTGGGTGTCCTTCGACAGCAGGCTGAACCCGCCGCCGTGCACGTAAAGGACGACCGGATGGGGCCCGGGTCGCCCGGTCGGCCGGTAGACGTCGAGCCGGTGGTCGACGTGGCCGTCGTCGAGGTAGGGCACGTCGCGGACGACCTCGACCTGGTGCCGCTCCGGGTTGGCCAGCGGGTGGAGCCGGGCGGCCGACGCCATCGCCCGGAACACGGTGTCCGACACGCGAGCCTGGGCCCGCTGGCGGACCTCGGTGCGGAAACGCTCCAGACTGCCGCGGACAGGCCCGCGCCCGCCGTCACTCGCGCGGGACGCCATTCGACGTAGCGTAACAGCTCGACTGTGGGTTGGCTCGACCACCGCGCCGGCAAAAGCGCCGCCTCGGTCCCGCCTTGCGCCATCGGCTGGCACGGGGAATTCGCGCGACTGGTGCTAAGGTTGAGGGCACGAAGCCGCGAGGACCACGGATGGCCTATCCGCCCGTCTACGAACCAGGTACCAACCCTTCCCCGCGCGGCCCCACCGCCGCCACCCGCTGGCTCGCCATCCTGCTGCTGGTCGTGGCCGGCGCCCTGGTCTGGATGGTGCTGCGCGATCGCCGGCGCAGCGAGCCGGAGGCCCACGCCACCGTCCCCGAGCCGCGCGCGATCACCCCGCGCGACGACCTGGCCGGCGAGGAGAAGTCCAACATCGAGCTGTTCCGCCAGGTGTCACCGTCGGTGGTGCACGTGACCAGCGTCGATGTCAGGCGCAGCGGCCTCACCCTCAGCGTGCACGAGATTCCCCAGGGCACCGGGTCCGGCTTCGTCTGGGACACCGAGGGGCACGTGGTCACCAACTACCACGTGATCCAGAGCGGGACGCAGGCGGACGTGACGCTCAACGACAACACGGTGTGGAAGGGCAAGATCGTCGGGGTCGCCGAGGACAAGGACCTCGCGGTCCTCAAGATCGACGCGCCCCGCGAGAAGCTGCGCGCGATCGCGGTCGGCACCTCCAACAACCTCCAGGTCGGGCAGAAGGTGTTCGCGATCGGCAACCCGTTCGGCCTGGACCAGACCCTGACCACCGGCGTCATCAGCGGGCTCGGTCGCGAGATCCAGTCGGTCACTCGCCGCCCGATCAGCGACGTCATCCAGACCGACGCCGCGATCAACCCGGGCAACAGCGGCGGGCCGCTGCTCGACAGCGCGGCGCGCCTCATCGGGATCAACACGGCGATCTACAGCCCGTCCGGCGCGTTCGCCGGCATCGGCTTCGCGGTGCCGGTCGACACCATCAACCTCATCGTCCCGGAGCTGGTCGCGCACGGCAAGGTGGAGCGGCCCGGCCTGGGCATCCGCCCGGCTCCCGACAACATCGCGCGCCAGCTCAACCTGAAGGGTGTCCTCATCGAGGACGTGACCGCCGACAGCGCGGCCGGGCGGGCCGGGCTGCTCGGGATCAAGAAGGGCCCGAGCGGGCGCTGGGTGCTGGGCGACGTGATCGTCGGGATCGACGAGCAGCCGGTCGGCGATCTGACCGATCTCTACCGCCAGCTCGACAAGCACAAGGTCGGCGACTCGGTCACCCTCGACGTGGTGCGGAGCAACGACAAGCGCCAGGTGAAGGTGAAGCTGCAGGCGCTGCCCTCGCCCTGAGGGAAGGGCGCGCGAGCCAGAGACCGGCGAGGACAGCCGGCAGAAGCGCGAGGAACGGGGCGCCCGGGGTGCCATCGGCGCTCGCACTGGTCGCGCTGCACCCGCCACCACCGGCAAGCATCGCGTCGCCGGGCGCCGGATCGCCGGGCGGCGGATCGTCCGGATCGCCGGGTGGCGGATCGTCCGGATCACCGGGAGGCGGCGGGTCGTCGGGCGGCGGCGGATCGCTGCCGATGACGCACGGCCCCTCGGCCGCGATGAGCTCGATGTCCTCGCCGTAGTAGAAGCGCAGGATCGACGGGAAGTCGCGCCCGGCCCGGGCCAGGCAGCTGGCGCCGTTCTGCGACTGACAGCCGCGGTTCTCGAAGTTGTCGGGGTCGACCAGGCCGAGCGAGGTCTGATCGATGTCGGCGCCGGAGCGCCCCTCGTTGTAGGTGACGAACGGCTCGGTCCCGGTCGGGTCACTGGCGCCGCCGGTGCAGTCGGGCGGATCCTGCAGCGCGCCGGCCACGTAGAACGCGGCGACGATGACGCCGCGGTAGCCGAGCACGATGCCGGAGGTCTCCTCCACCGCGCGGCGGTGCTCGTCGCCGGCCGGGTTGCCGCAGGTGTAGACCTGATCGCCCTGCCCGTCGCCGATGTGGCCCTCGCGGGCGAGCTTGTAGTAGAGGAACGAGCGGGCCGCGACCGCCTGGGCGGCGAGCGCCTCGGGCGGGGCGGCGCCGTTCTCGCAGGCCACCACCTGGGGCAGGTAGTCGTTCTCCACGTCGAGGACGCCGGAGCCGTCCACCTCGGCATCGCAGTAGGCATCGAGCGCGAGTCGACTCTCGCCGAGTCGCGGATCGCCGGCGTCGCCGGCTGGATCGCAGGCAGCCAGGATTCCAGCCATCAGCGCCGCGGACAGCGCCGCGCGGGCGGCGATGGCTCGAGCAGCTCGCCTGACCAGCTCACCATCACCCGGTCGGAGCACTGGTCGACGCTAGCGGTTCGCATCGCGTGCGAGAAGCACAAAGCCGCGCGGGGTGGCCCCCACGTGTGTCCTCATCGCGCCGCGTCGCCAGGTCCGGTTTGGTGGTAGCTTGTTAACGTGGGTGGATTACCGAGAACGGGACGCGTTAGTGAAGGGGGCAGTCGCAGCGGCGGCAAGAGCGGCGGCGGCGAGGGGAGCAAGGGCACCCGCAGCGCCGGCCGAAAGGCCGGACGCCGCGCGAGCGGCGGAGCCGGAAAGACCGCCGCGGTCGCCGCCACTCGCCCGCGGCGCCGCCCGGCCGGAAAGGTCGCCGCGATCGCCGCCGCTCGCCGCGTGCGCTCGGGCGACAGCGGCAAGCCCGACATGGGCCGCTTCCTTCCCGCCGCCGGGACCGGATCCGACCACGCCGATCACAGCGTGGTCGCCAGCGTGCTGACCGCGGCGCGCCTGATCGCCCGCGCCACCGCGCTGGCCGAGGCCGAGGAGCGTCACACCGTCGCCGCCGCCCGGGCGGCGGGAGGCACCCAGCTCCCGCCCAGCCCGGACGAAGGCCCGCTCGAGCTGCTCGAGCGCTCGCACCGACGCCTCGACGAGCGGCTGGCCGAGCTGCAGCAGGCCGTCAGCGCGGTGGTCCGCCAGCGCGGCGGCCCCGCCGACCTCGCCATCATCGAATCGGTGACCGAGTTCCTCGAGCGCGCGGTGCTCCGGCACGAGGAGGACGAGGAGGTGTCGCTGTTCCCGCGCCTGCGCGGGATCGCCTCGCTGTCCGCGCTGCTCGACGACCTGGCCACCGAGCACATGCTCCACCGCCACCTGGTCAAGCAGCTGCGCGCCATGGTGGTCGGCTGGCCGCCGACCGGCCCCGACGCGGCCGACGGCGCCTCGCTGGTGGTCCTGGTCAACGAGCTGGCCCGCGCCTACCGGGGCCACATGGAGCGCGAGGAGCGCGAGCTCCTCCCGGTCGCGCGCGAGCAGCTCAGCCGCACCGATCGCGACGAGATCCGGGCCGAGATGATCCAGCGCCGCACGACCAGCGACTACGACAGCCGCCGCAACCGCGGAGGCGGCGCGCGCCGACGCTACCCGGCCGGCTCGACCGGCCCGCGCATCCGCAACATCTGATCCGCGGCGCCCGGGCAGGCGCCGCGCAGCGGTTCAGAACTCGATCACCGTGCGGATCGACGAGCCGGCGTGCATCAGGTCGAACGCCTCGTTGATCCGCTCGAGCGGCAGCGTGTGGGTGATGAGCGGATCGATCTGGACCTTGCCGTCCATGTACCAGTCGACGATGCGCGGCACGTCGGTGCGCCCGCGCGCCCCGCCGAACGCGGTCCCCTTCCACACCCGCCCGGTCACCAGCTGGAACGGCCGGGTCGAGATCTCCTGGCCGGCCCCGGCCACGCCGATGATGACGCTCACCCCCCAGCCGCGGTGGCAGCACTCGAGCGCCTGGCGCATGAGCTGGGTGCTGCCGACGCACTCGAAGCTGTAGTCCGCCCCACCGCCGGTCAGCTCGACGATGTGGGCGACCAGGTCGCCCGCGACGTCGCGCGGGTTGACGAAGTGAGTCAGCCCGAACCGCCGGGCCAGCTCCTCGCGAGCCGGGTTGAGGTCGATGCCGACCACCATGCCGGCCCCGGCCATGCGCGCGCCCTGCACCACGTTGAGCCCGATGCCGCCCAGCCCGAACACCACCACGCTGGCGCCCGGCTCGACCTTCGCGGTGTTGATGACCGCGCCGATCCCGGTCGTCACCCCGCAGCCGATGTAGCAGATCTTGTCGAACGGCGCGTCCGGCCGCACCACCGCCAGCGCGATCTCCGGCAGGACGGTGTGGTTGGCGAACGTCGAGCACCCCATGTAGTGGTGCACCGTCTCGCCGCGCAGCTTGAAGCGACTGGTCCCGTCCGGCATCAGCCCCTTCCCCTGGGTCGCGCGGATCGCGGTGCAGAGGTTGGTCTTGCCGCTGAGGCACGACTTGCACTGCCGGCACTCCGGCGTGTAGAGCGGGATGACGTGATCGCCCGGCTTCACGCTGGTGACGCCCGGGCCGACCTCGAGGACCACGCCCGCCCCCTCGTGCCCGAAGATGACCGGGAAGAGGCCCTCCGGATCCGCGCCGGAGCGGGTGAACTCGTCGGTGTGGCAGACGCCGGTCGCCTTGATCTCGACCAGCACCTCCCCCTGCTTCGGCCCGTCCAGCTCGACCTCCTCGATGACGAGCGGATCTCCGGCGCGATGAGCGACTGCGGCTCGGGTCTTCATCCCCGTCCTCCTTGGCGGCGGCGGCGGCGGCTCACTTCTTCTTTGCCTTCTTGACCGGCGGCTTCCTGGCGGCCGCTGCCGCGCGCGGCTGTCCCCCCGGCGGCTCGATCACCGCGGCCGGCAGCGGGTCGCTGTCGACCTTGCGCCGGAGCAGCCGGATGCCGAGCAGGAGGGCCAGGATGCAGGAGAACTGGGCGAAGGTCAGGCCCAGGTAGCGCGGGTCCGACTCGGTCCGGCGCAGGAAATCGAGGAAGAAGCGCGGGATGCTGTACGCCACCGCCACGAAGCCGAGCAGGAAGCCCGGCTTGCGCCCGCGCCAGCGCGCGAGCACCAGCACCACCAGCAGCAGCGGGACCAGGTACATGAGCTCGTACAGGCCCAGATCGTGGGCCCGCACCACCGTGGCGCTCATCTTGTCGAACGGATACTTGTGGGGCGGGAAGTCGACCCCGAGCCCGAACGTGGTCGGGTAGCCGAGGTGATCGTGGGCCACCGCGCAGGCCAGCCGGCCCGGCACCCACGCCGCCATCGCGGCGTACGCCGCCCAGTCGCCCCAGCGCAGGCGGTCGAGCTTCCGTATGCCGGTATAGATGTAGAGCGCCAGCGCGCCGCCGATCACCCCGCCCCACGACGAGATGCCGTCCCACACCTTCAGCATGAGCAGCGGCTCCTCCTGGAACCGGTCCCACTCATAGAAGACGGTATTGAAGACGTGGCAGGCGATGAACCCCCAGATGATGATGCGGATGCTGAGGTACCGCATCACCTCCTCGTCCATGTCGTGGCGCTCGGCGTACCGGCGCCCCATCCAGCTGCCGAAAAGCACGCCGGCGGCCACCAGCAGGCCGAAGGAGGTGATCTGGACCGGCCCGGCGATGTGGATGTTCGGGACGTTGATGTACGGAAGAATGGCCATGACGACGGACCCTAGAGCGGCTCGCCGGGCAGCTGGGACAGCGCCGCGAAGCGAGCCAGGTGATGGTCCTCGTCGCCAAGGAGCGCGCCGAGGGCCTGCATGCGCTTGAAGTAGAGCCCGACGTCGTGCTCGTCGGTGCAGCCGATCCCGCCGTGCAGCTGGATGGCCGTGCGCACCACGCCGCGCCCGCCGGTGGCGAGCTGCACCATCGCGGCGGACACCGCCTGGCGTCGCTCGTCGGCGCCGCCCTCGTCGATCCGGAGAGAGGCCTCGATCGCGTGCGACCGGCACAGCTCGGTCTCGACGAACATCTCGACCGCGCGGTGCTGCAGGGTCTGGAAGGTCCCGATCTTCACGCCGAACTGCTCGCGGGTCTTCAGGTAGTCGACCGTCATGGCCAGGACCGCCTGCGCCATGCCGCTGGACTCGGCGCACGCCGCCGCCGCGCCGGCGTCGAGGACATCCTCGACCAGGGCCGCCGCGGTCCCCTCCCCGCCCAGCATGCGGTCGGCGCCGACCTCGACGCCGCCCAGCCGCACCATCGCGGCCCGCCGGCCATCCATGGTCTCGACCGGCTGCACCTCGACCCCCGGCGCGTCGCGATCGATCGCGAACAGCGACACGCCGCTCGCCTCGCCCGGTCGCCCCGCGGTGCGCGCGGTGACCAGGAACAGCTGCGCGGCGTGGCCACCCTGGACCCAGACCTTCTCGCCCGAGATGCGATGGCCGCCGGCGCTCTTCTCGGCCCTGGCCGCGCAGCCGGCCGGGTCGTAGCGCCCGCCCCGCTCGGCCCAGGCCAGCGCCGCGTGCAGCTCGCCGGCCGCCAGCGGAGCCAGCCAGCGGCCGCGCTGCTCGGCGGACCCGGCCCGCGCCAGCGCCGTCCCGCCCAGCACGCAGGTGGCCAGGATCGGCTCGGGCACCAGCGTGGTGCCGAGCTGCTCGAGGACCAGCGCGAGGTCGATGAAGCGCGCACCGAACCCGCCGTCGGCCTCGGGCACGCACAGGCCCAGCCAGCCGAGCTCGGCCATCTGCTTCCACATCTTGGGCTCGAAGCCGAGCGGATCGCTGCGCAGCTTACGCGCGCGAGACACCGGCGAGCTCTTCTTCGCGAAGCTGGTCGCGGTATCGACCAGGAGCTTCTGGTCGGAGCTGAGATCGAAGTTCACGGCACCACCTCGCTCGTTGCCTTCTACCCGGCTACCTGGCCGGAAGACCCAGGATGTACTTCGCGATCACGTTCTTCTGGATCTCGTTCGAGCCGCCGTAGATGGTGGTGGCCCGGGTGTAACAGAACGCCGACGGGACCCATTCCTCGAACGGCGCCACCACCCCCGGCTCGTTGAACCAGGTCAGCGAGTCCGGCCCCATGATGTCCATCGCCAGCTCGAACGCCTGCTGCAGGATCTCCGAGCCGCGCAGCTTCAGGATCGACGACTCCGGCCCCGGCGCCTTGCCCAGCTGCGCTCCGGCCAGCGAGCGGTAGTTGGCCATCTGCAGCCCGCGCAGCTTGATCTCGAGCCCGGCGATGCGCGAGCGCACCCGCGGATCCTCGATGAGCTTGCGCCCGTCGGCCCCGACCTGCGCTCCGGCGATCCGCTTCAGGCGGCGCACCACCCGGCGCGACTGGCCGACCGCGGCGATGAGGGTGCGCTCGTGGCCGAGCAGCGCCTTGGCCAGGGTCCAGCCGCCGCCCTCGGGCCCGACCAGGTTCTCGGCCGGGACCTCGGCGCCGGTGAAGAACGTCTCGCAGAACGCCGGCGTGCCGCCGAGGGTCAGCATCGGCTTGACCTCGACTCCGGGCGTCTTCAGATCGATGAGCAGGAAGCTGATCCCCTCCTGCTTCTTGCCCTTGCCGCCCGGGCCCGGCGCCGTGCTCGGGTCGGTGCGGACCAGGCAGAAGATCCAGTCGGCGTACTGGGCGTAGGTGGTCCAGGTCTTCTGCCCGTCGACCACGTACTTGCCGGAGCCGTTCTTCACCGCGGTGGTGCGCAGCGAGGCGAGGTCGCTGCCCGCGTTCGGCTCCGAGTAGCCCTGGCACCACACCTCCTCACCGGCGAGGATCTTCGGCAGGTAGCGCTGCTTCTGGGCCGGCGAGCCGAACTGCATGAGCAACGGGCCGACCATGCTGAGGCCGAACGGCGAGAGCGGCGGCGTGCCGGCCAGCTCGAGCTCCTCGGTCAGGATGAAGCGCCGCGTCGCGTCCAGCCCCGGTCCGCCGTACTCGGATGGCCACTGGGGCGCCACCCACCCCTTCTGGTGCAGGATCTTGTGCCAGCGCATCGACTCGGCCATGTCGAAGTTGGCGTCGACTTCCGCCTTGGCCTTGAGATCCGGCGGCAGCGCTCCCTGGATCCAGGAGCGCACGTCGCGGCGAAATTGCTCGTGCTCCGGGGTAAATGCGAGCTCCACGGCCCGACCTTACCCGGGCGGCCCCGGCTTCACAACCGGCGGTCGAGACACACGAGCACCTCGTCGATCCGGTGCTCTACCTCCATCGGGACCAGGAGCTCGGCCGCGTGGGTGCCGTGCATGGCCCCGGCGAACTCGGCCATCCGCTGGCCGGGCACGACCACGCCGATGAGCGGCAGCTCGCAGCCGTCGATCAGCGCGCCGAGCCGCTCGGGCGACGCGACCGAGCGCACCTGGTAGCCGGCGGCGTGGAGCAGGCGCGCGGCCTCGCCCTCGGCGGCGAGCACGATCGAGTCGGCCCGGCGCGACAGGCGCACCAGGTAACCGGACAGCGCCTCGTCGAAGCCGTCCGGCGTCACGCGGATGGCGAGCCCGGCCCCGGCGGTGCGGCCGTGCTCGCGCGCCATCTCGTCGCTGATGACGTGGGCGACCTCGGCCTGGACCTCGAACCGGCCGTAGCCGGGCAGGTCGAGCTCGACCACGACGTCGCGCCGGCGGTTGAGCCCACGCGCGCCGCGGATGAACATCCCACCTCGGCTCAGGTTCTCGGCGAACTCGCGGACGAAGTCGGCGGCGACCTCGTACCTGACCGAGAGGAACACGCGGTAGCGGGCCGCTGTGCGTCTCACCGACTGGAGTGCTCCGACCGGGGCGCGACGTCTCCCACTTGCGTCGATCATATGACAGGTCGGGGCGCCCGAGGCTATTTCCAGCCCGGCCCCGTTGCGCTACGTTGCGCCGCGTTGGAGACGACCGTCTTTCTCATCCGGCACGGCGTCACGTCGTGGCACGCCGAGGGTCGCGTGCTGGGCCAGCGCGACGTGCCGCTATCCCCCGAGGGGGTGGGCCAGGCCGAGAGCGCCGCTCGCGCGCTCTCCGGGGTGAAGCTGGGCGAGGTGCTGTCCAGCCCGCTCCAGCGCGCGGTTCAGACCGCCGAGATCATTGGTCGCGATGCCGACATCGAGGTGGCCCGCGACCCCCGCCTCATCGACTTCAAGCTCGGCAAGTGGACGGGCATGAGCTACGCCGAGATCACCGCCACCAGCGAGTACCAGCGGTTCCTGCGCGAGCCGGAGGCGGTGGGCATCCCGGGCGGCGAGAGCCTGCTCGAGATCCAGCGCCGCGCGGTCGCGGCGGTCGATCAGGCGCTGTCGGACGCCCCCTCCGGAGATGCGGTCGCCATCGTGACTCACGCCGGGGTGATCCGGGTGCTGCTCAGCCACTACATGGGCTCGCCGCCCGCCAACTACCACCGCATCCGGGTGAGCCCCGGATCGATCTCCATCCTGTCCTTCGCCGACGACCGCGAGCTGCCGCGCGTCCTGGCGGTGAACCTGGGCGTGACGATCGATCGAGTCCTGAAGTGACCGGCCCGTACGTCATCGCGCTGGCGTTCGGCGCGCTCATCTCGCTCGGGCTCTACTTCATCTTCTTCTGGCCGGCCCGCGAGCCGCTCGACGACGACGAGTAGCGGCCGCGAGGCCCGCCGCGAAGTGATCTGCTAGCCTGGGCGGGTGCGCATCCCGCGCGTGATCGCCGTTGCCCTCGGGCTCGCGCTCGCCCTGTCCGGACCCGCGGCCGCCGCGCCGCCGGTCGCCGCGCCGCCGGCCGGCGCGCCGCCGGTCGCCGCGCCGCCGGTCGCGCCGCGCGGGAAGATCGTCACCGTGGTCCACAGCCCGCCCGACCAGGTGCCGTCGCTGGGGCCGCGCAACGCGCCGGTGACGATCGAGTTCTTCGCCGACCTGGGCGACGGATCGTCGAGCGGGGTCGTGCACTCGCTCCTGGTCAAGCTGCTCGAGCGCCACCCGCGCCGGGTGCGCATCCTCTACCGCCTGGTCACCAGCGGCGAGCAGTCGAACGCGCACATCGAGGCCGGCCTGGAGGCGTTCACCGAGGGCCGCTTCCGCGAGTTCCTCGACGCGATGTACGGCGACACCATGCGCAGCCCGCGCGTGGCCGACCTGCCCGACGTGGCGGCGCACGCCGGCGTGGACCGCGCGCGGGTCGAGGCGGCGCTCGAGGACGGGCGCCACGCCGCCGCGGTGGTCGCCAATCACTTCTACCGCAAGCGCCGGCGGGTGCGCCGCACCCCCGGCCTGCTCATCAACGGCATGCTCTACGACCGCCGGCCGCGATCGCTCGACGAGCTGGAGGCGCTCTACGACGAGGCCTACGCCCGGGCCATGGCGCTGCGCGAACGGGGCGTGCCGCCCGACCAGCTCTATCCGCGCCTGGTCGCCGAGGTGGCCGCCTCGCAGCCGGAGCCGATCATCGGCGCCGGCGCGGTGGACGGCCTCGGCCCCGGCGAGCGGCCCCCACTCGGCACGCCGCCCCTGGTCGGCGCGGCGCTCGATCGCGGCGGGCGCAGCCGCGGCCCGCGCGGTGCGCCGGTCACGATCGTCTTCTTCTGCAACTTCCAGACTCGCAACTGCGGCGAGACCGCCGAGCTGCTCGATCAGATCGGCCAGGCCTATCCGGATGAGGTGCGCCTGGTGTTTCGCCACCTCTACGATCCGACCGACCGGCGCCAGGACCGCGCCCGCGCGCTCCACCGCGCCGCCCTGTGCGCCGAGCGGCAGGGCCGGTTCTGGGGCTTCTACGACCTGGCCACCCGGCAGGCCCGCCAGGGCGCCTCGGACGCGCCGCTCAGCGACGAGATGATCCGCGACCTGGAGCTGGACGGGCGGGGCTTCTCGCGCTGCGTCCGCGAGCGCACCCCCGACCGGACCATCGACGCCGAGCGGCGAGTGGCGCTCGCGGCCGGGGTCCGCTACACGCCCTCGGTGATCCTGGGCGGGCGGCTCTACACCGGGACGAAGTCCTTCGACGAGATGGCCGCGCTGGTCGACCGCGAGCTGGCGCCAGGGGTCCTGGGCCGGCTCACGCCCGAGTGACGGCTCAACGGCGCCCGCCTCACGTGTAGGTGCTCGAAAATCCTACTCTTTCATTGACCCGTGGCCGTGCGCATGGTACGCGAAAAAGAGGATGGAGCTCTCGTTCGCGGCCGCCACCGACGTTGGTCGGCAGCGCAACCACAATGAGGACAACTTCCTCATCGACAAGAAGCTCCAGCTCTTCATCGTCGCCGATGGAATGGGCGGGCACGCCGCCGGGGAGGTCGCCTCCTCGATCACCGTCCACCAGGTGCGCGACGCGGTGTACGCCAACCGCGACCTGGTCGACCGCTTCCGCGCCGGCGACCCCGACGTGCAGGCGGTCGAGCTGCTCCAGGTGCTCGAGCACGCCATCCAGGACGCGTGCGGCACGGTCTACAACCGGGCCCAGACCGAGCAGGAGAAGCGCGGCATGGGCACCACCGCGTCGGTCCTGCTCATCGCCGGCGCGCCCGGCCGGCTGCGCGGCTTCATCGCCCACGTCGGCGACAGCCGCATCTACCTGACCCGCCAGAACCAGTGCCACCAGCTGACCGAGGACCACTCGCTCATGAACGAGCTGGTCCGGCGCGGCAAGATCCGGCGCGAGGAGTTCGACACCTCGCCCTACAAGCAGTTCAAGAACGCGGTCACTCGCGCGGTCGGGGTCTACGCCTCGGTCGAGGTCGACACCTTCGACTTCGACATCCTGCCAGGCGACCGCTTCCTGGTCTGCTCCGACGGGCTCTACGTCTACTTCGACGAGGAGGAGCTGCCCGGCCTGCTCAGCGAGGGCACCGTCGAGGACGTCCCGCGCGAGCTCATCGAGAAGGCCAACCGCGGCGGCGGCCACGACAACATCACCGCGGTCATCATCCGGGTCGGCGAGGACGCGCCCGACGAGGTCGGCGAGCGCGCGGTCGAGGTCTCGCTCAAGATCGAGGTCCTGAAGGGCCTGCAGCTGTTCCGCTACCTCAGCTACAAGGAGCTGGTCCGGGTGATGAACATCACCGAGGGCCGCGAGTACCAGGACGGCGAGGACATCATCCGCGAGGGCGATCCGGGCGACGCGATGTTCGTGGTGCTGGGCGGCGAGGTCCGGCTGCACAAGGGCGGCACCACCGTCGCGACCCTGGGCAAGGGGCAGCACTTCGGCGAGATGGCGCTGGTCGACCGCACCCAGCGCTCGCTGACCGCGACCGCCACCGAGCCGAGCCGCCTGCTCTACATCCGCCGCAAGGACTTCTATGCCCTCATCAAGAAGGAGCCGAGCCTGTCGGTGAAGCTGCTGTGGAGCTTCGTCCAGGTCCTGGCCGAGCGCCTGCGCAAGACCACCGCCGAGCTGTCCGGCGCGCGGCGCGGGGACCGCACGCCATCGGCCGAAGTCACCGGGGAGCGCCTGTTCCACGAATGAGCCCGCCAGCCGCCTGCCGGGTCCTGTCGGGCTCGGAGGAGGCGCTCGGTTGAGCGGGATCATCAGCGGCCTGCTCGGCGCCTTCTTCCCGCCGCTCCCGGAGCCGCTCGACGAGGTCGAGCCGGGCAAGACCGCGGTGGTTCGCGGGCGGGTGCTGCCGCGCGATCTCCTGCGCAGCCCGCTGTCCGGCGCCGAGTGCATCTACTACCGCTACACGGTCGAGAACTGGCGCCGCTCGACCCTGATCGGCACCGCGGGCGGCGGCTTCTGGCAGCTCGCCGAGCACGACGAGGCGATCGTCGAGTTCTACATCCAGGACGGCAACACCCGCGCCGTGGTGTCGCCGTACCAGGCCCAGGTCGAGCCGCGCCGCGGCGTCGCCCCCCGGACGATCGACCTCGGCCTCGCCGAGCGGCGAGCCCAGGAGCTGGTCATCGCCCCCGGCGACCTCATCGAGGTGGTCGGCAGCGTGGACCGGGTGGACGACCTGTTCGACGATGGCCGCGACTACCGCGGCTCTCCCACCGTGCTGTGCCTGCGCGCGCCCCCGGGCGGGAGCATCCTGGTGCGCATCCTGCAGGCGGGGTAGCCATGGTGGACCGCGTCATGCGGGCGATCAGCGTCTTCGCGCTGTTGCACGCTCTGGCGGCCGGACTGGCCGGCTGTTCCACCAGCGTGGAAGGTAATCCGACCCCAGTGGGTGGGGAGGCCGGAGACGGCGAGGGCGACCTGGGCCCGGGCACCGACGGCGACGGCCTGGGCGGCGACGCCGACTGCAGCGACGGCTTCTGCAGCGTCTACGAGCAGTGCGGGTGCGATCCGGGTCAGGCCTGCGACCTGGACGGAGCCGCGCTCGACACCGGCGCGACCGAGTGCCGCGAGGTCTCGTCGCCCGGCCAGACCCAGTCCAACTGCGAGGACGAGACCCAGTGCGCGGCCGGCTACAGCTGCCTGGGCGAGCCCGGCCAGTGCCGGAAGATGTGCGATGAGGACCGCGACTGCGGGATCGGCCGCTGCATCGTCGAGGTCGTGTTCGAGAACGACTCGGGCGAGCTCGAGGCGGTGCCCAACGCCAACGCCTGCACCAAGCAGTGCCGGGCCGACTCGGCCGGCCAGAGCGGCTGCCCCGGCGACCCGGCCCTCGGCTGCCGCTTCTACTCCTACGACGACGAGGACGGCGCGAGCGTCCACTACACCGACTGCACCACGACCGGAGCCGGCGGCGACGCCGCCGACTGCTCGGCCGCGAGCGACAGCGACTGCCAGCCCGGCTTCGGCTGCTTCGTCATCACCTACGACGACGACACCCAGGCCGACGAGTGCCGGCAGATCTGCGCGGTCAGCATCGACGGCGTCGCCCAGAGCAACCAGTGCGCGGTCGGCACCTGCCACGGCTTCGACCCGGCCGCGCTGGTCAGCGGCACCGAGTACGGCGCCTGCTTCTGACCGCGATCAGGTGGCAGGGGCGAGCGCCACGCCCAGCGTGTCGTAGAGCTCGTCGCTGACCAGGTAGTAGGCCCAGAGCGGCTGGACCTCGGCGACGCCGCGGCGCTGCTGGAAGAGGACCAGGTCGTCGAGCTCGCCCGTGTACCACTCCCACAGGAAGAGGGCGCGGAAGACGTCGAGGCCGCGCCGGCGCAGCTCGGCGATGACGTCCTCGACCTCGTCGTCGTCGAACTCCTCGATGAGCGCCTCGGCCTCGTCGATGAGCTGACCCAGGTAGGCAAGGCCGGTCGGGGTGATCTCCCACCGGTCCTTGCGCTTGTGGATTCGCACGTGGTCGGCGACCTGGAGCTCGTGGAGCACCTCGTCGAGCGGGGTCAGCTCGGCCGGGAGATGGATGGGCACCACCATCCCGCCCTCCTTCGGGTCGAGATCCATCTTCTTCAGCAGCCAGATGCCGGCGTAGCGGAGCTTCTGCTCCTCGGTCAGGGTCGGAGCGGTCCGCCGCTGGATCTCGTCCATGGTCACCTCGTCAGCTCATTGCCCAGGCGTCGGCGGTGAGCCGCAGCCGCCCGTCCGGGTCGAGCCACGACTCGACGTCGCCGAGCGCGTAGTGGACCGGGAGCGCGCCAGCCGCGGCGGGGCGCGCGATGGCGGCGCGGTGCGGGTTGCAGAGCGCGAGGACGATCGCGCGCTCGTCCCCGCGCACCTCCTCCAGGCGGGCGGCCAGGAACGCGGACAGCCGCGCCGTCACCGAGTAGCCGGGCGCGACCTCGTCGACGAAGAACTCCAGGTCGATGTCGTCGGCCCGGGCCTGGCCGAGGTCCGAGCTGTGCAGGGCGAGGATGAGCGCGCCCTCGACCTCGACGCACGCGCCGGCCCGGTCCTCGAGCCGGACCAGGTCGGCCCGGCCGTGGCCGAAGCCGGCGTAGTCGGCGTCCGGGGCGCGTCGCTTCCGGCGCAGGTTGAGCAGATCGAGCGGCTCGCGGCGCAGGAACGGGATCTCCGCCAGCTTGCGGATCGGGCCCATCACGCGCGAGCGATCAGGCGGTCAGCTCGACCGGGAGGACGGTGCGGACCGAGCGGCGCACCCCGAAGCGGCCGCCGCCGCGCGGCGCCCGCGGCGTCCGGTTGTAGCCCCGACCGGTCGACGACGGCTTGGGCCGGAAGCGCGACGGGTTGCTGCGCCGGGCCTGGCTGCGCGTCTCGCGCAGGCTGGTCAGCCGGCTGGTGCTGGTCCGGTAGGGCTGGCTGTAGAGGGGCATGTAGCCGGGCATGAAGGCGCGCGACATCATCGAGCCCAGCAGCATCCCGGTGGCGATGCTGAGCAGCGGCGAGTGGTAGCCGGCGTAGGCCCCGTAGCCCTGGGTCTGCATCTGGGCCTGGCCGTCGCCGACGATCTCGCGCTTGATGGTGAAGACCTTCTCGCCCTCGTCGACCGCGCCGCTGCCGTTCTTGTCGAAGAACCCGGTCACCTCCTGGTTCTTCGCGTCGAGGTCGTGGACGGCGATGCTGATGACCTCGTCCCCCTCGTAGATCTCGTTGATGCGCTTCTCGAGGTCCTCGGGCCCCTCGGCCGCCTTGTAGGCCTCGTTGACCTTGTTCCAGTCGATATCGACGTTGGTGTTCTCGGTGGTCGCCCACCGCTCGTTGCCCCTGTCTCGGTCGGTGCACCCGATCGGTGCAATCGCCAGACAAAGAGCCGCGGCCAGCCACTTGGTTTTGCTCAGCATCGATTCTCCTCGGGGGAGGTTAGCGCGGCCCGACCCGCTGGCAAGGGCGCTTCACCGCGCTGGCCCGACCGGGCTATACGATGAGGCGGGAGAGCGCCTTGAAGTCGTCGCCGCCGGCCTTCTGCAGCAGGTCGAAGACGACCACCTCGGTGCTGGTCAGGAGCGCTCCGGTCCGCTCGATCAGCCCGAGCCCGGTGGCTCGATTCTCGGCCGTGCGCGAGATGACCGCGTCGCCGACCACGTGCACCGCCGCGCCGCCGGCGCGCAGCGCGCGGGCCGACTGGTAGACGCAGACGTGGCACTCCATCCCGGTCACGATCCACTGATCGCGGCCGTCCAGGCGGGCCTCGACCGGGGCGAAGCCGGGCGCCGCGCAGGCGGAGAACTCGACCTTCTCGAACCGGTGCAGCAGCTCGGCGGGGAGGCGCGAGAGCGCCTCGTCGAGGCCGGCCACGGTCCTGCCCAGCCCGCGCGGATACTGCTCGCTGACCACGACCGGGATGGCGAAGCGGCGGGCCGCCTCGCACAGGATCCCCACGTTCTTGACCAGCGCCGCCATCGCCTCGGCCGGCATCACCGCGGCCAGCTTCTCCTGGACGTCGACCACGAGCAGCGCCGCGCGAGCGGCGACCAGCGTGATGTCGGTGGCTCGATCGGTGCTCATGCGAGTGCCTCCAGCGCGCTGACCAGCTTCTGCCGCCGGCTGGCCTCCTCGGCCAGGCGGGCGCGCTCCTTGTCGACCACCTCGGCCGGGGCGTTGGCCACGAACTTCTGGTTGGACAGCTTCTTGTCGACCTGGGCGATCTCCTTGTCGACGCGCCCGATCTCCTTCTGGATCCGCGCCCGCTCGGCGTCGATGTCGATGAGCCCCTGGAGCGGCACCACCACCTCGATGTCGGCGCGCACCACCTGGCGGGCCGACTGCGGGATCGCCCCGCCGGAGGCGCTCAGCGTCAAGGTCGCGCGGGCCGACTGCTCGACGATGTCGCGGTGCTGCTCGACCAGCGCGCGGCTGGCGTCGTCGGGGACCCGCACCTCGACCGGCACCTTCCACGACGGCGGCACGCTGTAGGTCGACCGCAGCGTGCGGATCGCCGCGGCCACGTCGAGGAGGAGCGACATCTCGCGCTCGGCCTGCTCATCGACCAGCCGCGACTCCGACTGCGGGTACAGCGTCACCATGAGCGAGGCGGGCAGCGCGCTCGGCTTGGGCAGCTTCTGCCAGATCTCCTCGGACGCGAACGGGATGAACGGGTGGAGCAGGCGCAGGCTGAGCTCGAGCACGGTGGCCAGGGTCCCCTGGGTGAGGAAGCGGCGCCGCTCGTCGTCGGACTGGAGCGGCGCCTTGGCCAGCTCGATGTAGCGGTCGCACAGCTCGTCCCACATGAAGTGGTAGATCGCGTTGGCCGCCTCGCCGAAGCGGAACTCGCCGAGCGCCTCGTCCACCGCGCCCGCCGCGCGCTGCAGGCGCGACAGGATCCAGCGGTCGACCAGGGCCAGCCCCGCCGCGGCCGGGCTGGCCGCCCGGGCCAGGAGGTCGGCGAAGCGGTCCGGCTCGTACGCCGTGTCCGGCCTCGCCTCGGTGCCGCCCAGGTTCATGAGCGCGAAGCGCGACGCGTTCCACACCTTGTTGATGAAGTTGCGGCAGGTCTCGATCCGGTCGGTCGACAGCCGGACGCTGCGCCCCGGCGTGGTCATCACGGCCAGGGTGAAGCGCAGCGCGTCGGCCCCGAACGCCTGGAGGCCCTGCGGCCGGTGCTTCTTGAGGTACTTGATGGCCTCCTCGTGGCCGTCGGCCGCCTCGATGAGCTGGGCCAGGGTCGCGCCGTGGACCACGTCGAGCGGGTCCATGCCGTTGCCCTTCACCTTGGACATCTTGTCGCCGTTCTCGTCGACCACGATCGGCGTCAGGTAGACCACCCGGAACGGCACCTTGCCGGTGAAGTGCAGCCCCATCATCATCATGCGGGCGACCCAGAAGAAGATGATGTCGGGCGCGGTCACGAGGACCGCGTTCGGATAGAAGGTCTTGAGGTCGCGGGTCGCGGCCGGCCAGCCCAGGGTCGAGAACGGCCACAGCCCCGACGAGAACCAGGTGTCGAGCACGTCGTCGTCCTGGCGCAGCGCGGCCCCGCCACAACCGGGGCACGCGGTCGGGTCCTCGCGCGACACGGTGATGTGGTCGCAGCCGTCGCAGTACCAGGCCGGGATGCGGTGCCCCCACCACAGCTGACGCGAGATGTTCCAGTCCTTGATGTTGCTCATCCAGTGCATGTACGTCTTCGTCCACAGATCCGGGACGAAGCGGGTCTTGCCCGACTCCACCGCGCGGATGGCCGGCTCGGCCAGGGGCGCGGTGCGCACCCACCACTGATTGGACAGGAGCGGCTCCACCACCGTGCCGGACCGCTCGCAGCGGCCGACCGGCACGGTGTAGTCCTTGACCTCGCCGAGCAGGCCCGCCTCGTCGAGGTCGGCGACCACCCGGCGGCGGGCCTCGGCCACGGTCATGCCGCGGTACTTCTCCGGCGCCGGCGCGATCAGGCGTCCGTCGAGATCGATGATCGACAGCACCTCGAGCCCGCAGCGCAGGCCGCACTCGTAGTCGTTGAAGTCGTGGCCCGGGGTCACCTTGACCGCGCCCGAGCCGAACGCCGGGTCCACGAACTCGTCGGCCACGATCGGGATCTCGCGGTCGGTCAGCGGCAGCCGCACCTTCTTGCCGATGAGGTCGCGGTAGCGCTCGTCCGACGGGTGCACCGCCACGCCGGTGTCACCCAGCATGGTCTCCGGCCGGGTGGTGGCGACCTCGATGCGCTGGTCGCTGCCGACCACCGGATAGATGAGCGTCCACAGGCTGCCGCGCTCCTCGACGTTGTTGACCTCGAGGTCGGACACGCCGGTGTGGCAGTCGACGCACCAGTTGACCAGGCGGTGGGCCCGGTAGATGAGGCCCTCCTCGTACAGGCGCACGAACACCTCGCGCACCGCGGCCGAGGCGCCCGGGTCCATGGTGAAGCGCTCGCGCTCGTAGTCGAGCGAGAAGCCCAGCAGCTTCATCTGCTCGATGATCCGGCCGCCGTGCTTCTCCTTCCACTGCCAGACCCGGGCCAGGAAGGCGTCGCGGCCGAGGTCGTGGCGGGTCTTGCCCTCGCGGCGCTTGAGGTCGCGCTCGACCAGCATCTGGGTGCCGATGCTGGCGTGGTCGATCCCGGGCAGCCACATCGCGTTGGCGCCCTGCATGCGGCGCCAGCGGATGAGGATGTCCTGGATCGTCCCGCCCAGCGCGTGGCCCAGGTGGAGCGAGCCTGTCACGTTGGGCGGCGGCAGCGTGATGGCGTAGGGCGCCATCGGCGCCGCCGCGTCGGCGTGGAACAACCCCTGCTCGAGCCAGAACCGCAGCCAGCGCGGCTCCACCTCGCTCGGGTCGTATTGCTTGGGAAGTGCGTCGGAGGGGGGGACTGTCACCGACGAGGACTCTACACGACCTCCGGTCGGCTATCTCGCGCGAGCCGTCAGCCGGTCGAGGTTCTGCTTGATGATCGCCTCGGCCAGGTCGGGCACGACCTCCCAGACGATTCGCTCGACCACCTCGCGGGACAGCTTGAGCAGCGCCTGCATCTCCGGACCTTCCGGATCGAGGCCGTGCTCGCTGGCCACCTGGGCCGCCATCTCGGAGATCGGGACCAGGCGCAGGCGACGCTGCGGCGTGCCCTTGATCATCGGCGGGCGGAGCTGTCCGTTGTTGGCGTCGCTGGCCGAGCCGGTCGCGCGGACCTGCGCCGCCGGCGCGGAGGCGGCGACCGGAGCCGGCGTGGGCGCCGGCGCGGTCGGGATCGGCACGTTCACCGCGGTGGCCTCGGTGGCGGGCGGCAGCGGGAACGTCGGCATCCCCATGATCGTGGCCGAGCGGGGTGGCTGCGGCATGGTGGCCGGCCCGGCCTGCGAGGGCGCGCGGCTCGAGGTGCCCGGCCCGGAGCTGGGCGCGCGGCCCGGCGACGACGGCGGGCGACTCTGGGCCGGGAACGGCGCGGTGCTCACCGGCGGGGGAGTCGGGGCCCGGTTCGGGCGCGACGCGGTGGCGGTGCCGCTGGGCTGGGCGGCCGCGGCGGTCACGCCCTCGCCGAGCCGGGCCACGCCCTCGGACGCGGCCCGCGCCAGCGTCTCGGCGACCTTGTCGAGCATCACCTGCGTGTCCCAGGGCTTCGTCACGTAGCCATCGGCTCCGGCCGGCTCGCCCTTGGCCCCGTCATAGGACTGCGAGTTCCCGCACATGACCAGGACCGGGATCCCGGCCAGCGCCGAGTCGGACTTCACCGCGCGGCACAGGTCGTAGCCGGTCTTTCCGGCCATGACCGCGTCGGCCAGGATGAGGGCCGGCTTCTCGGACTGCGCCAGCTTGAGGGCTTCGTCGACCGTTCGAGCGCCGACATATTTGTAATCGCTGGCTGCGAAGGTGATCTCGGCAACCTTCTGCATCGTGGCGCTGTCGTCGGCGCAGAGAATCGTCTTGCTCATATCACCTCGCGGGAGGGCTGTGGCCCCTCTCGAGGTAGCACGGCGTTCACGCCGATGTCAAGGTAACCCTTGGGAAAGCGTCGCGTTTTGACCCGGACCGGGTGAGTGGGGGCGGGTGCGTTCGTCCAGCGCTCGTGTACGATTCGCGCCGTGTCGCTCCCCCTCCATCCTTTCGCCCGCGCGGCATGCGAGGCCGTGGCCCAGGCTCTCGACATCGATGCAGGCGAGCTGTCGGTCACGATTCCGCCCCGCCCCGACCTCGGCGACTTCGCGGTCGGCTGCTTTCCCGCCGCGCGCGCGCTCAAGCTGCCGCCTGCGGCCATCGCCGCCCGCGTGGTGGCCGCGTTCCAGCCCGGCCCGTTCCTGGCGTCGGCCAGCGCCGCCGGCCCGTTCGTCAACTTCCGCGCCGACCGCGCCGCGCTCTACCGATCGGTGTTCGGCGCCGCGCTCGGCGCCGGCGGCCCCCGGCTCATCCCGCGCGACGTCGGCGCCGGCAAGACCGTCACCATCGACTACTCGTCGCCCAACGTGTCGAAGCACCTGGCCTACCATCACATCCGGACGACGGTGATCGGCCACGCGCTGTGCAACCTGCACCGCGCGCTCGGCACCCGGGTCATCGGCATCAATCACCTGGGCGACTGGGGCACCACCCACGGCCAGCTCATCACCGCGTACAAGCGATGGGGCGCACCCGAGCCGCTGACCATCAGCGCGCTGAACGAGCTCTACGTGCGATTTCACGACGAGGCAAAGCGCGACCCGGCCCTGCTCGAGGAGGGCAAGCGCGACTTCCTCCGCCTCGAGGAGGGCGATCCGGAGGCGCGCGCGCTGTGGCAGCGCTTCCGCGACGTCTCGTGGGCCGAGTTCGACGCGGTCTACCGCCAGCTCGGCATCACCTTCGAGGAGGTGCGAGGCGAGAGCGACTACCTCGGCGACATGCCGGCGGTGCTCGCGCTGCTCGAGGAAAAGGGCCTGTCCGGGGTCAGCGAGGGCGCGCTGGTCGTGGCGCTCGACGATCTCGGCCTCCCTCCCCTGCTCCTCCGCAAGGGCGACGGCGCCACGCTGTACGCCACCCGCGACCTGGCCGCGGCGATCTACCGGTTCCGCACCTATCACTTCGATCGATCGCTCTACGTGGTCGATCGCGGCCAGGCGCTCCACTTCAAGCAGCTGTTCACCACCCTTGCTCGGGCCGGGTTCGAGTGGGCGTCGCGCTGCGAGCACATCCCGTTCGGCCTGGTCCGCATCGGCGGCAAGAAGACCGGCACCCGGACCGGCAACGTGGTGCTCCTGCGCGAGGTCCTGGGCGAGGCTAGCGAGCGCGCGCGCGAGCGAGTGCGCGAGAAGAACCCGGACATGCCCGCCGCCCAGGTCGCCGCGACCGCCGAGCTGGTCGGCATCGGCGCAGTCGTCTTCGCCAACCTGGTCTCCCAGCGCGACAAGGACGTCGACTTCGACTGGGAGGACGTCCTGTCCACCGAGGGCGACACCGGGCCCTATCTACAGTACGCGCACGCGCGCTGCTCGAGCGTCCTGGCCCGGGCGGGCGACGTGAACCTGGCCGAGCTGGCCGAGGCCGACCCGGCCCCGCTCACCGGCGATCTCGAGTGGGCC
>DATHKR010000112.1:0-13321 GCA_035489015.1 Kofleriaceae bacterium | reverse complement strand
GGGCTTCACCCTGATCGAGCTGATGATCGTCGTCGCGATCATCGGCATCCTGGCCGCG
The DNA here is from genome assembly GCA_035489015.1 of Kofleriaceae bacterium. Classification (GTDB taxonomy): domain Bacteria; phylum Myxococcota_A; class Polyangia; order Haliangiales; family Haliangiaceae; genus DATFRY01. The sequence goes on along the minus strand of DATHKR010000112.1, from coordinate 13,263 downwards.
GTCGCCATCCCGGCCTTCATGAAGTACATCAAGAAGTCCAAGACGACCGAAGCCACGACGCACGTGCAGAAGATCTACCTCGGCGCGCGCACCTACTGGATGGACCGGAACACCACGGAGGGCGCGATCGTGGCCGACCAGCCGCAGTTCCCGGAGCCGTCCGTTTTGGCCGCCAACCCCGTGGGTGACGCCGCCATGTGCGCGGTGGGTGGGACCAGCGAGAAGGGCGCGCCCCAAGCGACCCTGTGGGCGGTCGAGCCCTGGCCGGCGCTCAAGTTCTCGATGGACGATCCGCACTACTACGCCTACGCGTACGAAGTGACCAACCAGCTCGCCGCCGCCGGTGGCCAGGGTTCGCTGTTCACCGCGATCGCGGTCGGCGACCTCGACTGCGATGGAGTCTTCTCGCGCTTCACCATGTTCGGAATCGTCAACTCGACGTACGCGGACGGCCCGGCCGGCACCGCGGCAATCAGCCGCGCTCAAGAGCTCGAGTAGCCAGCATCGCAAGGGGGAAGGCTCGCGCCCGGGGCGAATGCTCCGGGCGCGTTCTTGTAAGCAATGAAGCCACAGGGTTGCTACGTGCAGCGGGGGTTCACCCTGCTCGAGCTCATGATCGTGGTCGCCATCATCGGCCTGCTCGCCTCGATCGCCGTGCCCTCGCTCATGGGCTACGTCAAAAAGGCGCGCTCGACCGAGGCGCGCATGCACGTCGAGAAGATCTACAACGGCGCGCGACTCTACTGGATGGAGCCGCACTCGCTGCCCGGGGTGGTCGGGTCGCTGCCGGCGCAGTTCCCGGACAGCCACGCCGCGACTCCGGCCCTCCGCTGTTGCGTGACGGCAGGAGTGGGCGGACGCTGCATGCCCGAGCCCACCCAGTGGCAAGATCCGACCTGGACCGGGGTCCAGTTCTCGATGGACGACCCGCACTACTACCAGTACGAGCTCACCTCCGGCGCCAGCGAGTTCACCGCGAGGGCGATCGGCGACCTCGACTGCGACGGCGTCATGTCGTCGTTCAGCATGATCGGTCGGGTCGACGCGAACGGGGTGTTCGGGCTCGCCGCCATGAACCGACGGGACGAGCTAGAGTAGAGGCGTGAGGTCGATCGTCGGGGGGATCGTCGTCGCCGGGATGTTCTGGCTCGGCGCCCATGCCCTCGAGGGCGAGGCCGCATCGGCGCGAGCCGGCTGGCCAAGGACCGAGACGACATCGTTGGTGCCGCCGGTCGAGCTGGCCCAGTTCGCGCCCTATCGCGAGCTCCTGGCCGATCTGCTCTGGTGCCGGCTGCTGGTCTACTACGGGTCGAACTGGGGCGGCGAGGGTGATCTCAGCCAGGTCGAGGACATCCTCGACGACATCGTCGTCCTGGACCCGAAGTTCAAGGCGATCTACGAGTGGGCTGGATTCGCGGTGGCCTACCGCACGGGCAAGGCCACCCAGGAGGAGTTCCGGTCCTCGGTCCGCTATCTCGAGCTGGGGATGAAGGCGTTTCCGGACGAGTACAAGTACCCCTGGCAGGCCGGGGCTCGCTACTACTTCGACCTCTGGTCTCCCGACGAGGCGATCACCCGGCGCTACCGCGAGCGCGGCGCAGAGCTCATCGAGCGGGCGATGACCAGGCCGAACGCGCCGCAGGATATCGCCACCACGGCGGCCAACATGCGCAGCAAGCTGGGCCAGTACCATCGAGCGCTCGACAACCTGCGCGAGATGATCGCCAGCACCAGCGACGACAAGGCTCGCCGGGCGATGCTGACGCGGGTCCGGATCGCCGACCCCGATCTCGCCGACGAGCTGGCCGCGGCGACCGCCGACCTCCAGGCGAGCTGGCTGAGCCACATGCCGATGGTGCCGCTCGACTTCTTCATCCTGCTCGGTCCGGCTCCCCCTACGGTCATCGACCTCGGCGCCCTGACCACGCCTCGCGATCTCTTCGGCGTCGGGGCCAGCGCCGGGGCCGAGTGAGGTGCGCGGCGGGGCGCTGCGCGCGCTCGGGACAGCGGCGCTGGCGCTCGGCGGCGCGACCGGAGCGGTCGGCGCCGCAATCGAGATCGCGGCGGCCGCGCGGCTGAACCAGCCGCCCGGCGAAACGGTGGTCGCCGCGGCGACGGTCGCAGCGCTCGGTGCGCTGGTCGGCGCGCTGATGGCCATCCCGGCCGTCGCCGGGTCGGCGCTGGCGCGGCGCTGGCGCGTCGGTCGAACCGCGATGGTGGGGATCGCACTCGTGGGCGGCCTCGCCGTGGCCTGGTGGCTGACCGATCCGCTCGGCCGGCGCCTGGTGCCGCTCTATCTGGTCTTCTGCGCCGGCACCGGCGCGGCCCTGGCGCTGGCAGCGTGGCTGGCTCGAGCGCGCGTCTCGCTGCCCGAGCTCCTCGCCGCGGCGATCGTCGGGCTGGTCGGGGTGGCGGTCGTGGTCGCCATCCCGCCCGAGACCTACGAGGAACTACAAGATCTGGGGTTCCTGGTGGCGGTGGCGGGTAGCCTGGCCGCGGCGGCCCCGCTCGTGGTCAGGATCCTCCGCTGGCGACTGTCGTGGATCGCGGCGGTCGGCGTGATCGTGGCCGCGCTGGCCGAGCTGGCCGCGCTCGGCCGCGTCGATCCGCGCTCGCGCGACGCGTCGCTGCGATCCTCACCCGGGGCGCGCGCGTTGCGGGTCATCACCGACGTCGACCGCGACGGCTACTCGGCGCTGCTGGGCGGCGGGGACTGTGATGACCTGGACACCGCGGTGCACCCCGGAGCGCGCGACGCGCCGGGCGGCGCGGACGCGAACTGCGACGGGGTCGACGCGCCGGCCCAGCTCGACGACGTCGCACGCGGCCTGGCGCCGGCGACCGGTGACCCTGCCCTGCCCCCGGGCGCGGTCGACCTGGTTCTTCTCATCACGATCGACTGCTGGCGGGCCGACGCGCTCGACCCGCGGCTCATGCCAGCGGTGTCGGCGTTCGCGGCCGGTGGCATGCGGTTCGAACGGTTGTACGCGGCCGGCTCGAGCACCCTCGCGTCGCTGCCGATGGTGGTGGGTGTCGGGCCGCGCGGGCCGTGGGTCGGCGACATGGCCCGGGGCCGCGGAATCCAGGCGGACGCGGTGTTCGCCGGCGGCGTGCCGGCCGAGCTCTGGGGCTTCCCGGCGCTGCGCCACCCCCCCAGCTGGGCCGAACGGACCACCGACGCGGCGCTGGCCCGGATCGCGGAGAGCTCGTCGCGGCCGCGCTTCCTGTGGGTCCACTACTTCGACCTCCACGCGCTCGAGCAGTACGCCGGCGAGCGGCCAGCCAGCGCCGAGCCGGGTCAGCTGTCGTCCAGGTATCGCGTCGCAGCGGAGCACGTCGATCGCGCGATTGGCCGGCTGGTCGCGCAGCTCGATCGCCGTGGCCTGCTCGTCCGCACCGCCGTGATCATGACCGGCGACCACGGCGAGGGCATGGGCGAGCACGGGGTTTACTTCCACGGGCGCAGCGGATTCGACCCGGTCCTGCGCGTGCCCGGCGTCCTGCGCGCACCGGGGGTGCCGACGGTCGTGGTGTCGTCGCTGGTCTCCCATCGCGACATTCCGGCCACCCTGCTCGGGGCGCTCGGTCTGTCCAGCGAGGCCGCCGGGGCCGAGCGATTCGGCCGGAGCTGGCTGCGGCTGCGCGACGACCCGCGACGCCCGCTCCACCGGTTCGTCATCTCGCGCAGCGCCAGGTCGGTCAGCGGACGCGAGCTGCGCGCCCCGCTCGCCGTCCTGGTCGACTCTCGCTACAAGGTCATGGGAGGCCTGGTCGGCGGACAGCTGGAGCTCTACGACATGGTGGCCGACCCCGGCGAGACGCGCGACCTCGCCGGACGCGAGGGCGAACGAGCGCGCGCCATGTGGCTCGAGCTGGCCGCGGCGTGGGATCTCGACTATCAGGAGGCGCCGGAGTGACGAGGCGGGTGCGAGCAGCCCCTGCCGCTCGCGCCCCCCAGCAGGATGGCGAGGCGCTTCACGGTCGGGCCTTTGACGTCGGCGAGGCCTCGACGAGCTCGAGCCGGATGGGCGGATCGGCGGCCAGGTCGTAGGTCATCGCGTAGAGCGTTCTTTCGGGGTAGAGCGCGCGCAGCGCCGCGGGATCGGCGGTGTGGCGCACGAAGATGACGTCGTCGCGAAAAAACGGGTCCGGTGGCGGATACTGAAAGACCCAGGTGCCGACCTGCGCGAGCACCGGATGCCTGTTGACGAGCGTGATGAACGGGGGCGCCATCACCATCGCGCGATGGATGCCGAGCGAGGCGATCGCGTCGAAGGGAAGTCGCTGGGTTCGGGCTTGCTCGTGGAGGGAAGCCAGGTTGGTGACGTTGAACAGCCCGCAGCCGAACGCGAGGTAACAGGCGAGCAGGACAGCGGACGGGGCGCGCGCGATGCGGTGCGCCGCAAGCCAGTCGAAACCGCGCAGGAGGCCTGCGGTGCAGAGGAGTGTCAGCGGGACCGCGCACTCCGAGTAGTGGATCGGACCCACTGCGTGCACGCCGACGTTGTCGTGGGCCAACGTGAGGACCAGGTCGAACAGGACCGACAGGCTCAGCACCACCGTGATCGGGCGCGCTCGCTGGAAGGCGCCGGCCACCGCGGCCATCGCCGGGATGCCCAGGAACCAGACGCACAGCATGATGACGTTGAAGCCGAGGTGGAACCCGAGCCGGTCCCATGGGCTCGCCGGATCCGACGCAGCGGCGCCGATCACCCCGGGCGCGAACCGCGCCTGGAGGTACCAGATACCGGTGACCTTCTGGTTGTACCAGGCGAACAGCGCGAGCCAGGGCACGAGGGCCACCCCGATCCACAGGAGCGCAGACCGCGGCGGGCGCGATCCGTCGTCGCCACGCCGCAGCGACCTCATGGCCAGCCAGGTCGCCACCGGCGCGAGCAACATCACCATCTCGAGTGGGCGGCAGAGCAGTCCGAGCCCTGCGAACGTGCCGGCCAGCGCAGCGTCGCGGCGCGGCGTCGGGGCAGCGGTGTCGAGACGGGCCACGAACGCCAAGGCGAGCGCCAGCAGAGCGCGCGACGGAACGTGACCGTGGGCCGTCATCGACAGCGAGAGGGCCATCGGGGAAGCGACCCAGACCAGGGCGGCCAGGACGCGGGCGCGCGGGCCCCACCAGCGACCCGCCGCGTAGGCCACCGCCAGGCCGGTCGCTGCGCTGGCGAGCGCGTAGAGCGCTCCGCCCAGCCGCGTCACGATCGCCAGCGCGGCGAACAGGAGCGGCCCAGGAAAGTCCATCGCCGAGACGAAGCCGTCTCGCTGGTAGGTGAACAGATCGGTGAAGGCGCCGGTGGGCTGGAGCGCGGGGACGCGCAGCGCACCCTCGGCGATCATGCGGGCGCCGAACACCACCGTGTTCTCGTCGTCGGTGAAAGGCATGTCGAGGAGCACGAGTCGACGGCCCAGCAACGACAGGACGAACAGGAACGCGAAGTAGGCCAGCGCGACCCGGAGCCAGGTACGCGGCGACGCGCGGTCGACCCACGCGATCATGCGGAACACGGCCGGCTCGAAGCGCGGCGCGAACCCCCAGGCGAGCAGCAGAACACCTGGCAGCGCCAGGCACAGGTGAGCCAGCCAGAAGTGAACCTCGCCGGGCCCGATGCGGAGGAACGCGGGCCCGTAGACAGCCTGAAAGCCGACCGTCTCGCCGAAGCGGACATAGACCACGAGCAAGGCCACGCCGAGTAGCGCAGGCGCGATCCGCAGCTGAGGCGGGGGCCGCGAGAGCGTCGCGTCCTGTCCCTGCCCCGTGCCGGTCGACAGGCCCATCCCCGGCGCCATGGTAGCATGGCGATTCTCGGCATCGACGCCGTCGGCACTCGACCGCTGGCTCCGGGACTGGATGGGCCCCACCCTGGACGAGCCGCCGGTGGCGCTGCCGCTGGTCCCGGACGGCCGGATGTTCACCAACGAGTGACACCATGAACCCGCTCGCTCCTCGTGTTCGACGCGCTGCCTTGCAGGGTCGGACGGGCCGGGCTCGTGGGCCGACCCTCGCGCAGGTGACATGACCCGGGGCGCTCCCATCACCGCAGCGCAGAAGCGGGGGCTCGTCGTCTTCGTCCTCGCGGCATGCACGCTCGCTTGCTTGGTCACCGGGCTGAACGGCGACCTGTCCAACAGCGACGACTCGATGTTCGCGTGGTCCGTGCGCGACAGCGTGCGGCGCGGCGCCTGGCTCGAGTACGAGTGGTTCGGCGTGTCGTTCCAGCTGGCCTACCCACCGCTGGGGTACGCGCTGACCAGCATCTCGGCGCGGCTGTTCGGCTTCACTGAGGTCGCCTTCCGCCTGGTGCCCGCGCTCTGCTCGTGTGGGGCCGCCCTGGTCGCGTTTGCGATCGTCCGTCGGCTCGGCTGTGCCCTGTGGGCGGCGGCCTTCGCGACGCTGTCGCTGGTCTCGCTGTCGGTCTACTACTACTTCGCGCGCACCGCCGGGGTCGACGGCCTGCTGGTCCTCACGCTGATGTTGACCCAGCTCGCGATCGTGGCCGCGCTGGACCGACCAGGGCTCTGGACGTGGGTCGGGGTCGCCGCCGGGGCCGCGATCATGACCAAGGGGCCGGCCGCCGCGCTGCCTCTCCTCGGCATGCTCGCCATGCTGCTTGTGGCCAGGCACCGGCCCTCCGCGCGGCACCTCGGTCGAGCGGTCCTGGTGACCACTCTGGTGGCGCTGCCGTGGCACGTCGGCCAGCTGATCAGGCACGGCGGATGGCTCCTCCACAACTACGTTGGCTTCAACGTGGTCGACCGCGCGACCGCGCAGATCGCCGGGGACCAGACCCCGTTTCACTTCTACGTCTCTGCGCTGGTCGAGCTCGATCCGATCGTCGGGGGCGTCGTGCTCCTCGGGGCGGGGTTCGCGATCGCGACCTGGTGGCGTGATCGCGACGCCAGGCTGGCGCCGCTCATCGGGGCGACCGTGCTCTCGCTCCTGGTCTTCTCGAGCAGCCAGACGCGCATCCTCAAGTACTTGATGCCGAGCCTCGCGTTCATGTGCGTGCTCGCCGCCGTCGCGGCCCATCGACTGCTCGACCGATATCGCCTGGCACCCGCGATCCTTGCCCTGCCGGTCGCGGTCTTCTTCGCTCATACGGCGCCGCAGACCTCGGGGGAACCGCTGGCGCCCGGGCAGCGGCAGCTCTCGGAGCGGGCCCGCGACCTCCTCGCTCCGGGCGAGACGCTCTACGTCCTCGACGACTACCACGTCGCCACCGCCTACTACGTCGATCGGCCGACGCTCCTGCTCACGCCCGACCCGCGCGCATACGCGACGCTGATCGCGGTTCCCGGGCTGCGGCTCTCGGGGACCGTGAAGCTCGTCCCGGCCGCCGAGATCGCCGCGTTCCTGCGCGCGGCGGGTGCCCGGGCGCTCCTGGTCGAACGTCGCTTGCTTCCGCTCATGGGACCGACCGACCCGGCCGCGCTCGGCTTCACCAGGCGGCAGGCGCTGGGCGAGTACACGCTCTTCTGGGCCGCGGATCCGTGACCTCGCACAGACCATCGAGATGGGATGTCGCCGCGAGCGCGGTCCGCCGGAGCGCGGCCTCGCTCGCCGGGCTGCTCGCCCGGCTCGGCTTCGACCTGCGCTGGACTCATCTCGGCTGGGCGCTCATGCGCATCGGCTATCACGCGGCGGTGTTCTGGCTCCTCGCCGACCTTTGGGTGTGGAGAGAGTCGGCGTTCGCGTCCTCGCCGGTGGCCGGTCCCTGTCTCCTCGCCGCCGGCCTCATCGTCAACGCGCTCCTGGTCGTCGGCTGGAGGACGCGACCGCTCCTCCTCGTCAACGCGGCGATCCTGCGCGTCACCTTTGCCCTGTGCGAGGATCCCTACACGGTCGACGAGATCGTGGAGAACTTCAGCCTGGTCCTGGTGTTCGCCCCGCGCCCGCTCGCGCTCGCGCTGGACTGCAAGGGTCAGCCCGGCCGCCCCGGCCAGCCGCTGCCGCGCCACTTCTGCGTGCTCGTGTTCGCCGCCCTCGTTCTCCTCTACGAGGACTCCGTCATCCACAAGCTCGGCTCGACCGTGTGGCGCGACGGCTCGATCGTGTGGCTGGCTGCCGCGATGCCGCACGCCGGCGGCGGCTTCTTCCCGTCGTGGGCGCAGGAGGCGTGGCTGGCGCGCGCGGTCGCCTACGGCGCGCTGGCGTACGAGGCGCTGTTTCCGCTGGTCGCGTTTCGCCGGCTGCGCCTGCTCTTCTGTGCCACCGGGATCCTGATGCACGTCGCGACCGGCCTGCTCTACCCGATGCCGCAGTTCGGCCTGGTCATGGTCGCGGCCCTGCTGCTTCTCCTGCCCAGGGCGACCGGCACCGGCGCCCCGCCGCCGACCCGCCGGCGGACCGCGCTCCTGGCCTATGGCCTGGCCGTGGCCATGACGGTTAGCCAGATCGGCCTCATCCTCCACCCGTGGGAGCCGCGCGGCCGGCTCAGCCGGCTGGTCTCGACCTATCCGCATCCGTTCTTCATCGACTGGCACTTCCAGCTTCACGCGCCGATCCTGCGCTACACGGTCGAGGTCGACGGAAGGCAGGTGGCGATCCCATCCTTCGACGAGGACGGCCATCCCGAGGTGCGCGACCGCTACTGGAAGGTGCTGGCGTTCTCGCTGCGCGGCGACTGGCGCGGTCAGGACATGATGACCCGCTACCTGCGCGCCTGGCTGCTCCGGCAGGGCTTGACCCGCGCACGAGTCACCGTCTGGTGCCGCGATGTGAGCCTGCCCCGGCTCGAGCTCGATTTCGGCCTGGCTGACGAGCTCGCCCGCCGGCGGTTCGCGCCGTGTGGATCGATCGACTTCAGTCCGGGACCGGGCGGATGAAGCGGGGGGCCTCGGCGCCGACGTGCGCGAGGAGGTCGACCACGGAGACGGCGTGCTCGAAGGGGGGATGCAGCTGGGGGTATTCGGGATAGCGCGAGTAGTCCATCCACTCGATCTCGATCCCTTGGGCCGCGAAGTGGGCTTCGTCGATGTAGGCCCGACCCGCCGGGCCGCTGACGTACCGGCGCGCTCCCACGGCGAGGAGGAGCTGGAGGAGACGGTCGGCGCCGCTGCCCTCCAGTGAGAGGTCGCGCGAGTCGCGCCAGCGCGGGGTCAGGCCGAGGAATCGCCCGGCGATGGCGCGGATGAACCAGGTGTTGAGGTCGGACAGGTTGGTCCACTCGCGCGACAGGAGGCCCTCGTCGAGGAGCGGGCGGATGAGCTCGAAGGCGGGCGCCCTGCCGTACTCCTGGACCAGGGTGCGGTGGTGGCGTCGCTGCCAGCGGTGATCGGGCAGCACCACGTCGCAGATGCGCCGGGAGGTGCTGGTGCCGACCGGCACCGATAGCCACCGGAGCCCGTGGCTGGTCTTGATGCGGTTGCGGCTGCGCCAGTCGTTCCTGGTGAACTGGACGTCGTCGTAGAAGACGACCTGGTCGGCCCGGCGGATGATGTCGAAGTAGCCCTTCCAGGGCAGGTAGTTCGACTGGAGAACCGCCACTACCGGTCCGGCCGCGGGCGGCGTCATCGTCATTCATCGTACCGTGACCGTGTTAGATTTGGACCTGGGGCCTTTGCGCGACACGCCAGAGATCAGCGTGGTGACGACGCTGTACCGCTCCGAGCCGTTCGTTCGCGAGTTCCATCAGCGCATCACCCGGGCGCTGGCGTCGCTCGGGTGCGACTACGAGATCGTCTTCGTCGACGACGGCTCCCCCGACGCCGCTGCCGCGCTGGTGCGAGAGCTCCTCGCCGCCGACCCGCGGGTGACGCTGGTCGAGCTGTCGCGCAACTTCGGACACCACTACGCGGCCTATGCCGGGCTCGAGCACGCGCGCGGCGCGCTGGTCTACCTGACCGACGTCGACCTCGAGGAGCAGCCGGAGTGGATCGAGGAGTTTTGCCGCGCCCAGCGTGAGAGCGGCGCCGACGTCGTGTACGGGGTGCAGCGTCGGCGGAGCGGCGGCGTGTTCAGGCGGCTGAGCGGGTCGCTGTTCTACCGGATGTTCAACCGGCTCTCGGATGTCCAGATCCCGAGCAACGTGTGCACGGTGCGGCTGATGACGCGCGAGTACGTCGATGCGCTGCGCCAGGTGCGCGACCGCAACCTGTTCCTCGCCGGCAGCTATGCGTGGGCCGGGTACCGCCAGGAGGCGCTGCCGGTCGAGCGGCGGGTCCGGCGCGCGGGGACGACCTACAACGTCGGCCGCATGGCCTCGCTGTTCGTCAACGCGATCACCTCCTTCACCAGCTATCCGCTGAAGCTGATCTTCCTGCTGGGGACGCTCATCGCGGCGCTGGCCGGGATCCTCGGGGCGATCGTCATGGTGCGCAAGCTGGCCGCGCCGGCGACGATCGAGCTCGGCTGGTCCTCGGTGGTGATCTCGATCTGGTTCCTCGGAGGGCTGAACATCGCCTTCCTCGGGGTGATCGGGATGTATGTCGGCCGCATCTTCAACGAGGTGAAGGATCGCCCGATCTACATCATCAAGAAGGTGACCCATGGGAAGGGATGAGCTGGATGCGCTGCAGGCCGGCTACTCGCCAGCCTTCCGCTTCCACGACGAGAACCTGGCCATGCTGGCGTGGTACGCGCGCCGGATGGTCGGCTGCCTCCAGCGCCAGGGATGCCGGCGTCTGCTCAGCCTCGGCCTCGGCCACAAGGTGGTGTGCGACGCGATCCTGCGCGACCTCCTCCCCTCCCTCGACAGCTACACGGTCGTGGAGGGGTCACGCGCCATCCTCGATGACTTCGCGGCGCGGCGCGCGGTGCCGGCCGGCGTCGAGCTCGTCCACTCGATGTTCGAGGAGTTCGAGCCGGCTTCCGCGCCGGACGCCATCGAGATCGGCTTCGTGCTCGAGCACGTCGACGACCCGGCCGCTCTGCTCCGCCGCTGCGCCAGCTGGCTCGCCCCGGGCGGCACGGCGATCGTGGTGGTGCCGAACGCGCGCTCGTTGCACCGCCTGATCGGGCGCGCCGCCGGGCTGCTCGACAACCTCCACCGGCTGAGCGCGCAGGACCTCGAGCTCGGCCACCAGCGCTACTTCGACCTCGACAGCCTGGTCGCCGTGGTGGTGAAGGCCGGGCTGCGCATCCGGCTGGTCGAGGGGGTGATGCTGAAGCCGATCACCACCGGCCAGCTGGCCGCGCTGGCCCTGCCGCCCGCGGTGCTCGACGCGCTGTTCCAGGTCGGGGTCGAGCTGCCCGCGATCGCCAACGCGATCTACGTGGAAGCCACCCGGTGATCCGCCGGTGAGGGCGCTGATCCTCTCCGGCGGCGGCTTCCAGGGCCTCGCGCTGGTCCGGCTGCTGCGGGCCGACCCGCGCGCGGTCGTGGTGGTGGCCGACATCCACGATCGCAACGTCACGACTCACGCCGCGGATCACTACGAGGTCGTCCCGCCACTCGCCGCGCCCGAGGCCTTTGCGGCGGCCATCCGCGAGCTCTGCCGCCGCCACCGCATCGAGGTGGTGTTCCCCGCGACCGCGCACGAGCTGACCGCGCTCGCCGCGCTGGCCGGCGAGCTCGTCGCGCTCGGCGCGGTCGCCGCGGTCTCGCCGCCCGAGGTGGTCGATCGGCTCGGCTCCAAGCGCGGTCTCGCTCGATTCTGCGCCGATCACGGGCTGCCGGCGCCTCGCCTGTATCAGGCGAACGAGCAAGAGCTGCCCATGCCGCTCCTGCTCAAGCCGGATCGAGGCTGGGGCGGACGTGACCAGCGCGTGATCCGATCGGCCGCCGAGCTTCCCGCCGACCTCGACGCATTCGTCCTGCAGGAGATCGTCGCCGACTTCGACGAGCTGTCGATCGACTTCGCGCTGAGCGCCGGGCGGCGCTCGCCGGTCGGGGCGCGCCGCCGCGTGCGGGTCTCGGGCGGCTTCGCGGTCGTGGCCGAGACCGAGCACGATCCGGCGGTCCTCGGTCTCGCCCATCGGGTCATCGACGCCCTGCTCGCCGAGCGAGCCCATGGCCTGTTCAACCTCCAGCTGCTGCGCGACGGTCGCGGCCTGTGGGTGACCGATCTCAACCTCCGGATCGGGACCTCGGCCGCGCACTGGGCCGACCAGGCGGACAACCCGGCGCTGTGGTTCGCGCGCCAGGCGCATGTGCCGGCCGGCGAGACGACCGAGCCGCCCGCCCGACGCGCGCTCGGGGTGGCCGGCACCGAGGTGGTGCGCGTGCTGAGCGAGGTGCGCCTGATCGGCCCGCCCGACCGGGGTGTGCGCGCGGTCGTGTTCGACCTGGACGAGACGCTCATCTGTCAGCGGAGCTGGGCGGCGGCCCGTCTGGTCCAGCTGGCCAGCCAGCTCGAGCCCGACCCGGCGGCGCGCGCGGTCTGGCTGCGGCGCGCGCTCCGCATCGCGGAGGAGTCCGGGCTCGCGCACCTGTTCGACGAGATGGCGGCCGAGCTGGGCTGGTCGGAGCCGGACAAGCGCGCCGTCATCGACGCGTATCGCGCGTGCTGGCCGGCCGTGATCGAGCCCCTGCCCGGGGCAGTGCCGGTGCTGGAGATGCTGCGCGCGCGCGGCTACCGACTGGTGCTGCTGACCGACAACCCGCCGGAGACCCAGCGTCGCAAGCTCGAGCTGGCCGGGCTGACCGCGGCCTTCGACGCGATCGTGTTCAGCCGCGAGCATGGGGCCGAGAAGCCGGACGTGGCCGCCTTCGAGGTCGCGGCCGGCCCCGGCGGCGCTGCGGCGCGCACCGTCATGGTCGGCGACAACCCGTATCGCGACGCGGCCGGGGCGCTCGAGGCTGGCTACCGGCGCGCGTTCCTGCTCACCCACGAGGGGCACGAGCGGTTCCACCCGGCCCTCTGGCGCGCGGCGCTCGGCCCCGCCGCGGAGGAATGCGTGATCGAGATACGCTCCCTGCGCGAGCTGCTCCGCTACCTGCCGGGCGCCGCCGCCTGACCGGTGCGGCGCCGCGCGGCCACGGCGGGCGTCCGGCTCAGCCAATCGCGGCCGGCACGCGACCGACCGCGAGAATGGTCGGTCCCGGCCGATCGACCGCGCGGCGGAGCGAGGTCCGCCGCTCGAGCGCGCAGACCGCCCGCAGGAGCCCGTTCAGCGGCGCCACCGGCACCCGCAGGCTGTGGATGAGCGCGCGGCGCGCCTCGTGGCGGGTATAGGTCTTCGGCCCCGTGTAGCGAGCCCGGGCCAGGCGCTGGAGCGGCTCGGTCCAGCGAAAGATGCCGCGCTCGCGGATGTCGACCAGGCCGGCGCCGGCGAACAGCGCGCCGATCTCGCCCAGCTCGTAGCGCTGCTTG
>DATHKR010000111.1:0-85893 GCA_035489015.1 Kofleriaceae bacterium | reverse complement strand
CACGGCTCGACCCGCGGTGGGCTCCTAGTACGTCGTGGTCGGCCCGCCGAGGACCGACTGACTGCGGACCGCGCCACCCTGCTCGCCCCAGTAGGCGACACCGAAGGCGCTGGTCGGGGCGAACACGTAGAGCGCCGTGATCGCATCCGGCGCGGTGATGACCGTCTCGCTCGCACCGCCGGCCTTGGCGACCCGGCGGATCGTCGCCCCATCGCCGTAGTAGACATGGCTCCCGCTCAGCGCGAGGAGCGGCGACGAGTCGCCGACCAGAGTTGCCTGTGGCCCGGCCACGGCGGGCGCGCGATAGATGGACGACCAATCCGACCAGAAGACGCTCGACCCGTCGGCCACCAGCTGCCCGTCGCCCACATAGTCGCTGGCGCCGACGACGGCCACGCCACCTCCCGCGGAGGGGACCCGGAGAATGTAGGCCCCGGTGAAGCCATCGACGCTGTAGTTGTTGACGAAGAAAGTGAACGACCCACCGGCGGTGCTGACCTGGGCGACCTCCCCGAAGCCGTAGAAGCTGGTCTCGTTCGAGTCACCGAGCTGTCGATAGATGAGCCCCTCGGCGCCCGGATGGGTGTTCGTGCTGCCCCGCCAGACGCTGGCCGAGTCCGGCCCTGCTGCATCGATCTCCTGCGAGGTCCAGTAGAGAAAGTCCGCCGCCGCGACCAGCCCGGTCGGGGCACTGTTCGAAAGCTTCGTCGGACCCACCGACAGCGCCGCCGAGAACTCTTCGATTCCACCGTCGAAGTCGGCCTCGCCGTCGGGGATCGCCTCGACATCGCAAGCTGCCGCCACGAGCAGAACAACACCTGACAGGCTCCCGAGCTGGATCTTCATCGCACTCTCCTTGTCCGCCGATCGACCGCGATCAGCACCGGACCCCACAGCAACCCGCGTGCCGCGGGCGAGCGGCCGCGCAGACTCCCGGATCGACCCCATGGGCTGGAAACCTGGCCCGGTGGCCAGCGCCGATCCGCGCCAGGCCGAGCGCTCCTCGCGGGCGATTCGCACGCGCAACTTGCGCGCGCGATCGGGGGAGGCGCTTGCTGGCGACTCCCGCTGCTCGCCGGCCGGAGCGGCAGCGCCGATTTGCCCCGCGCCGCCCGGTGTCCCATCCTTCGAAGAGAGGATCCGAACATGACCATGCGTTGCACGCCGAGAACAGCGACCTCGATGGCGATACTCCTGATCGCCCTCGTCGGCTGCTCGGAACGAGCCAAACGCTCCGACGAGAAGAGGAGCCCAGCCGTGATCGATCCACCGGTCGATATCTCCGACACCCTCGAGAAGGTCCGCGCACGCGCCGACCTCCCGGCCATCGCCGGCGCCGTGTGGCGGGGGCCGAGCCTGGCGGCGATCGGCGCGTCCGGCGCCCGCAAGCTCGGCGATTCGACCCGCGTCACCACCGACGACAAGTGGCACCTGAGTTCCGACACCAAGGCAATGACGGCCACGCTCATCGGCATCCACGTCGACCGCGGCCGGATTCACTTCGAGGACACGATCGGCGCGCTGTTCGCCGGCGAGACCATCGATCCGGGCTACGCCGACGTGACGCTCGATGAGCTCCTCCACCACCGGGGAGGCGTGCCCGCCGACATCCCGGCCGACGTCTGGTCGAAGATGTGGTCGGACGGCGACGCGCCCGGGGCGCGCCTCGACGCGGTCCGCGCGATCCTCTCGCGCCCCCCGGCCCGGCCGCCGGGGACGTTCGAGTACTCCAACGCCGGCTACATGATCGCCGGCACGGCGCTCGAGCGCGCCACCGGGGCCTCCTGGGAGCAGCTGCTCCAGAAGGAGCTGTTCGCGCCGCTCCACATGTCCTCGTGCGGCTTCGGTCCGCCCGGCGCGCCCGGCCGGGTCGACCAGCCCCGCGGCCACACGATCGGCGCGGGAGGCGTCGCGACGCCGGTGGAGCCGGGCCCCCAGGCTGACAATCCGCCGGCGCTCGGCCCGGCCGGGACCGTCCATTGCTCGCTGGCCGACTGGGGCAAGTTCCTGGCCGTCCACCTGGCCGGAGCCCGCCACGAAGCCACGGGCCTCATCGCCCAGGCCACGCTGACGCGGTTGCAGACCCCGGCACCGGGCGGCGACTACGCCTGCGGCTGGATCGTCACCGAGCGGCCATGGGCCGGCGGGACCGCCCTCACCCACAGCGGTAGCAACACGCTGTGGTTTGCCACCGTGTGGCTAGCTCCAGCCCGCAATCTCGCCTTCGCCGTCGTGACCAACCGCGGCGATCAGGTGGCGACAGCGGCCGTCGACAGCGCGTTTCTCCCGCTACTCGACTCGTTCGCGAGGTAGTTCTCGCTCTGCATTGCCTTGATGCAGTTCGTCGCGAAACGGTACGCACCCTGGGTCCACCGTGACCACGATGCGCCCACCCCTGGGAAACACGCGCGGCGAGCCTCCCGTCTGCCCCCTGCACGCGAGGATGGCGGCGAGAGAAGACGCGGTCATCGCGCGCACGAGCGCGGACCGACGCTGCGATCGGACGACCAGAAAGAGCACCGCCGCCTTTGGGGCAGCGGGCCACCTCGGTCGACCAGAGCGCGCCGCACAGCGAGCCGGCCAGCTCGCTTCAGGCGGATACGCTCATGCAAATCCCGTCCGCCCTCGCTCACAGGATGGTTTCGACCGCCACGCCGACCTCCTGCGCCACTGGCGTCCAGATGTCGGTGTCGACGCCCGGCGTCTCGATGGAAACCACCAGCGCGTACCGGGCGCCCTTCTCACTCCGGTCTCGCTTCGGCTGATCCTTCCACCAGCCACTCACAGGATAGATGCCGACCACTCCGCGCTCGGCAACGTCGGCGGCGAAGCCCTGCAATATGTCCGAGTGAATCGATCCGTGGCTGCGAGCCTGCTCTCCGAGGTACCACTCCGAAGAGCTCCCACCGGACGAGGGTCGCGCCTCGTCCTCGTCGAGCGCGCGCTGGTTGAGCCGCTTGCGAAACTCCTCGATTGATTCGGTCGGCCCCTTCACCTCGAAACGGAGGCCGTGCGACGCGTAGCGGTGCCGACTCTTCCAGCCCCGACGGCCAGGGTTGGGCTCCACGAAGTACGAGAGCGTCACTCTGAGCCGCGCAGGGGTTGCTCCGAGGCCTTGCAGCACGTCACGGGGCCAGGGGAGCTCGAGGACATGCATCTCACGCATCTTTCCGTCGACGAAGGGGCGGATCGTGCCCTGGGCGATCAGGGTCAGCGAGTCATTCGCGCTGCGCAGCGCCCGCTCCATGCGCGGAGCACCGAACCCGTAGCGCCGCACGAGTCGAGCGCGCGCCCGCTTGGCGCCTGCACCGCCGAGGTGCGCCTGCATCGCTGGAGTCCACTCGGCCGAGTGGACGATGAGCGCCCGGACGGACTCTGGCCACAGACCAGGGTAGCCGGCCGAGATCACCGCAGCCATGCGGGCTGCCTGGGCCGCCGCTGCGCTCGTCGCCCAGCTGAGCACGAAGGACTTCTGCGCCGGTCGGTAGTGCGTCGAGAGGAGGCAGAGATCAGGGCATGGGAAGTCGATCTGCCCCTTCGCGTTGCGCACGATGTTGCCGCCTTCGAAGACCACATCCGGCTTGATCGGCCAGGGCTCGGCGAACACAACGCCGGTGGTGCTCCACGGCGACAGGTCACCCGACGCAGCCAGGGCCTGCCATCCGTGCCACGCTGGATCCTGGACCAGCGCCTTCTCGGTGTAGGCACCCACCGTCAGGGCATTCCACGCCTGAGCCGGATCGTGCACTGCTTCTGTGTCGCTTCGATCGAGGTGGGCGGCCTCGAGTCTGCCCTCATCCACGTTGCCCGCGCTCACCAGGAACAGCCTGCGCGGTGGTTCACGGCCATCATCGAGGTACACGAGGCCCTGGCTCGACGGGTCGTGGCGTTGACGTAGTCTCGTCGGACGGCCCGGAGCGATCGGCGGGATGCTTGGTCGTCCACCCGGCCACGGCAAGCAACGTGACGACTCGATCGCCCAACTTCTTGCGCCGTGGGAAGAGCGTCATCCCGGGCTGGAGTGCCTCGCCGATGATGAGGTCGGCGAGATGGACTTTCATCCCAGCCACTGTCGCGCGAGGTGGTGCGCGACGTTCGGGCCCTCGAGGCGCCCCTCGAGCTGCGCGCCCGGCGACTGTGCGAGCTGCTCTTCGTGGCGGATGAGGTCTGCAGCCGGACGCCAAAGACGCGCACGCGCGCTCGAGGATCCGGCGCTGGGTGAGCGCGCCGAGCGCCGACGCTGGTGTGGGGATCGTTGCCGTCATCCTGCGGTCGCTCGTGGAAGCTCGTGAGACCCGATCATCGATCGGTCAGCCACCGCAGCGGAGCTGCGCCCCCTGGAGAGGTTCCTGCGACCCGTGCTTGAACCTCTGGATCCTGCGCGTGGGCTCGGCTCTTCGCCCCCGGAATGCCTGCTCACTTCGGCCGAACATCCAGTCTCGGTGGAGGGGCGGATCCAAGCAACTGCCTGATGGCCCGCGGGTAGCGCCCGCCGGCGCCGCGTGCTGGATCGGGGCTCGCTTCACCCCTCGGGGATCACGGGCTCGACGCAGACCGAAATCGTGCGTCTCGGTCGGGTCGGGCCACGGTCGAACAGATCATGGGGGCCGCATCCACTCGGTTCGTGTTTGCCGTGGCGATCAGGTCCTCCCCCTTCCGTCCCTGGTGGCCACCTTCCACCGGTCGAAGAATCCCCGCCGCCGCGCCTGCCGCTTGCGCATCGTCTCGAAGCGCGCCGCGAAGCCGGATGCCTTTCCGTCGCGCGCGGCGAGATCGCGAAGGTCGACCGCCAGCTCGACGGCATCGTCGTAGGCGCTCGACTCGACGAGCTTCTCGAGCTTGGCCCAGGCTGCGTCGATGCCGCGGCCGAGGGTGACGAGGCGGCGCTCGCGCTTGGCGTGGGCGGCCGCCCTGGCTCGTTCCATGTTCTCGAGCTCGGCTTGCTCGCGCGCGTCGCGCTGGGTGTCGGCGGCGGTTCGAAGGTCGGCCACGCGACGGCGCGCACCGGCCGGCGGTTCATGGGTCTTCGCCCCGCGAAAGGTGCGCAACATTTCACTGCCGAGGGCGAGATCTGGATCGTGCGCGGCTCGCTTCAGCCAGGCATCCTTCTCGTTCGGCGTCAGGCGGGCAACCCATCGACGGAAGGCGTCGTCATCGGCCGCGGACGCTTTGCTGCCCGATGCGGCCGCTGCGACGAGGTCGATGTCGATGCGGAAGAAGTCGACCATCGCCTGTTGTGCCGCGGTCAGGTGCTCGAGGCCGGCGGGCACGGGAGGCTCGGTGGCTTCGTCGTCCAGGTCGTCCTGCTGCACGGCGAGTAGCCAGGCGAGGTAGGCGGGGCGGAGATCTCCTCGGAGTAGCTCCGCGCGCAGGGGAGATAGCGCGGCGAGAGATGCCGAGCCGTTCGTCATCTCGTCGTCGTCGGGCTCCTCGATGTCACTCGTGAGGTCGAGGGTCACGTGGTCGCCGGTCCTCCTGAAGCGCGCCGCATGGCCATGGCCGAAGTACTGCTTCAGGGCCTTCACGTCCAGGCGCGCGGTCGGCATCTTCAGGATGAGCCGGTGCGCCCCCCAGTTCGCGACGTAGAGATGGGCGTCGAAGTAACGCTCGACCAGCGTCGCGGGGTCGGCCTTGAGGTCGCCCCAGTGGTACTCGTTCCAGAAGCGGGTCGGCGAGATCTCGGTCCGGGTCGAGACTCTGCGCAGCTGCTCCATCTGCTTCGGGGAGAGCGGCCGGTCGAGGGCGACGAACTCGTAGGACTGGTACTCGCTCATCCTTCGCCGATACCACGGCGGGCTGATCTGGCCCGCTCACCGACGAACGCCGCGAGATCGCGGCGGGAGTGGCGCGCCGCTTTTTCGTCGTCGGCGGGGCGTCAGGGCCTCGATCTACGTTTCCGCCCAGCGTGTCCGGACCCGAGCAGGATAGCTGGCAGGAGGCGCTCACTCGCCGGCTGAGGACTCTCATCCGCACGGCGCCGCTGCACCGGGTCGAGGCGTCCAAGGGGATGCGCGATGTCGATCTGTCGGAGCAGGATCTGCGCGCGCTGGCGCTCCGCGCGCTCGATCTGACGATCGAGCAGATGGGGCTGGGGAGCGGGGCTGCGGTCGCCGAGCTGTGCGAGGGGCTCCGGCCTCTGGTGCTGCAGTGTCAGCCGTCGCTGACGGCGGCAGAGGCGGACGAGATCGCGCTGGTTGTGGTCGAGGCGCTGCTGAACGAGCGCGAGCGGCGGCAGGCGTTCCGCGAGCCTTATCTGGCAGTCGACGCAGAGGGGGCGACGCGGCGGCACATTCCGTTTCATCTGCTGCGCGAGCACTCGTTGGCGGATGGCACCATCGTTCTCAAGGCGACGACCGAGGCGATCAATCTCTATGCCGGGATGCTGGAGTATCCGGTCGAGGATGCTCAGATCGCCGACGAGGCGGTGCTGCGGGCCCAGGTGGCTCGCGGGCGGATCGCGGACGCGGTGCGGACGGCGCAGCGGGCTCGGCTTCGCAGCATCGAGTACGAGCAGAAGCTGGTCGGGATCCTGGAGACCACCCGGCGCGACGTGCAGCAGATCGACTGGGTTCGCGAGGTGCTCGGGCTGCTCGATCAGGCTCGCGATCACCTCGAGGACCGGCTGAACGGGGAGCGTGAGCTCATCGGCGCGGTCGAGCGGCGGCTGGAGGCGGCGACCGGCGGGGCGGCCGAGCTGGTGTCGCTCAAGGACACTCTCGACGAGTGCTATCAGCGGCACCTTCGGCTGCACCGGCGGATCATCCCGGCCAACCAGCAGTACCTCGACGAGCAGGACCGGCAGGCGTTCCGGCCCCGCGCACTGGCGCCGCTGCCGGATCTCGAGGCGGATGTGCTGCGGCCCGCGCTCGTCGCGCCCGCGGGCGCGCTGGCCGGGGTGGCCGAGCGGCTGTTCGGCCGGCTGGTGCCGCCCCGGCCCCCGGCGGTGGTGCACCTCCCCGCGCTCATTGCCCGGCTACTGGCTCGCCGCCGCGACGAGGAGCCGGAGGAGATCGAGCCAGTCTCGATCGAGCTCGAGGAGCTGCCGGTGCCGGCGTCTCGCTTCTCGCCGGCGGACCAGGCCGCGGCGCAGGCGATCCTCGGCCGGCTCGGCGGCCAGTCGATCGCGCTCGGTCAGCTGCTGGCGCGAGCCCGGGGCGACGGCGCGGCTCCGTCGACGCTGGCGCTGGTGGTGCTGGAGGTGCTGCTGGCGTTCGATGGTCGGGCGCGCACGGGGCGGGCGTCGCTGGCGGTCGAGCGCGGGGACCTACCGCTCGACGATCCTGGATTTGGCGGCGACGAGCTGGTCGTGGCGAGGGCGGGATGAGCGAGCTGGAGCGAGCCGAGGATGCCGGTCGCCTGATCGCGCGCGGGCTCGACGGCAAGCGGCGCCCGGCGGCGGATCCGACCTATCGCGAGCTGCTCCAGCGCTTCCGGGCCGACAGCTCGTTCCGGGTGGTGGTCGAAGCCACGGCACGAGGGCTCGGCCTCCTGGTGCTGGGCGCGACCGACCACGGTCTCTCGCTAGGCGCCGAGGACGACGGGGTGTTCGCCGAGCGGCTCACCGACTATCGGCGGCAGATGACCGTCGACGAGCGGATGGCGCACGGGCTCATCCACCTGGCGATCGCGGCCTGGTGCTTCCCCACCTCGCAGCACCTGGAGGACGTCGAGTCGGTGGTCGGCGCGCGACTGGGGGTCGGCCGCCTGGTCCGCTACCTGGTCGACCTGTGCGAGGAGCTGAAGGCGCACGGGGGCGACGATCCGGTCGACGGCGAGCCGGCACTCGCGCCGGCCTGGGTCGCGATCCTCGCGCGGGCCGAGACTCGCACCACCCGCGACGGGCGCCGGTCGCCCGGGACGCTGGCCGGCATGGTGGCGCATGCGCTCGAGCACCTGGAGCAGGGTGGCCTCGTGCGGCGGGTCGGCGACGAGGACGGCGGCACGTTCCAGGCGCTCGGCGCCTACCGGCTACAAGTCCGCGAGCTGGCCGCGGTCGAGGCGTTCGGGCTCATCCGCCGGCTGGGCGAGCGAGGCTGACGTGGCCCGGCTGCTCCGGCTCGCGTTCTCGTCGATCGGTCACCGCGACGCCCGGCTCGATCCGGTGGTGCTGGATCTGCGCGGCGCGGGCGGCGGCGGGGTCGACAGCGTGCTGTGGCTGCGCAACGGCGGCGGCAAGACGTCCATCATCAATCTCTTCTTCTCGCTGTTTCGCCCGAGCCGCGCGGAGTTCCTGGGCAGCACCGCCGAGGGCAAGGCGCGGCGGATCGGCGACTACGTGAAGAGCGGCGACCTCTCCTTCGTGGTCAGCGAGTGGGACGTCGCGCCCGAAGGAGAGCGCGCTCCTCGCGAGGTGCGGCTGGTCGGGCAGGTCCTGGCCTGGAAGGGCGGACAGGCGTCGGCCGACCAGAGCAAGCTGCAGCGGCTGTGGTTCTCGCTTCGCGCCGGGGACTGGATCGCCTTCGAGGCGCTGCCGATCCGAGGGCTGGGCGCCGGGCTCGGCTCGTTCGAGGGCTTCCGCGACTGGCTGCGGGCCGAGGCGCACGCCCGCCCCGGCGCCGAGGTGGTGGTGACCGAGCAGCAGCGGGTGTGGCTCGATCACCTCGACAAGCTCGGCCTCGACCCGGAGCTGTTCCGCTACCAGCTGGAGATGAACAAGCGCGAGGGCGCGGCCGACGAGGTGTTCCGCTTCGCATCGGCCGCCGACTTCATCCGCTTCCTCCTGGCGCTGGCATTCGAGTCGGGCCGAGCGGACCAGGTGGTCGGCAACCTCGGCGAGCTGCGCGAGCAGCTCATCCGCCGGCCGATCCTCCAGCGCGAGCTCGGGTTCCTCGGGCAGGCGCTGGCCGCGCTCGAGCCGCTCGCTGCGGCGGCGCGCGAGCGCGCGGCGGCGCGCGCCGAGCGAGCCGCCGTGCTGGACCGGATCGCCGCCCTGTGCGCCGCGGCCGACGAGAGGCGCGCGCAGCTCGGCGGCGAGCGCGACGCGATGCTCGTCCGGGCCGGCGCGGCCGACGAGCGCGCCCGGCAGGCCGGCAACGAGCGCGACAAGCTCCAGCGGTGGGCCCGGGGCCTCGAGCTTCGCGGGCTCGAGCTCGAGGTCGACGAGGCAGAGGCGGCGAGGGCCGAGGCCAGCGATCGCGCGCGCGCGGCGACCGAGGCGCTCGCCGCCGCCCGGGCCGGGGAGAAGCTGGCCGAGCTCAGGCGCGCCCACGCGGACGCGGACGCGCTGCGCGAGGCGCTGGCGCGCAGCGCGCTCGAGCTCGCTCCCCTGCTCCGCGCGCTCGGCCGGACCGGCGCGGCGCTGCTGGCCGCGCTCGGCGTGGAGCGGCAGCGGCTCGGCTCCGAGCTGGCCGACGTCGAGGCGCGGGTCTCGCTGGCCGACGCGACCCTCCGCCGCCAGCGCGCCGAGGTGGGCGAGCTGAGCGTGGCGTCGGGGCTCCTGGCCGGGCGCAGGAAGGCGCTCGAGGATCGGCTGGCCCGGCGCGACCGCGAGCGCGATCGCCTGATCCGGGAGGGCTGGCTCGAACGGCGCGAGACCGCGGACGAGGGCATGGCCCGCTGGGCGGCGGCTGGCGACGGCGGCCGCCAGCGCGCAGACGACGCCGAGGAGAAGGCCACCGAAGCCCGCCAGCGGCTCGACCAGATCGCCGCGCGGACCGCCCAGGTCGCGGGCGATCTGGCGGAGCAGCGCGCCGCGGCCGCGCGCCTGTGGGCCGACCACGAGGCGGCGATCGCCTGGCGCGACCGGCTGGCCGCAGCGCCCCTCCTGACCGTGATCGAGGGGACCGAGGCGGTCGACCTCGGCGCGGCCGGGCTCGAGGCGCGCGTGCGCCGCCGGGCCGAGGGCCTCGACCGCGAGCTCCTGGCCCGCGCGGTCGACGGCGCCGAGGATCGCCAGGCGCTGCGCGTCCTGGAAGAGACCGGCCTCCTGCCCCCGGCCCGCGAGGTCGATCGAGTCTGTCAGGCGCTCCGCGAACGCGGCGAGGTCGCCCACGCCGGGGTGAGCTACCTGGCCGAGAACCTCGCCCCCGATCGAGTCGCCGCCCTCCTGGTCTGCGATCCGGCCCGCTTCGGCGGGGTCGTCGTGCTGCGCGACAGCGGCCTCGACGCGGCGCGCGCGATCGGCGCCGACGCCGGGCTGCGGGCGCCGGTCCAGGTGTCCCGGATCGAGCCGGAGGATCTCGTGCCCGGGGCGAGGCCGGACCGGGCGGCCGTGGTCGCGCCGTCGCCGGCGCTCTACGATCGACGGGCCGCCGAGGCCCGGCGCGCGGAGCTGGAGGGCCTGGGCAGCGAGCGAGCGCGGATCGAGCGCGGGCTCGCCGAGGAGCGCCGGGTCGCCGAGGCGCTGGCCGAGGACCTCCACCGCTACGTCGACGCCCACGGAGGAGGAAAGCTCGAGGCGCTCGAGCGCGCCGCCCAACTGGCGGACGAGCGCCGCGATCTGGCCGCGCGCGAGCTCGCCGAGCTGTCCGCCGAGCAGAACACCGTCGGCGCCAGGCTGGCCGAGCTGGAGCGACTGGTCGCGGTCGAGCGCAAGGCAGCCGTCCGCGCCGACGCCGCGCACCGCGCCCTGAATCACTTCCTCGACGAGCACGACGCCGCGGCGCCCGCGGCCCGCGACGAGCTCGAGGAGGTCGGCCGCTCGATCCGCGACACGGATCGGCGGCTGGGCGAGCTGGCCGACCTCATCGAGCGCAGCGAGCGGGGCCTCGAGGGACTGCGCGAGGACCGGCGGGACAGCCGGCGCCGCTGCGACGAGTGCGAGGCCGAGGAGCGATCGGTCTCGCATCACGCGGGCGCGGACGAGGACGACGAGGGAACGGACCAGAGCGAGAGCGAAGGTGCGTGCGAGCCAGGCCCGCCGCCCACCCTCGAGCCCACGCTCGACCAGGCCCGCGCTCGCCACCGGATCCTGCTCGAGGAGCACGATCGACGGGTCAGCCAGGACAAGCGGCGGTGGCAGCTCGAGCAGATCGAGGCCGCCCTCCTCCAGCTCGGTCGCCAGCTGTCCACGCTCTCTGCCGGTCTCCCCGCCGGCGCCATCGCGGAGGTCGCCGCCCTGTCCGATCCGGCCGGCGAGGTCGCGGCCCGCCAGGCCGGCCAGCGCTCCGCCGATCAGAAGGTCGCCGAGCACAAGGCGTCGGTGCGCGAGGCCACCCGGCGCCTCGACGAGGCCCGCCGACGCCGCGACGCCGCCGACCTGCCGGCCGATCGACCAGCGCCGCTGACCTCGGCCGCGGCGCGCGAGGCGGCCGAGGAGACCCGGATCGCCGCCCAGGCAGCCGCGGAGGAGACCCAGCGCCACGCCCAGGAGGCGGCCGGGGCGCGCGCTCGCGCGGTCGAGCTCGAGCGATCGGCCGCCGAGCTGGAGCGCGTGCCGGCCGGGCTGCGCGCGGTGGTCGAGGGCGCGGCGCTCGAGCTCCCGCCGGCGACGCCGGCCGCGCTCCCCGAAGAGCTCGAGGTGGTGACCGAGCGGGCCGCCGACCTCCGGCGCGCCTTCACCGCGGTGCGCGACGCCGCGATCGCCGCCGAGGCGCGCGTGCGCGACCTGGCCGAGCGCGTGCGCCGCCTGGCCGGGGCGGCCGAGCACGCCGAGCTGCGCGCCCAGTACCGCGAGCGCATGAAGGACGAGACCGAGGAGCTCGCCGCCGGCGCGGCCCGCCTGGCCGCCGGGCTCGACGAGCGCCGCGCCGTCATCGAGGGTCAGCTCGCCGCCATCGAGCGCGACCGCGCGATCCTGCTCGACTCGCTGGCGGCCCTGGGCGACGACGCCGAGCGCTTCCTGCAGCGGACCACGCGCGCGAGCGTGATGCCGGCCGGCCTGGGCGCCTGGGCCGACCGACCCTATCTCCGGATCGACTTCCAGTTCCCGGCCGCCGCCGACGAGCGCCGGGCCCGGATCGAGCCGCTGGTCGACCGACTGATCGATCGGGCCAGGCTCGACGGCAACGACCTGGTCCGCGAGGTGGTGACCGAGCTGGCCGGCACGCGCGGCTTCGAGGTCAGGATCCTGAAGCCCGACGCGGTCCTTCGCCCCGAGCCGGTCCCGATCGCCGCGATCACCACCTTCAGCCGCGGCCAGCAGCTGACCGCGGCGATCCTGCTCTACTGCACCCTCGTGCAGATGCGCGCCCGCACCCGCGGCCGGTCGACCGGCGCCACCGACGCTGGGATGCTCCTCCTCGACAACCCGATCGGCACCTGCTCGAGCGTCCCGCTGCTCCAGCTCCAGCGCCGCATCGCCAGCCAGATGCGCGTCCAGCTGGTCTACGCCACCGGGGTCGACGATCTCGAGGCGCTCGACACCCTGCCCAACAAGATCCGGCTCCGCAACGCCCATCGGGATCGGGCGACCGGCGACCAGCACGTGACGCTCGAGGGTCAGCTCGAGGCGGTGCGGGTGGTCGAGCGGGCCGCGCCGTGACCGCCGCGCGACTCGCGGACGCCCTCCGCCGGCGCGCGGCCGGCCGCGCCCGCGTCGATCTCGCCACCGTGTGGGCCGCCTTCGGAGAGGTCGCGCCCGCTTACCTCGGCGCGGCCGAGGCACGCCCCCACCTCGGCGAGCTTCTCGCGCTCCTCGAAGAGGAAGCAGTCCTCCGCCTCCCCCGCGGCAAGCGCCACTACGACGGGTCGGC
Organism: Kofleriaceae bacterium; assembly: GCA_035489015.1. Classification (GTDB taxonomy): domain Bacteria; phylum Myxococcota_A; class Polyangia; order Haliangiales; family Haliangiaceae; genus DATFRY01. The sequence goes on along the minus strand of DATHKR010000111.1, from coordinate 73,261 downwards.
CGCGCCTCGTCTGCCGCTGTGGGTGCGCCTTCCGCCGCCGGGCGCGGCATCGGTCACGCGCCTCGACCATCGCACGGTGGCGTGGCCGCCCGAGCTCGCCTTTCTGGTCGCGCTGCCACAGCTGGTGAACCTCGACGCCGCGCTCGCCATCAAGGCGTTCCTGGCCGCCGGTGGTCGCGAGCGCACGATGGTCCCTGCCCGCGAGCGCTCGGTCGAGCTGTTCGGCGACGAGAAGCGCCTCGACCGGCTCCGCTCGTCCCAGCTCTTCGCCGCCGGCCGGCTCACCCTCGCGACCCTGCGCTGCTTCGACGTCGTCCCGCCGCTCACCTGGGAGCCCGGCCCGCCGGGCTCCCCGCGCCGCTTCCTCGTCATCGAGAACCTCCACACCTATGACAGCTTTCGCCGCTGGAACGCCGAGCGGGCCGCCTACGCCGCCATCGCCTACGGCCAGGGCAACCAGCTCCTCCGCACCGCCGGCGACCTGCCCCGCCTGATCGCCGAGCTCCGCATCGATCGCGTCGAGTACTTCGGCGATCTCGACCGTCGAGGCCTGGCCATCGCCGCCCACACCGCCGCCCTCCTTCGACCAGCGATCGACCTCGTCCCGGCGGTCCGCTGGTACGAGCACCTCCTCGCGTGCGCCGATCGACACCTCGCGCGCCAATCGCCGCGCTCCATGCCGGTCGCCCTCGGCGACGAGATCGACTGGCTGCCCGCCGACCTCCGCGCCCGGGTGATCGCCATCCTTGCCGACGGCCTTCGCCTGCCCCAGGAGCTGGTCGGCTGGGAGACGCTCGCCGGCGAGGCGCCGTTCCCTCTTCGGGATTGAGCACGAGCGCGGCATCGTCACGCCGCACCTCACCGCGCCCTACGGGACCGAGGACACGATTGGTGACGACGTATTTGACATTCTTCGGACGGCTGCAAAGGAGGTTGCGAGGCTGTACGGTCGTGAGCTTGGGCGGCCGCCGAGCCGTTCTGAATGGCAGAGACTCATTCAGGACGCATTGGAGCCCGTCGAGGAGCTCGACTCTTCCGACGTTCGATCTCTCTTTGTCGAAAACGCGAGGCCGCGCTCGATTGAAATAGTGCTGGTCGAATCGGTTGGTCGCGCCAGGTGAGCTGGGTGCGGCTCCATCACGACGGTGCTCGACGGCAGCAGCGCCGCGGTTGCGTTTGACGAAATCCGACGGCACGCCGGGCCGTCAGGTCAGACGTCGTCGCAGGGGGCCGGCTGCGCTGCTCAGCGGATGTGGCGCGCCCACACCGGCGCGAGCTTCGGGCGCGCGCGGACGGCCTCGGTGAGGGCGTGCACTCTCGGGAGCTCGGCCTTGCGGAAGGCTTCGTTCTGCCAGACCCCCAGCTTGGTGATGTAGAGGTCGGTCGCCGAGAAGCCGCTGGCGAGGAGGTAGGGGCCGGCGATGTGGGGCTCGAGGGTCCGCCAGCGGTCGGTGGTGATGGCCTCGGCGCGCTCGCGCAGGGCGGTGGCGGCGTCGGGCGATGCGGTGAAGCGCTCGGGGTAGTCCTGCCACTCGACCAGGGGGTAGACCTCGGTGGCGAGGTAGAGCATCCAGCGGAGCGCCTGCGCTCGCTCGGGCGTGCCGGGTGGGGGGAAGAGGCGGCCGGCCGGGTGGCGCTCGTCCAGGGTCAGGAGGATCGCGACGGACTCGGTGATGATCTCGTTGCCGACTTCGAGGGTCGGCATCTTGCGGTGCGGGTTGAGCGCGCCGTAGGCCTCGCCGCGGTGCTCGTCGTTCCTGGCGTCGAGATCGCGCGCCTCGTAGTCCAGGCCCAGCTCGGCGCAGGCGGCCTCGACGATGCCGGAGCCCGAACCGGGGGCGCCCCAGATGATGTACCGCATCAGGTCACCCGGGCTCGCGCGAGAGGCGCGACAGGTGGTCGTTGAGCTCGCGCTCCCACTCGATCATGAAGTGGCGGTAGTAGTCCTCGGTCCTGGACTCGACCAGCGCGTTGCCTCGCTCGCTGAAGCCGGTGTACGTGTAGCGGACCACGGCCTCGGTGCGATCGGCCCCGACCTGTCGCAGCTGGATGTCGATCTCGGTGACGTCGGAGCCGGGGGTGACGTGGAGGTAGCGGACGTGTCGGCCGGGGGCGTCGAAGGTCTCGAGCAGCCAGATGGTGTCCGGTTCGCCCGGGTGGCGGGTGGCGAAGAGGGTGCCGTCGCCGGGCGGCGCGGCCTCGAACCGCATCGCGGGGTCCCAGCCGTGCGCCCATGCCTTCTCGCCCAGCGGGGTGAGGAGCGGGAGGATCTGGTCGGCGGGCGCGGCCAGGGTCTGGGTGTAGACGCGCGAGACCTGCCTGGGCGCGAAGGCGGCGGGGCGCGCGCCGGCGCCGGGCGCGCAGCCGACCACGGTGGCCGCCAGGGCCGCCAGCAGCGAGACATCGATCCAGGTCGTGCCCGCGAGATCCATCACCGTCATCGCTTTCGCCTCCTCTTCTTGTTCCCGTCGGCCGGGCGCAGCTCCACATCCACCTGCTCCTGCAGCGCGTGCAGCACGGCCTGGAAGCCGCGCAGGTCGCGCTCCGACAGGCGGGCGAGCGCGGCGTCCTCGAGCTGAGCCAGGCGCCGGTGCGCGCGCCCGGCCATCGACTTGCCGGCGGCGGTCAGCGACACCAGCGACGAGCGCCGGTCGTCCGGGTGAAGCTCTCGCGTCACCAGGCCGGCACCCTCCAGCCGGTCGAGGTAGCTGGTCAGGGTGGACCGCTTGTGGGCGAACGCGCCGTGCAGCGCCGCCACCGAGCTCGGCCCGGCCTCGACCAGCTGGGCCAGGAGGTGACACTCCCCCTGGGTGAGCCCCAGAGGAGGGTCGGCCGCGTCCAGGTGGAGCGCGATCCGGTGGGTGGCGCGGTGAAGGCCGGGGATGAGCTGGAGGCGCACCGTACGAATTCGTGTATTACGAAATCGTAGTAAATGCAATCGGCTGTCGCACAGCTGGTCCCGATGCGTTAGATTTCAGTCACGTGCGTCTGCGATTGCTCACCTGGAACGTGCACAAATGCATAGGCGGGCTGGACCGGCGCTACGACCCGGAGCGCGTCCGCGCGGTCATCGCCCATTACGCCCCGGACCTGGTCCTCCTGCAGGAGGTCGATCACCTGGCCCCGCGCTCGCGCCACGACCGCCAGGTCGACCTGCTGGGCGATCTGCTCGAGCTGCGCCACCGGACCTGGTTCCCCAACGTCAGGGTGCGCGGCGGCGGCGAGTACGGGAACGCGATCCTCAGCCGCTACCCGATGACCGAGAGCTGCAACATCGACCTCACCGTTCCGCCCAAGAAACGGCGCAGCGTGCTGCACGCGCGCTACCGGGTCCGGCTGGGCGCGCCGAACGGCAAGCTGCACAGCCGCACGGTGCATGTCTACAACATGCATCTCGGCCTGTCCGGCGTGGAGCGCAAGATGCAGCTGCGCCGGTTCCTGGCCAGCCATCCGTTCATCGGGCTCGATCACCGCACGCCGATCGTGGTGGCCGGCGACCTCAACGACGTGTGGGGCACGCTCGGCCGCAAGCTGCTCGCCCCGGCCGGCTTCCGCTGCGTCTCACCGCTGCGCACCTTCCCGGCCTACGCCCCGGTGCGCGCGCTGGACGGCATGTACGTGCGCGGCAACGTCACCATCGACCACGTGCAGGCCTCGCGCATGGAGCTGGCCCGCCGCGCCTCCGACCACCTGCCGCTCATCGCCGATCTGACCGTGACCTGACGGTGAGCTGATCTCCGCCCCGCTCAGAGGACGCGCGCGACCACCAGCGTGATGTCGTCGGCCAGCGGCGCGCCGCCGGCGAACTCGCCGACCTGCTGCTCGACTCGATCGCGCAGCGCATCCACCGCCAGCGGCTCGGCGACCAGCTCGCGGGCCATGCGGGCCATGCGCCGCTCGCCCAGTCGCTCGCCGCCCGGGTTCACGCAGTCGGTGAGCCCGTCGCTGTAGAACAGCAGGAGATCGCCGGCTGCCAGCTGGCGCTCGCCCACCTCGACCAGGGCCTGCTTCGCGCCCATGCCGAGCGGGTTGCCGCGCCCGACCAGCGCGTCGATGGCGACCACCCCGTCCGGCCCTCGCCGGCAGACGTACGGCGAGACGTGACCGGCGCCGGCGAAGCGCACCCGCCGCTGCCCGTCGATGACCGCCGCGAAGCAGGTCATGTGATAGTGGCCGGCCCCGACGCGCCGGACCGCCGCGTCGAGCGCGTCGAACAGGCGCGGCAGCGCGAAGCCGGGTCCCTGCAGCTCGACCGCCGCGTCGTGCGCGCCGCGCGCCGCCGCGGTGATGCGCGCCGCGCCGATCCCGTGGCCGGTCACATCTCCGACCAGGACCAGCGCGCGCCCTCCGCCCAGGTCGTGGCAGGCCCAGAAGTCGCCGCCGCACCGGCTGGCCGGCAGGTAGCTGCCCGCCAGCTCGATCCGGCCGACCCGCATCGCCTCGCGCCCCGGGATGAACGCCTGCTGCACCGTGGCGGCCAGCTCCACGTCGGCGGCGACCTCGGTCTGCTGGGCGACGTGGCGGGCCAGGCTCGCGTGGCCGAGCGCGCCCTCCACCTGGCGGCGCATCCCGTCGAGCAGCGCCTCGAGCCCGTCCGGTCCGCTCGCCCACAGGAGGCCGAGCAGGCGACCGCCGTAGGCAAGCGGCATGACCAGCCGGCCGGGCCCGTGCGCGCCCAGCTCGGCGGCGGCCTGCCCCGATGCGCTCAGCACCTCGCGCGGCACCGGCCCGCTCAGCCCGGCCAGCCACTGGCGCAGCTCGAGCGACGGCGCGGGCGCCGCCACCGCGACCTCGCGCGATCCGCCCACGCCGGCCCGCCGCCAGCCGCTGCCCTCGTCGACCAGCCACAGCTCAGCCGCCGCTCCCGGGACCGCGTCCTCGACGCCGCTCACCGCCACCGCCGCGATGGCATCCGGATCTCGCGCCGCGTCGAGGTCGGCGCCCTGGCGCGCGAGCGCACCGGCGAGGTCGATGCCGCCCTGGCGGCGCGCGCCCGCGATCGCGGCCACCAGGCCGCGGCCGACCAGCCACGACGCAGTCACGGCCGCAGCCAGGAGCCACGGTTCGGCTCCGACGAGAACCCACACCAGCGCCGCGACAGCCGCGGCCCAGGTGGCCAGGAACAGCCAGATCATCGATCGAGGGGGTCGAGTTGCGCCGCGGGGGAGGTGCCGCTACATAGGACGATCGTGTGATCGTGCGGCGTGCCACGGACGAGTGTCTGCCGCCCGCCACCCTCTTCGCAAGGACGACGACGATGAAGCGAGACTCGTGGACGCGCCTGGCCTCCTGCTGCGCCGCCGCCGTGACGCTCTGGCTCGCGCGGCCGGCCGCGGCCGACGACCCGGTGATCAAGTTCGAGCGCTACCGGCTCGAGAACGGCCTCGAGGTCATCCTCCACCAGGACAACCGGGTGCCGCTGGTCGCGGTCGACGTCTGGTACCACGTCGGCAGCGGCGACGAGACGCCGGGACGGAGCGGCTTCGCCCACCTGTTCGAGCACATGCTCTTCCAGGGCTCGAAGCACGTCGGCGACGACCGCCACTTCGAGGTGCTGAAGAAGATCGGCGCGTCCGCGGTGAACGGCTCGACCAACACCGACCGCACCAACTACTTCGAGGTGGTCCCCTCGCACCAGCTCGAGACCGCCCTCTGGCTGGAGAGCGACCGCATGGGCTACCTCCTGCCCAAGCTGACCGACGCCAGCTTCCACAACCAGGTCGACGTGGTGCGCAACGAGCGGCGGCAGAACTACGACAACGTGCCGTACGGGCGCGCGCGCTTCGCGGTGGCCGAGGGGCTGTATCCCGAGGGTCACCCGTACCGCTACCTGACCATCGGCCGGCACGAGGACCTGACCGCGGCCACCGTCGCCGACGTGACCGCCTTCTACCGGAAGTGGTACGCGCCGGGCAACGCCACCCTGGTCCTGGCCGGCGACTTCGACACCGCCACCGCCAGGCAGCTGGTCCAGAAGTGGTTCGGCTCGTTCCCGAGGACGGAGCGGCCGGCCCACCACGCGCCGCCGGTGCCGACCATCTCGCGCACCCGGCGCGAGGTCGTCGATCCGTTCGCCAGGCTGCGCCGCATCGAGTACGAGTGGCACTCGCCGGCCTTCTACGCCCCGGGCGACGCCGAGCTCGACATCCTGGCCGAGGCGCTGGCCGCGCCCGGGACCGGCCGCCTGTACAAGATCCTGGTCCACCAGAAGCAGCTGGCCCAGTCGGTGGCCGCCTACCAGGCGTCGCAGCAGTTCTCGTCCTTCTTCGCCGTCTCGGTGCTGGCCAAGACGGACGCCGACCTGGCCGCGATCGAACGCATCATCGACGAGGAGATCGACCGGGTTCGCAAGGAGCCGATCACGAAGCGCGAGTTCGATCGCTCGGTCATCAACCGCGAGGCCGGCTTCGTGTGGGGGCTCGAGGAGCTGCTGGCCCGGGCCGAGCGCCTGCAGGCATACAACCACTACGTCGGCCGGCCCGACTTCATCACCGGCGACCTCGATCGCTACCGCACGTCGTCCCCCGAGAAGGTGCTGGCCGCCGCGAAGAAGTACCTCGACCAGCGACGCGTCGAGGTGCTGACCACGCCGGGCGCGCCCGGCAGCGCGCCGACGGCGCCGGCCGCCGCGCCGGCGAAGGGAAACTGACATGGATACGCGCATCGCGACCTCCATCTCGATCTCCATCCCGGTCTCGCTCCTCGCCGCGCTGGCGTCGTGTGGCGGCGGGCAGAAGAGCGCGCCGCCGGTCGCCGCGGTGCCGCCGGCCGCCTCGACGGCGCCGGTCGCCGCGGGCGAGCCGGTCTTCCCCGAGGAGGCGTTCCGCCAGGCCCAGCCGACCGTCGGCTCGCCGCGCGACTTCCAGCTGCCCGAGATGAAGCGCTTCCAGCTGGGCGAGCGCGACAAGATCGACGTCTATCTGGTCGAGCGCCACGACCTGCCGACCATCTCGATGGACCTCAACGTCGACGGCGGCTCGATGGTCGATCCACCCGGCAAGGTCGGGCTGGCCTCGGTCTGCATGGATCTCCTGTCCGAGGGGACCCGCAAGCTCGACAAGATCGCCTTCAGCGAGGCGCTGGCCGACGTGGCGTCCGACGTGTCGAGCTACGCCGGCGACGACCGCCAGGGCGTGGAGATGAACACGCTCACCCGCAGCTTCGACCCCACCCTCGCGCTGTTCGTCGACACGGTGACCGAGCCCGGCCTGCGCCAGGAGGATCTCGACCGGATCATCAAGCGCCGGCTCGAGGCGCTCAAGCAGGTTCGCGGCTCGGCCCAGTCGGTCTCGGGTCGGCTGCGGGGCATGGTGATCTACGGCCTCAAGCATCCGCTCGGGCGGGTGACCACCGAGAAGACGCTGGGCGCGATCCGCCTGGCCGACTGCAAGCGCTACCAGCAGCGCTACCTCAGGCCGCGCGGCGCGCGCCTGTTCATCGTCGGCGACACCACCGAAGCCCAGGTGCGCCAGAGCATGGCGCCGCTCCTGGCCCGCTGGCACGGCGCCCCGGCCCGGGTGGCCCGGCCGCCCGCGCTCCACCCGCCGCGCGGGCGCATCTTCTTCGTCAACATCCCGGGCGCGGCGCAGTCGTCGGTGGCGATGGTGCACCCGGGGCCCGAGCGGCTCGCGCCGGACTACTTCCCCACCATGCTCCTGGCCCAGGTGCTGGGCGGCGGGTTCGCGAGCCGCATCAACATGAACCTGCGCGAGGACAAGGGCTACTCGTACGGCGCCGGCGCCGGGTTCGGGTACAGCCGCTTCTTCGGCACGTTCAGCGCGCGCAGCGCCGTGCGCACCGACGCGACCTACCAGACCGTTCTCGAGATGCGCCGCGAGGTCGGCGCGCTCAAGGACGGCAGCGAGCCGCCCACCCCCGACGAGCTGGCCCGCGACAAGGAGGGCACCATCCTGGCCCAGCCGGCGGCCTTCGCCACCGCGGGCAGCGCGCTCGACCAGTACCGCGCGCTCATCTACTTCGGCCTGCCGCTCGACTACTACAACGGCTACATCGACGCGGTCCGGGCGGTCACCGCCGAGCAGGTCCAGCAGGCCGGCGCCGCGCACCTCCAGCCGGAGGCCGCCCGCTACCTGGTGGTCGGCGACGGCGACGCCGCCCAGATCGCCCACACGCCGGGCGAGAAGGGCCAGAAGGGCCAGGACAGGCCGCTGGTCGACGCATCGGGCAAGCCGATCACGCTGCGCGCCGCGCTGGCCAGGCTCGTCGCCGACAAGACGCTGGGCGACGGTGGCCTGGTCGAGCTCGACCCGGATGGCGCGGTGGTGAAGCCAGCCCGCTGATCAGGGCTCGTAGATAAGGCCGAAGCTCTCGATGTGGGCGATGTCCGGCTCGGACCACAGGCAGAGGTCCGGGCCGCAGTCGATCCCCGGCGACATGATGCCCCGCTCCGGCTCGGCCAGGTGGTCGTCGGCGTCGCCGTGCAGGATGAGGTGGCCGGCCTCGTGCGCGACGGTGGCGATGAAGTAGCGCTCGCTCGGGCCGGTGTAGAAGGAGATGCGGCCCTGCCCTTCGTTCATCTCGGCCCAGCCGCCGTAGCCGGGGCGCGGCAGCTCGAGGGTGGGACACAGCGCGAAGAAGAGCGAGCCGTCGTCGGCGGGCGCGTCGACCTCGGTGATGTTCACCCCCCAGTGCTCGGTCCAGAGCATGAGGCCCTCCTCGATCCAGCCGCTCTCGACCTCGTCGGGCTGGTGACAGTCCGGCTCAAGCGACCAGGTCAGCTCGGTCTCCGACAGGGCGTCGGCATCAGGACCACTGCATGCGGACAGGACCAACGCGAGCGCGCCCATGAGCTTGATCATTCTTGCTCATGTCGCTCGGCTTCTTCATTGGAGGAGTTTAGGTAGGTAATACAAATTACCTACCAGGGCCCATTCAATCGCGGTTCACCCGACGCGGCGGGTGGACGGCGGCTCGTCGCCGAGCGGCGTCGACAGGTACCGCTCTCCGGTGTCGGGCAGGATGACGACGATGGTCTTGCCCGCCATCTCGGGGCGCTTGCCGACCCGCAGCGCCGCCGATACCGCCGCGCCCGACGAGATGCCGGCGAGGATGCCCTCCTCGCGCGCGAGCCGGCGCGCGCCGTCGAACGCGGCGCGCTCGGTGACGGTGACGATCTCGTCGATCTCGTGTCGGGTGAGGATCTCCGGCACGAAGCCGGCGCCGATCCCCTGGATGAGGTGCTGGCCGGCCGGCTGGCCCGATAGCACCGCGGAGGTGGCCGGCTCCACCGCGATGATCTTCACCGACGGCCGCTTCGAGCGAAGGAAGCGCCCGACCCCGGTGATGGTCCCGCCGGTCCCGACCCCGGCGACGAACGCGTCGACCTCGCCGCCGGTGTCGTCCCAGATCTCGCGCGCGGTGGTCCGCTCGTGCACCGCCGGGTTCGCCGGGTTCTTGAACTGCTGCAGCGAGACCGCGCCCGGCGTCTCGCGCGCGATCTCTTCGGCCTTGAGGACCGCGTCGCGCATGAGGCCGCCGCGGGTCAGCACCACCTCGGCCCCGAACGTCTTCAGCATCGCGATCCGCTCGCGGCTCATGTTCTCCGGCATGGTGATGATGAGACGGTAGCCGCACGCCGCCGCCGCGAACGCCAGCGCGATGCCGGTGTTGCCGGAGGTGGCCTCGACGATGATCGAGCCGGGCACCAGGAGGCCGCGCTCCTCGGCGTCGCGGATCATCGCCACCCCGATGCGGTCCTTGATCGACGCGCACGGGTTCCGCGACTCCATCTTGCCGAGCAGGATCGCGTCGATCTCGGCGCCGATCCGCCGCAGCCGGATGAGCGGCGTCCCGCCGACGGTGTCGACCACACTGTCGTAGATCGGCATCCGGCGGATTAGAGCACGAAAGCGCCGGACCAGGCCCTCACGCGAGGCGACCGCCTGGTCCGGGACTGCCAGCGGAGCTAGAGCTGCTTCTTGCCCTTCTCGAGGACCCACTTCTGGTAGTAGTTCGCGACGGTCACGCCGTCCTTGCCGATCCGCTCGTCGGCCTTCTTCAGCTCTTCCTCGATGAGCGGCTTGAACCGCTCGGGCGGCCCGCCACCCGACTGGAAGCGGCCGTTGATGAAGAACGCCGGGGTCCCGCCGACGCCGAAGCCCTGCATGAGCGCCATGTCCTGCTGGACGATCTTCGGGCACTCGCCGGCCAGGTCGGCCTTGAACCTGGTCATGTCCAGACCCACGTCGCCGGCGATCTTGTCGACGTTCGCGGGGCTGAAGTCGCGGTTGGCGTTGTAGCCCTTCTCGAACAGCTGCTCGTACATCTGCTCGTACTTGCCCTGCTTGAACGCGGCGCAGGCGGCCTGGGCCGGCAGCGTCGCGATCTGCGGGTGGATGAGGAACTGGCGATAGACGACCTTGACGTCCTTCGCGTAGTCCTTGCGCAGCTGGGCCACGCTCGCGCTGACCGACGCGCAGTGCGGGCACGCGAACTCGAACGCCTCGACGATGGTGACCTTGGCGTCCTTGTTGCCGACGTAGGGCGCGCCGTCGATCGGCACCGCGTAGACATCGGTGGGGACCGGCCGCGGCCGCTGGGCCCTCGGGTTGGCCGCGCCGCGACCGCCGGCGCCTCCACCCTTCTGCAGCAGGCCGATCATCTCGTCCTGCTTCTTGATCACCTGATCGAGCTTCTCGGCCATCTTCGAGTCGTCGCGCGTGCAGCCGGAGAGCGACAGGCTGAGAGTCGCAAGAAATAAAAGTCCCATACGCATCATGGGTTGCATCTTGTTCGACGCCGGTGCTCGTCGTCAAGGCGAGGCCAGCGCGGTTCCGCCGGCGGTCGGGTCGACCGCCACCGGCGGTGTATCAGGCCGAGCTAGATCTGCTTCTTGCCCTTCTCGAGCACCCACTTCTGGTAGTAGTTGGCGGCGGTCACGCCGTCCTTGCCGATGCGCTCGTTGGCCTTCTTCAGCTCTTCGTCGATGAGAGGTTTGAACCGCTCGGGCGGCCCTCCTCCTGACTGGAAGCGGCCGTTGATGAAGAACGCCGGGGTGCCGCCGACGCCGAAGCCCTGCATGAGCGCCATGTCCTGCTGGATGACCTTGGGGCACTCGCCGGCCACGTCGGCCTTGAACTTGTCCATGTCCAGACCCACGTCACCGGCGATCTTGTCGACGTTCGCGGGGCTGAAGTCGCGGTTCGCGTTGTAGCCCTTCTCGAACAGCTGCTGGTACATCTGCTCGAACTTGCCCTGCTTGTTGGCAGCGCAGGCGGCGTGGGCCGGGAGGGTCGCGATCTGCGGGTGGATGAGGAAGTTGCGGTAAACGACCTTGATGTCCTTGGGGTAGTCCTTCAGAAGCTGCTCGACGGTCGAACTGACCGTCGCGCAGTGCGGTCAAGCAAACTCGAACGCCTCGACGATGGTGACCTTGGCGTCCTTGTTGCCGACCCAGGCGGCTCCTTCGAGCGGCACGGCGTAGACCTCGGTGGGGGCCGGACGCGGCCGCTGGGCCCGCGGGTTGGCCGCGCCGCGACCACCAGGGCCTCCCCCCTTCTGCAGCAGGGCGATCATCTCGTCCTGCTTCTTGATGACCTGATCCAGCTTCTCGGCCATCTTCGAGTCGTCACGCGTGCAGCCGGGGAGCAAGAGGCTCACCGTTGCGAGAAATAAAAGTCCTATACGCATCATGACTTGCATGATGTGCGACACCACCCTCGTCGTCAAGGTGAGCGCTGCGGGGCCCGGTTCAGCCGGCCATCGGGTCGACCGACACCGGCGGTGTATCAGGCCGTTTCACCCGGTCGACCGCGCTGCGGATCGCCCGGGCCCGCTCCTCGATCCGATCGAACCGATCGGCAGCGAGATCCGCGGGATCGAAGACGCTCGTGACCATGCCGACCGCGAACGAGCCGGCTTCGAGGTAGGCCCCGGCGTTGTCGGCGTCGACCCCGTTGGTCGGGACGATCCGCAGAAATGGCAGCGGCGCCAGCACCGAGCGCACGAACGCGGGTCCCCCGGCCGGCGCCGGGAACAGCTTCACCAGCATCGCCCCGGCCCGGTGCGCTCGCAGCATCTCGGTCGGCGTGTGGCAGCCGGGCATCGCCTCGGCCCCGACCTCGACCGCCGCGGCGATGATCTCCTCCTCCACCACCGGCGAGACCAGGAAGCGGGCCCCGGCGGCGAGGGAAGCCCGGGCCTGGGCGACGGTCAAGACCGTGCCGGCTCCGACCACCACGCCCGGCCGGCGCGAGAACTCGGCGACCAGCTCGAGGGCGCCCGGCGTGGTCAGCGTGAACTCGACCACGTGGAACCCGCCCCGGATCGCCGCCTCCATGGCGGAAGCGGCGCGACGCTGCTCGTTGGTGCGCAGGATGGCGGTGGCGCGCTCGCGCCAGAGAGTGGTGAGGAATTCGCTCATTTCGCCTCCGTGGTCGCGCCGGCGGCCGGGGGCGTCGCGCCGGCCGGCTGCTCGCGGTTCGGCTGCCCCCGGGTGCCCGTGCGCGCCTTGGCGATGCACTCGCGCATGCGGTTGTAGTGCGCCTTGATCTCGTCGCGCTCTTCCTGGGTGCCGCGCTTCTGGTTGCCCTTGGCGTACTCCCAGAACTCCTTCTCCACCTTGTCGGCGCAGGCCGCGTCGCGACACTCGCAGGCGCGGCTGGCCATCGCCTCCACCTGCTTGACGGTCTCGTTGGTGCAGGCGCCGCCGAAGGCGAGGAGGAGCGCGAGGGGGAAGAAGGCCGGGTGCGCTTTCATGGCGGCGGATTATAGGCGCTGGCGCCCGCGCCGGCGCGCCCGAGCGCTACACGCCTTTCAGGCGCAGGTAGAAGTAGAGGAGAGACAGGACGGTGGTCCCGATGGCGACGATGGCCAGGAGGTCGATCGGGCCCATTCGCACCCGGAAATCCGGGTCATGGGTGCGGATGGCCGAGTAGTAGGCGCCGACCAGGCCCATGTAGATCCAGAACAGGTTGTGCCACGAGAACGAGAGGAAAAAGATGCCGACGCAGAGGCCGGCCAGGGAGGCCAGGAGCGCCAGCCCCCACGACAGCGCCACCTTCGCCTCGGGCCGATCGCGGTAGCGGAGGACCGCGAGGAGCAAGATCTTGACCGAGACGTAGAGGACCGCCCCCCACAGGATGAAGCCGACGAAGCCGGTCTCGGCCAGGGCCAGCACGTAGGAGTTGTGCGCGGTCAGGTAGTGGTGCTCGACGAACTGGCCCTGCCCCACCCCGACGATCGGCGAGCTGATGAACAGATCGAAGCCGGTCTTCCACGCCTCCATCCGCTCCTCGGTCGACGCGGCCGCGTCGACGCGCTCGCTCGATCCGCCGCCCATGAGGATGAGGGCTGGCGGCGCCAGCAGCGCCACCGCGGCCACCGCCTTCCACCGCCATCGCCAGACGGCGTACACCCCCAGCACCGACAGGAAGACGAGCTGCCCGCCGCGCGACTGCGTCATGTAGACGCAGACCAGGACCGACAGCATGGTCAACCCGACCAGGAAGATGCTCCCGGCCCCGCCCCGCTGGGCGGCGAAGGCGAACGCGAACGCCACCCCGATCGACAGCGCCAGGGCCAGCTCGTTGGGGTCCTGGAGCACGCCGCGATAGCGCACCCGCCCGGCGACGCTGGTGGTCCCGAACATCCCGATCCGCTCGCAGATGTAGTCGGCGCCCGGTTCCGGCTCGCCGCGCAGGTAGCAGTCGAGGTCCTGCATCGGCCGGCACGAGCGGCCGTCGGGGGTGCCGACCGAGAGGTCGCCGGTCTCGCGCGGGTCGATCATCACGCAGCCGAAATCGGACTGGCCCTGGTGCACGCCGATGATGGCCAGCGCGATGACCAGGGCGAGCACCAGGCCGGTCACCATCTGCAGGGCGCGGAAGGTGTGCACGCTGTGCGCGATCACGAAGAACAGCGTGATCGACACCGCGAACTCGAGCGCCCCGTGAAGCGCCTGTTCCGGCGCCTTGATGAGGATCGTGAAGGTGGCCCAGGCGAACAGCAGCAGCGCCCAGACCAGCTGCGGCACCGGGGACGCCTTGTTGACCCGCAGGCGGAGGTCGACCGCGAAGCCGAACAGCGCGAGCCCGAAAAAGATGTACAGCAACGGGAGCCGCTGGAGATCGAGGAGGATCTCCTGCGGGCGCACGTAGATGAAAAAGACGAGGCCGAGAATGCCGGGGAGGGCGAACATGACAGGGCTGTCGGGCCCGACTATAGTAGCGCTCCGTGACCGCTAGAACTCGTTTGATCTCGCTCGCCGCCGTCATGGCGGCGCTCGCCATCGGCTGCGGGGCCCGAGCTCCCGACTACGATTACAGCAAGGAGCCCAACCCGCGCAAATCCGAGTTCGTCATCGGCGTCTCGGACGAGCTCCTCGTGACCGTGTGGAAGAAGCCGGAGCTGACCACCACCGCCACGGTCCGACCCGACGGGACCATCACCCTGCCGCTCATCGGCGACGTGGTGGCCGGCGGCAAGACACCCAGCCAGCTGAAGCAGGAGATCCAGAAGCGGGTCGCCGAGTACATCAGGCTGGATACCTCGTCGACCATCACGATCGCGGTCACCGGGGTGAACAGCTACCGGTTCACGGTCAGCGGCGAGGTCGGCCAGCCCGGGATTCACACCTCCAAGGTGTACGTGACCGTGGCCGAGGCGATCGCCCTGGCGGGGGGATTCACTCGGTTCGCCAGCCGTGACGATATCGTCCTCATGCGGCGCAACCAGGCCGGCGTCGTCCGGCGCATCCCGATCGCCTACAGCCTCATCGCCAACGGGGAGTACCCCGAGATGAACCTCGTCGTCCTCCCGGGCGATTCGCTCTTCGTGCCGTAGCGGAAAGCCTTGTCGCTCGCGCGCAGAGCGGTCCGCGGCGCGGTCTGGACCATCCTGACCAGCGTCCTGGCCCGCTTCCTCGGCGTGTTCGGCACCCTCGTGCTCACCCATCTGCTCGCCCCGCAAGTGGTGGGCGAGGTTTCGGTGGCGACGGTGCTGATGCTGTCGGCCAACCAGTTCTCCAGCCTCGGGTTCGGCCAGTACGTGGTCGCCAACCGGACGCTGCCGGCGACCGGGGTCTTCCAGGTCGCGACCCTCCACCTCGGGTTCGGGCTGGCCGGCGTCATCGCGGTCGTGCTGCTGTCCGAGCCGCTCGCCCCGATCCTGGGCGCGCCCGGCATGACGCAGTACGTGCCCGGGCTGGCCCTGTCGATCATCCTCAACCGGATCTCGATCATTCCCGAGCGCGTGCTCGTGCGCGAGATGAAGTTCGCCATGGTCGGGGTGGCGCGCACCGCCGGGGAGATCGGCTACGTCCTGACCGCGGTCGCGCTGGCCTACCTCGGCTGGGGCGGCGCGGCGATCGTGATGGGCAACGTGACCCGCTCCCTGGTGCGCAGCGTGATCATCCTCGGGTCGACCCCGGCCCGGGCGTGGCTGGTCCCGTCCAAGCTCGAGGCCAAGCTGTGCCGCGACGTGTTCCGGTTCGGCGGGCCGCTCTGGCTCGGCTCGAGCGCGAGCTTCTTCGCCGGCAAGTGGGACAACCTGCTCATGTCGAGCCTGTTCGGGTCGACCCAGCTCGGCCTCTACAACCAGGGCTACAACCTGGCCGACATCCCGACCTCCCACGTCGGCGAGCACATCGGCGACGTCCTCCTGCCGTCGTTCACCCGCATGGACGACGGGGCCCAGCGGCGCGCGCTGGTCCGCTCGGCCGGGCTGCTGGCGCTCATCGTGTTCCCGCTGGCGGTCGGGCTGGGCGCGGTGTCGCGCACCCTGGTCGCCGCGCTCCTGTCCGAGGAGTGGCAGGGCGTCGCGCCGTACCTGACCATCCTGTCGGCGCTGTCGGTGGCGCGGCCGATCGGGTGGATCGTCTTCTCGTACCTGCAGGCCCGCCACCAGACCCGCGCGGTCGCGGTGCTCGAGATCGGCAAGCTGGCCGCGATCCTCAGCTTCATCGCGGCGCTGTCGCCGCTCGGCCCGCTGTGGTCGGCGGCCGGGGTCGGCTGCGGCTTCACCCTGCACGCGATGGTCAGCATGTGGGTCATCAACCGGACCGACGCCGTGCCGATGTCGCGAATGTTGATCGCGATGCTGGGGCCGCTCTCGGCCTGCGCGCCGATGGTCGGCGCGGTGCTGGCGGTGCGGCACGGGCTCGGGCTCAGCCATCGCACGCCGGCGCTCGGCCTCATCCTCGAGGTCCTGGCCGGCGCGCTGGTCTACGCGGCCTCGGCGATGTTCATGGCGCGCACGGTGACGCGCGACTTCCTCGAGCTCCTGCGCCACTCGTTCCTGCGCCGGCAAGAGCCGCCACCGACGTCCGAGACGCCCCCGACGTCCGAGACGCCTCCGACCTCCGGGACGCCCCCGACGTCCGAGACGCCCCCGACTGCCGGGACGGCGCAGACCCCGCCCACGCCGCAGACCCCGCCCACGCCGCAGAATCCCGCGGCGCCCACCGGCAGCGGCGGCCCGCCCGCCTGAGCGCGGCCGCGGCGTCACTGCACCGCGAACACCTCGACCCGCCCCTCGCGCCGGGTCACGTGGAGGCCGACCCCGCCCGGGTGGCGGTGAAGCTCGAGGTCGACCCGCGCGTCGGCCACGCGCAGCCCGCGGATGCAGACCCGCTCGAGGAAGTCGGGCAGCACCGGGTAGGTGAAGCGGACCGCGCAGGCCGCGCCGTCGACGGTCAGGCCGAGGCAGCTCTGCAGGAGCAGATAGACGGCGCCGGCCGCCCACGCCTGCGGCGAGCAGGCGACCGGGTAGCGAGTCGGGCCCTCGGCCGGCCGGCGCGGGAAGCCGCAGAACAGCTCCGGCAGGCGGTGGAGCTCGACGTGCTGCGACGCCTCGAACAGGCCGCGCAGGATCGCCACCGCCGGCTCGCGCATGCCGTAGCGGGCCAGCCCGGCCGCGACCAGCGCGTTGTCGTGCGGCCAGACCGAGCCGTTGTGATAGGACATCGGGTTGTAGCGCCGCTCGCGGGCCGACAGCGTGCGCACGCCCCAGCCGGTGAACGAGTCGTCGGCCATGAGCGCGCGGCCGACCTGCTCGGCCCGCCCCGGCGACGCGGTCCCGCACCAGAGGACGTGGCCGGCGTTCGAGCTGCGCACCTGGCAGGGCCGCTTGGCGCCGTCGAGCGCGATCGCGTAGGTGCCGATCTCCTCGCACCAGAAGGCGGCCTCGAACCGCTCGCGCACCGCGTCGGCGCGCGCCTGACAGGCCGCCGCGCGATCGTCGCGGCCGAGCGCCGCGGCCATCCGGGCGGCCCCGCCCCACGCCGCGTGCACGTAGGCCTGCACCTCGCACAGCGCGATCGGCGCGTGGGCCAGCTCGCCGTCGGCGTGGCTGACCGAGTCGGGCGAGTCCTTCCAGCCCTGGTTGGCCAGGCCGCGCTCGGTGTGGCGCTCGTACTCGACCAGGCCGTCGCCGTCGACGTCGCCGTACTTCTCGATCCAGCCGAGCGCGCGCTCGACGTGCGGCCACAGCATCGCGGCCAGGGCCAGGTCGCCGGTCGCCTCCAGGTGGGCCGCCGCCAGCATGACGAACAGCGGGGTGGCGTCGGCGGTGCCGTAGTAGCTGCCGAACGGGACCTCGCCGAGCGCGGCCATCTCGCCGGAGCGCATCTCGTGGAGGATCTTGCCCGGCTCGGCGTCCTTCTCCGCGATCACCGCGGTCGCCTGAGTGGCGGACAGGAAGCGCAGCACGCCGGCGGCGATGTCCGGGTCCACCCACAGCGTCTCGAACGCGGTGACGATGCCGTCGCGCCCGAACGGGCAGCTGAACCACGGCACCCCGGCGTACGGGTACGGCCCGGTCGGCGTGTCGCTCAGCATCATGCGCAGGTCGGAGGCCGAGCGGCGCAGCCACGCGTCGAACACCTCGTTCGAGGTCTCGATCTCGCACGCGCCCGACGCGCCGATCGAGGCCACCCGGGCCGCGCGCGCGTCCTCGAAGCGGAGGACCGCGCCGGCCGCGGCGCCGGCCCCGTCGTCGCAGGTCACCTCGACCCGCACGACCTGCTCCTGGCCCGGCTCGAGCTGGATGTTCCATTGCGCGGTCGACGCGGTCATCAGCTCGGGCGGCGGATCGAACCGGATCGCCGCCGAGCGGGTGCGCCGGTCGAGCCCGCGATAGGACAGCCTCACCGCGGCGTCGCCGACCACCGGGATGAGGATGTCGCCGCGCCGCTCGCGCGGCGTGCCGCGCACCTCGAACATGTCGGCGAAGTCGGCGTCGAACGAGAGCTGGAGCGGCAGCCGCACCACCTCGCTGCCGAAGCTGTGCAGGCGCAGGCGCATGGAGCAGGTCTTCTGCCACACGCAGACCGCGCGCAGGATGTGGACCGTGTCGCGCGCAAGCAGCAGGCCGTCGCCCAGATCGAGATCAGGGTTGGCCAGGTCCACCGCCAGCACCGAGTTGTCGTCGGTGACGGTGGAGCTGAGCAGGAGCGGCCGGGCCCCGCCCACGAACAGCTCGAGGCGGCTCAGCATGCGAGTATCGCCGTGGAACAGCCCCTGCTGGCCGGTGCCGACGGTGCGGACGTCGCCCCGCCGGTCGAACACCGCAAAGGTGTCGCCGTGCTTGAGCACGCGCGTGCGGTCGTCGGCCAGGGCCGAGGTCGCCAGGATGTAGTACCTGTCGCGGACCCAGATGGCGTCTTCGCTCGCGCTCATCCTTCGATGACTAGCACGGCCGCGTCTCGCGGCGGCCGGCCCTCTCGGCGGAGGCCCTCAGGCGCCGGTGAAGACCGCGTCGCGCAGCGGCGCCGGCCAGCGGGCCGGTTCGAACCCGTGCTGGGTGAACACCGCGAGCGCCAGCCGCTCCACCCCGAGCGCCACGCACCCGGTGAAGACGGGCTCACCGCCGGGCAGCGACAGCCCGAACGTCGTGCCGAAGAAGCCCTCGTGCAGGTTGGCCGAGCCGCACGAGATGGTGCGCGCCTTGCCGCCCTCGCCCGGCTCGACGGTGAAGCGCAGCTCGTACTTCAGCCCGCCCTGCGACTGCCAGAACGTCTTGGTGGCGTAGACCGGCGCGAAGAACGGGTCGTTGGCGGTCTCGACCGAGCACTCGAGGTCCCACTCCTCGACCAGCCCGATGAACGCGTCCATGCCGCGCTGGCGCATGTCGGTGACCCAGCTCTCGCCGCCGACCAGCACCAGCTCGCGCATGGTGAACTCCCACAGCCGGTCGAGCCCGATCATGTTGGTCGACTCGTAGCGCGCGCACCGCCCGGTCGCGGTGAAGGCCTGGCCGGGCGCGGTCAGGGTCTTGCCCTCGAGCGACTGATACACGTGGTAGCAGGTGGCCGGGGTGACGCACGCGGCCGCCGGCACGATCGAGTCGCGGTTGGGGATGACCACGTGATCCGACTCGGCGTTGGCGTCGCGGATCTCCTTCAGCGCGCGGTAGTCCTCGACGAAGTGACCGATGAGCGAGACCAGGTGCGGGAAGGCCCCGAAGTAGCCGCACCGGCGCAGGACGTCGGTCGGGATGAAGGTCGGGTAGCGGTGCTCGGTCGCGCCGAACTGGGTCATCGCCATGTGGCGGAAGCGCTGGTCGAGCGCGTCGACCAGCTTCATCGCCGGACCGGCCAGCCCGACCTGGCCCTCGCCAAGCTGGAACGCCCAGCCGCGCGCGACCAGCTCGGCGAACACGCCGGTCGCCATCGGCCCGGTGTCGGCCCGCCGCTCGAGCACGCGGTAGACCTTGCCGGCCACCGCGCGGAACCGCTTCACGAAGTCCTCGACGTAGCGCTCGACCAGCGGGCGCAGCGCGGCCTCGTCGGCTCCCTCGGCGCACTCGACGACCACGAAGGTGCGATCGTCGGACACGCGCACGCGCTGCACCTCGGGCGCCGCGTACGGGCCCTGGTCCTCGATCGCGGCGGACAGCTCGTCGCCGATCGCCTTGCCGAGCTGGATGGTGAAGCTGACCGCGTTCACGTTAGCCCTCCGATGAGCGTCACCAGCAGCGAGACGGTGCGCGCGTCGCCGAACTCCTGGTCGGGGATGGAGACGTTGAACTCCTCCTCGAGCGACAGGAGCAGGTCGAGCGCGGCGGTCGACTTCACGCCGATGTCCCGATAGAGATCCTGCTCGCGGGGGATGGACGACGGGTCCCCGATCTTCGCGATCCGCGCCACCACGCCCACCACCCGATTCGACATCTCCTCTGGCGTCATTTCGCGTCGACCACCTGGCGATACAGGGCGAGGTAGTCTGCGACCATACGGCGAGAAGAATAGCGGTCCAGCGACCGTTCTCTGCCCATCTCGCCGCATTGTCTGGCGAGCTGGCGGTCGGCGTCAAGGCCGACGAGCCGCCCGCGAAGCGCGTCCTCGTCGCCGTACGGCACGAGGAACCCTGTGACACCTTCGTCGACCACCTGCGGGATGCCTCCGACGCGGGTGGCGACCACCGGCAGCCCGGCCGCCATCGCCTCGGGGATGACCAGCGGCAGCCCCTCGCTCTTCGAGGTCAAGACGAACACGTCGAGCGCGGCGAGCAGGCGGGGCACGTCGCGCCGGTTGCCGGTCAGGTGGACCGCGTGCGGGTGGGGCAGCCCGGCGATCTGCGCGGTCAGGTTCTCGCGCTCCGGTCCCTCGCCGGTGATGATGAGGTGGACGCGGTCGCCCAGCACCGGCGCGAGCGAGCGGATGAGGTAGGCGTGCCCCTTCTCGGGCCACAGCCGGCCGACCGTGCCGACCACGAACGCATCGGCCGGGATGCCGAGCTCGAGCCGGATGGCGCGGCGCGCCTCGGCGTCGGGCGCGAACCGATCCAGGTCGATGCCGTTGTGCACCACGCGCAGGCGATCCGGTGCGCACTCGCGCCGGTCGGCCGCCACCTCGGCGGTCGGCTGCGACACCGCGACGAACACGTCGACCAGCCGCCCGGCCGCGCGGCGCATGGCCAGGCGGCGCGGCGAGTCCGGGTTGACGCCGTGCTTGGTGTGGACCAGGCCGGCGCGGCTGAGCTTGGCCGGCAGCCCGGCGAACAGGAGCGGCTGCGGGTTGTGGGTGTGCACCACGTCGGCGCGGCGGCCGCGGAACAGCCGGGCCAGCGACAGGAACAGGCGCGGATCCCGTCCCGGGCGCTTGGCCACGGTCTGGATGTCGAGGCCGCGCTCGCGGAACTCCGCGGCCAGCGGCCCGTCGGGCGGCGCCGCCAGCGAGATGGTGAGCACCCGGTGGCCGGCTCCGGCCTGGCCGACCGCGAGGTCCAGCGCGACCCGCTCCTGCCCGCCCATGCCGAACGACGACAGGACATGCACGATCGACAGCGGCCTTGACTCGCTCTTCATCGCTGGTCGAATCGCGCCCCGCCCCGTCACTGTCCCACGCCGCGCACCATGACCAGCGGCGTGCGGAAGATGATACGCGTCTCCATCGACAGGAACGCGGTGAATTTCTCCAGCGTCAGGAGATAGGCGAGGTCGTAGAGCAGCTTGATGCGCATGTCGTCGGCGACCGCGCCGGCCGCCTCGGGCAGCTGGAAGGGGTTCTGCAGCGTACCGACCAGCGCGGCGATCTCGGTGTTCTGGTTGACGCTGCCGGTGTAGCCGAGCGAGACCTGCGCCAGCCCGGTGATGCCCGGCTTGACGTCGCGCATCCGCTCCTCGAACAGGGGGATGGCGAAGGCGAGCTGGTTGAGCAGCTCGGGGCGCTCCGGACGCGGTCCGACCAGGCTCATCGAGCCGAGCAGGACGTCGAACAGCTGGGGGAGCTCGTCGAGGCGGGTCTTGCGGAGGAAGCGGCCGATCCGGGTGATGCGGGGGTCGCCCTTCTCGGCCAGGACCGGACCGGTGTACTTCTCCGCGTCCGGCTTCATGGTCCGGAACTTGTGCATGTGGAACTCGGCGAACTGGATCCGGCGCACCCCGTTGTGGGTGCTGGCGCCGAGGAGCTTCCCGGCGCGTTTCTGGCGGAAAAGGATGGGTCCAGGCGAGTCGATATAGATGGCGGCGGCGATGACGGGGAGGAACGGTCCGGTCAGGAACAGCCCAGCGGTCGCACCGACCAGATCGATGGCACGCTTGGTGATCCTCACACTCAGCCGCATGTGGGCACCCTAACATGTGGTCAGAAATGTCTGTTACCATCGGGGTAGAGAGCTTCGGCACGTGAGCAAGCGCGCAGGCAATCAAGGGGTGATCCGGCTGACCTGCCCCGCCGACCTCCGCTACCGCGACGTGGCCGTTCGCGCCGTGGCCGAAGCCTGCCGGCTGGTGAGTCGCAGCCGCTACGCTCACGGCTCGCAGCCGCGGGTGCACAGCGCGTCCACCACCCAGACGCTGGATCTCAGTGATCGGTTCGCCGCCGAGGTGGTCTCGGCCGTCTCGGAGATCTTCAACAACATCGCGATTCACGGCTACAACGGCGAGGGAAGCGGAGACGTCACGCTGGAGATGCGCATCCGCGGTGACCGCCTGGTGATCGTGATCTCCGACGAGGGCAGCTCCTTCGATCCTTCGCAGGTTCCGCTGCCCGAGCTCGATGCGCTGCCAGAGGGAGGTATGGGAATCCACATCGCAAGAGCGTGCATGGACGAGCTCGACTACACGCCGGGTCCGCCCAACATCTGGACCCTGACCAAGTACACGGCAGGTTCGGTCCGCAGACCGCGCCGCGTGTCCAGCCCCACCTAAGACCAACGTGCCTCTAACCTTCACCACCGAAGAATCCTCTGACGGAGCGGTGTCGCTCCGGCTGTCCGGCTCTCTCGACGCGATGACCGCGCCCGAGCTGCTCCCCACCATCGACCGTCTGGTCGAGGAGAAACGCACGCGAGTCTCTGTCCACCTGGAGGGGCTCGATCTCATCGACAGCTCCGGGGTGGCCGCGATCGTGGCCCTGTACAAGCGGACCCGATCCAACGGCGGGCGCGTCACCGTGACCGGCGCGCGCGATCAGCCGCTCGCGATCTTCAAGCTGCTCCGCATGGACCGCGTGTTCGCGCTCTAGCGGCGTGCGCGTCCTCGCGGTCACCCAGATCTTCCCCAACGCAGCCGAGCCGCTCTCGGCTCCGTTCAACCGGCAGCAGCTGGCCGCGCTCGGCCAGCTCTGCCACCTCGAGGTGATCGCGGCGCTGCCGTGGTTCCCGGGCAGCCGGCTGGCCGCGCGATGGTCGGCGGCCGGGCGGCGCGGCCGGGTGCCGCGACGCGAGCTCATCGACGGGCTCTCGGTCACTCACCCGCCCGCGCTGTACGTGCCGCGGTTCGGGCGGTCGCTGTCGGGCGCGCTGTACCTGGCGTCGGTGGCGCCCGAGGTGCTGCGCCGGCGCGGGCAGGTCGACGTGGTGCTGGGGACCTGGGCGTATCCGGACGGGTGCGCGGCGGTGGTGCTCGGCCGGATGATCGGCGCGCCGGTGGTGGTGAAGCTGCACGGCTCGGACCTGAACGTCATGGCGCGCATGGCCGGGCCGCGCGCGCAGCTCCGCGCCCTCCTGCCGCGCGCGGACCGGGTGGTGGCGGTCAGCCGCCCGCTGGCCGACGAGGCGATCGGGCTCGGCGTCGCGCCGGAGCGGGTGCGGGTGGTGCGAAACGGGGTCGATGGCGATCGGTTCGCGCCTGGCGATCGGCGGGCCGCGCGCGCCGCGCTCGGCATCGACCCGGGGCGGCCCGTGCTGCTCTACGTCGGGCACCTCAAGGAGTCCAAGGGCGTGGTCGACCTCGGCCACGCGTACGCGGCGCTGGTGGCGGAGCGGGCCAGCGCGGATCGTCCCGACGCCGAGCTCGTCGTGGTCGGTGACGGCGACGCGCGCGGCGCGATGGAGGCGGCGGCGGCCGGCGCGCCCGGCCTGCGCCTGGTCGGCGCGGTCCCGCACGACCAGGTGCCGCGCTGGATGGCCGCGGCCGACGTGGTGGTGCTGCCGAGCTGGAACGAGGGGACCCCCAACGTGGTGATCGAGGCGCTCGCGTCGGGCCGGCGGGTGGTGGCGACCGACGTGGGCGGGATCCCCGACCTGGTCACCTCGCCGCTGTTTGGCGAGCTGGTGCCGGCGCGCCAGCCGGCCGCGCTGGCCGCCGCGATGTCGCGCGCGCTCGACACGCCCTACGACGCCGACGCGGTGGCCGCGGCGGCGGCGACCGGCAGCTGGTCCGAGAGCGCCGCGCGCCTCCTGGCCGTGCTGGAAGAAGCGCGCGCCGGCTGAAACGCCCGGCCGGGTCCGGCCTCTACCTCGGGGAAGCGAGTCGTCCGAGTCGTCCGCCTCGATGGCACCGGCGACCGATCCCGCGACCGAGGAGCAGTGACCATGAAGAGCATCGTGAAGACGCCCACCGTCGAGCTGGCGCCATCGGCCGCCGGGCGCGCGGTGGCCGCCCTGCCCTGGTGCCCGGAATGACCGCCGCGACCGCGAGGGTGCCTGGTAGGCTGGCGCCGATGGACGCCGACTACGAGCTCCTCGATCTGTGGCGCTCCGGCGACACCAACGCCGGCCAGGAGCTCTTCGGCCGCCACTTCGACAGCGTTTACGGCTTCTTCGCCAGCAAGTGCGACGGCGAGATCGACGAGCTGGTCCAGACCACGTTCCTGGCGTGCGTGCGCGCGCGCGACCAGTTCCGCAAGGAGTCGAGCTTCCGCACCTACCTCTTCACCATCGCGCGGCACGAGCTGTACCGCTACCTGCGCCAGCGCCGGCGCGACGGCGACCGGATCGACTTCGCGTCCACCTCGGTGGCCGAGCTGGCCACCACGCCGGGCTCCCGGCTGGTCCGCAACGAGGACCACCGGCGCCTGCTCGACGCTCTGCGCCGCCTCCCGGTCGAGCAGCAGACGCTCCTCGAGCTTCACTACTGGGAGGACCTGGACATCTCGGCGCTGGCCGAGGTGTTCGCGGCCCCGGCCGGGACGATCCGGACCCGGCTGCACCGGGCGCGTAGAGCCCTGCGCGACCGCATGGAGGAGACCGCGGCGGCGCCGCTCGAGGCGCTGGCCACGCTGGAAGGATTCGACACCTGGGCCCGCGCGATGGGCGGGCGGCGCGGCGCCAGCGGCTGACCCCGAGCGCGAGACCACTCCGCCCCGGTCCTGGCTGAAAGAACGTCCCGCGAAAAAAAGTCGGGAACGAAACCGGGGCTGCGCGCTCTACCCCCCCGTGCCGCTGAAGCGCCGCCCGCCCGGGCCCCCCGTCCTCCTCTGCAGCTTCCTCCTGGCCGGCTCCTGGCTGACCGGCTGCGCCATCGAAGGCGAGCCGGAGCCGGGGCTCGGCCCCCCCGTGTACATCTGTCCCGAGGTCGGGTGCGGCACGAACTCGCCGATCATCGACGGCTCGCCCGTCCACGAGCTCGACGAGGGGCCGACGGTCGCGGCCTTCGACGGCTACGACGACGACTACGATCAGCACGGCGACTACAACGGCTGGGGAATGCGCATCGTGCACCTGCGCCAGCACGGCCTGATCTTCCGGGTCGACGTGAGGGGGGACCACCTGTACGGCGTCGACCAGGACGGCAACTTGTTGAAGGGGGCCTCGCTGGTCGGGGCCACCCTGGTCCTCGAGCGGATGGGACCGCTGATGGAGAAGACCCCGTACTACGTCTTCTTCGAGGTCTATCACAACAACCTCCACTTCTGGCTCGGCGACCCCCTGGAGAAGATCGAGTCGTTCCGGCTGAGCTGGTCGACGCTCGAAGATCCAGGCACCGCCCAGCACTACCTGTGCCCGCCGGTGGACCCGATGGGCTGGGCCGGGGCGACCGATCACGAGGCGATCTTCTTCCAGGGCGACCGCTACGATCCGGAGACGGCGACCGTGACGGCGACCGGATCGCGCGCCGAGAACTGGTTCAACATCGCGTGCGCGGGCAGCGTCCCGGCCAAGCTCCACACCAACCGTCATACCCGCGCCGGTGCCGGGCGCGGCGGGTTCGATGCCACGCCGCTGCAGGAGCAGGCGCTGCTCAAGATGTACACCGCCGATTACTGCGGTACCGGCCACGCCCACACCGTGCTCGGTCAGCCGCTCCGCTGGACCAACAGCCTGGACTGGCAGGACCTCGAGCTGGCGGACCCGATCTCGTACGAGGCGGTGTGGGACTCGACCGGAGCGCTCTGCCTCGATGACCCACGCATGGCCGAAGATGATGAGGAGGCGGAGGAGATGAGGGAGCAGTTCGCGGCGGAGTGCGGCCTCGCGTCGTGCGCGGAGGTCTTCCCCGACTTCCCCGACGGCTGGCAGGACCCGGGCTACCTCCTGACCGCGAACCCACCGTGAGCGGCCCGGTCAGGGCGATCCGGCGGCGAGCGGCGTGAGCTCGGCGAGCGCCGCCTCGTAGCCGCCGGCCGCGCGGTACCAGGCGGCCGCCGCGCGGGCGAGCGGCGCGACCTCGCGAGCCGGTGCGCGGCGAGCGACCCGCAGGCGGATCAGCTCCAGGCGGGCCCGGGCCAGTCGGCGCTCGATGAAGACCGCCGGCTGGGACTCGAGGACGACCTCGAGGCCGGCGCGAGCGCGATCGAACGCCGCCTCGGCGGCGCGCGGGGCGACCGACCGACGGGCGAGCCCGTCACCGAGCTCCGCCTCCGCCGCGTACCAGCCGGTCCACCACGGTTTGCCGGCGAGCGGGCCGATCTCGCGACGGACCGCGACGAACCCGGCCGCCGCCTCCGATGGATCCCCGCGGGCCAGGGCCAGGTAGGCGCGGGCCAGGCCGATCCAGACCGGATCACCGCCGTGCTCGGCGGTGGCGACGACCTCGCTCATCGCCTGCTCCACCTCGGCGTCCTGGGCGCGCTCCTGCGCCAGCCAGCCGGCCTCGAACCAGCAGCCCGAGGCCGAGGAGCCGCGGGTCGGGTGGAAGCGGGCATAGGCCCGGCAGGTCGGCTCGAGCTGGCGCGCCGCCTCGCGCGGATCGGCGGTGAGGGTGCCGGCCATGGCCCTGACGCTGAGGGTCATCGGGTGATCGGCGCCGAGCTCGGCGGTGAGCTTGCGGATCGACTCGGCGAAGAGCGCCGCGCGTCGCCGGGGGTCGTCGGTCACCAGGGCCAGGTGAGAGGGCACCTTGGCCATCTCGATCGCCCCCGCGCCGGTCACGCGGCGAGCCTCCACCAGCGCGCGCTCGAGCTCGCTCCGGGCCCGGTCGGGACGGCCGCGAGCCTGCTCCACCCCGCCCATGTTGTTGTGGAACAGCGCGCGCGCGAAGCCGGCGGCCGGGCCGAGCCGCGTCGACAGTGCCTCGATCACCGAGCGGCCGTCGAGGGCGCGGGCGAAGTCGGGGCTGTCCTCGCTGGTGCCGTCCACCCAGGCGCGCCGCGCGAACGCCTCGACCGCCAGCGCGTCGTCGGCGACCTCGAGCGCCAGGGTGGTCGCCTCGCCGAGCGGGGCCAGCGCGCCGGTGCGCGGCGGCGAGTCCATCTCGACCCGGCCCAGCACGAGCAGCGCGCGGGCCAGCACCGGCGGGTGCTCGAGGCGGCGCGCGGTGGCGACCGAGGCGACCGCCAGATCGCGCGCCTCGGCGCTGCGATCGGCGCGCAGGAGGACCAGGGCGCGCTCGAGGTCGGCGTCGACCGCGGCGACCTGCCCGGCCACCGCGGCCGGCGGCGGGGCGACCGCGGCCAGCATGGCGCTCGGATCGCCGCAGCGGTCGAGATCGGGTAGCTCGCCGAGCGCGATGAGCGCGCCGGGGAGGGCGCTGGCCGGCGCGGCGGCCAGCACGTCGACCGTGGCGGTGAGCGCGGCCTTGCCGCGCGCCAGGCAGGCCATGCGGCGGTCGAGCAGCGCGGCCGACTGCTCGCCGCGGCGGTGGGCGACGCAGGCGTCGCGGTGGCCGGCCGCCCAGCGGTCGCGGTAGTGGTCGAGCTGGCCGGCGATGCGCGGCGCGCTCTCGCGGGCGTAGGGGTCGCGCTCGGCGGCGAGGCGGTCGACCAGCGCGGTGCGCTGGCCCGCGCCCCACACCGACTCGATCGCGGCGCGGCCGCCGTCGCACGCGGCCAGCGCGTCCTCCGGCTCGGAGGCGGCCCGGCCGATCGCGAACGCGCCGCCGGCCAGCGCCGCGGCGCCGATCACCAGCAGCCGGTTGCGCAGGACCACCCGCGGGTCGCGGCCGAGCGCGCGGGTGACCTCGTCCATCGACGGGAAGCGCGCGGCCGGGTCGACCTGGGTGCCGCGCGCGACGATCGCCTCGAGCCAGCGCGGCAGCGCGGCCGGCCGCGGGCCCGACTCGGCGGCCGGCGCGGTCAGCGCCTCGCGCAGCGACACGCAGAAGGCGTACTGGTCGGCCGCCGCGGTGATCGCGCCGCCGGCGGCCTGCTCCGGGGCCATGTAGCGCGGCGTGCCCGCGGCGGCCGGCTCGGTGCCGGCCTCGCCCACCGCCGGATCGACGGTGTGAGCCAGGCCGAAGTCGAGGATGCGGACCCGCCCGTCGCGCCCGACGATGGCGTTGTCCGGCTTGAAGTCGCGGTGGATGAGCCCGGCGCGGTGAGCGGCGGCCAGCCCCTCGCCGGCCTGCCGATAGATCTGCGCGATGGCGCGCGCGTCGCGCGGGTGCTCGGCGACGTGGGCGCGCAGGGTGTGGCCGCGGATGAGCTCCATGACCAGGTAGACCTGGTCCTCGTACAGGCCGACGTCGAACACCGGGACGACGTTCGGGTGCGAGAGCCGCGCGAGCGCCTGTCCCTCGGCCAGGACCCGCTCGCGCGCGCGGGTGGTGTCGGCCCGGACCAGCTTGATCGCGACGGCGCGGTCGAGCTCCGGATCGTAGGCCTCCCAGACCACGCCCATGCCGCCGGCGCCGGCCCGCTCGAGGATGACGTGGCGGCCGATGCGCGGCTGACCCGCGCCATGGCCGAACAGCGCGCTGGCGGCGCGCGACCGGGCCACCGCTCGCTCGAGCTCGTCGACGGCGGGCCGGGCGTCGGCCAGCACGTCGCGGATGCGGTCGGCCGAGGCGGCCGGGTCCGGCTCGCTCGCCTCGCGCGGGGTGAGCGGATGCTTCGCATCGCCGGTGGGGGCGAGTCCGGGGCGCAGTGGTCTTGCTCCTGGTGGGGGGATCCTGCGCAGGTGTGCAAGGGTAGTGCCCGGCGCCCGCGCGCTGCAACGGCCGCGATCCCCACGGGGGAGACATCGACCACGCGCCCATGGGACGAACGCGGTGGCGAGACAGACCACGGCTGTGGCCGGGCTCGCCACTCGTGCGAGGATGCCCGCGCATGGCGCTCCGCCTCGTCCTTCGGCTCGCGCTCCACCTCGCCGCGCTCGTCGTCGCCGGGCCCTGTCTGCTCGGGTGCGGCAGGCGCGCCGAGCTGCCGGCCGGCCCGCTCATCCAGATCGTCGGCGAGACGGTGAAGGTGCGGCGCGGCGAGCCACCGCCCGCCGCCTCGGCGATCTTCGACGGGCGCACCATCAGGCTGCGCGGCGCCCGCGGCGAGACGCTCGGCCTCCAGGTCCTCCTCTACCGCACTGGCGCCCGCGCGGTGTCACTCGCGCTGAGCGAGCCCGGCATCGCGGTCCAGCCGTTCCGGGTCGGCTACCTGACCGTGGCCGAGCCGTCCAGCGGGCTGTACGGGCCCAGCCTCGGCGCCGGCGTCTACCCCGACCGGCTCACCCCGGCGACCGGCCCGGTCAGCGCCGACGACGAGGTCTACTTCGACGTCGCGATCGCGCGCGGCGCCGCGCCCGGCCGCCGCCGCGGCGAGCTCGCGATCGGCGCCCAGCGCTTCCCGATCGAGCTCACCGTCGAGCCGGTCGACGTCGACCTCGAGCGCGCCCCGCTCGTCTGGGTCTGGTACAAGTCCGGCGAGCTGGCCGGCGCGCACCGCCTCACCGACGGCGATACCCCGGCGCAGATCGCCCTCGAGCGATCGTACATGGGCCTGTTCCGCCGCCACGGCGCGCTCCTGGCCACCGACCACACGCCGGACCGCCTGCGCGCGCGGCTCGACTTCATGACCGACGACGTGCGCTTCTGGCCGGTGCTGGTCGCCAAGCGCGACGCCGGCAAGCGCGCCACCGACGTGGCCGCCTGGCTCGAGCTGTTCCGCGGCCGACCTCAGATCCCGTTCACCTTCACCATCGACGAGCCCAAGGAGGATCAGCGGGAGACGGTCCGCCAGAACGGCCTCGAGATCCGCGCCGCCGGCGGCGGCGCGCCGCGCCTCCTGTTCGCGGTCACCGATCAGGCGCGCCCGATCTACCGCGGCGCTGTCGACGTGTTCGTGTCGCCGGCCAGCATCCCGCCGCCCTCCGGCTACGGACCGGACACCCACTTCTGGACCTACAACGGGCGCTCGCCCGGCGCGGGCAACGTCACCATCGACAAGCCGGGCACCGCGCTGAGGACGTGGGGCTGGATCGCGCAGAGGTACTCGGTGGAGCTGTGGTACGCTTGGGAAGGCCTGTATTTCACGGATCGCTACAATCGGGCCACGCGCCCGACCGATCTCATGAACCAGCCGCTCACCTACGACGAGCGACGCCGCGGCGGAGACGAGCTGGGCAACGGCGACGGCCTCCTGGCCTACCCGGGCCCGCTGCCGTCGCTCCGGTTGAAGGCGCTGCGCCGCGGGCTGCTCGACCGGCTGTTGCTCCGCCGCCTCGACCAGTGCGGCGCCGGCGGCCGCGACGAAGCCGCCCGCCTCGCCCGCCAGATGATCCCGCGCGCGCTCGGCGAGGCGGGCGACGACGAGCAGAGCTGGCCGGACGACGAGCCGGCCTGGGAGAGAGCGCGTGGCGCGGTGCTCGACGCGATCCTCGCCCGCTGCGGAGGTGACCGCCGTGTCCCTTGACTGGTGGGAGAGCGAGAGCGATCTCCTGAGCTGGCGGCGCGAGCTCGAGCGGCTCAAGCGCCGCGCGCGCGCCCGGCTGCTCCGCACCCTCGCGCTGACCGCGCTGGCCACCGGGATGGTGGTGTACATGGCGTCTCGCCGGGTGCCGCTGGCCGAGTCGCGCATCCTCATCCGCGTCACCGAGGGGACCGTCCTGCGCGAGGACTCGCCCACCTCGACCCGCGACCTCGGCCAGTTCCTGAACGACTCGGCGCTGTCCAGCCACAACCTCATGGAGCTGGTGAAGAAGCGCGACCTCTACCCGTTCGAGCGCCTGCGCGGCGACCAGTTCGCGCTCGAGGAGTTCCGCTCCGGACTCACCCTCGAGGTCTATCGCAACCAGTTCATCGAGGCGCGCGGCTACAACGACGACGTGCGCACCGCGCGGGTCTCGATCCGCTTCCGCCACGAGGACCCGGTGGTCTCGTTCGCGGTGGCCAGCGATCTGGCCCAGCTCGTCATCGACAGCGAGCGGCTGCGCCGCGCCAACACCAGCCGCGACGTGGCCGGCCTCATCCAGGTCGCGGTCGAGCAGGCCACCGACCGGCTGAACGAGCGGCAGAACCAGCTCACGTCCAAACAGCTGGCGCTGGACCAGGCCAAGCGGTCCGGCAAGAAGGAAGACGCCGCCGGGTTGCAGATCGAGATTCAGCGCCTGAGCGAGGAGCTGCAGGATCAGGCCAAGCTGGTCACCACGATGCGGGCCAACAAGGCGCGCGCCGACCTGCGCCACGCGCTCGACAGCGATCAGATGAACATGCAGTACCAGATCGTGGACGAGCGTCCCCCTCCGCCTCCGGATGACGGAAAGCCGATCCGCCTGGCGATGGTCGCGCTCGCCTGCTTCCTGATTCTCCTTCCCCTGAGCGCGGTTGGTGTCGGGGCGTTCGACTCGCGCATCCACGACCGCGAGGACGTGCAGCGCCTCGGCCTCGAGGTGGTGGGGCATGTCCCGCGGTTCCGCGGGTTCGGGGTGGGCTCCCTGCGCAGCAGGCAGGGCGGCGGACGTCGTCGAACCCCGCCGCCTATGACATAATTGGGAGACCAATGGCCAAGTCGCTAACTCCGCGCGACCAGATCGATCGGATCCTCGACGTCGTGCGCCGGGCTACACGCTATACGTGGCTCGTCGTGGTCGTGACGGTGGTCGGAGGTGGCCTCGCGGTCCTCTTCGCCCTCAGCCGGCCCTACCAGTACGAGTCGGAGACGGTCCTCCTCTATCGCGAGATGATCTCGCAGAGCGTGCTGCAGGGCCGTGAGGTGGTGCAGAGCGCCAACGTCCTGTCCAGCCGCTACAAGGAGATGCTGCTCGCCCGCTCCAACCTGGTGCAGGTGGTGAAGCAGTTCAAGCTCTTCCCCAGCGAGGTGGCCGACGAGGGCGAGGTGGCCGCGTCGGACGAGCTGCGCACGAGGGTGTCGTTCCGCGACAAGGGCGCGGGCACCTTCCGCATCTCCTACAAGGGCGACACGCCCGAGGAGGCGCAGAAGGTCACCAAGTTCCTGGCCGACCGGCTGAAGACCGAGGACAACCGGCTGCGCCGCGAGCAGGCCGAGCAGACCAAGGTCTTCCTGGTCGGGCAGAAGGACGCGGCCAGCGCCGAGCTGCACGAGCGCGAGCGCAAGCAGGCCTCCTTCCTCATGAAGCACCCGGAGTTCGCCGAGGAGAACGGCGGCGGGGCCTCGTCGGGCGCTGGCTCGGCGGTGCGCGCGGCCACGCTGAAGGGCAAGGCGGCGGCCGCCTCGGGCGATCCGAAGCTGTCCGCCCTCGAGCGCCAGCGCCGCCGCATCATGGCCCGCCTCGAGAACCCGGACGCGCCGGTGCCGGTCGCCACCCGCGATGCGGCTCCCGAGCCGGGCGAGCTGCGCGAGGCGCGCCGCGACGTCGAGGCGGCGAGCAAGACGCTGCAGGAGCGAGTCAGTCAGTTCACCGAGAAGCACCCGGACGTGGTGTCGGCCCGGATCGCCCTCACCGAGGCGCAGCAGCGCCTGCGCCGCATCGAGGCCGGTCTGCCGGCGGTGGGCGAGCCGGCCGAGGCGCTGCCGACCGGGCCGGTCGATCGCAGCGCGCTCCAGCGCGAGCTGGAGAAGGTGGACCGCGAGCTGGCCGCCTACCGGGCCAAGGGCGGAGCCACCCCGGCGCCGTCGAAGTCGCAGGTGGCCGACGACGTGGTCTCGCTCGAGACCGACTGGGCCAACCTCCTGCGCGACGTCGAGGAGGGGCGCGAGCGGGTCAACACCCTCGAGACTCGCGTCTTCACCGCCGACATCACCGCCAGCTCCGAGGTGGCCGAGGCGGCCCAGCTGAGCGTCATCGACGAGGCCTACGTGCCGCCCAAGCCGGCCGGCAAGCCGCGCAAGATGCTCGCCATGGCCGGGACGGCGGCGTTCGCCGGGCTCGGCATCGTGCTGGCGCTCGGGCTGGCGCTCATCGACGACCGGGTCTACCGGCGCTACGACCTGGACCGGCTCGGCTTCGCGCCGGTCCTCATCGTGGTGCCGTCCGAGCGAAAGGGACGCCGGCATGCCTGATACGAGGCGCTTCGGATCGCGTGGCGAGGCGCAGGACCAGACCGCCGCCACGGTCAAGCAGGCGGCCGCGCCGCGGTCGAACACCGGAAGCTCGCCCCCGGTGAGCCCGGCGGCCAGCCCGTCGGTGGTGTCGCCGGTGCAGGCTCGGCCGCGGACGGGCACCCCGCCGGCGCCGGTCGCGGCCAACCCGCCGCTGCCGCCGGCGGCGGTGGTCGAGCGCCATCGCACCCAGGAGGCGCCCCCTCTGCCCAAGCGGGTGCTGGACGTCCCGGACGTGACCGCCATCGAGGGGAGCGAGGCGTTCAGCGGCCGGCTGCCCGACTGGGGCACGGTCGGCGACGCGCGCAAGACGGTCATGATGACCGCGTCGTCGCGCGAGTCGCCGATTGCCCAGGCGCTCGAGCCGCCCAAGATCGAGGTCGTGCAGCACGAGATGCCGGACGACGGGCCGCTCGACCGGCGCCTGGTGCTGGTGCGCGACTCGGACTCGACCCGCGCGGCCGCGTTCCGGGTGCTGCGCCACCACATCCTCGAGCGCGGTCAGCCCAAGGTCGTGGCGGTGTCGAGCGCCAACGACCGCGAGGGCAAGACCACCTGCGCGGTCAACCTGGCCCTGGCGATGGCCGAGTGCGGGCGCGGGCGGGTGCTGCTGATCGACGGCAACCTGCGCCGGCCCGAGCTGGCCGGAGTGTTCCGCTTCGTCCCACCCTGGTGCTTCGCCGAGCAGCTCCAGGTCCACCGCGAGCAGCCGCTCCTGCCGTGGGGCGTGGTCGAGGTGCGCAGCATGTGGCTGCACGTGGCGGCGGTGAACCCGCGCCGCGACCCGAGCAAGGTGCGCGACGCGCCGTCGTTCGGCATCGCGCTCGAGCGGCTGCGCCTGGCCCCGTACGATCACATCGTGATCGACTGCCCGGCGGTGCTCGGCAGCGCCGACGTCAACCTGATCCAGGACGCCGCCGACGGCGTGCTGCTGGTCGCGCGCAAGAAGACGTCCACCGTGCGCGACCTGCGCCGCGCGGTCGAGCAGCTGACCCCGGCCAAGGTGCTGGGGACCGCGCTGCTCGAGTAAGCGCTACCAGGCGCGGACGATGCGGGCCGGCACGCCCATGGCGAGGGCGCCGGCCGGCACGTCGGTGGTGACCACGCTGCCGGCGGCGACCACCGCGCCGCGCCCGATGGTGACGCCCTTCAAGACGTGGGCGCCGTGGCCGATCCAGACCCGCTCCTCGATGGTGAGCGGGCGGATGTCCGACTCGTCCAGCTCCTGCACGCCGGCCATGCGGCGGTCGATGTCGGCCGGGTGACCGTCGGAGTCGGAGATCCAGGTGCGCCCGGCGATGCCGACGTGATCGGCGATGGTGATGAGGCGGTTGACCACGAAGGTGACGTCGGTCGCCACCGACACCGAGTTGCCGATGATGAGCTCCGGCGCGTCGACGAACCGGCCCGAGCGGATCGAGAAGTAGCCGAACCGACAACCGTCCCCGACGGTGATGCGGGCGTGGCCGACCACGTACGGCAGCGCAGAGACCTGGAGGTCCTTGCCGACCTTGTGGAAGCGGGCGCGGACCATCGGCTCGTAGAGCAGCTTGGAGCCGGCGTACTCGCGGGCTGATGCGTAGGCGTCGTGCGCCCGGTACACCAGGCCGAAAAGCGTCCGCGTGGCGCGGGTTTCGGGCAGGTTCCAGCGCTGCGCCCAGTAATAGACGTCGCGCGCCGTGCGCGCCGCCATGGAGTCGCCGCGCTTGATGCGCAGAACCAGCTCGTCTAAGGCTCTCACCCGTCGGTGAATTTAGCACTACTGCGTCGGATACGCGCGCGGCCCGGTCAGCGAAGCAGGCTCTCCTCGCGCTTGCTCATGCTCTCCAGCCCGCCGTCGACGCGGCTGGACGGGTCCTTGGGCAGCTCGACCGCCTGACGGGTCGGGTAGCGCCCCTCGAGGACCAGCGTGATCTGCTGTCGGCGCGTGTGTTGCTCCTCGGTGGTCCCGCCGATCTCCATGAGGCGCGGGTCCTCGCGGTCCTGCCAGATCCGCTGGTAGCGGAGGCCGGCCGAGATCGCCTCGGTCGCCTGCCACGCCAGCGAGATGTCCCCGACCCACTGGATGGTGTGGCCCTCGACCTCCTCGCCGGCCGCGTTGACGATGCCGATCGACGTGCCGTTCGAGTAGCCGACCGCGCCGGCCAGGGAAAGCTTGTCGGCCAGCGGCAGCGGCACCACCCCGCGCACCTCGGCGACGTGGGTCGCCTCGGTCTCGCCGAGCACGATGTTGGTCGTCACCGAGCGGCGGTAGCCGAGCGCCCCGGCGAAGCGGTCGTGGGCGTAGCGCAGGTAGGCGGCCCCGACCGGGAACTCCTCGCGGCGCTCGAACTCGCCGGCCGGGAAGGTGACCGTCATGCCCACCGACGCGTCGGTCGAGAAGTCCTCGTTGAGGTCGTGCACCCAGCGCAGCTCGGGGCCGAGGAGGATGGTCTTCTGGTCCTCGAGCTCGACGCCCTGGGCGTCCTCGCCGGTGTCGAGGATCGAGTAGGTGCCTCGCCCGCTCAGCGTGAACGAATGGAAGTTGAACGACTTGCTGAGGCCGACCGACGCATCGAACGCGGTGCGGCGCCCGACCTGGGTGGTGTCGTCGGTGGGCTGGTAGATCGACGCCCCGATCGCCTGCTGGTACTGCCAGGAGTGGGTGAGCTGGTAGTTGTACCCGACCCCGGTGGCGGCCTGCGCGTACGACTGATCGCCCTGGGCCTGCCCGCCGACCGGGGTGTCCTGCGGCGCGGTGTCGAACGCGTTCTGCCGGCCGTGACCGGCGCTGAGATCGAAGGTGAGCCCGGCGCGCGGGGTCAAGGGGACCACCGCGCCGTAGAGGATGTTGTTGGAGAACGAGTTGGCCCCGCTGGCCCCGGCGTACAGGCGGATGTTGAGGGTGTAGCGGAGCACCTGGGTGATGCGCACGCCCTCGTGCGAGAAGACGATGCCCGGGGCGATGTTGGCGAACGCGTCGGACTGCACCGCCGGCGTCACGGTCGGGTCGGCCGGGTTGTCCGGCACCGCCTGCACGTTGTCGGTGTAGCCGGTGGTGAGGGTGGTGATGGCCTGCAGGCTGTGGTCGGCCGCGGCGGGGCGCGCCCGGGAGGAGACGGCGGCGGCAGCAGCGGCGGCGAGCGCGATACGAAGGGCGTGGAAGCGGTGGTATTGCGGCACTGGACTACACGCTAAATCGAAAGCGGAAGCGGGACAATCGACTTCGCGGCCGACCGGAAGGAGCGCCGGTGAACGATCGATCCGATCGTCCGGAGTGACGCGGCCTCGCGCGCGTGGTCACGGCGGGGGCGCGGCGTAGCGGTCGGGGAACGGATCCGCGGTCTCGCGCAGGCCGACCTCGTCGCTGGTCCACTGCGATCCCAGCTCGGCGAAGAACGCGAGCCCGACCACGCCGACGTTGCGGCCGTCGCCGGTGCGGGCGGCGTACGAGTCGCGCACCGACGAGAAGCGGAACGCGGCGACCGTGTCGTCGCTGGTGCGGAAGCCTTCGATCGTGAGGCTGCCGCCCGGCGGCACGATGTAGCCGCGCTTGCCGTAGCTGCCCGGGCGGCCGTCGATGACGTCGAGCCCGTCGACCGACGCGACCAGCTCGTAGCGACCCGCCGTGTGGTTGGTGACCAGCAGGTGGTAGCGCTGGCCGGCGCGGCCGATCACGTAGCTGCGACCGTCCGCGGCGACGCCGGGCAGCGGCGTGCCCGACTCGTCGGTGACCGCCACCGAGATGCCGCCCTGCGGGGTGGACGCGATGAGCGGGGCGAGCGCGCCGCCGCGGCTGTCGGCCTGGGCTCGCACGCCCTCCTCGTCGTTGTAGTGGATGGCGACCAGCGCGAACGGCTCGCCGGCGGCGCGCTGGAACGGCTGCTCCTCGACCCGCGAGTGGACGCTCTCGCCGAACTCGGTGCCGAGGCCGGGGCGATCGGGCTGGGCCGCCTCGGCCTCGGCCGGCCCGGACTCGGCGCCGGCGCCGGGGCTGACGATCGACTGGTCGCTGTAGGCGACCTCGGTGGATGCGGGAGCGTTCGGCGAGCTTGCCCGGTAGGCAGACGAGCCTCCGGTGCAGGCCGCCGACCAGCTCGCCGCGACAGTCAGCACATGGAGCGCTGCGGCGCGGGTGCGGATCATGGCGTCCTCCTCTGTTCGTCCTCGGTAACGAGGGGCGCCGAGCGGCTCTTTCACCCGAAATTTGGCGCCCGGCAAGAGCCGGCCTACGCTGGGCGGATGCGAATCGCGCGTGAGCGGCGCCATCGCCGCAGCGACAACACCACCCTGGCCCTGCACTACCAGCTGGACGCGTGCCGGCAGGCCGCGAAGCTGGAGGGCCTCATCCTGTCCGACGAGGACGGGTTCTGCCTGGCCACCTCGGGCGACCCGCACGCGTGCCAGGAGGTCGCCGCGCAGCTCCCCTTCATCGGGCGCAAGGTGCCCGACTTCGAGGGTGTGCTGCTCGGGACCGAAGGCGGCTGGCGCATCCGCATGCACCGCTTCGGCGTGCCGGGCGGCCAGCTGTTCCTGTGCGCGATCGGCCCGGGCGGAACCGAGCGCGAGCGCCAGCTGGCCCTGTCGCGCGGGGCGGTCCGCCGGATCCTCGAGCCGCGCGCCGACGCGATGTGACGGGCGCGGCCGGCCGCGGCCGGCCATCCACGCGCGGAGGACCTTGGACGAGTTCAACTACCTCTCGGTCCTGGTGTCGATCATCCTGGGGCTGGGCATCACCCAGCTCCTCACCGGGGTCGGCCGCATGCTGCAGAACCGCGCCCGCGTGCGGCTCTACTGGCTGACCATCGGCTGGGTCCTCATCCTGCTCCTGGTCCACGTCCAGCTCTGGTGGTCGATGTTCGAGCTGCGCGGCCAGCGCGAGTGGACCTTCCTCGGGTTCTTCTCGGTCCTGATCCTGCCGATCGTCCTCTACCTCATGTCGGCCCTCGCCCTGCCCGACTTCGGCGACACCGTCGCCGACGACCTCCGCGACCACTACTACGCCAACTGCCGCTGGTCCTACGCCCTGGCCTTCATCCTGGTCGTCCTCACCTACGGCCGCGAGGCCGTGCTCGCCGGCGCGATCGACCGCGACCTCGACAGCGCCGCCAAGCTCCTCTTCGCCGCCCTCTTCATCGCCGGCGCGATCACGAGGCGCCCGCGCGTCCACGAGGTGCTGGTGCCGGCGAACCTCGCGCTCCTGCTGATCTACATCGGCACGCTGTTCAGGGACCTGCCCGGGCGCTGATCGGCGCGGCTCAGGTCGAGATGCCGGGGACCAGCATCGCGGCGAAGCGGGCCGGATCGGCGACGCCCTGACTGCGGAAGAAGGCGTCGGCCTCGCGGATCGAGGCGCGGCCACGGGCGCTGGTGGCGGTGAGGAGGCCGAGAGCGCGGCGGGCGGCGGCGGCGTGGGCGGACATCTCGAGGCGGTCGAGGTCGGTGAGGGCGGCGGTGAGCCTCGCGGCGGCGGCGCGGCGATCGCCGGTCCGGGCGGCGAGGCCGGCGTCGATGAGGCGGGCCAGCGGGAGGGAGGCAGGGGCGCCCTCGCGGCGGAGCAGCGCGGCGTAGGCGCTGGCCTGGTCGGGGACGCCCTGGGCGACCGCGATGCGGCCGGCGGCGTGGGCGAGCTCGCGCAGCGCGATCGGGTAGCGGGCGATGCGCGAGCGGGCCAGGCGGGCGGGGTCGAGTCGCCAGTGGGCGGCGAAGTGGTCGGGGCGGTCGGCGTAGAGGTAGAGGTCGGCGCGGGCCACCGTGGCCCCGTAGTAGCCGACCTGGAAGCCTCGCTGGCCGCCGGCCCAGGCGGCCAGGGCGTCGTCGAGGTCGCGCTCGGCCTGGGCGGGATCGCCGCGCAGGAGGTGGAGCACGGTGCCGAAGCGGAGGCGGGCGCTCAGCGCGGCGTAGCGGTCGCCGCGCAGGTCGGCGGCGCGGACCGCCGCCGGCAGGGTCTCGGCCAGGGCGCCCAGCTCGCCCAGCATGAGCCGGCACAGGGAGACGTACTGCTCGCTGGTCGACATCTCCCAGCTGCTCGAGCGGTGCTGCTGGCGGAGGAGCGCGGCGACCCGGCGGAAGTGATCGAGCGCGCTCCGCCAGGCGCTGTGGCGGAACATGGCCAGCGCGCCGCGCACCCACAGGGCGTAGGGGGCGAACCGGTCGTCGCCGGTGCGCGCGATCACCCGCTCGGCGCGGGCCGCCATCCGCTCGGCGCGATGATAGCGACCCTCGCCGGCCAGGTAGCCGGCCTCGAGGGCGAGCGCCATCGACAGGCGGCGCGGCTCGGGGTGGCGCAGCGCCAGGGCCAGAAATCTGGCCTGATATTCGGCGCCGCGCTCGGTGTCGACCAGCGACAGCGCCACCGCCATCGAGCCGCACACGTCCATCTCGGTCAGCACCCGGCCGGGGACGTCTCCCTCGGCGCGGCGGGCCCGGCCGATCGGGCGCAGGCCGAGCCAGCGCCGGCGGAGCTGGGCCGCGCGGCGCGAGCCGGGCCGATCCGGCGAGCCGAGCCCGATGTGGCGGAGGACTCCCTCGATCGCCTCGAGCCCCTCGCCGACGTAGCCGCCGCGCAGCAGCGCCGCGGCCGACTGGTGGCGCAGCTCCAGCGCGGTGACCGGGTCCGCCTCGTCGGCCGCCTCGCGGAACACCGCCGCCGCCTCGGCCGGGCGCCCGGCGCTGGCCAGCGACTCCGCCATCGCGATCCGCAGCGCGCGCCGCTCCTCCGCCGAGCCGCCGGCGCCGGCGCCGAGCGCCATCTGGTAGAAGCGCGCGGCGCGGTGGAAGTCGAACTGGCGGGCCGCCTCGTCGGCGGCGGCGCGGGCGTGCTCGCCGGCGCGCGCCTCCTCCCCTGCCCCCTTCCAGTGGCGGGCCAGCTGCGCGCTCGATCCCTCCGACCACTGCTCGAGGGCGACGGCGAGCGCGCGATGACAGGCCCGCACTCGCTCGCCGGACAGCTGGGCGCGCACGCACTCGCGGATGCGGCTGTGGTAGCACTCGACCCGATCGGTCGCGCGCCCGCCCGGCGCCTGGACCAGGTTGACCGTGCGCAGGTGGCGGATGGCGCGCCCGAGTGACTCCGGCGCCGAGTCGAGCGCGGTCGCCGCCACCCGCTGCGAGACCGGCTCGCCCGACACCGCGACCAGCTCGACCAGCTCGCGCGCGTCCTCCGGCAGCTGCGCGATGCGCCGGCCGAGCAGCTGGACGAAGCTGACCGGGCCGCGAGCGTGCTCGGCGGTGGTCTGCATGTGGATGGCCAGCTCGGTGATGAACAGCGGCACCCCGCCCGCCTCCTCGGCCACCTGCGCGGCCAGCTCCTCGCTGGCGCCGGGCAGGAACTGCGCCGCCAGCCACGCGGCGTCGGCCGGCGGCAGCGGACCGAGGTCGATGCGGGTCAGCCAGCGGCCGAGCGCCTCCATCAGCCGGTCGAGCGCGGCGTGGCGGATCGGCGCCTCGACGCTGGCGTCGCCGCTCGGGGCCTCGCCCACCTCGCCCGGGGCCGCATCGACCCGGCTGCAGAAGACCAGGAGGAGCCCCGGCGGGTCGGGCGGGCGCATGATGTCGGCCAGCAGGCGCAGCGAGTCGAGGTCGCTCCACTGGAGGTCGTCGAGGAACACGACCAGCTCGCGCTTCACCGCCAGACGCTTGAGCACGTGGCGCAGCGCGGTGAAAGCGCCCTGGCGCAGCTCGTGCGGATCCGGCGGGACCTCGCCGCGCGGGGCGGCGGCGATCGCGTTGACCCGGCCGAGGACCGGGAACAGGCGGGGCAGGAGCGGCGCGTTGCCGGGCAGCAGCTCGGCCGCCTCGTCGGGCGGGAGCTGGTTCCAGAAGCGGGCCAGCTGATCGACGACCGCGTCGATCGCCTTGTACGGCACCGTCTCGCGCTCGTAGCAGCGCCCGTCGAGCACGACCGCCTCGGCGCCGAGGTCGCGCCGCACCACCTCGAGGAAGCGGCGGACCAGGGTGGTCTTGCCGATCCCGGATGGGCCGCGGATCGCGACCACCGCCGCGCCGCCGTCCTCGACCTGGCGCGCGCACTCGGCCAGACGGGCCAGCTCCAGCTCGCGCCCGGCGAACGCCGCGCCCTGGGTGGCGCTCGACACCGAGCCGGCCCGGCGCTCGACGACGTCGTCGACCCCGAGGCGGCGCAGCACCTCGGCGCCGGACGGGCGGGCGGCCGGATCGATGGCGAGGAGATCGATGCACAGCGCGTCGAGGTCGGGCGGCACCGACGGGACCAGCGCGCGCGGCGGCGGCGGCGGGTGCGACTGCTTGTCGATGAGGACCTGCATGATCGACCCCTGGTGGGGCGGTCGCCCGGTCAGCGCCTCGTACAGCAGGCAACCGAACCCGTACCAGTCGGCGGCCGGCGCGATGCGCCCGTCGCTGACCTGCTCCGGCGCGATGTACTCGATGGTGCCGACGATTCGGCCGACCAGGCTGTCGCTGCCGCGGTCGTCCAGATGCGCGACCAGGCCGAAGTCGAGAACCACGACGCGCCCGCTGTGGGTGACCAGCACGTTGGGCGGCTTGATGTCGCGGTGGACCATGCCGGCCTGGTGGAGCGCGACCAGGGCGCGGCCGAGCTGGGGCAAGGCGGCGCGCAGGCGGGGCTCGTCGAACCGGCCGCGCGGCGGGGTCAGCTGGTCGCGACGACCGGACCCCGGCGCGACGTCCCGGGCGGCGGCGTCGAGCGGGACCCGCGGAGTGTCGGCGCGCGACGGGCTGTGCGCGGTCGGCTCCCCCTCGCGGCAGTGGCGGATGATGTCGGTCCCCTCGACCAGCTCCATGGTGAGGAAGCCGGTGTCGTCGTCGACCACCATGTCGTAGAGGTCGACCAGGTTGGGGTGGCTGATGTGGGCGAGCGCGCGGAACTCGCGCTTCAGCCGGTACAGCGTGTCGACGTCGCGGTGCTTGAGCGTCTTGAGCGCGACCAGCTGGCCCCGCTCACGATCCTCGGCCTCGTAGACGACTCCCATCCCGCCCTCCCCGATTGGACGGATGATGCGGAACCGCTGGCCTGCCCCTTCCTCGAGTTTCACCGATCTGCTTGGGCCCGACCCGACCATCCTATCCCGGACCGGCGCGCGGCGGCGTGTGGTTTGGTCGGTCGAGATCATCGGCTCCGGAGATCGCCGGGCTCTGCCGGCGCTCGCCGCGCCCCGCGGTGTCGTACTCTCGTCCGACCGGTGACCTCGCGCCTCCTGCCAGCCCGCCTCGGACGCGCGACCCGCGCGGCCAGCATCTCCGATGAATCCGTGGCGATCGTCGGCGCGGGAGCGTTTGCCACCGCGCTGGCCAGCGTCATCAGCGCGCGCGGCGTGACCGCCATCCTCTACAGCGAGGACCAGGCGATCGTGCGCGACATCAACGTGAACCGGTGCAACCAGAGCCGGCTCCCGGGGGTGTCTCTGGCCCGCCGCGTCGCCGCCACCTCGGATCTGGCCGAGATGGCCGCGCTGGCCCGGGTGGTCATCCTGGCGGTCTCGTCGCGCAGC
The DNA here is from genome assembly GCA_035489015.1 of Kofleriaceae bacterium. Lineage (GTDB taxonomy): Bacteria > Myxococcota_A > Polyangia > Haliangiales > Haliangiaceae > DATFRY01. The sequence continues at coordinate 30,502 of DATHKR010000111.1, read as the reverse complement.
GTGGTCAAGGTGGTGCGCGATCTCGACGACGTCCTGACCGGGCAGCACACCGTCGCCCACGCGATCGGGGCGCTGGCCGGCGACGACCGCCGAGTGTCCCAGATCGTGCGCGATCACACGCGGGTCGAGCGAGTGGTGGCGCTGGCCGGGCCGGCGCTGCCCGGCGATCTCACCGCGCGGCGGTCCTGCGCGGTGGTGGCGGCGTCCGACTCCGAGGAGGCGCTGATCGAGGTCAAGCGCGCCCTGAACGCGCCGCCGGTGCTGCGCCTGTACAAGAGCCCCGACCTGGTCGGCGTGGAGCTGGCCGCGGCGGTGTCCGGCGCGCTCACCGTCGGGGTCGGGCTGGCCGACGGGCTGGAGATCGGGCACGGGCCGCGCACCGTCTTCATCACGCGAGCGGTGACCGAGGGGGCGCGCCTCTGCCACGGCAGCGGCGCCGACCCGCGCACCTTCTTCGGCCTGGCCGGGCTGGGCAACCTCCTGGCCCGCTCGTCGCCGGAGTCGCGCGCCGACTCGGTCGACTACCAGCTCGGGGTGTCGCTCGCGCGCGGGCTGCCGCCGCCGCGCGGCGAGACCGAGGGAGTGCGCACGCTGGCGACCGCGTGCCGGGTGGCCGACCTGCTCGGCATGTCCGCGCCGATCGTGCGCACCGTGCACGACGTGGTCAGCGGGCGGATCAGCGCCGAGGTGGCGGCCGACCGCCTCGCGTCGTGGGACACCGACCTCGAGTGAGAGGCGGCGCGGCCGGGCCGGCCCCGGCTCCGGGCTCCGCCGGGTCAGTGTAGGCTGCGGGCGAGCGTCTCTCGCGAGCGCGTCCCGAGGCCCAGCGATGACCAACCCCGATCCCCGTGAGCTGCCCGAGCTGGCCGAGTTCCGGCGCGACACGCGCGCCTGGATCGCCGAGCACAGGCCGGCCGCCCCCTCGTTCGTCCTGCCGCAGAGCTTCCTCGAGGTGGAGACGCGCGAGCAGTTCGACTACCTGCGCGCGTGGCAGGGCGCGCTCTACCGGGCCGGCCTGGTCGGCTTCGACGTGCCGCGCGAGTACGGCGGCCAGGGCGTCTCGCCGGAGCGGGCCGCGGTGGTGAGCCAGGAGCTGACCCGCGCCCGCGCCCCGTTCCTGGTCAACCTGCTCGGCCTGCGCTGGGCCGGCCCGACCATCCTCGCGTACGGCACCGAGGAGCAGAAGCGCCGGCTCATCCCGCCGCTCCTCGCCGCCGACGAGATCTGGTGCCAGGGCTTCAGCGAGCCCGGCTCCGGCTCCGACCTGGCCAGCCTCACCACCCGGGCCGAGCCGGACGGCGCGGGCGGCTGGCGGGTCACCGGCCACAAGGTGTGGACCACGATGGCCCACGTGGCCGACTGGATGATCCTCCTGGCCCGCACCGGACCGGCCAAGTACGACGGACTGTCGTACTTCCTGTTCCCGATGAAGACCGACGGCGTGCGGGTCGAGCCGCTGGTCAAGATGACCGGCGAGGGCGGCTTCAACCAGGTCATCTTCGACGGCGCGCCGATGCCGCGCGAGTCGCTGCTCGGCCAGGAGGGCCAGGGCTGGCGGGTGGCGATGACCACGCTCGCGTTCGAGCGCGGCGTCGAGGGCGGCCGCGAGCGCGGCGCCGAGGACCTCGCCCTGGTGTGGCGAGTGGCCGACCTGGCCGCGCGCGCCCGGCGCGACGGCGCGCCCGCCATCGACGACCCGGTGCTGGCCGATCAGCTGGTCTCGCTGTGGATCGAGGCGGAGGCGATCGGCGTGTCGGCGCTGCGGATGCGGGTGCCCGGCCTGGTCGCCGATCGGCCGCTGGCGCTGCCGCTCATGCACAAGCTGGTCTTCACCGAGCTGGCCCAGCGCGCCACCCGGCTGGCCTGCCAGCTGCTCGGCACCGAGGCGGTGCTGTGGATGGGAGACGCGCGCGCGCCCGACGACGGCGACTGGCCGCGCGCGTTCCTCAACTCGTACGGCTTCACCATCGGCGGCGGCACCAGCGAGGTCCAGCGCAACATCCTGGGCGAGCGGGTGCTCGGCCTGCCCAAGAGCAAGTGATGCGGATCCGGGTGATGCGGATCGAGGAGACGCGAGCATGAGCGCGACCACCGGCTCGATGAGCCTGGCCTCTCACCTGCCCGACGGGCTGGGTCACACCGGCGACCACGACCTCCTGCGCGGGACCGCGCGCCGCTTCCTGTCCGAGCGGTGCCCGGCCCGCGAGGTGCGCCGCCTGGCCGGCGACCCGATCGGCTTCGACCGCGCGCTTTGGCGCGAGCTGGCCGAGCTCGGCTGGACCGGCCTGCACCTGCCCGAGCGAGTGGGCGGGGCCGGCCTCGATCACCTGTCGATGGCGCTGGTGCTGGAGGAGTCGGGGCGCGCGCTGTATCCGGGGCCGCTCCTGGCCAGCGCGCTCGGCGCGCTCGCGATCGCGCGGGCGGCCTCCGGCGGGCAAGCCGGCCGGCTCCTGCCCGACCTCGCGGCCGGCCGGGTCATCGCCACCCTCGCGCTGGTCGAGGGATCGTCTTGGGAGCTCGACGCGGTCGAGGCCGCGGCCCGCCCGGTCGAGGACGGCTACGAGCTCCACGGCGAGAAGGCGCACGTGCCGTGGGCGCAGGTGGCGGATCTGCTGGTCGCGCCGTTCCGCTGGGAGGGCGGGCTCTCGATGTTCGCGGTGCCGCTCGCCGGCCCCGGGATCGAGATCGAGCCGGAGGTGTCGCTCGACTCGACCCGCCGGCTGGCCCGGGTGCGCTTCACCGGCGCGCACGTCGCGGCCGACGCGCGCCTCCTGGCCGGCGGCGCGGTGCTGGGCGATCTCCTGGCCCCGGCGCTGGCCTACCTGGCCGCGGAGATGGCCGGGGCGGCCGGCGCCGCCCTCGACCTGACCTGCGCCTACGCGCGCGAGCGCGTGCAGTTCGACCGGCCGATCGGCGCGTTCCAGGCGGTCAAGCACCCGCTGGTCGACGTGCTGATCGCGGTCGAGCGGGCCCGGTCGCTCGCGCTCGCCGCCGCCGTCGCGCTCGACCACGCGCCGGATCAGGCGCTCCGCGCCGCGCGCATGGCCAAGGTCGCCGCCGAGGGCGCGCTGCTCTTCGCCTGCGACCGGGCGGTGCAGCTGCACGGCGGGTTCGGCTTCACCTGGGACTGCGATGCGCACCTCTACTACAAGCGCGCGCTGGCCAGCGCGGCCACCTGGGGCGACGCGCTCCACCACCGCCGCGTGCTGGCCGCGGATCTGCGCCGCCTGGCCGGCTACGCCCCGAGGAGCGGATCGTGAGCGACAAGGAGGGTGGCGGCGGCGAGCCGACCGCGGCGCCCGGCCTCGACGAGCTGCGCCAGGAGCTGGGCGCGGTCGACCGCCAGCTGGTCGAGCTGATCGCGCGCCGGCTGGAGCTGTCGTCGTCGATCGGCGCGCGCAAGCGCCAGGCCGGCGCGTCGACCCGCGACTACCGGCAGGAGCGCGACGTCATCGAGCGGGCGCGGGCGGCCGCGCGAGAGACCGGCGTCTCGCCGGAGGCGGCCGAGCAGCTCATGCTGCTGCTCATTCGATCGTCCTTGACCGTGCAGGAGCGCGAGGGGGTGGCCCAGGCCGGGGGCGGCAGCGGCAAGCGCGTGCTGGTGATCGGCGGGGCCGGCAAGATGGGGCGCTGGTTCGCCCGCTTCCTGTCGTCACAGGGCTACACCGTCGAGATCGCGGATCCGTCCGGCAAGCTGGCGGCCCACGTGTCGCACCCGGACTGGCGCGCGGTCGAGCTCGATCACGACATCGTGGTGGTCGCCGCGCCCCTGCGCGCGTCGGCCGCGATCCTCGAGGAGATGGCGGCGCGCCCGCCGCGCGGGCTGGTCTTCGACGTCGGCTCGCTGAAGAGCCCGCTGCGGGCCGGGCTGCTCGCGCTGCGCGCGGCCGGGGCGCGGGTCACGTCGATCCACCCGATGTTCGGGCCGGACACCGAGCTCCTGTCGGGCCGGCACGTCCTGTTCGTCGACCTCGGCGTGCCGGAGGCGACCCGCGAGGCGCGCGAGCTGTTCGCCTCGACCATGGCGATCACCGCCGAGATGGATCTCGAGTCGCACGACCGCCTGATCGCTTACGTGCTGGGGCTGTCGCACGCGCTCAACATCGCGTTCTTCACCGCGCTGGCCGAGAGCGGCGAGGCGGCCCCGCTCCTGGCCCGGCTGTCCAGCACCACGTTCGACGCGCAGCTGGCGGTGGCCAGCCGGGTGGCGGCGGAGAGCCCGCAGCTCTACTTCGAGATCCAGTCGCTGAACGACTACGGCACCGAGTCGCTCGCCGCGCTGCTCTACGCGGTCGAGCGGCTGCGATCGGTGGTCCGGGCCGGCGACGAGCAGGGCTTCATCCGCCTCATGGAGGGCGGGCGCGCGTACCTGAGCGGACGCCCGACCGGCGGAGACGCGCCCCCGTGACCGACGGCGCGGCGGACGCGGGAGCCGGCTGACCCATGGCGGAGCCCGGCGCGCGATCCGGCCTCTGGCTGGGGCTCGTGGTCGGCGCCGCGCTCGGCGCCGGCGCCACCTGGCTGGCGATGGCCCGGCCGTGGCGGTCGGCGCGGCCGGCGGCGATCGCGGCGGCCGACGCGGCGCCCGGCCCGGAGCGCCCCGATCGCCCACGCAAGCGGCGCGGCAGGTCACGCGCCGGCGGCGCCGAGACAGACGACGTCGCGCCGCCGGTCCTGACCGCCGCCGACCACGCGATGACCTGGCGCGGCGCCGCGATCGCGCTGCCGACCCGCGACGTCGACCTCGGCGATGAGAAGAGCGGCGGCCGCGCGCTCGAGGCGGGCGAGATCGACGAGGTGATGCAGCGCGCGTCGGGCCCGGTCCTGGCCTGCATCCAGGACGCGCTGGCCGGCGCCGAGCTGGCCGGCGAGGTGCGCCTCGAGATGCTGGTCGGCGGCGGCGGCGAGGTCCAGAAGGTGCGAGTCGGCGCGCCGCGCTGGCTCGTGAGCCACGGCATCGCCGACTGCGCGTCGGCCGCGGCGCGGCGCATCCGCTTCCCGGCCACCGGCGCGCCCACCGTGGTCAACGCGCCGTATCACATCGACTGATCTGCGAGCCGCTCAGCCGCCCAGCGACAGCGCGGTGGCCGACAGGCCGTACAGCGCGGCGAGGATGAGGATCTGCTTGAAGGTTCGGGATCGGAGGAATGTCATGGGCCTCCGATCTCGCTATCAGCCCTCACGGCGGTCGGCCAGTTTTCGGCAAGTGGAGGGCGTGGCGGCCCGGCGCGATGACCAGGCGGCCGCCGTGCGCCTCGGCGACCATCCTCGCCAGCCACAGGCCGAGGATCGGGTTGCCGGCCTGGAGGCCGGCCAGCATTCGGTCGAACGGCTGGAACACCAGCGCCACCTGGGCCGGCGAGAGGCCGGCGCCGCCGTCGCGGATCTCCGCGCGCGCCCCGCCCTCCTCGTCGATCTGGATGTCGATCTCGATCGCCGTCGCCGGCCCGCTCTTCACCGCGGCGATGAGGAGCGAGCCGAGCGCGTGCTCGACGCGCGGCCCGTCCCACACGCCGAGAGCCTCACCCGCCCCGACCAGCCGCGCCTCGCAGCCGGCCCGCTCGAGGTCGTGGGCGAAGCGCTCGATCGCGTGCCGCGCGAGATCGACCACGTCCACCTCCGCGGCGCGCAGCGGCAGCCAGCCGCCACCCGCGCGCACGAGGTCGAGGACCTCCTCGATGATCCACCCCAGCTTGTGGAGCGAGCGGCGAATGCGCTCGGCGCGCTCCTCGATCCCGACCGTGGTCGCGCTCTGCTGCACCGCCATGATGAGCGTGTCGATCTGCAGCTGCATCGCGGTGAGCGGAGAGCGCAGCTCGTGACCGGCGACGCGAAGGAACTCCTCGCGCACCCGATCGATCTCCTCGACCTCCCGCCCGCCGCGCTCGTGCTCGTCGCGATCGTCCGCTTCGCTCACCGTCTCGTCCTCTCCACCGCGTCAGGGTGCGCCGCCGCGACGCGTCATGTCGATGTTGTTTATTTTGTTCGCCACGCTACCGGCCAGCGGAGGATTGTGATCCTCGCGATATCGTCCTAGTCTTGGATTTGTGAGTGCTCCAGCCCGGGGGGAGCTCGATCGCTCGGGTGCTATCGAGGCTCTTGCCATCCTCCTCGTCGAGGATGAGCCGGACATCGCCGAGCCGATTGCCGAGGCTCTCCGGCGAGAAGGACACCGACTGACGCTCGTCTCTCACGGTGACCGCGCGATCAAACGCCTGGACGAGGCAGTCTACGATCTCCTCATATGCGACATCCGCCTACCCGGCGCGGATGGACTCAGCATCTTTCGCAAGGTGCGCGAGCAGCAGCCGGGGGCCAAGGTCATCCTGATGAGCGCGTACGGCTCGGTGGCCGAGGCGGTCGCCGCGGTCAAGGACCACGCGGTCGACTACCTGGTCAAGCCGTTCGCCATGAGCGAGCTGCTCGGCGCCGTGCACCAGGTCGGCGAGGAGCGCACCCTGGCGCGCAGCCTGGCCCACGCGCGCGAGCTCATCGACAGCTACGAGGGCGACGCGGTCATCATCGGCGAGACGCCGGCCATTGCGGCGCTCATCGCGCGGGTCCGCGCGGTGGCTGACAGCGACGCGCCGGTCCTCATCACCGGCGAGACCGGCACCGGCAAGGAGCTGGTCGCGCGCGCGCTGCATCTCGAGAGCTCGCGCCGCAACCGCCCGTTCGTCGACGTCAACTGCGCGGCGTTCCAGGACACGCTGCTCGAGGCGGAGCTCTTCGGCCACGAGCGGGGCGCGTTCACCGGGGCCGAGCGCCGGCGCGAGGGCCGCTTCCGCGCCGCGGACGGCGGCACGCTGTTCCTCGACGAGGTGGGCGAGATGTCGCCCAGCGCCCAGGCCAAGATGCTGCGCGCGCTCCAGGACGGGACGTTCCAGTCGCTCGGCTCGAGCACGACTCACAAGGTCGACGTGCGCACGGTGGCGGCGACCAACGTCGACCTCCGCTCGCGCATCGGCGAGGGCCGCTTCCGCGAGGACCTGTTCTACCGGCTCAAGGTCTTCCACCTGCACGTGCCGTCGCTGCGCGAGCGGCGGGCCGATCTCCCGCTCCTGGCCGAGTTCTTCTGCCGCCAGCTGACCGCGGTCGGCGCGAACGGCGCGGAGGGGAGCGGCGAGCGGCGCACGCCGGTCATCACCCCGCGCGCGTGGGCCGCGCTCTCGCACTACCGCTTCCCCGGCAACGTGCGCGAGCTCAAGCACGCGCTGCGCCACGCCCTGGTGCTCTCGCAGGGCTGCGACATCGACCTCGAGCACCTGCCCGAAGAGGTGCGCGGACGGACTGTCACCGAGCCGCGCGGCCACGGCGGGCCCTCGGTGATCGGACCGGCGTCGCTGCAGCCGCTCGAGGCCGCGCAGCGCCAGTTCGAGCGCGAGTACCTGCTCCGTGCCCTGCGCGAGGCCGACTGGAACCGGACTCGCGTCGCACAGCTGCTCGGCATCTCGCGAAAGACGCTGTGGCAGAAGCTGCGCCGGCTCGGCATTGAAGCCGGCTCCGACTGACCCGGCGAGCGCGCGCGCTCGGGCGGTGTTTCCCCGTCGGGCGACGCGCACGCGCCGCTGTTGCGCCCGGGTAACGGCTCGCGGGTGGAAGCGTCGAGAAGGTGTGGCGAGTGCCGGCTGGCACCCGTCTTGAAGCACCGGATTCCTTCATGAGGGAACGCTCTCCACGCCCTCTCGGGGGGGGCGCCGGTTCTCCTCCCTGGCCGGAGCCAGATCGCGTCGACCTGGACCGCCTCGGGGATCGCGAGCCGACCAGGGGCGGCGCGTTCGGCGAGCGATTCGCGCTCGGCACCGCGCAGTTCGAGCTCCCGCCCTCGCAGGGCACCGTGCGCGGATCCGCCGACGAGCCGCTCGCTCGAATCATGACCCGCAAGGTGGTCTGTGCTCGCCCGGAGATGGACGCGAGCTACCTGCGCGAGCGCCTGCTCGAGCGCGGGGTGAGCGGGGCGCCGGTGGTGGACGACTGGGGGCGGGTGGTCGGCGTCGTCTCCCGGACTGACCTGCTCGAGCACGAGGTGACCAGTCTGCGGCAGGGAAAGACGGTCGCCGACATCATGATGCCGCTGGTCTTCACCCTTCAGCCGGAGGCGCCGATCGGGCAGGCCGCAGCGCTCATGGCCTACGAAGGCGTGCACCGGATCGTGGTGGTCGACGGCAGCGGCTGTGTGGTCGGTGTGGTGACGTCGCTCGACATCTCGCGCTGGCTCGGGTGGTGCGCGGGCTATCCGGTCGGACGCGAACCCTGACCGACGTTACTGGTTGCGCATCGAAGTCAAAGGAACAGACTTGTAGGAAAGGAGGGAATGACGCATGGAGATTGGGCCGCCGGATCATCTGGGCGCTCTACGCGTCGGGCGATAGCGCGAGAGCGCGGTCCATCACTTCGCGGCGCAGAATGACGTCGGCCCTGATTCCGGGCACCGGGAGACATCCCGAGAGGCACGGCGGGCGAGTGTCGCGGCGCACCAAGCCGTATGGCGCCATGAGCGAAGACCAGAGAGACCAGTGAGAGTGGATATCGCCGTCCCGAAGACAACTGAATAGCGCGTGAGGGCAGACCACGAGGTCTGCCCTTCGTGCTTTTCGGGACCGGGTCAGTCCTTCAGCGACGGCGCGCGATTGGGGCCGTCGCCCCGGGTCAGCGGGATGCGTCGCTCGGCGCTCCGGTTGCCGGGCAGGACCACCACCTCGTCGCGATAGCCCTTGTGGCGGAGGATGATCGCGATCGAGCTCTTCTGCGGCTCGGTCTGATAGGTGAAGGGCGTCTCGCCCAGCCGCACACCGTCGGACTTGCGGATGACCTGCGCGCCCCGCGGCAGCGAATCGATCTGGAGCGTGATGAGCGCCATCGGGCGGCGATTGGTCTCGCTGTCGTGGGCCGGGGCGCCGTCGGTGGCCGGCTTTTCGGCGGCGGCTTCCTTGGACGCGGCTTCCTTGGCGGCGGCTTCCTTGGCCGCGGTCTCCTTGGCGGCGGCGGCTTCCTTGGCGGCGGTCGCCTTGGCTGCGGTCTCCTTGGCCGCGGTCTCCTTCGCCGAGGCTTCCGCTGCGGCGGCCGCTTCCTTCTCGGCCGCCTGTTTCGCCGCGGCCTCCTTGGCCGCGGTCTCCTTCGCCGTCTCTCCCTCTTTCAGGGCCGCCGCCACGCCCTTGTCCGGCGAGGCCGACTTGGTGCCGTCTCCCTTGAGGGCGTCCAGCAGGCCCTTGTTGGCCGCGATCCACTCCCTGGTGGCCGCTTCCTTCGAGGCGTCGCCGCCCGGTGGCGTGGCCTGGTCGCCCGCAGCGGCGCCCGGGTCGGCCTGGGCGACCGCGGCCGACTTGCCGTCCGGGCCCGCATCGGCCGACGCGGTGGCTGGCGCGGTCGACGGTGCGGTCGCGGGTGTCGGCGTCGTTGCGGGTGTCGGCGTGGTCGCGCCGGCCGTCGCCGGCGGCGCGGTCGACGACTTTGCCGCCGAGGCCGTCGCCGCGTCGGCGTCCTCGGTCCGGTTGGCCGCGACGAAGTACGCCGTGACCGCGCCGGCCACCAGCGCGACGCCGATGATCATCGCCGCGATCACGCCGCCGCTGGTGCGACGCCCGGGCGGCGGGGGCATTCGCAGGTCCTCGCGACGCATCATGGGGCGCGGCATCGGCTCCGGGTAGCCCATCGGCGGCCCGCCCGGTCCAGACATCGGGCCGAACTCGCGCGGCGGAAGCGGCACCACGCCGGGCGGCGCGTGCGGGAACCCCGGCTCCGGCGAACCCTGACCAGGGAACGGCGGGCCTGGCGGGCCCGGCGCAAACGGCGGGCCCGGCGCAAACGGCGGTGCCGGCGAGTAGGCCTGCATGCCGACCGTCGGTGCGCCGGCCGGCGACGTCGGCATCGAGCCACTCATCGGGCCGCCCATCGGGCCCATCGGGCCCGGCGGTCCGTGATGGCCGGGTGGCCCCTGATGGCCCGGCGGTCCGTGATGGCCCGGCGGACCGTGATGGCCCGGCGGACCGTGAAGCGCGGGCGGTCCACCGAAACCGGACGGCACACCCGGCGGCGTGTCATCGAAGGTTGGGGCCGGAGCCGTCGGCCCACCGAACCCGGCCGGCAGCGACAGCTCGTCCTCGGGCGGACCGGGCGGCCGATCGAAGAACGAATCGTCGGTCCCGTCCGCGCGCGGTCGGCGCGACCCGGGCGGCGGGGGCGGACCGGGCGGCATCGCCTGCACCGGCGGCAGACCGGCGGCCTCGCGCCGGGGCGACCCGGGTGGTGGCGGCGGACCCGGCGGCCCCCCGCGCGGCGGCGATCGCCGGTCGCCGGCGGCCATCATCCCGCCGGCGTCGAGCTCGACCGGCGACGACGCCCCGGTCATCGGCGGGCGCGCATACGCCGCCGCCGGCATCAGCGTGCGCGGCGAGACCAGCCGCTGGTTGGTCGGCGGATCGGCAAGCAGCTCCGCCGGTACGATCTCGTCCTCGGTCGCGTCGCCCACCAGCTCCTCCGGGTCGTCGTAGATGTCGCCCGCCTCGATCGCACTGTCCGAGAGCTCCTCGGTCGAGGTGGCCGGTCGGCGCTGGCTGCCCGCCGCGACCGGCATCGACGGCCCCATCGAGACCGTGCGCGCCGACGGCAGCGCGCCCGCGCCGCTGCTGCGCCTGCCGTTGCCGCGGTCGGCCGGGCCCTCGTCGACGCTCTGCTGCTCCAGCGCGCGGCGGTAGCGCGGGCCCAGCGCCAGCGTGCGCCTGGCCGACGAGACCACCCCCGACATGGTCGGGTTGGGGAGCGCGCTGCCGTGATCGGCCGGCGCGTTCGGCACCGTGCTCGAGCCGGGCGGCGCGGCCGGGGCCGCCAGCCCGCTCAGCTGATGGAACCGGGTGAGGAGCTCGAACGAGTCGGGGAAGCGCCGCTCCGGGTCCTTCTCGAGCAGGCGCATCACCAGCTGGTCCACCTCGCGCGGCACTCGCGGCTCGATCGAGCTGGGCAGCACCGGCGCCTCGCGCACCTGCTGGGCCAGCAGCACGCCGTAGGTCTTGCCCTCGAACGGAGGGCGCCCGCACAGCATCTCGAACAGGATCACGCCGAGCGCGTAGAGGTCGGCGCGGTGGTCGACGCTCTCCGACCCGATGCACTGCTCCGGCGCCATGTAGGTCGGCGCGCCCAGCAGCGCGCCCTCCTGGGTCTCCAGCGCCGCGTAGCCGTCCTTGTCGCGCAGCTTGGCCACGCCGAAGTCGAGGATCTTGGCGCGCTCGCCACCGGGCACATCCGGATCCGGCACGATGTAGATGTTGTCCGGCTTGAGGTCGCGGTGGACGATGCCGATCTTGTGGGCGGCGTACAGCGCGCCCGACACCTGGCGCGCGATCGACAGCGCCTTGTCGACCGCCAGCTGACCCTCGCGCCGCAGCCGCTCGCCGAGCGACTCGCCCTCGAGCCGCTCCATCACCAGATACGCGCTGCCGTCGCGGGCGTAGCCGAAATCGAACACCTCGACGATGCCGGGGTGGCGGATCGCGGTGGTGGTCTTGGCCTCGTTGAAGAAGCGGGCGACCGCCGTCTCGTCGCTGCACAGCGACGGCTGCAGCACCTTGATGGCGGCGTCGCGGCCGATCAGGGTGTGCTTGGCCAGGTACACCGTGCCCATGCCGCCGGTGCCGAGCTTGCCGGTGATGCGGTAGTTCCCTACGACTTCTCCGACCTGCACGGACGCAGCATATCACGCAGCAAACCGCGGGCCTTCCGGGCGCCCGGGATCGCACCGCCGGCCGAAGCGCGTCCAGCAACTCGATAACCGACGAGAAACACGAGATGGATCGCGCCCCCAGCCGCGCTCGTGCGCGCTACCTTGGTGAGGATGGACGTGGTGCGCGACGCCCCGGTGCTCGATGGATTCCACCCGGTGGTGCAGCGCTGGTTCCGCGAGCGGTTCGAGTCGCCGACCGCGCCGCAGACCGGCGGCTGGCCGTCCATCCAGTCCGGCCGCGACACCCTCATCGCCGCCCCGACCGGGTCGGGCAAGACCCTGGCCGCGTTCCTGGCCTGCCTGGACGATCTGCTCCGCCGCGCGCTGGCCGGTGACCTCGACGACACCACCCACGTTGTCTACATCTCGCCGCTGAAGGCGCTGTCCAACGACGTGCAGCGCAACCTCGAGGTGCCGCTGGCCGAGCTGGCCGTGGTGGCCGCGCGCGAGGGCCTGGCCCTGCCGCCGATCCGGGTCGCGGTCCGCACCGGGGACACGCCGGCCGGCGAGCGCAGCAAGATGGCGCGCCGGCCGCCGCACATCCTGGTGACCACGCCGGAGTCGCTCTACATCCTCCTGACCGCGGAGCGCGGGCGCGCCGGCCTGTCGCGCACCCGCACCATCATCATCGACGAGATCCACGCGGTGGCGGCGGACAAGCGCGGCGCCCACCTCGCGCTGTCGATCGAGCGCCTCGAGCGGCTGGTCGTGCAGGGCGGCGGGGCCCCGCCGGTGCGGATCGGGCTGTCGGCCACCCAGCGGCCGATCGAGCTCATCGGCCGCCTCCTGGTCGGGACCGGGCGGCCCGCGCCGCACATCGTCGACGCCGGCTGGGCGCGAGAGATCGACCTGGCCATCGAGCTCACCGACGACGAGCTCGGCGCGGTCCCGACCAACGAGCAGTTCGGGCGCATCTACGACCGGATCGCCGAGATGGTGCGCGAGCACCACACCACGCTGGTCTTCGTCAACACCCGGCGGCTGGTGGAGCGGGTCTCCCACGCGCTCGAGGGGCGGCTGGGCGCGGACCAGGTGGTCGCCCACCACGGCAGCATGTCGCGCGAGCGCCGCCTGGAGGCGGAGCGCAAGCTCAAGGCGGGCGCGGTGCAGTGCGCGGTCGCGACCGCGTCGCTCGAGCTCGGCATCGACGTCGGCCGCGTCGACCTTGTGGTGCAGCTCGGCTCGCCGCGGGCGGTGGCCACGCTCATGCAGCGGATCGGCCGCTCGGGCCACTCGCTGGGCGCCACGCCCAAGGGCCGGCTGTTTCCGACCACGCGCGATCAGCTGGTCGAGCTGGTCGCGCTGTGCCGCGCGGTCGACGGCGGCCGGCTCGACGCGATCGCGCTGCGCACGGCGCCGCTCGACATCCTGGCCCAGCAGGTGGTCGCGATGGCGGCGTGCGAGGAGCTGGTCGAGGACGAGCTGTACGCGCTGTGCCGGCGGGCCGCGCAGTACGCCGAGCTCGCGCGCGGCGAGTTCGATCAGATCGTGACGATGCTGACCGAGGGGGTCGGGTCGCGACACGGGCGGGTGACCGCGCACCTCCTGCGCGACGGGATCAACGGCGTCATCAAGGCGCGGCGCGGCGCGCGCCTGGCCGCGATCACATGTGGCGGCGCGATCCCGGACCTGGCCACCTACGCGGTGGTGCAGGTGCCGGAGGAGACGCCGGTCGGCACCCTCGACGAGGACTTCGCGATCGAGAGCTCGTCGGGCGACATCTTCCTGCTCGGAAACACCTCGTGGCGGATCGTGCGGCTCGAGGGCACCCGGGTCCTGGTCGAGGACGCGTCCGGGCAGCCGCCCACGGTCCCGTTCTGGCTGGGTGAGGCGCCGGCCCGCACGGCGGAGCTGTCCCACGAGGTGGGCGCGCTGCGCGCCGAGGTCGGCGCCGCGCTGGCCGCCGGTGAGACCATCGCCGAGCTGGTCGCGCGAATGACCGCGCTGCAGGTGCCGCACCCGGCCGCCGCGCAGCTGGTCGCGTACCTGGCGGCCGGATGGACCGCGCTCGGCGCGCTGCCCAGCCAGGATCGCGTGATCGCGGAGCGCTTCTTCGACGACGCCGGCGGCATGCAGCTCATCCTGCACGCGCCGTTCGGCGGGCGGATCAACCGGGCCTGGGGCCTGGCCCTGCGCAAGCGGTTCTGCCGCAGCTTCAACTTCGAGCTGCAGGCGGCGGCGACCGACGACGGCATCGTCCTCTCGCTCGGCCAGGCGCACAGCTTCCCGCTCGAGGAGGTGTTCCAGTTCCTGCGCTCGGCCACCGCGCGCGAGGTGCTGATCCAGGCGGTGCTGGCCGCGCCCGTGTTCGGGGTGCGGTGGCGGTGGAACTCGACCCGCGCGCTGGCGGTGCTGCGCCGCCGCAACGGCAAGAAGGTGCCGCCCCAGCTCCTGCGCATGAGGACCGAGGACCTGCTCGGCCTGGTCTTCCCGATGCAGCAGGCCTGCCTCGAGAACGTGGTCGGCGACATCGAGCTGCCCGATCACCCGCTGGTGTTCGAGACCATGCGCGACTGTCTGCAAGAATACCTCGACGCCGACGGGCTCATCGCGCTGCTCGGCCGGATGGAGCGCGGCGAGCTGGAGATGTTGGCGCGCGACGTGGTCGAGCCGTCGCCGCTCAGCCACGAGATCATCAACGCCAACCCGTACGCGTACCTCGACGACGCGCCGCTCGAGGAGCGCCGCACCCGGGCGGTCAACCTGCCGCGCGGGCTGCGCGGCGAGGTCGAGGGCGGCGACGGCGCCAGGGTGATCGACGCCGCCGCGATCGCTCAGGCGGAAGACGAGGCGCGGCCCGAGGTGCGCGACCGCGACGAGCTCCACGACGTGCTCATGTCGATGTGGGTGCTGCCGCTGGTCGACGGCGGCGCGCCGGCCTGGGCGGTCATGGAGGGGGTCGAGGCGGCCTGGCGCGGGTGGTTCGACGAGCTGGCCGCGCGCGGGCGAGTCGAGGTGCTGGGCTGGATCGATCCCGACGGACGCGAGCGCCGCGGCTGGGCGCCAGCCGAGCGAGCGGCGCGGGCGGCGGCGGCGCTGACCGGCGATGACGACGGCCTGCTCGAGGTGGTCGGCGCGCTGCTGGCCTACTCGGGGCCCCGCTCGGCCGAGGAGCTGGTCGCGGCGCTGGGAGTGGCGCGCGATCGGATCGACGCCGTGCTGCTCCGGCTCGAGGGCGAGGGCGTCGCGCTGCGCGGCGACTTCCTCGGCACCGGGCTGGCGTTCTGCGACCGGCGAATGCTGGCCCGCATCCATCGCCTCACGCTCGGGCGGCTGCGGCGAGAGATCGAGCCGGTCCCGCCGGCCGCGCTCATGCGGTTCCTCCTGCGCTGGCAGCGCGTGGCGCGCGGGTCGCAGCTCATCGGCGGCGACGGCCTGGTCCGCGTCATCGAGCAGCTTCAGGGATTCGAGAGCGCCGCCGGCGCGTGGGAGCGCGAGATCCTGCCGGCCAGGCTGCACGGCTACGAGCGCGAGTGGCTCGACTCGCTCTGCTTCGCGGGCGAGGTCGCGTGGGCCAGGCTGTCGCCGCGCGAGCCGGCCAGCGCGGCGGAGGCGGGGCCGGCCGCGCGATCGAAGGAGGCACCGCGCGGGCGAGCGAGCAGCGCCGCGCCGCCGGTTGTCGCGGCCGATGGGAGCGGCCCGGCGCGCTCGGCCGGCGCGCTCGCGCTCGACCCCGAGTCGATCGGCACGCCGGGCTCCGCGGCGGCCGGCGTGCTCGATCCCGAGTCGATCGGCACGCCTGCCGCGATCCTGCCGCGGGCGCGCTCGGCCGGATCGCTCGGCCCTCCGCTGGCCCCGGCGCGCTCGGCCGGCGCGGGCGCCGCGCCACCGGCCGAGACCCAGCGCGCGCGCACGCCCACCCGGGCCGCGCCGCTCGCCCTGCTGCTGCGCGCGGATCTCCCCTGGCTGCGGGCCAGCTCGCCGGTCGCGCCGCCGGACGCGGCGAATCTCGGCGAGGCGGCGCTGGCGGTGCACGCGGCGCTGGTCGGGCGCGGGGCGTCGTTCCTGGCCGACCTGGTCGGCGCGCTCGGTCGCCCTCCCCTGCAGATCGAGGACGCCCTCTGGGAGCTGGTCGCGGCCGGGCTGGCCACGGCCGACGGCTTCGCCAGCCTGCGGGTCCTGGTCGAGCGCCGGCGCGGCGAGAGCCGCAGCCTGTTCGACACCGACGGCAGCGCGAGCAAGGACAGGGACAGGGACAGCGACAGGCCATCGCCGCGCGGCTGGGCCACCGCGGTCAAGCGCGCGCGCGAGCGCGACCTCCTGCGCCCGGGCCACGCCCTGCGCGCGCTGCCGACCTCGGCCGGGCGCTGGTCGCTGCTGGCGCCGCCGGATCCGACCGCGGCCGATCCCGATCGCGCCGCCCGCCAGCTTCTGTGCCGCTACGGGGTCGTGTTCCGCGATCTGCTCGCGCGCGAGTCCTGCCTGCCGCCGTGGCGCGAGCTCCTCATCGCGCTGCGCCGCATGGAGGCCCGCGGCGAGATCCGCGGCGGCCGCTTCGTGTCCGGCTTCATGGGCGAGCAGTTCGCGCTCCCCGAGGCGGTCGAGGGGCTGCGAGCCCTGCGCCGCCCGCCCGTCGGCACCCCCGAGACAGTCCGGGTCGCCGCCACCGATCCGCTCAACCTGGTCGGCGTCACCTCGCCCGGCCCGCGAGTCCCCGCCGTCATCGGCAACGCAGTCCTCTACCGGAACGGCGTGCCCCTGGCCAGCATCGAGGCTGGCGAGCTGATCCAGCGCGATCGCCTCGAGGAAGGCGAAGAGGTCGAGCCGGACCTAACCTATCACCCGCCGATCCGCCTGCATCTGGAGGCCTTCCAGACCGCGCTGCCGCTGGGCGGCTGAGCCGCGGCGCGGCGGCTACCTGCTGCGGGGCAGGAGGCGGGACAGGCTGAGGTCGAGCTGGCTGCGGACCAGGCCGATGACGCTCTCCAGCTCGCGATCGTCGAAGCCGAGCGCGTCGCGCAGGTGGCGGCGCACCTGCCGCAGCAGGCCGGCCCGGGCCGCCTCGATCCATCGGGCGCAGGTGGCCCGGTGCACCCCGTGCAGGCGGCCGAGCTGGTCGATGGTCAGCGCATCGACGTAGTGCTGGCGCAGGATCGTCCGCTCGCGGGCGGACAGCGCGGCCAGGCCGACCCCGAACGCGGTGCGTATCTCGCCGCGACACCGGTGCTTGAGCAGGCGCTGCTCGGGCGAGTCGTCGGCGGCCGGCAGCATGGCCAGCACCTCGTCCTCCTCCGACGCGGACGGCCCCTCCTCTCGCTCGAGCCGGCGGAGCGCCAGGCGGACCGCGACCGCGCGCAGGTACGCGCGCAGATCGCCGCGCCCGGAGTAGCCGGCGATGCCGCGACCTCCGTCCCCGTCGGCGACCATGAGCGCGACCCGGACCCGCTGCACGATCTCGTCGTCGTCCGAGGCTGGCAGCCCGAGCCGGGCCAGCGCCGGGCGCACCACGCCGGGGAGCTGGGCGTCGATGCGCGCCACCGCGACCGGGTCCCCGGCGGCGCAGGCGGCGACCAGGTACAGGTCGGCGGCGCGACTGCCCGGGTCGGCCGATCGCCGGGCGGCGTCGGCCCGGGCGGCGAAGAACGGATCGAGCCCGGCCGGCGGGGCGATGTCGGGGTGGGCGGCGCGCCCGCGCTCGACCAGCTCGGCGATCATCGCGGCGGTCGCCGCGGCGTCCGCGGGCGACGCATCTTCCCGGGTGCTGCTCGACATGACTCGGTCCGGAAGAATACGCGCGGGGGCCCCGGATGAGTCTGGATCGTCGGCGGTCGGAGCTGTGTTATGAGGGATTCCGGCGTGCAGGAGAAGACCACTCTCGAGCCCGGCGCGCTCGACGGACTGGCTGGCGAGTGTCTTTCCGACGACGATCTGGCCGCGCTGGCCGGCCGCGCCCTGTCGGATCCCGAGCTGCGCCGCGTCGAGCAGCACCTCGACCGCTGCCCGCGCTGTCGCCGCGAGGTGTCGGCGATGGCCGCCACCGCGATCGATCAGACCTCCTTCACCGACGGCGATCCGGTCCACGCCCCCGGCGAGCGGCTCGGGCGGTTCACGCTGTTGCGCCCGCTCGGCCGCGGCGCGATGGGCGAGGTCTGGGCCGCGCGCGACCCCGAGCTCGATCGCGAGGTGGCGCTCAAGCTGCTCCGCGTGCGAGCCGAGTCGCTGGGCGACGATCCGGCGGCGCGGCTGCGCCGCGAGGCCCAGGCGATGGCCCGCCTCAACCACCCCAACGTCGTGGCGATCTACGAGCTCGGCGCCGACGGCGATCAGGTCTTCTGCGCCATGGAGCTCATCGACGGGGTGACGCTGCGCGCCTGGCTCGAACGGCCGCGCACCTGGCGCGAGGTGGTCCAGGTCGCCCTCGCCGCCGGTCGCGGGGTGGCGGCGGCCCACGCCGCCGGGCTGGTCCACCGCGACATCAAGCCGGACAATGTGCTGATCGCACGCAACGGTCGCACGCTGGTGACCGACTTCGGGCTGGCCAGGCTGACCGATCTGGACGCGGCCGAGCCGCCCGGCGACGACGGCGAGAACGGCGAGGACGGCAACACCGCGACGGCGACGGCGACGGCGACGCCGACGCCGCTCGATCTCACGCGCACCGGGATCGTGGTCGGCACCCCGGCCTACATGCCACCCGAGCAGCTCGAGGGCGAGCGGGTCGACGCCGCCGGCGATCAGTACTCCTTCTGCGTCACCGTGTACGAGGCGCTGTACGGGGCGCGCCCGTTCGCCGGCGCCACCGTGACCGAGCTGGCCAGCGCGGCCCGGGTCGGCCTCCGCCGCGCGCCGGCCCGCCGCGATGTGCCAGGCCCGATCGGCCGCTGCCTGGTGCGAGGGCTCGCCCCGGCCCGGCAGGACCGCTGGCCATCGATGGCGGCGCTGCTCGGCGCGCTCGAGCGCACCGTCGGGCGCCGGCGACGACGCGTCCTGGCCGCCGGGCTCGTGGTCGCCGCGGCGGCCGCCGCCGCGCTCCTCTTCCTGCGCTCGGACGATGGCTCCGCCGAGGTGCGCGCCGCGGCCGAGAGCCGCATCGCGCGGGCGTGGAACGATCAGCGCCACGCGGAGGTCGTCCGCGCCTTCACCGCCACCGGAAACCCGGCCGCCGCCGACGTGGCCGGCGCGGTCACCCGCGCGCTCGATCGCTACCGCGACGACTGGATGACCATGCGGCTCGACGCCTGGGCCGCCACCCACCTGCGCGGCGAGCAGAGCGGCGAGCTGCTCGAGCGGCGGCTGGTCTGCCTCGACCGCGCGGCCGACGACCTCGCCGTCCTGGTCGCGCTCATGGTCACGTTCGACCGCAAGGAGGTCGGGCGCGCGCCGGCGGCGGCGTTCGGGCTGCCGCCGCTGTCGGTGTGCTCCGATCGCGAGCGCCTCCTCGCCAGGGGCGGGCCGAACGACTCGCCCGAGCGCCGGGCGGTCGACGGGGAGCTGCGCGCGCTCGAGATCCTGGCCCTGGCCGGGCGCCACGCCGAGGCGCTCACCCGGGCGCGCCGCCTCCTGGCCCGGATCGAGCCGCTCCATGACGCGTCGCTGCTGGCCCGCGCGGTCTACAACCTCGGCAACGCGGAGGCCAACGCCGGCGAGCTGGCCAGCGCCGAGGCCAGCCTGCGCCGCGCGGTGCAGGAGGCGGCGAACGCGCGCGATCACCGGCTGGTCGCCGATACCTGGAATCGCCTGCTCATCCTGGTCGGCCAGGAGCTGCGCCGCCCGGACGAGGCGCTCGCGCTCGAGCCGGCCGCGCGCGCCGCGGTCGCCCAGGCCGGCGACGATCCGATCCAGCACGCCATGCTCGAGACCACCCTGGGCAGCCTCCAGCACGCCCTCGGTCACTTCGCCGCGTCGCGCGATCACTTCGTGGCCGCGCGCGATCGGTTCGTCGCCGCGCGCGGGCCGGATCACCCGCACGTCGCCAACGCCGAGGCCAACCTGGGCGCGGTGCTCATGCAGCTCAGCCAGCTCGACGAGGCCGCGCGATCGCTCGAGCGCGCCATCGCGATCATGCGCATCGCCTACGGCGAGAATCACCCGGTGGTCGGCAAGGCGCTCTACAACTACGCGTCGGTGGACAGCCGCCGCAAGGACTGGGCGGCCTCCGAGAAGCACGCCCGCGCCTCGGTGGCAGTCTACGAGCACGTGCTGGGCGCGAATCGGCCGGAGACGGCCAGCTCGCGCATCTCGCTGGCCCGCGCGCTGCGCGAGCAGGGTCGCTTGCCCGAGGCGCGCGCCGAGCTGGAAGTGGCGCGCGACGCGCTGGCGGCGAGCTTGCCTCCGACCCACCCGGATCTGGCCCGCCTCCACAACGAGCTGGGCCAGATCGCCGAGGCGCAGAAGGACTACCGCGAGGCCGAGCGATTGGACCGCATCGCGCTCGCGTCGCTGCGCGCCTCGGTCGGGCCGGATCATCCCCAGCTGGCCCACGCGCTGGCCGAGCTGGCCCGCATGGTGGCGCGCCGCGCCCCGGCCGAGGCCATGGACCTCTACGACGAGGCGCTGCGCATCTACCTCGGCCGCGACGGCCGTGACCTGGCCACCGACGTGGAGATCCTGGCCGAGGTGTCGGAGTGCGCGCTCGCCGCGCACCTGCCCGGTCGCGCGCTGGCCTGGTTCGAGAAGATGCCGGAGGCGGGCAAGTCGCTCGCCCCGATGCGCGCGCGGCTCGAGAAGGCCGGGCCCGCCCGGCGCGTGAAGCGGGGCGGCCGGCCTCGCCGGTCCGCCGCCGGCCGCGCCGCGCGCCGCGACGTCCGCCGATAATCCCGGGCGGCACCTGGCCGCGGTCGAAGGAGAATGCCGTGCGTCTCGCCCTCCCCCGCGTGACCCTCTCGATCGCGTCGCTCCTGGCCGGGGCCGGGTGCGGCGACAATGCAGCCCGCCCGGGCGACGCCGGCGGCGGAACCGTCGAGGACGCCGCGCCCGCTCCGGGCGCCGACGCGGCCAGTCCGGCCGACGCGGGCGACGACCCGGCCGACGCCGCGGTCGCCGAGCTCGCGCCGTGGATCGAGCCGGTCGAACCGACCACGCTGCCGGTCCCGACCGCGGTCGGCCTGCCGCCGGTGAGCGGCTTCTCGATCAACGCCCGCATCCAGCCGCGCGGGCTGCCGGCCACCTGGCGCGTCGAGTACGGACGGACGGCCGATCACGGCGAGAGCAGCGCCGAGCGCGCCCTGCCCGGCCAGCTCACCGCGCACTTCGCCGAGGACTGGGCGGCGGGGCGGAGCGGCTGGCTCGCCGGCATCCGCGGGGGCCAGCTCCGCGCCGAGGCGACCGGAGGGCCCGACGGCGGCCCGTTCGTGCGCTACGTCGACGACCAGGGCGGCGGCGACGACGTCAACCACTACGACGGCATCGGCCTCATCCACCTCGGCCCCTACTTCTACCCGGGCAACTACGTCTGGGCCGAGATCCCACCGTTCTACCTCGGCGGCGGCTTTCCCGACCTGCGCGGCGCGCGCATCTCCATGGACCTGCGCGGCGTCGACTGGCGGCCGAACGGGACCGAGATCGGCACATGGATCCAGGCCTACCGCGATCCGTCGGTGGTGGAGGTCGTCCCCGAGGACTCGCGCTATCCCAACTGGGCCTTCACCGGGGATCCGCAGACCCGCCACCTCGCGTCGGGCGAGTGGGAGCGCGCCGACTGGGTGCTCCGCGACCGGACCCAGGACTGGACCTTCGCCGGCGCCAACGGCGGCCGCCTGCTCTACGACTACGGCGAGCTCGACGCCCTGCTCGGCAAGGTCAACGTCGACTTCTTCCTGCTGCAGATCCTCCACGTCGACCTCGGCAACCAGCCGCGCGGAGGGATCGACAGCGCGAACCTGGATCTCACCTACCGCCAGCACTCCCTGTGCGCCGTCTCCAATGGCGCCACCCTCGCGCGCGAGCCGACCGGAGGGACTGGCGCCGAGCTCCTCGCCGACGGCTGGCGAAACGGTCCCGGACGCGAGTGGCAGAGCCAGCCGCGTCCGACCGGCCCGCAGGTCTTCGAGTACGCGTTCGAGCGCCCGGTCATGCTCGCGTCGGTGAACGTCCACAACGCGATCGCCAACCCGTCCCGCGAGGTCGAGGTCGCCGTGTCCAGCGACGAGGGCGCCACCTGGACCACGGTGACGTCCGGGATCATCCCGAAGGTCGGCGGCCGCGGCCCCAACCACGCCTTGCTCCACACCGACGCCTACATCCTGGTCGATGGCGTCGCGGTCTGGTCTCACCTCCACCCCGACCCGGTCGATCGGCTGCGAGTCACCATCGTCTCCGCGCACCAGCCCGACCGCTGGGGCCTGGGCGAGATCGAGGCCTTCGGCACCGGCGCCGCCGAACGGACCGACGACGACTGGTACGACCTCAGCCAGGACATCCGGGTCGACCCGGGCGAGTGGCACTTCCGCGTCGCCGCCACCACCAGCGCGGGAACCACCTACGGCCCGGATCAGGTGGTCGACGTGCCCGAGTGAAGCGAGCCGGCCGCGCTCACCGCGTGCTCCACTCGGCGGTGCCAGCGCTGGCGACGTCCAGATCGCTCGACGCCAGCCAGGCCTGCGCGTCCGGGTCGTCGCGCAGATACGCGTCGAGGAAGGCGAGGCCTGCCGACTTGACCCAGTCGCGGAACTCCTCGCAGCGCTCCAGCGGCGTCGTGATCGCGCAGTTGTCGGTCGAGAGCTCGTAGATGGTGTGGATCGCCTCGGGATCCTCGATGAAGATGCGGTACTTGTCGCCCGGCTGGACCAGGTCGAAGACCGACGAGCGTCCGTCGGCGGTGTCGGGCGGATCCTCGTCGCCCCGCCCGGTGCCGATGAGCGTCGGGCGCGCGATCTCGCCGTAGCCGGCCTCGGTGAAGCCCTCGGAGCCGGGCGCCTGGGGCGAGAACGCGAGGAACGCGATCGGCCGGCTGTCGGCCAGCCGCACCTCGGTGTGGTTGATGTCGCGCGGCGCCCCGTCGATCATCAGCGTCCCGCCGGCGCCCGCCGAGTGACCACCGACGGCGATCCGGTCGGCGTCGATGCGGCCTCGCCACGGCGCCCGCCCGCTCATCTCGACCACCTCGTCGATCACGAGCGAGATGTCGAGCGGTCGATCGTAGTTGAGGTGCTTGAACAGGCTGCACCCGAGCCCGTCCATCACGAAGAAGGCACAGAGATCGAACAGCGAGGGATCAGCGCGCCACTCGTGAGCGATGGCGATCGAGAGATAGCCGGCCTCGGCCGCGGCGGTCGCCCAGTGCTCGAGCGCCAGCGTCGGATCGGTCTTGCCGGTCGCCCCGCCGTGCGACCAGACCACCACCGGCATCGGGCGAGGCGCCGCCAGCGAGTACCGGATCGCGATCGGGACCTCGCGCGGTCCGCCGATCCGATCCGGATCGACCAGCGTCACCTCGATGATCGGCTCGAGCGGATACGTCGCGGGTGCATACAGACAATCGGCCGGATCGGCATCGCAGGCAGGCGTCGCGATCTGCCTGCGCTCGCGCGCCGAGGCGCCGAGCTCGACGTCGGATGAAGTGGTCTCGACGCCATGACAGCTCGTGATCAGCATGGCGAGGACGGGGAGGTGCATGCGCATGCGTCGGTGCTCTGCACGGCGAGGACCACGCCCCCCCGACCACACCAACCCAGTCATCTGGCCACCATGGCGCGCGTCGTCCGCGGCCGGCCGCATGGAGCGCCGATCCGGCGCGCCGCATCGGCAGCCGCGCCCCGACGGACTCCTCGACATGGCGACTTCGGCATCGTCATCGCGCCCGCGATGTGTCCGCGCCGGTGGGGGCGTTCACCCCGGCGCGTTCACCCCCACCACGCGCGATTCGAGCCAGGCGTTGAGCTCATCACTCGCCGGCGCGGAGTCCTGTGCGATCGTTGGTCGCCGGGTTCCACTGCCGCCGGTCACGGGGCGGCGAGCAGGTCGAGGAGGGCTCTCTCATGGGCAGGTTCATCGGTCTCGAGCGAGGCGGGGGCGTCGTGGCCAGGAACGCGCTGGTCGGCGCGCTGTTCATCGCGGTCGTCGGTTGCACGTCGGGCGACGACGACGACGACGCGAATGACGTCAGCGACGTGGATGACGACGATGACGACGATGACGGGGGCACGTTCGACGGCTGGGAGCCGTACGAGGGCACCTCGCTGTATCCGCTGTTCCAGCTCACCCCGCGGCCGGAGCAGCCGCGCTTCACCACCGCCGGCGTGTCGTTGACCGACGACGACTTCACCGCCAGCGCGGGTGGCTTCGTCAGCGTCGCCGAGAAGCTCGACGAGATCGCGGCCCAGATCGCGCTCGAGGGCAGCACGGGCACCGTGGAGCTCATCACGCCGGCCGATCGATTGCGGGCCGAACGGATGCCGTTCCGGGGCAACCCGTCGGATGTGGACGTGGTGCGCGTGGACGACACCCGGGTGGTGTTCGTGCCGCTGGGCGGCAGCGTGAGCGCGCCGGGCAACGAGGTCGCGGCGGTGGTGCCGGGCAGCGGAGAGGCGCCGCGCCGGATCAAGGTCGGTGTCCGTCCGGTGCGGACCGCGGCCCACCCGGCCGGCCTGGTCTTCGTGTGCAATCAATACTCGCCCTACATCTCGATCATCGACGCCCGCGAGCAGACGCTCCTGCTCCGCTCCGACGGCTCGCCGGTCCAGCTCGACGCCGGCTACTCCTGCAGCGACATCCTGCTGGCGCCGCCGGAGCCAGGTGACGAGCTCGGCGATCGAGTCCAGATCTACGTCGCCAATCAGCAGCTCGGCGTGGTCGAGCGCTACGGGATCGAGGTCGTCCGCGGCGGATTCGACGACCGACCGGTCGACGTGGTCCTGGTCGAGCCCCCGTCCGGCCCCCTGCCCTTTCCGACCACCAGCATCGACGGGGTGGGCGACCACCCGCGCCGCCTCCGGCTCTCGCAGGACGGGACGACGGTGTTCGTGGCCAGCGGGCTGGGCGGACAGGTCGCCAGCATCGACGTGAAGGACGACTTCGTCCGCGCCTTCACCGAGGTGGGCGGGCCGGCGCTCGACCTGGTCGAGCTGCAGGGGTCGGTGTTCGTGCCGACGACCTCGCTCGACCGCGGGCTCCTCTCGCGAGACGACCGGGCGCCCGACGCGGTCCAGGTCGGCCCGGTCGCGGTCGCCGGCCTCGACGACAGTGTCCACGTGGTCCATCCGGGCTCGCTGTACGACGGCACCCGCGCCTACGGGTTCGAGGACGTGCGCAACGGCGTCGTCGAGCTCGAGCGCAACCTGGCGGCCCTCGACTACTACACCGACGACATCTCGCCCGAGTCGAGCTTCGCCGACGAGCAGAAGGTGCTGGCCGGCGCGCTGCCCATCGCCGCCGAGCGCGATCGAGCCGGGAATCGCCTGTTCCTCGCCCTGTCGGGGTCGGCGGCGGTGCAGGAGCTCGCGGTCAGCGACGCCGGTGCCCGGCTCCAGCCGGTCCCGGGCGGGGCCTTCGCGACCTCGGCGCGCCCGTTCGCGCTGGCGGTCGACGAGGACGCCAATCAGCTCCTGGTCGCCGCGTGGGGCGGCGAGGTGCTCGAGGTGTTCGACCTCGACGACCGCAGCCGGGTCGAGCAGATCGACCTCGGCTACGCCAACCCGGGCATCGCCGACTACCCGGCGACCAACATCGAGCGCGGCGAGCTCCTGTTCTACAGCGCCAGCTGGTCGAACAACGGGCGCAAGGCGTGCGCCTCGTGCCACACCGACGAGCTGTCCACCGACGGGCTCGCCTTTTCCATCGGCACGACCGCGCCGACCGCGGTTCGCCAGATCCGCCCGATCACCAATCTCCTCACGACCGACGCGTACGGCTGGAACGGAGCGATCGGCAGCGGCGGCCTCGGCGCGCTCGAGCTGCGCGGCCAGACCCGCACCAGCTGCGAGCTGGTCGCGTACGGGCTGGTCGAGGGTCCGAGCTCGGATCCGACCACCCGGGTCGGCGACCCGGTGGTGGCCGACTACTCGGGCGGAGACGCGGCGGCTTGCCGGCCCGAGCCGGTCGACCCGGCGACCGGCCTGCCCGCCAACTTCGACGACATCGCGGCGCAGATCGCCGACGAGGAGGACGCCGTTGGCCGGCGGATCGAGGAGCTGACCGGCTTCTCGCGCGAGGAGGTGCAGCGCTTCCTCGCGTGGTACACGGTCTCGCAGCTGCGCCTGCCGCCCAACCCGCTCAGGTTCGCCGTCGACAGCGGAGGAAGCACGGCGGACATCGCGACCGTGCTGGAGGCGGGCGAAGCGCGCTTCAGCGCCGCCGGTTGCATCGATTGCCACGACCCGGGCAACACGCGCACGCCGTGGAGCGACGGGCTCGAGCACGGCCCCGGCGCTGGATGGGCCACCGAGATGACCGAGCGCTACGCCGAGGATCCGCGCATCGACCTGGACGGGATCCTGCTCAACTCGTCGGTGAGCGACGCCGAGCAGGCCGTGCACCAGGTGGTCGATGATCTGATCCCGTTCTGCTTCGATGGGGACAGCTGCCTGGTGTTCGGCGACCCGATCGCGGCGGCCGAGGACGGCGACCTCGAGGAGGAGGCCCGGCGGCTCGAGCTCATCGCACGGTTCCGCCCGACCGACCGGGCCGAGGGCTTCCTGCCCGGCAACCTGGTCGGCCAGCCTCGGGTCAACACACCGTCCCTGCGGGGAACCTGGTGGAGCGCCGCCGAGCTGGCCGCGGCCGGAACCCGTGGCCTGCGCGAGGTGATCCTCGCCCCGGGTCATCCGGCGCTGCGCGAGGGCGAGACCGGGCTGGCCGTCAGCGCCGAGGGCGACTTCGACGTCCACGGAGCCACCTCCACGCTCACTCCGACCGAGGTCGACGCCCTCGTCCTCTTCGTCGAGAGCATCGAGTAGCGCTGTTCCGGCCGAGCAGGTGGCCGTCTGTGTCTGGCGGCCACCTCCTCGCTCCCTACACTCTGCGGATGCCCCGCATCGCGATCGTCGGCTTCGACCGGTTCACCGACATCGACCTGTTCCTCGCCTGGGACCTGTTCTCGCGGGTCCAGGTGCCCGGGTGGAAGGTCGAGATCGTCGCTCTCACCGAGCAGATCACGTCGAGCACCGGCATCGCCATCACCCGCCACGCCACCCTCGACACCGCCAGCAGCGCCGACGCGGTCTACTTCGCGAGCGGCGACGGAAGCCGCGATCTGGCCGCGAGCCCCGCGCTGCGCGAGTCGCTCCGCCTGGACCCGGCCCGCCAGGTGCTGGCGGCGGTCGACTCGGGGACCCTCTTGCTCGCCACCCTCGGTCATCTTCGCGGCATGCGCGCGACCACCTACCCGGGCGACGAGCTGCGCGACCTCATCACACCGCACGGCGTCGAGGTGGTGCAGGAGGCACTGGTCACCGAGGGCAACATCGGGACCGCGGCCCAGTGTCTGGCCGGCGTCGACCTCATCCACTGGGTGATTGCTCGCCTGGTCGGCGAGGCGGAGGCCGAGCGAGCCATCGCCACCGCGCGGCCGCTGTAGTCAGGGGCGCGGGAAGTTGCGGTCGCGGCAGGCCGATAGCAGGCGCCCGTCGGCGCGCGCGACGTAGGGCAGCGGGCCCTTCCTGGACTCGGCGGTCTCGAGGTCCCACCCGCCGGCGCGGCAGTCGGCCGCCAGCGCGCCGAGGAGGCTCGCGAGGTCGGGCGCGACGACGCACTTGCTCTCCTCGTCGCGGCCGCAGAGCACGATCTGGCCGGCCCGGCCGCCGGCCAGCGGGACCAGATCGACGGCGAGGTAGTTGGCCTCGAGCGGCTCGCAGAAGACCGGGATCCAGCCGGCTGCGTAGTAGACCGCGCGCACGGCGTCCGGATCGAGCGACGTGGACTCGTCCCAGGCCGGCCTGGCCTCGGCCGCGAGACCATCGCCCTCCAGCAGATCGCTCCACTTCGCCCGCTCGGCCTCGCTGTCGTGCGGCCCGAGCAGCCGCAGGCCACCGCACACGCCGAGCATGCCGTCGGCCTGCCCGGAGGTGAGCGACCACAAGGCCAGCACCTGCTCCGCGCCGGCCTGGTCGCGCCACGGCACCTCGAACGAGACCGGCGGGCGCAGCTCATCCACCTGCGCCGGCAGCGCGGCGGCGATCGCCTGGCGCAGGGTCTCGAAGGCGGTGCGGACGTCGTCGGCGGCGATCGAGGTCATCGGTCTCTCCTTTCGGCCGGCGCGATTCAGCCGCGGATCGCGACGCCGGTCTTCGGGTCGAAGAAGTGCAGGCGCTCGGTGTCGACCACGACCTCGATCTGGTCGCGCGGCTTGACCGGGGAGCGCGGGGCGAAGGAGGCCACGAACCGGGTGCCGGTGTCGTGGTGGACGGCCTCGGCCGCGCCGGTGTGCTTCTCGAGCAGGCGGGTGTCCTCGGTGACCACGCGGCGGGCGTCGATCTCGAAGTGGACGACGATCTCGGAGCCGAGCGCCTCGGTCAGGTTGACCTGGGCGCGCAGGCGCGCGTCGGCCGGCGCGCCGGGCACCAGGCGGGCATCCTCCATGTCCTCGCTGCGGACGCCGATCGCGACGTCGCGGCCGATGTACGCGGCCAGCCCGGGCCGCGCGACCGCGACGCTCGCCGCCAGCACCAGGCGCGCGCTGCCGACCAGGACCGCGAGGCCGTCGGCCCCCTCGCGCTCGAGCACAGCCAGCGCCATGTTCATCGGCGGCGAGCCGATGAAGCCGGCCACGAACAGGTTGTCCGGGTTGTCGTAGATGTACTGCGGCTGCCCGACCTGCTGCAGGAGCCCGGCCTTCATCACCGCCACCCGGTCGCCCATGGTCATCGCCTCGATCTGATCGTGGGTGACGTAGACCGTGGTGACGGCGAGGTCGCGCTGGAGCTGCGCGATCTCGGCGCGCATCTGCACGCGCAGCTTGGCGTCGAGGTTGGACAGCGGCTCGTCCATGAGGAAGACCTGCGGCTGGCGCACGATCGCGCGCCCCATCGCCACGCGCTGGCGCTGTCCGCCGGACAGCTGCTTGGGCTTGCGGTCGAGGAGCGGCCCGAGCTCGAGCATGTCGGCCGCCCGCTTCACCCGCCGCTGGATCTCCTCCTTGCTCATCTTCCGGATCTTGAGGCCGTAGGCGATGTTGTCGGCCACGCTCATGTGCGGGTAGAGCGCGTAGGACTGGAACACCATCGCGATGTCGCGGTCCTTGGGCGAGAGCGTGTTCACCACACGGGAGCCAATCCGCATGGTCCCGCTGGAGATGTCCTCCAGCCCGGCGACCATGCGCAGCGCCGTGGTCTTGCCGCAGCCGGACGGACCGACCAGGACCAGGAACTCGCCGTCGGCGATCTCGAGGTCGAGGTCGATGACGGCGTGGAACCCGTTCTCGTAGGTCTTGTTGATCTTCTCGAGGACGACCTCGGCCATGTGTCACTCCCTCATCCCTTGACCGCGCCGGCGGTGAGCCCACCGACGATGTAGCGCTGCAGGTACTGGAACAGGGCGACCGTGGGGATCGCGGTCAGGACCGAGCCGGCGCAGAAGATCCCGAAGTTGTTGTTGCGCTCGCCGGCGACCAGCCCGTACAGGCCGACCGCGAGCGTCTTCGAGCCGCTGTCGGTCAGAAAGACGTTGGCCAGGATGAACTCGTTCACCGCGGTGATGAACCCGATGAGCCCGGTGACCGCCAGGATCGGCACCACCAGCGGCAGGATGATGCCGAAGAAGATCTGCGAGTGGGTCGCCCCGTCCACCTTGGCCGACTCGTCGAGCTCCCTGGGGATGGTGTCGAAGAAGCCCTTCATCAGCCACGTGTTCACGCTGAGCGCGGCGCCCAGGTAGAGCAGGATCAGCCCCCACGGCGTGTTGAACCCGACCGCCGGGTAGTAGTCGGTGATCGACGTGAACATGAGGTAGAGCGCGACCACCGCCAGGTTCTGCGGGAACATCTGGACCAGCAGCAGCGACATGAGGCCGGCCCGGCGCCCGATGAACCGGTAGCGCGAGAACGCGAAGGCCGCGCACGCGGAGATGAACATCGACGAGATCGCCGCGGTCATGCCGATGAGCAGCGTGTTGCCGAACCAGGTCGCGAACCGGGTCTCGGCGAACAGCCGGCGGAAGTTCTCCAGGCTGGCCCCGGTCGGGATCAGCTCGGTCGAGCTCAGCGTGCCGAGCGGGTTGAGCGCCGCCGACAGCACGAACACCACCGGGAACAGGGCGAAGAAGAGCGCCACCACGCCGATCAGGTGGCGCCAGCCGACCTGGCGCAGCCAGCTGCCGCGCGCGCTGCCGAGGTAGACCGCGGAGCTCTTGCGGTCGGCCATGTCAGTTGATCTCCTCGAAGGATTGCGATCGCCGGAAGCCGATCAATGACGCGGCGGCGACGATGACGAAGATGAAGATCGAGATCGCCGCCGCCATGCCGTACTGCGCCCCCTGCCCGCCGAACGCGAGCCGGTAGGTGTACGTGATGAGGAGGTCGGTCGCGCCGGCGCTCGGGTTGTCGGCCGGGAACGGCCCGCCCTCCGACGTCAGATAGATGGCGCCGAAATTGTTGAAGTTGAAAGCGAACGACGAGATGAGGAGCGGCGACAGCGCGACCAGCAGCAGCGGGAACGTGACCGTGCGGAAGGCATAGAACGGCTTCGCGCCGTCGACCGACGCGGCCTCGGTCAGGTCGGCCGGGATCGCCTGCAGCGCGCCGGTCGACACCAGGAACATGTACGGGTAGGTCAGCCACACCTGGACCAGGATGATCGCGAAGCGCGCGCCCCAGGCGGTGCCGAACCAGTTGATGGACAGGCCGAACATCCGGTTGATGAGGCCGAAGTCGGCGTTGAACATGTCGCGCCAGACCAGCAGCATCGCGAAGCCCGGCAT
>DATHKR010000110.1:0-17304 GCA_035489015.1 Kofleriaceae bacterium | reverse complement strand
CCGGCCGCGAGCAGGCTCCACCCGCCTGTTCGCGATGGCCGACCCGCCGACAAGATCCGCCGCGCCGCGCACAGACTCCACCCTCTGGCCGTCGGTTCCGTCCCCGTCGTCGACCGGCCCGGCCCCATCGATCGCCGCGATCGCCGCGTCGATCGCATCGCTGACATCGTCGATGCCCTGAAGCCCACCGGCGGCCGCCGCCTGGGTGCTCGAATCCATCCCCGAGCGAAGCTCGTCGGGCTGGCCGACAGCCACGCCAGCCCTGCTCGCACTGCGCGCCCCCCCGGGCACACCACCACGCGGACCGCCCCCGCCAGCGGCACTCGTCACCTTGCCCGAGGCGCCGGCGACCTCGCTCGAAGTGCCCGCCACCCTGCTCGAAGTGCCCGCCACCCTGCTCGACGTGCGGGCCACCTCGGTCGACGCACCGTCCACCGAGCTCGAACCGCCCGGCGCCGCGCTCGGCGCACCGTCCACCGAGCTCGGCGCAGCGTCGACGGCGCTCGAAACGCCATCCCGCGCGCTCGAAGCATCATCCACCGCGCTCGAAGCGCCATCCACCGTGCTCGACGCACCGTCGACGGCGTTCAAAGCGCCATCCACCGCGTTCAAAGCGCCATCCACCGCGCTCGAAGCGCCATCCACCGCGCTCGGTCCCTCGGGCGCCGCGCTCGAAACGCCGTCCAACGCGCTCGAACCGACCGGCGCCGCGCTCGAACCGACCGGCGCCGCGCTCGAACCGACCGGCGCCGCGCTCGAACCGACCGGCGCCGCGCTCGAACCGACCGGCGCCGCGCTCGAACCGTCGGGCGCCGCGCTCGAAGCACCGTACGCCGCGCTCGAACCGTCGGCTGCCGCGCTCGACGCACCGTCCACCGCGCTCGAACCGTCGGGCACCTCACCCGGCTCTGCCCGCAGGCGGCTGCCACCGTCGGTCACCTCGGGCGCGTGGAGTGCCTCGCCCGCCGCATCCACCTCGTCCGCCGCCTCCACCTCGCCCGCCGCATCCACCGCGCCCGCCCCATTCACCTCGCCCGCCCCATTCACCTCGCCCGCCGCATCCACCTCGCCCGCCGCATCCACCTCGCCCGCCGCATCCACCTTGCCCGCCGCATCCACCTCGCGCGCCGCATCCGCCGCGCCCGCCGCGTTGCCTCGCTTCCCGATCGCGGTCGCATCAGCCGGCGGCGTCTCGCGACCGAGGTCGGCGCCCGGGCGGAGCATCGCGCCGAAGCCGTTGTCGCTGGTCTCATCCACCCCGTGGACGGCTTCATTCACCGCATCGGCCCGCGCGTCGCGATCGCGGCGGCTCTTCGACTGGTCGTCGACGGTCGCGGCGGCGCGCTGGACTCCGGCCGAGTTCCCCTCCCCTCTCGCGGCTCTGCGGTCGAGGTCAGCCGCCCGGGTCCGCGCATTGCCCTTGTTGCCTTGGCGAACCCTCGCGGCCTGGTTCGCCTGGTTCGCCTGGCTCGCCTCGTCCGCCGTCCCTCCGACCGCCGCAGCGGTGTCCTGCGTTGCCTCGCCGATCGTCTCGCGCGCCGCTTCCGCCTCGTGTTCGATGGCGGCGAGCGGGGCGGTCGCCGCCTCCTCGGCAGCCGGGAGGCGATGCTCGTCGCCGCCGCGGATCGCGGTTGTCGCGCGCGCGCCGTGGGCATGGCGTTTGAGGTGTCGGCGCAGGCCGTCGGGCCCGTGGACGGCTGCAAAGGCGACCACGTACTCGGGCAGGGAGTGGGCGGTGTCGTCGGCCAGGCGCAGGAGGAGCGCGGCGCGCTCGTGTAGCTCTCGCGCTCGCGCTCCGCCGGGGAGAACGAGGATGAAGAGCAGGGCGACCGGGTCGTGATAGAGGACCGGCACCTCCACCCAGGCTCGCATTCCGGTCATCGGGCAGACGGTCTCGTTGAAGATTGGGTCGCCTTCGCGCAGCTGGCGGGCCAGCGCCGGGTCGGCGGCGCTGTCGATCCCCACCACGACCTCGACCGAGTGCTTGGCTCCGCACTGACACGACCAGTGCACGCGCTCGCGCCGGGTCGCGCCGAGCGGTCCGCGGTAGCGCTCATCGATGCCCGTGGGGATGGTGCCGAAGCTCACCCCGCTGGAGTTACCACGGCCCGCTCGATCGGTGAAAGGGCGCCGTCTTGACCGGCTTACCGACGGAGGTCAAACTGCGCGGATGCCGCCTCGCATGCCGCGATCCAGCAGCACGCCGTTCGGCGCGGACGAGGAACAGATGGCCGCCGAGAGCACCGACGCCGGTCCGGCCCAGGTGATGGAATACGCCTCCCAGGTGGTCGAATACGTGCGCCGATCGCTCGGCGTCTCGCTCGCTTATGACAGCGAGACCCTGCCGGTCCTGGATCATTATCTGCGCCAGGTCGCCATGGCCGCCCCGTCTCGCGCCTCCGAGCAGCCCGAGGTGCTCGCCGCCGACCTGCTCGCGGCCACCGCCGGGGCCTATTTCGGCGAGGTGGTGCGCCGCCGCGTCGGAGGTTCCTGGCACCTGCCATCGGGAGATCCTGGCACCTGGCGCCTGGTCCTCCCCTCGGGCCTCTGGTTCTTCCCGGCCGCCATGGCGATGGCCGCCATCCGCGGCCCCGATGACGGCTCGTCGCTCGACCGCGACGAGAGCGATCCCGATCGCGACCCGGACGCCGACATGGACGAGGCCGACCTCGACGCGGACGGCGTCGAGGTGATCGGCGACTGGGACGCGTCGCTCCAGGCACCGCCGTTCCTCCGCCCCCACGTCGAGCGCGTGCTCCACGGCATGGCCGACGTCAGCGAGGACGAGTTCTACTCGCTCTGCTGCCGCCTCGACACGCTCGAGCACGTGCAGGCGGTGCTCGTGGCGATGGCGTCGGCGCGCCGGAGCCAGCCCGACCCCGACACGCTCGACTGATCGCGACCGCATCCCCCGGCGGAGGATGCGGCCCGATTCGATGCAGCTCAGCTCAGGCCCGCAGGTAGCGGGTGATCGGCCGGAAGAACGGCGTCATCGCGGCGACGACGAGCATGAGCCCGGCCGCCCCCGCCGCGGTCAAGTTGACCGCGTAGCCGTTTCCGAACGGCGCCAGGCCGAACGCGCCCGACACCAGCGAGCCGCCGAGCACCAGCGAGCCGCCGGCCAGCGCGATCACGCCCCACGTCCGCATGCGGAACAGCGCGACGATCCCGGTCAGCACCAGGCCGCCGGCCAGCGCGGCGAACAGCGCCTCGCCGGCTCCCTCCTTGGGCGCCAGCGCGTAAAGGACGATGTACGGCAGTGAGATTCCCAGCCGGATGACCGACTTGCCCAGCTTGTGGGTCGAGTTCTCGTCGAGGTGGAAGCGCTCGCGCCACTCCTTGCGGCCGTCGAACGCCAGGGACATGCCACCGCCCCACAGGAACAGCGAGACGCCGGCGTGGGTCACGCCGTAGAACAGGAGCACCGGCTCCATCCCGATCTGCACGATCGAGAAGACCGCCGTGATGAGCCCCGACATCCCGAGCCCGATGGCGTACCAGCGGGCCCAGAAGTATCCAGCTACGAGCCCGAAGAACCCGACCCCGTAGACCAGCGCCATGGCGGTGAAGGCCATGGCCCAACCGGGTGGCGGGGCCAGCGCCACGAGCATGTAGATGAAGGCGTAGAACACCAGGAGTGCGGCGGCAATGGCGCGCCGTTCGCCGGTCAAACGTCCCATCCTTCTAGTATAGCGGGGGCACCCACCGTCGCCACAGCGCGAAAAGCACCCCCGCCTCGGGTCAGGGTCAGATTCGCGGGCCGGCGCCGCGCACCTCGGCGTCGGCGCCCGACTCGTACTTCTTGAAGTTCTCCTGGAACAGGAACGCGAGCTTCCGCGCCCCCTGGTCGTACTCGGTCGGCTGTTTCCAGGTGTTGCGCGGGACCAGGATCTCCGGCGGAACCCCCGGAACCCGGCTCGGCACCGCCAGCCCGAACAGCGCGTCCTCGGCCACCGGCGCGTCGTCGAGGGCGCCCGAGTGGATCGCGTCGATGATCGCGCGGGTGTAGGCGAGCTTCATGCGCGAGCCGATCCCGTACGGCCCGCCCGACCAGCCGGTGTTGACCAGCCACGGCTGAGCCCGGTGCTGGCGCAGCTTGGCGGCGAGGAGCTCGGCGTACTTGGCCGGATGCCACACCATGAACGGCCCGCCGAAGCAGGGCGAGAAGGTCGCCTTCGGCTCGCTGACGCCGACCTCGGTGCCAGCCACCTTGGCGGTGTAGCCGCTCATGAAGTGGTACATCGCCTGGGCCGGGGTCAGCCGGCTGACCGGGGGCAGGATGCCGAACGCGTCGGCGGTCAGGAAGATGACGTGGCGCGGGTGCCCGCCCACGCACGGGAGCTTGGCCCCATCGATGTACTCGATCGGGTACGAGCCGCGCGTGTTCTCGGTGACCGAGATGTCCTCGTAGTTCACCACCCGGGTGGCCGGATCGTAGACGACGTTCTCGAGCACCGCGCCGAACCGGAGCGCGCGGAAGATGTCCGGCTCCGCCTTCTCCGACAGGTGGATGACCTTGGCGTAGCAGCCGCCCTCGATGTTGAAGATGCCGCGGTCACTCCAGCAGTGCTCGTCGTCGCCGATGAGCAGGCGCTTGGGATCGGCCGACAGCGTGGTCTTGCCGGTGCCGGACAGCCCGAACAGGATCGACGTCTCGTGGCTGGTCTTGTCCTCGGTGGCCGAGCAGTGCATCGACAGGATGCCCCGCTTCGGCATGAGGTAGTTCATGACCGTGAAGATGCCCTTCTTCATCTCGCCGGCGTACTCGGTGCCGAGGATGACGAACTCGCGCTCCTCGAAGCTGATGTCGACGCTGGTGGTCGACGTCATGCCGGTCGTGTAGCGGTTGGCCGGGAACCCGCCCGCGTTGATGATGAGGTAGTCGGGCGTCCCGAACGAGTCGAGCTCCTCCTGGTTCGGGCGGATGAGCATGTTCCACATGAACAGCGCGTGATAGGCGCGGGCGCAGACCACGCGCACCCTGATGCGGTGCTCGGGATCCCAGCCGGCGAACCCGTCGACGCAGTAGAGGTGCGGCCGGGTGTTGAGATAGTCGACCGCGCGCTCGCGGTTGATGTGGAAGGTATGGCGGTCGAGCTTGATGTTGACGTCGCCCCACCAGATGTCGCCGTTGGTGTTGGGCTCGTCGACGATGCGCTTGTCGAGCGGGCTGCGGCCGGTCTTGGCGCCGGACAGGGCGACCAGCGCGCCGGTGGAGGTGATCGCCGAACCGCGCTCGTGGCGCAGCGCCATCTCGTAGAGCACGGAGGGAGCCGCGTTGCGCAGCACGTTGGCGACCTGAATGCCGTGTGGTTCGAGTGAGAAGGTGCCCGACATTGTTTCCAGCTTGTAACGAAAGCCCATATCGACGCAAGACGACCATGACGTGACACGGTGCGACGAGAGCGCGCAGTCGGCCTGAGCGGCGTTTGACCGGTGAAGCGGTCGGCGCTACCCTGCGAACGGTATGAATCGACTTGCGATTCTGCTCGTGCTGGCGGCGTTCGGCGCCGCTTCGATGTCGGCCGCGACGGGATGCGGCTCCGGCCCCTACACCGGCAAGCCGGAGCGACTGAAGAAGCCACGGGCCAAGAAGCGCCCGGATGACAAGGTCGCGCCGAGCGAGGTGGCCGAGGGTGGCGGCAAGACCGGCAAGCCCGCGGCGATCTCCGACGAGCAGTGCCGCACCAACTTCTTCGCGGAGCCGAAGAAGGGACCGCGCCGGGTCAAGGAGGCGCGCACCATGGCGATGCAGGCCGACTCCAGCCTGCTCGCCGCCGAGCGTCAGTTCGGGCCGGCGCGCCAGCAGCTCGTGGTCGAGGCGATGGGCACGCTGTCCAACGCGCTCGGCAAGGACCCGTACGGCCCGGAGCCGACCTACAAGCTCGCGGTTGCCTACGCCCTCCTCGGAAGGAAGTCGTGCTCGCTCGCGCTGCTCGAGCGGCTGAAGGGGCTCGCGACCATGCCGGACGTCGAGAAGGAGGCGTCGCGGACGATCCAGCGCGCCGCGCGCGACCCGGCGTTCGAGCCGTTCAGCAAGGAAGCCCGCACCGCCATGGGTCAGTGATGAGGGCGCGCCTGTCCCCCCGCGCGCTGGCCGGGATCGCGCTGGTCGCCGGCTGCGGTGGGGGTGCCGTCAAGGCGGCGCCGCCTCCGCTGCGACCCGCGCCCCGCGCGGTGCAAGTGCAGACGATCGACGAGCGCAGCGACTGCGAGCCGGTGGTCCCGAGCGACGGCCCGTCGCCGCTCACCTACGAGGAGCGCAGCGTCGAGGAGGCGGAGAACCTGGCCAACCAGGGATCGGACCTGCTCCAGCAGTCGGCGCCGGCCGAGGACCACGCCCAGAACGAGCACCTGCTCGAGCAGGCGGTGCACCGCTTCATCACCGCGCTCCTGGCCGACCCGTACAACGTCAACGCCACGTACAACCTGGCCGCGGCGTACGCGCGGATCGGCCGCGCCCAGTGCGCGGTCAACCTCCTGGCCCGGCTGGTGCCGATGCGCAAGCTGCCCAGCCTGGCGCCCCGCGTCGAGGAGAAGCTGGATCGCCTGCTCGGGCGCAAGGACTACCGCGGCCGGCTCGATCCCGACTTCTTCGAGCTGCGCGACGACCCTCGTTTCCGCGACCTGGTGAAGAACTTCTGACCGCTTCTGGCCGGTCAGATCTATCTCTTGCAGCCGGACGCAAGCTGCCGTATCAACGGGCTGCATGCTCTCCGCCCCCTCCCGGTTCGCCCTCCTCGCCCTGGTCGCCGCTCTGGCCGCCGCCCCCACCTCCGCCGAGGCCCAGAAGAAGAAGCCGAAGCTGAAGCCGGCGTGCGGCATGCGGATGCTGCCGATGGCGGAGGGCGTCCAGTGGACGTACCAGTATTTCGTGCCGGAGGGCGTGCAGCTGCCGCCGGGCGTGCGCATCCAGGAGCCGCCGTCGGTGACCATCAAGGTGGTGAAGATCGAGAAGAGCGGCGACAAGACGCTCGTCTCGCTCGAGGAGAGCTACCGCAAGGTCGTGGTGAAGACCCAGATCGAGTGCGACAAGAAGGGCCTCACCATCCCGCCCGAGAGCTTCTTCTTCGCCGGCCAGCCGGGCGGTGGCCTGCAGATGACGCTGGGCAAGATCGAGCGCAAGTCGGAGACCAACGTGTTCGCCGGCGGCGGGCTGAAGGGCGAGGCGTTCGAGGAGCTGAAGACGACCGCAACCCGCGTGCCCAGCGAGGGATCGGGCGCCGTGCTGGTGCCGGCCAAGCTCGAGATCGAGCGCAAGATGGTGGTGAACGGCGCGCGCGAGACCATCGAGAGCGGCATCAAGACCCACAAGGCGGTGTCGCGCCTGACCATCAACATGACCGGCCGCGCCACCCTCGACACCACGCCGGACAAGCCGTTCAACATGCCGCAGCTCGACGTGGCGATGTACTTCGAGCAGGACACGGGCGTGGTGGTGGCCCGCAACTCGCTCGGCCAGGGCTGGAAGCTCTCCGAGTTCAAGACCGGCGCCCCGGAGTGAGCTCGCCGGAGCGGGCGCTTCAGTCGACCGCGACGTCCAGGAACTCGAGGTAGTCCCCTTCGGGGAAGGCGGGCAGGACCGGGTGGTCGCCCGCCGCCCCGCGCACCGCGCGGACCAGGACGGCGCGCCCGTGATCCTGCGCCGCCTCTGCCACCGCGGCAGCGAGATCGGCGCGGCCGAAGTGGCTGGAGCAGGACGCGGTCAGCAGCAGGCCGCCCGGCGCGACCACGGCCAGGGCCAGCCCGTTCAGCCGGCGGTAGGCGGCGCGCGCGGCCGGCAGCGCGTCGGCGCGCGGCGCGAAGCTGGGCGGGTCGCACACGACGATGTCGAAGCGGCGCCCGGCCGCCCCCGCCGCGGCCAGGTAGTCGAACGCGTCGGCCACGACCAGATCGTGGCGCGAGCGGTCGAGGCCGGACAGCTCGAGGTTGCGCGCCGCGGCGGCGATCGCGCCGGCCGCCGAGTCCACCGTGACCACCCGGCGCGCCCCGCCCAGGCCGGCGTGGAGCGAGAAGCCTCCGGTGTAGCCAAACAGGTTGAGGACGTCGCGCCCGGCGGCCAGCTCGCCGACGTAGCGGCGGTTGTCGCGCTGGTCGAGGAACAGGCCAGTTTTCTGGCCATGGCGAACGTCCACCTCGTAGGCGGCGCCGGCCTCGTCGACCCGGATGGCGGCGGGCGGCTCACCGCCGGCCAGCGCGCGGCCGCGGCCCGACACGCCGCGCTGGCGCTGCCACACCCGATCGATCGCGAAGCCACCGGCGCGCAGGCCGCCGATCACCGCGTCCAGCCGCGGGGTCCAGAACCCGGTCGCGCCGGCGCCATCGAGCACGACCACCGCGGTGGAGGCATAGAGGTCGACCACCAGGCCGGGCATGAAGTCGCCCTCGCCGTGGACCAGGCGCAGCGCGCTGGTGTCGGCCAGGCGCGGGTCGGCGCGGCGGAGCGCCGCGGCGCGCGCGGCCCGGCCCGCCGCCCAGTCGCGGTCCGGCTCGGCGCCCGGGTCCGGACTCAGCACGCGCACCCGGATCGGCGACGACGGATCGGCGAAGCCGATCGCGAGCGGCCCCTCGCGGTCGCGCAGGCGGACCACCTGACCGGCGCCGAGCGCGACGCCGCCGCGCAGCGAGCGGTCGTAGACCCACGGGTGGCCGGCGGTGATCGAGCGCCGCAGGTCGCGGGCCAGGGACAGATCGATCATGCACCACCCACCGGGGCTGCGCCGGTCACCGCGCGCCTCCGTCGGAGCGGTCGCGGTCCGGTCGCCCCTCGGTCGCGCGCTCGTGCGCCTCGAGGATGGCGCGCCGGACCGCGGCGGCATAGGGCGGCTGGCGGCGCAGGCGCGTGGCGTCGAGCGCGGCAGGGGCGAGCGCGGCGCCGAGCCGCGGCACCACCTGGGCCGGGTCGTGCAGCGCGCGCAGGACGATCGGCCGCTCCGACAGATCGACGAACGCGAGCGACGACAGGATCGGCAGGCCGCTCGCGACCGAGCGAAGCACCGAGGTCGCGAACAGGAAGCGGCCGTCGGACGACCAGACCGGGCCGGTCTCGTCGGACAGCGGCTCGCCCACGACCAGACGGCGGTGATGGCCGGCGGCGTCGACCGTCCACAGGTCGATGTCGCCGCGGCCCTTCACCGGGGCGGCGAACGCGATGGTGCGGCCGTCGGGCGAGAAGCTCGGCGTGAGGTCGGCCGGCCCGTCGGTGAGCGGGCGGCCGCGCCCGCCGGCGAGCGGGATGGTGTAGAGCCGCGAGCGCTGGGTGGTGCGGTCGAGGCCCATGTAGACCACGGTGCGGCCGTCGGGTGAGACGCTGGGGGCCAGCTCGTCGAGGTGGTCGGTCGCGGTCAGCCGGTGCGGGCGGCCGGGGCGCGGCGGCCCGCGGTCGGACGGGCGCAGGGTGACCGTCCACAGGTCGAAGGTGACCCCGCGCGAGGACGCGTACACCACCACGCGACCGTCCGGCGACCAGCGCGGGTCGCGGTCGACCGAGGGCTCGCGGGTGAGCCGCTCCATCGACGAGCCGCGCCGCGCGCCGACCAGCCACAGGCTGGTCTGATCGAGCGCGCTGCGCCCGCGGCTGGAGGCGAACGCGATCCAGCGACCGTCGGCCGACCAGGCCGGGTTGGTGTCGATGGTCGCCTTGGGCTCGATCGGGGTGAGATCGGCCAGGCGCGCCCCGTCCTCGTCGACCAGGACCAGGCGGCCGCCGCGCGGGCCGCGCTCGGTGGTGACGATGCGCGCCGTCGTCGAGGCCGGCGCCTCGCGGTCGGCCGGCGGCGGGAGGCACGCGCCCTGCGCAGCGAGCGCGCCGAGCGCGGCGAGCGCGCTCATCCTGGTGCGTCGGCCCCTCAACCACCCGCTCTGTCGCGGCGCGACGGAGGCCGTCGCCGACCGCTACTTGTTCTTGTCCTTGACCAGCGCCGTCGGCGGCGCCTTGGTCGCGCCGGGCGGCGGCGGGGGCGGCGTCATCGCCGCGCCACCGCTCGACTCGCCGGCCGGCTGGGCCGCGCCCGCGGGAGCCGCGCGGTCGGCCGGGGCCGCGCCCCCCGCCGGAGCCGCGGCCGGATCGGTGGAAGGCGATGTGGGTGCCGCGGCGTCAGCAGGCTGGGCGGCGGCGGGATCCGACGGCGCGCCAGCGGCCGGGTCGGTCGGAGTTGCGGCCGGCGCGGCGGCCGGCACGGCCGGAGCCACGGGGGTCGGCGCGGCGGTGGTCGCGCCGCCGGAGATGCGCTCGGACGACAGGTCCGGGTTCTCCGACGCGGCGGCCTCCGACCGGCTCTCGGTCGGCTTGAAGGCCACGGCGACGCATATCACGGCGATTCCGAAGGCGACGCCGGCGACCAGCCCGATCGCCCAGGCCCGCTTGGAGGCCTCCACGGTGCGCTGCTCGAACACCACGAACTGGCGCTCTTGCTCAGGCTGCCACGACGAGAAATCCTGGAACTGTTGCATGATGCCTGGCTGCCTCCCGAGGTGAGGCTCGCCCCGTGGAATAGATCCGCGGCGCGCAGCGCTCGTTACGATAGCACGGATGCCATCCGGACCTTGGACAACGGGGGCGGCCCTCGGTTCCCGATTCGCGTGGCCGATCCTGTTCGTGGGCGCGCTGTCAGCCTGCGGGGGGTGTCGCGGGGCGCACCCGGAGGCCCTGCCAGAGCGCGCCGACCGCGGGACCGCGCCAGCGGCCGGCGAGTCTTCGACCGGAGGCGACGTGGGCCCCGTCGCGACCGCGCCGGCCGGGTCGCACACCGCCGAGGCCGCGCCGGCCGAGGCCGCGCTCGGTGTGGTCGATCGCGGCATCTTCTCCGACCTCGACCGCTCGGTGCAGATTCGCCTGCCGGCCGGGCTGACCCGCAGCACCGTCAGCGCGGTGGTCGATCGCGCGCACGCGCTCCTGGTCCTCTACCGCCGCGACCCGCGCGTCGAGGGCGAGGGAGACTGGCCGGTAAAGGTCTACCCGCTGGGCGGGCCGGCCAGCCTCGCCATCGGCGACCACCGCCTGGCGCTACGCGCGGGTGATCGCGCCGAGCTGGCCCCGCTGCTCGAGGCGAGCCGGGTGCGCGAGCTCGCGCGGGGCCAGGGCGCGCCGCCCGGCGACGACGACGGCGACGGCATCCCGGACCCGCTCGACGTCCTCCTCGGCGGCTACAAGAACAGCCTCAACGCGGCGCCTTACGGCGGCGGCTACATGACCATCGACTACCCGGGCGGCGACGTGCCGCGCACCATGGGCGTGTGCAGCGACGTCATCGTGCGGGCCGCGCGCAACGCCGGCATCGACCTTCAGTCGGCGCTGCAGCGCGAGATCCGCGCCGCGCCCGGCGCTTTCCCGATGGTGAGGCGCGCCAACGCCAACATCGACCACCGGCGGGTGAAGACCCTCCTGCCCTACTTCGAGCGGCGCTGGGACCGGCGCCGCGCCGCGCTCGACGACGCCGCCGACCCGCTGCGGCCGGGCGACGTGGTCCTGCTCGACACGTTCCCCGGCCGGCCCGGGCCCGATCACATCGGCATCGTGTCGGATCGGCGCGCGCCGAGCGGGCTGCCGATGGTCATCAACAGCTGGACCGACGGCTTCCAGGCCAGCGAGATGGACCTGCTCGGGTTCGTGCCGGTCACCCACCGGTTCCGCTACCCGTCGCGCCGGTAGCGCGGGCCCGCTACCACACGTCGCAGCGCTTCGCCTCCGGGCGCACCATCGCCGCGTCCGGCTTGCAGCCGAACGCCTTCTGGAACTCGGGCATGTTCGACAGCGGACCGATGACCCGGTACTTGCCGATCGGGTGCGGATCCGACTGGACCATCAGCCGCTGCGTCTCCGGCCGGATCGCGTCGCCGCGGAACTGACCCCAGGCGATGAAGAACTGCTGGTCGGGCGTGAACCCGTCGATGGTGGCGGCCGGGTTGGTCTCCTGCGCCTTCTGGTACGCGCGGTAGGCGATCTGCGCGCCGGCCAGGTCGCCGATGCTCTCGCCGAGGACCAGCTTGCCGTTGTGGTGGATGCCCGGCTCGACGAAGTACTGCTCGAACTGGTCGACCACGCACTGGCCGCGCTCGGTGAAGTGCTTGAGGTCCTCCGCCGTCCACCAGTTGTTGAGCTTGCCCTCGGCGTCGAACTGGGCGCCGGAGTCGTCGAAGCCGTGGCTGATCTCGTGGCCGATCACCACGCCGATCGCGCCGTAGTTGACCGCGTCGACGAAGTCCATGCTGAACGCGGGCGGCTGCAGGATGCCGGCCGGGAAGACGATCTCGTTCAAGAGCGGGTTGTAGTACGCGTTGGAGGTGGGCGGCGTCATGCCCCAGCGGCCGCGGTCGACCGGCTTGCCGATGGTCGACCAGTCGTCATCGACGTTCCAGCGCGCCCCGCCCTCCACGTTGGCCAGGAAGGTGTCCCGCTGGATCTTGATGCTGCTGTAGTCCTTCCACTTGTCCGGGTAGCCGATCTTCGGGTTGAAGGTGGCCAGCTTCTCCAGCGCGCGCTTCTTGGTCTCGGGGCTCATCCAGTCGAGCTGCTCGATGGTGTCGTGCATGGCGGCGAGCAGGTTCTTGACCAGATCCTGCATGCGCGCCTTGGCCGCCGGCGGGAAGTACTTCTCGGTGTACTTCTGGCCGAGCGCCTCGCCGAGCAGCTGATCGGTCAGCTCGACGCAGCGCTTCCAGCGCGGCTTGAGTTCCTGCGAGCCTTGCAGGTAGCGCTCGTTGAAGGCGAAATCCTCCTCGACGAACGGGCGGGACAGCCACGGCGCGCTCCGGCGCAGGAGGTGCCACTCGAGGTAGGTGCGCCAGTCGGCGACCGACGTCTTCGCGATCTCGCGGTCGAACGCCTTGATGAAGGCCGGCTCGCTCACGTTGAGCTGGGCCGACGGCATCTTGGCGCTGTCGAAGTAGACCGCCCAGTCGAAGTGGGGCGAGAGCTTCTTGAGATCCGGCACCGCCATCTTGTGGTCGGTGTTCTTCGGGTCGCGCAGGGCGACGTTGTCGAGCGACGCCTTGGCCAGCCGGGTCTCCATCGCCATCACCAGGCGCGCCGCCGCGGCCGCGCTCCTGGCGTCGTGGCCGGCCAGCTTGAAGATCGCGGTCACGTGGGCGCGGTACTTGTCGCGCGCCTCGACGAAGCGCTTCTCGCTCTTCACGTAGTAGTCGCGGTCGGGCAGGCCGATGCCGCCGGCGAACAGCTGGGCGATGACATCGTTGGGCGAGTGGTAGTCGGAGCCCGACGCGACCCCGAACGGCACCGCCACGCCGGCCTGGTGCAGGCGCAGGATCATCTTCTGCACCTGGCCGCGGTCGCGGAGGGCGGCGATCTCGGCCAGGAACGGCTTCAGCGGCTCGATGCCCTCCTGGTCGACGCGCGCCTCGTCCATGCACGAGATGTAGAAGTCGCCGGTGAGCTGCTCGACGCTGGCGGCCGGCCAGTCCTTGCGGGCCGAGACCTCCTCGAGGATGCCCTTCAGCTGGTCCTTGGCCAGCTCGCCCGACTGCCAGCGGCGGCTCCACCGCGGCATCGACGGTGGGATCGGGTTCTGCGCCCGCCACGCCCCGTTGGCGAACTCGAAGAAGTCGGTGCAGGCGTCGGCCTTGCGCTCGATGTCGGCGACGAAGACGCCGGTCTGCGGGGCCGGCGCCGCCGCCTGGCCGCCCGCGGCCGGTGGAGTCGCGCCACCGCCGCTGGCCGGCTCCGGTGCCGGCGCGCCCTTCGATCCGCCGCACGCCGCCAGCCCGAACAGCACCACC
Source organism: Kofleriaceae bacterium (assembly GCA_035489015.1). Classification (GTDB taxonomy): domain Bacteria; phylum Myxococcota_A; class Polyangia; order Haliangiales; family Haliangiaceae; genus DATFRY01. Next base: position 3,570 of record DATHKR010000110.1, on the reverse strand, counting down.
GAAACCAGCTGCCTGGCACCACTCATCGCCATTCTCTTCATGGATGGAACTCCCGCTGAAGTCGGCCCCGTGATACTGCCGCGCGCGTCTGGCTGTCAATCCCGGCCCCTGTGACAGCTGTTGCGTCACCGGTGACAGCAGTCGGGAGCTGGCCGACTGGTCCGCTCCGGCCGGCTCGGATAGGCTACTGCCGACGCGTGAGGTGGTCGGCACGGCTCGGAGTCGGTCTGCTGCTCCTGGCTGCGGTGTCACTCGCCGCGGCGCCGCGCGTCGCGCGCGCGGCCGGACCGCGCCTGCTGCTCGACCGCGCCGAGCTGGAGCCGAGCTGGTTCAGCGGGCTGGCTCGCCTGCGCCTGCACGTCACCGCCATCCAGCTCGAGGGCGCGCTCATCCCGGTCGGTGGCGCGGATCCGTTCGTCTTGACCGTGAACGGCGCGCGCCGGCGCGAGCCGTACCTGGTCGGGCGCTACGCGGGCAGCGGCGCGGTGACCGCGGTGGTGGTCGTGGTGCACACCGGGTGGGAGATGCGCGACGACATGGACGCGATCCGCGACGCGGTCGAGCACCTGATCGGCGGGCTGCCCGACGACGCGCTGGTTGCGGTGATGTCGTACGGCGAGTCGGTCGACGGCGGACACCGGGTCAGCGCGGCGCGCACCGCCGCCGGGCAGCGCGCGCAGGCGCTCGAGGCGGACGCGGCGCCGGCCGAGCCGCAGCTGCTCGGCGCGGTCGAGCGCGCCGCCACCACCCTGGCGCGGGCGCGCGCGCCGGGCGGTCCCGGGATCCCGCTCCGCCGCATGGTGATCGTGGTGTCGGATGGAAAGGACGCCGATCCGGATCCGTCGGGCTATCGATCGGTCGGCGAGAAGGCCGGGCGGCAGGACATCCGGGTCCACTCGATCGCGTACAGCCCGGTCGATGACCGCGGCCCGCTGCTCGGGCTCGGCGAGCTCAGCAAGCGCTCCGGCGGCACGTTCCGGTGGGTGCGGGCGCGCGAGGGGTTCCGCTCGCAGGTCGACACGCTCATCGCCGAGATCGATCAGCAGTACGTGTTGACCTACTTCCTGCCGGCCGCCCAGGTGGTGGGCAAGAAGATCGGGGTGCGCTACCGCGAGCTCGAGTCGAACGAGCTCCTGATCAAGAAGCTCGACTGCGGCGGGCAGACCTGCGACGACGAGCAGTTCTGCCTGCGCCACGCGTGCGCGGCGCGCGGCGACGGCGGCGGCGGCGGGGTGTGGCGCTGGATCCTGTGGGGCGCGGGCGGCCTGGTCGGGTTCGTGCTCCTGGTCGGCCTGGTCGGCGCGCTGGTCGCGCGCGGGCGGCGCGGCGGGGCGCCGTTTGCCGGGCCCGGTCAGCTGGGTGGCCAGCCCGGGCCGATCTCGAGCCAGCCGGGCCAGGCGGTCCCGGGCGGCCAGGCGGTCCCGGGCAGCCGGCCGGGCCAGGCGGGCCCGCCCGGCTCGGCGGCGAGCGCGGTGCCGTCGACCGGATCGCTCCAGGTCGTGGCCGGCCCCTACCAGGGGCAGCGGATGCCGCTGCGGCACGGGTTTCTGGTCGGAAGCGCGCGGGGTTGCGACTTCCTGGTGCCCGGCGACCCGCGCGTCTCGCCGCACCACGCCATCTTCGTCGCCGACGGGGTGGGTGGATTCGCGGTGGTCGACCGCGGTTCAGCCACGGGGACGTTCGTCAACGGCGTCCGTATCACGGAGGCGAGGCTCCAGCATGGCAACCTGATCCGGATCGGGGGCTCGGACCTCCGGTACCTGAGTCAATGACAGGCAGATAGATGGGAAAGATCTGGATCGCGGGGACCGGGTTCGACGTGGAGGCCCGGGTGGTGCGCTGGGACGAGGGGCCGCGCTTCGACGGCCACCAGCCGCGCTGCCTCGCGCCCAGCCAGCCGTGCGCCGGGGGCGTGCGGCCGTTCTCCCCCAAGTTCACCTCGAACCGGTCGGTGCGCATCGCCACCCGCCCTTCCCTGCGCAGCCAGCGCGACAACCCGACCCTCAGCGCGGCCCAGGCGGTGATCCGGCAGTTCGTGCTCCATCACGACGGCTGCCCGACCGCGGCGTCCTGCTTCAACGTGCTCCACAACGAGCGCGGGCTCTCGGTTCACTTCCTGCTCGACAACGACGGGACGATCTACCAGACGGTCGACCTGGCGTTCATGGCGTTCCACGCGGCCGGGTTCAACGCCAACTCGATCGGCGTCGAGATGTGCAACCGCGGCGACGCCAAGCAGTGGCCCGACTTCTACCGCCAGCGCGGCCAGAAGCGCGACGTCACCACCTGCCGCATCCACGGCCACACCTACCTGGCGTTCGACTACACGCCGCTGCAGTACGAGGCGCTGAAGGCGCTGGCTCGCGGCCTCTCTCGCGCCCTGCCCAACCTGCCTGTCGAGTACCCGCAGGAGTCGCCCGGCTACCAGTCGTGGGCGGTCCTGCCCGGGGTTCGCGGCTACGCCGGGCTGCTCGGCCACTACCACACCACCACGCGCAAGTGGGATCCGGGTCCGTTCGACTTCAAGAAGTTCTGCCTGTCTATCCGCGGGCGGATGTCATTTCCGATCGCGGTGCGCGGGGACGTCGCCGACGTGCCGGACGACGGCGACGAGCTGCGCGCCGACAGCGACCAGCTGTTCCGCAAGAACGAGGTCGAGGGCGAGGCCGGCTTCTTCCCGCTCGGCCCCAGCGGCGAGACCCGGCTGTGGCACGGCGGTGTGCACCTGCCCGCGCCGGCCGGCACGCCGGTGCACGCGCCCTTCGCCGGTCGTGTGATGGCGGCGCGGATGGGAGGGGTGTCGGCGGTCGGCAGCACCAACTTCGTGCTCCTGCGCCACGACATGAGCCTGGGGCCGAAGCCGCTCCGCTTCTACTCGCTCTACTTCCACCTGTCCGACGAGCGCGGGCGCGAGGGGGCCAAGGACGCGCCGCGCTGGCTGGCCAGCCCGGACTGGCGGCGCGGGGCGGCGCCCGGGCGGGTGACCCTGCTCGACGAGGCAGTCGAGGCCGGCGACGTCATCGGGCGGGTCGGGATCGCCGGGCCGGACGACCTTCGCGCGGCCCAGGTGCACGTCGAGGTGTTCTCCGCCGACGAGATCATGGCCCAGGTGCAGCCGGGCGTGTTCCAGGTGATCGACGGGACCAGCGGCGGGCGGTTTCTGACCGACCGGACCCTGCTCGACGCGATCGACGTGGAGCCGCGCGATGGCAAGATCAGCCGGCGCGAGCTGACCGATTTCTTCCACACCTCGGGCGACCGCAACCTGGCCCGCTACTACGCCACGCTGCACGTCTCGGAGTGGACCGCGAGCCCGAGCTGGGCCGACGCGCTGGCGCAGTCGGCCGACTTCGCCGGGATGACCCGGCCGGAGATCGAGCAGCTGGTCGAGGAGCAGATCACGCCCACTCTGTGGTGGACCGACGAGGTGGCGCGGCACGCGCGCCTGCCGCGCGACGGCGTGGTCTATCACTACAACGCGATCGCCTTTGTCCAGTTCGTGAACCAGAAGCTGCAGGAGTCCGACGTGCTGGCCAACGTCGGGGTCGGCGCCTTCTCCGCGGCCGAGGC
>DATHKR010000109.1:0-8605 GCA_035489015.1 Kofleriaceae bacterium | reverse complement strand
GAGCCAGAGCCAGAGCCAGAGCCAGAGCCGACCCGCGCCGACACCTTGGCGATCGCCGCCAGCCCCGCGTCATCCAGCCCGGTCAGGGCCGCCTGCACGTCGCTCAGGCTCCGCCCCTCGGCTTGCAGTCGCTTGACCGCGACCAGCTGGAGCAGATGACGCGGCCCGTACAGCGCGGTCCGCCCCCGCATCGCCGACGGTCGATCGAGCAGGCCGAGGGTCGTGTAGTAGCGGATCGTGCGCAGGTCGGGCACCGCCCTCACCTGCCCGTTGGCCGGCCGCTCGTAGTCGACCTCGGCCAGGGCGGCGGAGAGTCGCTCCCCCAGCTCGGCAATGGTCCAGCGCGGCTCGCCCGTGGTCATGCGAGCAATATGACACTGTCATATGACAGTGTCAATTACATCGTCACCAGCCACTCCATGATTTCGTTCAACAGCTCGACTTCACGGGGATATCCGACGTGCCCGCCCCTCGTCAGCCAGCGAGTCTCGACCGACCGGGACGCCCGCGCCAGCGACGGACGCAGGCTGCCAGCCGGGATCATCGGATCGCTCTCGCTGGCCACGAACAGCGCGGGCACCGTCAGCTCGGGGAGGAGCGGCCCGACCCCGACCCGCGCGTAGTAGTCGGCCGCGCTGGCGAATCCGAAGCGCGGCACCACCACGCGCTCGTCCCACATCCTGACCGTGCGGATCGCCATCACCGACTCGACCGGCTCCGGCACCTCGCGCCGCGCGGCCACCGCGCGATACACGTTCTTCACTCCGGCGAGGAGGTGCATCCGGTACGCCCAGCGCGCCGGGTGATCGATGTGGGCGCAGCCGACGTCGAGATCGATCGGAGCGCACACCGCCGCCGCGGCGCGCAGCCGGGTGGCCCCGTCGAGGGCGGCCAGGCGCAGAACGATGTGCCCGCCGAGCGAGAAGCCGAGCGCGTAGCGCCGCTGGTAGCGCGCCACCTCGGGATGGTCGAGGGCGGCCTCCACGTCGTCCACCAGCCCGATGTGGTAGAGATCCTCGCCGCTGCCGTCGGCGCCGCGCAGGTTGAGGCGCAGCGACGAGAGCCCGGCCGCGCGCGCCGCCGACGCCGATTGCACGCAGTACCCCCGCTCGGCGCTGCCACCCATGCCGTGCACGATGACCACGATCCCGCGCGCGCCCTCGACGTGATCGATCCGACCGCTCAGCGCGAGCTTCCCCACCTTCGGGTCGCGCACCTCGGCGGTCCACGGCTGGCTCATCGGCGGCGGCGGCGGACGGAACCGCTCGCGCACACGCGGCCACACCGTCCATGCATGGCCCCCGACATCGGCCCAGAAAGGCATTTCGGCTCCCTGGTCATTAGCACACCTGGCGGGCGTCGTGGCGGCAGGCCAGCTGTGCTGAAATAATGCTGCTCACTGTGCAGAGGAGCCGACAGCGGACCGCGCGCGGGGGGAATCGCGCGGCCGCCGGCCCGGTCGATCGGAGGCGACATCGCAATGGCGTCGGGGATGGGAACGGGCCGCGGGCCCGGCACGGGTTCGCGGGCCGCGATCGGCGACGCCGGTGAGGCGGGCATCGCCGATGGCTCCGAGCGGCACCCGCGCGGCCGTGCGCCGACGGCCGCCCCGATGACGCGCGGCTTCGCGCTCGTGCTGGAGCCGGACCGGTGGATCGGCTCGGAGCTGGCCAGCCTGCTGCTCGGCGAGGGGATCGAGTGCGCGGTGGCCGACAGCGGCGACCACGCGTGGCAGATCCTGGTCTCGCGCCGCCCCGACCTCATCCTCATGACGCTGGGCGCGCCGTCGGTGGAGCGCTTCCACCGCCGCCTGCGCGACGAGTACCTGGGCAAGCGCCCTCCCCTGGTCGGCCTCGGCGAGGGGCGACTCGAGGCGACGGTGGCGCGCCTGGATCTCGACGCGGTGGTGCTGCGGCCGCTGCAGAGCGCGTCGCTGCTGTCGGCGCTGCTGGGAACCGCGGCGCTGCCGTCGCGCGCCCATCGCGGCGATGGTCAGGTGGCGCGGCGGATCCCGAAAGTGTCGCTCGACCTCGATCGCCTGCGCGAGATGCTGAAGCTCACCTGTCTGGGCGGCGATCTGCAGGCCGCGCTCGACTCGCTGGCCCAGCGCCTCGCCCTCATCTACGGGGTGAGCGGCTGCGACGTGCTGGCCAGCGCGGCGGAGCGCTACTGGGTCGGCACCGCCGGCCAGCCGGTCACCGCCGAGGAGTGGCCGACGGTGTGGAACCGCTGCGTGCAGGCGGTCCACGCCGGCGCGCCGCTGTTCATCGAGGTGCACCGCGCCGATGGCACCGGCGCGGGCGGGCCGGCGCCGCGCACGCGCGCTGCCTCCGCCGTGGAGACCCGGCTCGCGGTGCCGGTCCCGAGCCGCGACGGCGCGATGATCGGCGCCGTCTGCCTGGTCGGCGACGGCCCGGTCCTGTTCACCGCCGAGGCGCGCGACGCGCTGTCGGACCTGGCCGGCCGGCTCGGCATCGAGCTGTCGTGGCGGTCGGTCCACCAGCGGCTCTCGTCCGAGCGCGATCACCTGCGCGCCACCGCCATGCTCGACCCGATGCTCGGCGTCCTCGCCCGCGGCGCGCTCGAGCAGGCGATCGCCGCCGAGCTGTCCCGGCGCGATCAGTCGGGCGACCCGCTCGCGCTCGGCGTCATCGACATCACCGGGCTGCGCCACCTCAACCACCGCTACGGCCACGTGGCCGGCGACGCCGCCCTGCGCCACGTCGCCAACGTGACCCGCCGGATGGTGCGCAGCCAGGACATCGTCGGCCGCTCCGGCGACGACGAGATCGCGGTCCTGTTCGCGACCACGCCGGTGCAGGCGGCCGCGTCGATCCTCGAGCGCATCCGCCGCACCATCGAGGCGGAGCCGTTCGAGGCGGAGGACAGCGGCCCGCTCCACGCCCGGGTCGGGGTCGGCGCCACCGAGTACCTGACCGACGACGACGGCGGCCTCCTGGTCGATCGAGCCGCGCGCGCGGCGTCGACCGCGGGCCGGCGCGGCGGCCCGGTGGTGGTCGCCGACCGCTCCACGCCGGGCGCCGCCAGCCGGCGCAACCTGCTGCTCGACCGCTACGAGGCCGGCGTCACCCTCGGCGGGATGTACCAGATCGTGCACGAGATCAGCCGCGGCTCGATGGGCGTGGTGTACCGGGCCGAGGACCTCGGTCTCGGCCGCCCGGTCGCGATCAAGATGCTGCGGCCCGACCTGGTCCGCGATCTGGAGCTGGTCCGCCGCTTCCGCGAGGAGGCGGCCATCCTGGCCTCGATCAACAACGAGAACCTGGTCCGGGTCTACTCGTTCGTGGAGGAGCGCGAGGACGTCTTCTTCGTGATGGAGCTGGTCGAGGGCGTGTCGCTCGACCACGTGATCGCGGAGCTGGCCCAGGCCGACCGCTACCTCGCGCTCGGCCGCGCCGCGATCATCCTCACCCAGGTCGCGCGCGCGCTCGACGCGATGCACCTGGCCGGCGTCATGCACCGCGACGTCAAGCCGGGCAACGTGGTCCTCGACCGAACCCGCGAGCGCGCGGTGCTGGTCGACGTCGGGCTGGCCCGGCGCCTGGGCGACCGCGCCGAGCCGGCCGGCACGCCCGGCTTCATCGCGCCGGAGAGCGTGCTCGGCCAGGACGAGAGCCCCGCCACCGACGTGTACGGCCTGGCCGCCACCGCCTACGCGCTCTTGACCGGCCAGGCGCCGTTCGGACGGGCCGAGGACTACCGCGAGATCCTGCGCCGCCAGCTGGAGGACTCGCCTCACCCGCCGTCGGAGTGGCGCGAGGATCTGCCGCCGGCGGTGGACGCGGTGATCCTGCGCGGGCTCGCGGTCGAGGGGAGCGAGCGCTACGCCAGCGCCGGCGCGATGGCCGAGGCGCTGGCCAGCGCGCTGGGCGCGGCCAGCCTGGCGGCGGACGGCGGGTCGATCGACCGCGAGAGCCCGCTCGGGATCGACCGCGTAATGATCGACGGACCGACCCACGGCCCGGGCGACACCCAGCCCGGCATCGGCCTGGGGCCCGACTCGTCGCCCGGCAGCCAGCGCGGGCCGGCCCCGATGACGCGCGGCGTGGTGTTCCGCGGGGTGATGGGCGTGCTCGGGCTGCGCGCGGGGACCGAGTGGATGCGCGTGCTCGGGCGCGAGAACCAGCTCCTGGCCGACGCGCTGTCGCTGCGCACCTCGCCGATGGCGTGGCTGCCGGCCGAGCGCTTCCACGACCTCCTCGCCGCGGTCAGCGAGAGCGGTCGCAACCCGCAGACCTTCGCCCGCGAGCTCGGCGCGCACGTGGCCGGGCAGAGCTTCCAGCGCTTCTACTCGTCCAGTCCGGAGAGCCTGACCCCGGCCAGCACCCTGGCCGCGCTCGACATCCTGTGGCGGCGCTATCACACGTGGGGCGGGCTGTGCGTGGTGGAGAACGACGAGCGCGACGCGCTGGCCCGCTACGACGGCCCCAGCGATCCGGCGATCTGCGCCTTCATCGAGGGGTGGCTGGAGCAGGTGATCGCGCTGTCGGGCGGCGACGGGGCGCGCGCGGTGCACACCCGCTGCCTGTCCCTCGGCGACGAGGCGTGCGAGTTCGCCACCCGCTGGGGCCGCCGACCGCACCAGCGCAGCTGACGGACCACGATCGACCTCACGCGGACCGGGGACGGACGCCGGCCGGGCACGAGTTGCGCGCCCTCGCGCGAGTGTGCTACCGCAGGGCCTGACGCAACCAGGTGCGAGGTAAACCATGAAGAGATTCGTTGGCTCCATGATTTCCGCGGCGCTCTCGCTGGCCCTCGCCAGCGCGCTCGGCTGCGGCGGCGGCGACAAGGGCGGCAGCACCACCCCGGCGACGAACGAGCCCCCGGCCGCCGAGGAGCCGGCTCCCACGGCCGAGCAGCCGGCCGAGACCCCAGCCGAGCCGGCCACGCCGGCCGAGGGCACCCCGACGCCCGAGCAGCCCGCGCCGGCCGCCGCCAACCTGTCCGATCAGCTGACCCGGGCCGGGAAGGTGTGGGGCGATTCGTGCTCCACCTGCCACGGCGACAAGGGCGAGGGCAAGGGCAAGAAGAACCCGGCCGTGATCGGCGGCAAGACCCTCGGCAAGTTCAAGACCGGCGGCGAGCTCCTCGACTACGTCAAGGTGAAGATGCCCAAGGACGATCCGGGCAGCCTGTCCGGGTCCGACTATCTGGCCGTGACCGCGTGGCTGATCGCCCAGAACGGCCGCCTCGGCGAGACCAACGAGGCGCTGACCCCGGAGATCGCGGCCAACCTCAAGCTGCACTGATCCGACGTCGGGTCGCCCCGCGAGCGCGCGATCGCCGGTCGCGCGCCGCGGCGATGAGATCGATCAGAAGACCTGGTTGACGCCGGCGATGAAGCGTCCCGGGAACCCGGCGGTGGGGCCGGTCAGCGGCACCGCCCAGTCGACCCGGAACACGTACGGCTGGAGCTGGGGGAGGAGCACGCGCACGCCGGCGCCGACGTCCTGGTGGAGGACAAAGGCGTTCTCGCAGCCGCGGTAGCAGTCGGCCGCGTGGCCGGCGTCCCAGAAGACCAGCCCGCCCACCCGCGAGAACCAGACCGGGACCGCGAGCGTGCGCAGCTCGAGGTTGCCGACAAAGCGGACCGGATGCTCGCCGGTCCCGGCGAACGCCGCGATGGTGTAGCCGCGCAGGCCGGAGTCGCCGCCGATCGTGAAGTAGCGGTTGTTGGTCTCCTCGTAGCGCCGGTTCCACGCCGCCCGCGCGGCCAGCCGCATGCCGAGGAACGGCGGGCTGGCGGCGATCACCGACGCGCTGCGCGCCATGTCGATGAAGTCGTCGTCCTGGCGGCGCGCGCTGGTCGCGGCGGCCAGGCGGACCAGCCCGGTGCCGGCCACATCGATCGTCCACGCCGCCGACATCGAGCCGAAAAGGAAGCTCGCCTCGGAGCCGAGCGGCTCGAGCGCGGAGCCGACCTCCGCGATGATCTCCGGGCCGAGCCGCTGATCCTCGGCCAGGTCGAAGCTGTCGACGTTGCGGTAGACCGTGTAGATCGGCGTGAACAGCGTGTAGCGCGCGAACAGCGACGACGCGCGCTCCGAGCGGGGCAGCACCTCGTGCTCGAACTCGTCGCGGGCGACCTCGTCGCCGGGGAAGTCGTCGCGCACCTCGGGCCGCTGCACGTCAAGGCGGTGGCCGATCGCGACGCGGTGCTTGATCGCGCGGCCGAGCTGGCGGACCACGTTCGACTCGACGTGGAGGTCGCGCTCGTCGTACTCCCACGGCAGGATCACGCCGTCGGCGGTCTCGAAGCCGCGCAGCCCGGCCCCGAAGAACGAGCGGCGCACCCCGTCGAAGTGGCTGACCTCGATCCCGGCGCCCCACTCGCGGTCGAGCGACCACAGCGGATAGGCGAAGCTGGTGGAGCTCTGGGTGCCCTCGAAGTCGCTCGAGTAGCGGTTGAACACGGCGTCCACCTTGGTGGTCAGGGTCAGGTGAGTGCCGCCGATGTTCTTGTCCACGTACTGCGGGCCGATCGTGTAGACGCCGAGGTCCATGTCGAAGACCAGGGCGACCTGCTTGCGCAGGCCGAACAGGTTGTTCTCCGACAGCGACAGGCTGAGCTCGGTCAGCACGCTCTCCTGCACCTCGTAGCGCGAGTTCATGCGCAGGCTCCAGATGTCGCGCGTCACCACCAGGAGGTCGACCTCGCGGGGTGAGCCTCCGGCGGCGACGACCGGGACCGCCACCACCAGCGTGGTGAACAGCGGATCGCGCAGGCGGCGGCGAGTCTCGTCGACCCGCTCCTCGTCCCACGGCTCGCCGGGCTGGATCAGCACCTCGCGGGCCACCATCTCCTCGCGGCTGGTCACGTGGAACCGGTTGAACCAGCGGAGGAAGCCCTCGGCCGGGCCGAACACCGGCAGGTTGACCACGTGGATGCGCCTCACCGTCTTGCCGGCCGGAGCCAGGTCGACGCGGAGCCGGCGCGCGGCGAGCGCCTGCTGGAGGGCGTCTCGCTCGTAGCTGCCGAGCGCCTGGCTGTCGCTCGCGGCGACCGGCGCGGACGACACCTGCGCTCGCGCCACGGGTGACGTCCCGACCGCGCACAGGAGGAGCGCGGCCACGGCACGTCGCACCATCGCGTCTATCCTTGCTCGGGCCAGCACGCCGGCGCAAGATCGCGGGGCGTGGCCCGCGTTGCGCTCGCCCTCGACGATGTCGGTCTGGCGGTGCCGCTGCAGGAGTTCCTCGAGGCGGCCCGCCATCACGTCGTGTGGTCGCCGCCGCTGGCGCATGGCCCGGGCGCGCTGCCGGCCGGCGGCGCCGCGCCGGACGTGGTGGTGATGGCGGAGGCGCGCGGTCACGACCTCAGCCCCGGGATCCGCCAGTGGCGCGACGTCGACCCGCCGCCCGCGCTGCTCGCGGTGGTGACCAGCGCGGAGGGGCGGCTGGCCGCGACGGCCGCGCGAGTCCCGTCGGTGGCGGCGAGCGCGCCGCCCGGGGCGATCGCGGTCGCGGTCGAGCGCGCGCTGCTGGTGCGCTGGGCCGGGCGCCTGGCCCCGGCCTACGCGCGAGGCGCGCTCGGGCTGACCAGCCAGGGCGATCCGGTGGGCGACGCGGCCCGAATCGTGGCCGGGTCGCGGCAGATCGACTTCGAGCTGGTGCGCGAGGCGCTGCGCGACCGGGCCGGCGACTACGTCGCGACCACGCCGATGTTCGACCAGCTGCGGGAGGTGCGCGCGCTCGAGATCCCCGAGGTGGAGCTGGCCCGCCGGATGGACGGCGCGCACACCCTGAAGAGCGTGGTGCGGGCGGCCGGCGCGGGCGGGGCGCACCACACCGGCCGGGTCGTGTGGGGGCTCGCGTGCGCCGGCGCGGCGACCCTCTCGCCGGAGCCGCCCGATCTCGCCACCCCGGAGCGGAGGGCGGTCGCGATGGCGCGCACCCACCTGCGCGCCAGGCGAGCGCGAGTGGAGCACGGCTCGCACTACGACACGCTCGAGGTCACGCCGGAGTCGCCCTTCACCGAGATCGACCTGGCGGTCCGGATGCTGGCCGTGCGCTTCGCGCCGGACCGGCTGCGGGGGCTCGATCTGGGCGAGGTCGGCGCGCTGGTCGAGCCGATCTGGCGAGGGGTGATCCAGGCGCGAGCGGTGCTGATCGATCCGGCCGACCGCCTGCGCCACCACGACGATCTGCGGGCGCAGCGGGCGACCCTGAGCTCGGCCTGGGCGCTCGGCCCGCACGACGGCGAGCGAGCCGAGCAGGCGTTCGCGCGCGGTCAGCGCGCGCTGGTCGCCGGCGAGCCGTTCAAGGCGGTGTCGGAGATGGCCGCCGCCGCGCGCGCCCACGCCGATCACCCCGACTTCGAGGCCTCGCTCGCCCTGGCCCGCTTCCGCGCCGAGCTCGCGCGAGGCAAGCCGCGCGAGGAGGTCGCCCCCCACGAGCGCCGCATCGCCGAGCAGGCGATCATGGGCCGCCGACCGTGGCCGCGAGCGCTCATCGCCCTCGCCCTCCTGTGCACCGCCGACGGCGACCCCGACGCGGCCCGCTGGCACCTCGGCGAGGCGCTGACCTGCGATCCAAATCTCCCGGTCGCCAGGCAGCTCCTGGCGCGGCTCGGCAAGTAGCG
>DATHKR010000108.1:0-83114 GCA_035489015.1 Kofleriaceae bacterium | reverse complement strand
TCCGAGGTGACCGGGGTCGACATCGACGACCTCACCACCCAGCTGCACATCACCACCAGCTCGGCCACCGTCTCGGCCCTGTTCGGCCACGCCGGCGCGATCTACTTCACCACCCTCGGCGGAGACCTGGTCCGGGTCGGCGTCCCGACCGCCGCCGACGCCGGCGGCGAATCGGGCGCGACCGGCGGCCACGGCGGTGATGGCGGCGACAACGGCGACGGTGACGGCGACGGCGGCGACGGCACCAGCCTGAGCCCGCTCGGCATCGTCGGCTGGCGCCAGGTCCTCTGAGATCCCGTCAGGGCGGGCCGGCGGGCCCGGCCGGGCCCGCCGAGCCGGCCGCGGCGTGGCGAGCGTGGCCAAGCCTGCTGCGCCGGAAGCCGTACAGGTAATAGACCACCAGCCCGATGAGCAGCCACACCGCGAACCGCCACCAGTTCGAGGACGGCAGCCCGGCCATCAGCCAGATGCAGGTGGCCATGGCCAGGAGCGGGGTCAGCGGGTAGAGCGGCACCTTGAACGGGCGCGGCCGGTCGGGCTCGATCTTGCGCAGCGCGATGACGCCCGCCGAGACCAGCGTGAACGCGAACAGGGTGCCGATGTTGGTCAGGTGGAGCGCCTGGGTCTGGGTCATGAAGCTGGGCAGGATCGCGACGCCGGCCCCGGTCAGCATCGTGCTGATGTGCGGAGTGCGGAAGCGCGGGTGGATCCGCGCGAACACCGGCGGCAGGAGACCATCGCGCGCCATGACCATGAAGATGCGGGTCTGGCCCAGCTGGAACACCAGCAGCACCGCGGTCATCGCGATGAGCGCGCCGAACGCGATCACGATCGCCGCCTTGTTCAGGCCGACCGCGCGCAGGGCGTGGGCCAGCGGGTCGCCTCCGGCGAGCTGGTCCGACGGGACCAGCCCGGTCGTCACCATCGCGACCACGATGTAGAGCGTGGTGCAGATGATCAGCGACGCGATCATCCCGCGCGGCACGTTGCGCTGCGGGTTGACCGTCTCCTCGGCCGCGGTCGAGACCGCGTCGAAGCCGATGTACGAGAAGAACGCGAGCGACGCCCCCAGCCAGATGCCGTGGAAGCCGTGCGGCGCGAACGGGGTCCAGTTGGCCGGCTCGACGAAGAACGACCCGATCGCGATGAACGCGAGCAGGAGGATGAGCTTGAACACCACCATGCCGGTGTTGAAGCGCGCGCTCTCGCGGATCCCGCGCACCAGCACGATGGTGATGAACACGGTGATGAGCGCGGCGGGCAGGTTGAAGGCGATGACGTGGCCGGCGATGGTCGGCGTGTAGTGGGTGAAGGCGGCCGACGAGGCGGTCTGCACGTCGGTGGTCATCCACGGGGGAAACGACACCCCGAACGCGCCGCGCAGGAACGACTGGAAGTGGTCGGCCCAGCTCTGCGCCACGTAGATGTTGCCGATCGCGTACTCGATGATGAGGTCCCACCCGATGATCCAGGCGATGACCTCGCCAAAGGCGACGTACGAGTAGGTGTAGGCGCTGCCCGCGATCGGCACCATCGCGGCGATCTCGGCGTAGCAGAGCGCCGCGAAGCCGCACGCCACCGCGGTCATGAGGTAGCTGATGGCCAGGGCCGGCCCGGCCACCGCGCCGGTGTCGCCGACGCTGGAGAAGATGCCGGCGCCGATGATGGCGCCCACCCCCAGCATGGCCAGGTCGAAGGAGCCGAGGCTGCGCTTCAGCTGCTGCCCCGGTCGCTCGGCGTCGGACTCGGCTTCGGAGACCAGCTTGCGGCGGAAGACGGAGCTAGGCTTCACGGGCGCCACCGTAGCCCGGAACCGGCGGGGCGAGTCAAGCGTCCGTCAGCGCAGAGGCCGGATCTCGGAGACCTCGGCGTCGCCGAACTGGTCGGTCGGGTCCAGGGCGCGGCCGACCGGGACCAGGCGGTGGCTGCGGCCCAGGCGGGCCCGCGCGTCGGCCGCGTCCGGGTCGCGGTCGAACAGGACCAGGAACCGCCGCTCGGGCGGCAGCCGATCCGGGCGGGTGTGGAGCGGGCGGGCCGCGCAGCCGGAGTACCAGCCGACCACCGGCACCTCGCTGGTCAGCGCGGTGCACGAGCCCTGCCCCGCGGCGCGCTCGACCAGCGCGCCGGCGTCGACCTCGACCTGGCGGACCCGGGCCAGGCGCCGGTAGCGGTGGATGTTGAGCTGGTGGGTGACCGCGAACGCGACCAGCAGGAGCCCGGCGGCGACGGGCGCGGCGCGACGCCGGCCGCGCGCCCACTCGCACGCGGCGCGCGCGCCGAGCAGGGTCAGCCCGGCCACGCCGAGGAAGAAGTAGCGGAACTCGGCGTGGACCAGGAGCCCGGTGGCGACGATGTGAAACACCGAGACCAGCCACACGAACGCGACCGCGCGCTCGCGGCCAGGCTGGCGCAGGCGGCGCGCGCCGTCGACCGCGCCGACGACGACCAGGACCAGGACCACCGGGCCGCCCTCCAGCGCGAGCGCGAGCGGGAACTGGACCAGGCCCTCGCCCAGGTACGCGCGGTGAGCCGCCTCGCCGCTGGCCTCGAGGATCCCGAGCGCGCTGCCGGTCTCGTGCAGCGCGTGGAGCGCGTGGGGCAGGAGCAGGAGCAGGAACAGCGCGGCGGTGGCCAGCGCGACGCCGCGCCCGATCGACACCTGTCGCCACCAGAGCGCGGCCGCGGCCAGCGCGGCGCCGGCCAGCGCGGTGGTGACGCCGTAGCGGAGGTAGAACGCGGCCGCGGCGAGCGGCGCGACCAGGAGGAGCCCGGTCCCGGGCCGCGCCCCCTCGCCGGGCCGGTCGAGCTCGCGCACGATGACGTGGAGGGCGAGCACCAGCAGGAGCAGCGATGGCACGTCCGACAGGAGCTCGCCGCCGCGCCGCTCGAGGCCGAACGAGGTCACCATGGCGGCGGCGGCCCACGCGGCCGGCCAGCGCCCGACCACCCGCGCGCCCACCCCGCGGTACGCGACGAGGAAGGCGAGGCTCGCGGCCAGCCCGATCGCGCGCAGCGCCCACTCCGCGCCGCCCGCCGCCGCGCCGGGCGCGGCCAGCACCTTCATGCCGATCGATCGATGGAGCCCGAACGCGCTGGCCGCGGTCCCGTCGACCAGCTCGCGCCCGCCGGTCGCGTAGATCGCCTCGTCGGGCCCGAGCGGCGCGCCGACCGCGACCTGGCGGACCAGCGCGACGGCGAACAGGATCAGCGCCGCGCCGAACAGCGCGAGGTCTCGCCGGCGGCCGGGGCTCGCATCCATGGCCGGCTGGCTCAGTACCACATGAGGCCGAGGAGCAGCGCGCCGTGGGCGATGAAGGCGCCGTCGAACACCGCGCCCGAGGTGCCGAGCTCGAGGTCGCAGGCGAAGATGCCGCGCCGGAACATGTCGTAGCCGGCCCCGGCGGTGACGGCCAGGCCGTTGCGCCGTGTGCCCTCGCGCTCGGGACCGTTGCGCCCCTCCTGCTCGTGGAAGCTGGCGATGCCGGCGCCCGCGCGCAGCCACAGCGTCTCGCGCACGTACAGCTGGCCGCCCAGGGTGAGCGTGGCGTGGGAGTTGAAGATGCGCTCGGTGCCGGCCTCGCTGCTGAGGTCGACCAGGTAGCCCCCGCCCTGCAGCTCGAGCTGCCACAGGAAGGTCGGCGACGCGCTGGTGCCGACCCGCAGGTTGAAATCGCCGCCGACGCCGTTCTTGGCGTCGAGCCCGCCGGCGCCGACGAACAGCGACGGGCCGAGCGCGAAGCCGATCGCGAAGCCGTCGCGGCGCGGCGCGGCCTCGCCGGCGCCGTACCCCTCGGCCCGGGCCGGCCCGGCGGCGAGGACGACCCCGGCCAGCGCCAGACCCAGGCTGGCGGCGCCCCGGCCCAGCGCGGCCGCGGCCCGGCTCATGGCTCCCGCGCGCGCGGCGGGCGGTCGAGCGGCCCGGACGAGACCGCCCCGCCCAGGTGCGGCTGATCCGGCAGCATCAGCCGCTCGACGTACTGACCGCCGAGGATGTGGCGATCGACCAGCTCCGCCACGTCGGCGACGGTGACGTGGCCGTACCAGACCTGCTCCGGGTACACGACCACGGTCACGCCGGTCTCGCACTGATCGAGGCAGCCGGCCGCGTTGGCCCGCACCACGCCCTTCAGGCCGCGCTCGGCCAGCCGCTTCTTGAGCTCGTCGCGGACCTCGTCGGCCCCCTTGCTCTTGCAGCAGCCCTTGGGGTTGCCCTCCGCGCGCTCGTTGACGCACACGAACACGTGGCGCTGGAAGCTCGGCATCGAGGCGCCTCGCTCAGCCCGGGCCCAGCCGGACGCGGTCGAGCTCCTCGAAGAAGAGGTCGATCTCCTCGTCGGTGTTGTAGAAGTGCGGCGCGATGCGGATGCCGGCCCCGGGCCGGTGATCGCAGAAGAAGCGGCGCCGGTTGAGCTCGCGGGCCACGTCGGCCGAGCCGACGAAGTCGAACACCACCGAGCCGGCCCGCCGCTCGGGCTCGCGCGGGGTGTTGAGCCCGAACTTGCGCTCGTCGATCAGCTCGATGACCCGCTGGGTCGAGCGCAGGCTCTTCTCGCGGATCGCCCGCCCGCCGATCTCGCCGATGATGTCCGCGCCGGCCCGGGCCTGGTAGAGCGGCGCGATCGCCGGGGTCCCGCCCAGGTAGCGCCACACCGAGTCGGCGTAGGTCTGGCCCGGCATGGTGAAGGCGAACGGCGCCTCGTTGCCGAACCAGCCGGTCACCCGCGGCTCGAGCAGCGGGATGAGGTCGCGCCGCACGTACAGGTAGGCCGCGCCGGGGCCGCCGCACAGGTACTTGACCGAGCCGCCGCAAGCGAACGAGACCCCGAGATCGACCACGTCGACCGGCATGCAGCCGACCGACTGGTAGCAGTCGAGCACCAGGTGGGCGCCGACCTCGGCGCAGCGGCGCGCGATCGCCCGGGCGTCCTGCACGAACGACGAGCGGAAGATGACGTGCGAGGTGGGCACCAGCAGGGTGCGCTCGTCGATCGCCTCGAGCAGCTTCTCGGTCGGGATGGTGATCCGGTCGGGCGACTCGACGATGTGGACCTCGGCCCCGCGCCGCTCCTCCGCCTTCCACACGTACGACACCGACGGGAACTCGAGGTCGGTGTAGACGATCTTGTTGCGCTCCGGCTTGTAGTCGAAGCAGGACGCCAGCACCGAGTTGACCAGCGACACGTTGGTGAACATCGTCACCGTGCCGGGCGGGGCCGACAGCAGGCGCTCGATGCGGGCCGCGGCGCGGTCCACCTCCGGCAGCCAGTCCTCCCACGCGGTGATCGACTTGCGGTGCCAGAGCTCGAGGAACTCCTCCATGTGCTCGGCGGTCTTGATCGGCAGGCAGCCGAGCGAGTGCGAGATGAAGTACACCGAGTCCTCGAGGCCGGGGAACTCGCTGCGCCAGCGCAGGAGCGGGTCGTCGGGGCTGGTCGCGTCCGACGCGCCGTTTCCGGACCTGTTCTGGGTGCCGTTGTTGCTCATCGGTCGTGGTTGCTCATCGGGGCCCGTCTCCGCCTCGGTTGGGTCAGCCGTGATAGCCGGTATCCGCGCCGCCGGCCAGCATCCGCTCGGTCCAGTCGGCGAACAGCTCGTCGCGCACCGCCCACAGGCGCGGGAAGAAGCGCTGCTTCATCCCGTGGGCGAGCAGGTCGGACGGCTTGCCCTTGAGCGAGGGCGTGCCGACGCCGATGATCCGGTAGACCAGCATCAGGTGGCGGTGGCGCCAGCCCTGCAGCAGCTGGTCGTAGTCGACCAGCCCCTCGGCCAGGGTGAACAGCTCGTGCTGCTCCTCCGGCTCCTCATAGATGAGGCGCAGGGTGATGCCGCGCCGCTCGAGCAGCGCCTCGAACGCGGGCCACACCACCTCGCCGGGCAGGCGAAGCAGGGTGCGAAACCCGGGCGACTCCTGGCCGCTGCCGCTGCCCAGGCCGGAGCGGACGGTCATGTACGCCTTGGGCGACATGGTGTCGAGCAGGTCGAGCTGGACCAGGATGAGGCGCTGGATGCGGGCGATGCGCCTGAGCGTGCTGGACGCCAGGGCGAGCCGGTCCTGGCCCAGGAGCTCGGCCATGTGGCGCACTTCGAACTCGATGAGCTTCATCCACAGCTCGGCCACCTGGTGGACGATCTGGAACTGCATCTCGTCGTGGCACGAGAGCTCGCTCGGGTCCTTCTGGAGGGCGAGCAGCCCCTCGGTGCGGATGTACTTCTCGTACTCGGTCAGCGCCATCGCTCGGCCTATACCACAGGGCGCCCCGCCGGGGCGGCGAAGCGGTTGACCCGGGCTCGCACACTACCTCGAATCAACTTCGATTTTTGGATTTTTTTGGCACTCTCCCCCCAGGGATTGACAAGAAGCTCTCCGGTGACTATCCGTGGGGCACATTTTGGCTGAGCGAGGATCCAACGACATGAAGATTCGACCCCTGCACGATCGCGTGCTCATCAAGCGTCTCGACGAGGAATCCAAGACCACGGGTGGCCTGTACATCCCCGATTCGGCGAAGGAAAAGCCGATCCAGGGCAAGGTCGTCGCGGTCGGCTCCGGCAAGCGCGACAAGAACGGCAAGCTGGTCGCTCTCGACGTGAAGGCGGGCGACAAGGTGCTGTTCTCGAAGTACAGCGGCAACGAAGTCAAGATCGACGGTGACGAGCACCTGATCATGCGCGAGGAAGACCTCCTCGCGGTCCTCGACTGAGCGGCCACAAGGAGCGAACAGAGTCATGGCTGCCAAGGACATTGTCTTTTCTTCCCAGGCCCGCAACGAGATCGCCAAGGGCCTCAACATGCTCGCCAACGCGGTGAAGGTCACGCTGGGGCCGCGCGGCCGCAACGTGGTCATCGAGAAGTCGTGGGGCGCGCCGACCGTCACCAAGGACGGCGTCACCGTCGCCAAGGAAGTGGAGCTCGAGAACAAGCTCCAGAACATGGGCGCCCAGATGATGCGCGAGGTCGCCTCGCGCACGTCGGACACCGCCGGTGACGGCACCACCACCGCCACCGTGCTGGCCCAGGCGATCTTCCACGAGGGCTCGCGCCTGGTCGCCGCCGGGGTCAACCCGATGGACATCAAGCGCGGCATCGAGGCGGCGGTGGCCGCCATCATCGAGCAGCTGAAGAAGCTGTCCAAGCCGACCAAGGGCAAGCAGGAGATCGCCCAGATCGGCACCATCTCCGCCAATGGCGACGAGGCGATCGGCTCGATGATCGCCGACGCCATGGAGAAGGTCGGCAAGGAAGGCGTCATCACGGTCGAAGAGTCCAAGACCATGGAGAGCGAGCTCGACGTGGTCGAGGGCATGCAGTTCGACCGCGGCTACCTCTCGCCCTACTTCGTCACCGACTCGGAGCGGATGGAGGTCGTCCTGCAGGACGCGCTCGTGCTCATCCACGAGAAGAAGATCTCCAGCATGAAGGAGCTCCTGCCGGTCCTCGAGCAGGTGGCGAAGAGCGGCAAGCCGCTCCTCATCATCGCGGAGGACGTGGACGGCGAGGCGCTGGCCACCCTGGTGGTCAACAAGCTGCGCGGCACCCTGCACGTGTGCGCGGTCAAGGCGCCCGGCTTCGGCGATCGCCGCAAGGAGATGCTGAAGGACATCGCCACCCTCACCGGCGGCGAGGCGGTGACCGAGGACCTCGGCCTCAAGCTCGAGAACCTGACCATCCAGGACCTCGGCAAGGTCAAGCGCGTCACCGTGGACAAGGACAACACCACCCTGGTCGACGGCGCCGGCAAGAAGGCGGACATCGACGGGCGCGTGCGCCTCATCCGCCGCCAGGTCGAGGAGACCACCAGCGACTACGACCGCGAGAAGCTGCAGGAGCGGCTGGCCAAGCTGGTCGGCGGCGTCGCGGTGATCCGGGTCGGCGCGGCCACCGAGGTCGAGATGAAGGAGAAGAAGGCCCGGGTCGAGGACGCGATGCACGCGACCCGCGCGGCCGTCGAGGAGGGGATCGTCCCCGGCGGCGGCGTGGCGCTGCTCCGCTGCCAGAGCGCGCTCGAGGCGGTGAAGTTCGACCTCGAGGACGACCGCCGGTTCGGCGTGCAGATCGTTCGCCGCGCCATCGAGGAGCCGCTGCGCCAGATCGCGCAGAACGCGGGCGTGGACGGCGCCATCGTCGTGTCCAAGGTGCAGGCCGGCAAGGGCTCGTTCGGCTTCAACGCGCAGGCGCTGGAGTACGAGGACCTGGTCAAGGCCGGCGTCATCGACCCGACCAAGGTGGTGCGCTCGGCCCTGCAGAACGCCGCGTCGGTCGCCGGCCTGATGCTGACCACCGAGGCGCTGGTCGCCGACAAGCCGAAGAGCGACGACGCTCCCCCGGCGGGCGGTGGCGGCGGCGGGATGGGCGGCATGGGTGGCATGGGCGGCATGGGCGGAGGAATGGGCTTCTAGCTCCGTCACCTTGTGTGAAATCGAGCCGGGTCGGATCGCTCCGACCCGGCTTTTTCTTTTTCGGTCGAGTACGCCTCAACGGCGCGATGAGAATCGTAAGTTAACTTTCATATGTATCAACGGTTGTTCAACCCGATCCAATATTCATAGGGTGCCGGACCGGCTTCACCCGTCCGGGGCGATCCCTTCCCAGAGGAGGTGACTGTCCAGCGCGGTGAAAGAGATACGGCTCGCCGGGAATCGCGAACGTGGGAGGACGACATGCGACGACACCAGACCTGGTTGTGCGGTTGCTTCGCGACCCTCTTGATTGGCACCCAGATGGGATGTGAGGCGGACTACGGTCCGCTGGAGGGTTCAGAGACGCTCGACGAGCCGGAGCTGACCAGCACGCAGGTGGCCATCACCAGCCAGATCGGAGATCCCCTGCCCGGCACCGATCCGGTCGCATTCGAGGAGGCGGCCGACGCCTTTGGCGACGTGGAGAGCATCGAGGACGGGCTCGGCCCGACGTTCAACGAGCGCGCCTGCGGGACCTGCCACAACCTCCCGGTGCTCGGCGGCTCCGGCAGTCAGATCGAGCGACGCTTCGGCCGCCTGACCGACGGCGTCTTCTTCGGCTACGACAACGACGAGGAGAACCAGGGCGGCACGCTGCGCCAGCTGTTCGCGAACGGCACCTACGACAGCGCCGGGGTGAGCTGCACGATCCCGGTCGAGGTGGAGCCGTCGTCCGCCAACATCAACAACGTCGGCCGCCGTGCCACCCCGCTGTTCGGGCTCGGCCTGGTCGACGCGATGCCGGACTCGTTCTTCGTCGCCCTGGCGGCGAGCCAGCCGGTGGCGATCCGCGGCCTGGCTCAGCGGGTCCGGGTGGCGCTGCCCGACCCGCGCGATCCGACCCAGAGCGTCGGATCCATGCGCGTGGCCCGCTTCGGCCACAAGGGCCTGGTCCCGACGCTGCTGGTCTTCTCGGGTGACGCCTACGACAACGAGATGGGCATCACCACCCAGAGCTGTGTCGCTGGCACCTCGATCCTGGAGTTCGCGGTCGAGAACCACCCGAACAACGTGCAGCCGCCGGCGGGCTGCAACGGCGGCGACCTGGCCCTGGCCAATCCTCCGGGCGATCCGCAGGTGCCCGAGTTCACCGACGACGTGGTCGGCCCGTGCGATGGCGGGCGCACCGAGATCCAGGACGACCTGCTCCTGTTCACCACCTTCATGGAGCGCCTCGCCCCGCCGCCGCCCGATCTCGGCGATCCGATCGGCACCATCATCGGAGGCTTCAACTTCGTGGTGGTCGGCTGCGCCGGCTGTCACGTGCCGGTGATCTTCGTGACCCCGGCGCGTCCGTTCAACGCGGTCCCCGGCAACTTCGCGTTCCTGCCGTTCTCCGACTTCCTGGCCCACGACATGGGCGCCCTGGGGGATGGCATCGGCGAGACCGGCGACCCGGTCGCGCAGACGCGGCTCATGCGCACGACGCCGCTGTGGGGCGCGCGCTTCAACACCCAGTTCCTGCACGACGGGAGGGCGGCCACCGTCCGCGACGCCATCCTGGCGCACGACGGGCAGGCCGCGGCGGCGCGCACCCAGTTCACCCAGCTCAGCAACTTCGCGCAGCGGACCGTGGTCCGCTTCGTGAACTCGATCTAGGGATCCGCCAGCCAGGGATCCGATAGCCAGGGATCCGATAGACGAAGAGCCGGGTCGGACGCCTCCGACCCGGCTCCTTCATTTTCGGCCGCGGGCGCCGACCGGCTACCGGGCGACGACCTCGACGGTGTGACGGCAGGACGCCGCCGCGTCGACGTGGACCTCGCGCCCGCGCGCGGTGTCCACGATCTCGAACTCGACGTCGTCGCCGTCGAGGCTGACCCGGTCGACCTCGGCGTCGGCCGGCAGGGTGGCGCCGATGGTGAGGTCGAGCCCGTCCGGCGCGCGCACGGTGGTGGTGTAGCGGTGCCCGTGGCGGCTGGCCTCGACCTCCAGCTCGCCGCCGCCGACCCGCAGGTGATCGACCGACAGGCGCGGCCAGCCGTCGGGGATGTCGGGGACCACGGCGAGCCGGCCGGCCGGCACGTCCGGATCGACGCCGAGGAAGTGGTGAATCACCGGCCACTGCACCCCGTAGGCCGACCAGGCCTGCATGAACATCGCGCGATCGCGGAAGTCGGCGAACGGATCGTAGTCCGGGCTCGGCGCGATCTCGGGCAGCGCGCCCGGCGTCTCCAGCTCGATGAGACCGGCGATGGCATCGATGTAGCGCAGCGCCTGATCCGGTCCGAGCCGCCCGTAGCTGGCCTCGGCCACCGCCATGACCGAGGTCGGCAGGGTCCAGCACTTGAGCTCGCCGGCGCCGTCGGGCCCGCCGCCCGGGCCGGTGTGGAACAGCCCGCACGGCCCGGTCAGCTCGGCCTCGAGCTCGTCGAGCGCGCCGTTCGCGTTCTCGGTGGTGCCAAAGCTGACCTCCATCGGCGTGGCGTTGATCCAGTGCTCCTGCTGCAGCTGGGTGTCCGGCGCCAGGCAGACGTTGACCGCGCCGTCGGGCGGGTCGTCCTCGTCGCCGGCGTTGCACAGCGAGTCGGCGTAGCGGCCGCGGTCGGTCATCCACCAGTCGCCGGCGAAGGCGGCCTCCATCGAGGCGGCTCGCTCGGCCGCCCAGGCGGCGGTGACCGCGTCGCCGCGCCCGCCGGCCAGGTGCTCGAGCGCGCGCAGCGCGGCCCAGGTGTAGCTGGTGACGTCGAGCTTCTCGGAGCCCATCCCGCCGCGCTCGACCATGCCGAAGCCCTCCGGCCAGAGGTCGGCGTCGCCGTCGAGATCGGCGGCCAGCAGCTGCGCGCCCTGGGTGATGAACGGGAGCATCTCGTCGGCGAACGCGTCGTCGCCGGTCCACCGCCACAGGAGGTCGACCGCGACCGCGAACTGGGCCGTCTCGTTCGAGTTGCCGGGCGCGCGGTTGGTGCCGAAGTAGACCGAGCCGTCGGTGACGACCTCGTGCACCACCTTGCCGGTGTCGCCGTTGAGGGCCAGCGAGACCGCGCGGATCGAGCGCAGGTGCTGCATCGCGGTGTCCCACTGCCCGCTCACCACCAGCGGGAACGAGGTGTACGCGCCGTCGGTGCCGAACAGCCACGGATAGTCGGGGAAGCCGGCGCCGATGCCGGTCATCGAGTCGACGGTCTCGACCGGCGCCGGGTAGGCGCGGCCCTCGTCGACGTCGCGCAGCTGGGCGCCGACCACCGTGCGGCGGAGGTCGGCCATGTTGAGCTTGGCCCAGTCAAACGCGCGCTCGAGCTCGCGATCGGGCAAGGAGACCCGGGTCTGGCGAAGCAGCGCCCGGCGCGCGTCGATCTTGGCCTCCACCAGCGAGTCCGGATCGGCCAGCGCGGCGGCCAGCGCGGTCTCCGCCTCGCCGTCGTCCAGGTGCGAGCCGGCCACCGCCACCCAGATCGTGGAGGTGCTGTGGGGCGCGAGCGAGATGTTCCAGCGAAGCTCGCCGCCGGTGCCGTTGCCGAACTCGAGGTAGCCGGGCCGGTCGGCCTCGGCGACCGGGCCCCAGAAGCCGTCGCCCACCTCGCCCTCGGTCGGAGCCGGTGACGCGCCGACCAGGGCGCGCCACGGCTGGTCCGGCTCGGCAAAGGCGAGCACGTCGCCGTCGAACGTGGCGGTGTCCGCCCCGTTGGCCTCGCCGGCGCCCGGCATGGTCCATCCCCACGGATAGGCGCCCATGAGCTCGCTGCGCACGTCCATCGCCAGCGCGACCTCGCGTGCCGGTCCGCGATTGCGGACCTCGAGCCGCACCAGCACCACCGGCGATCCGTCCGGCGCGACCTCGGTGCGAGTGATCGACAGGTGATCGGTCTCCGGGAAGCGGAGCTCGGCGTACCCGGCGCCGGTGGTGAAGCGCTCGGCGGCCGGCAGCCATGCGCCGTCGACCGAGAACCAGTAGCCGTCGAGCAGCTTGATCGGATGAGCCCACACGCCGCCCATCTCGCCGCGGATGTGCCATCCCATCGGGGCGAACGAGCCATCGGCCGCGCCGATCACATAGGAGCGATCGCCGGCGGCGACGTAGCGCTTCGCGGCCAGGTCGGTCGACGTCGACGCGCGAAGCCCGTCGCGACGGTCCCCGTGGTCACCGTGATCCGACGACGACGACGAGGACGACGATGAGGACGACGACGAGACCGCCTGGTTCGCCTCCCCGGTGGCTGGATCGCCACCGCTGTCGTCATCGAGGGAACAGCCCGCGAGGGCGGTGGAAAAGACGAGCCCGAGCCAGAGCAGACGTTTCATGAGGCGGTCCTCCGTGTGGCTGGCGAACAGAATGCCTAGACGAACGGAGGTCACCTACCGAAACGAACTGGCTGCATCAGGCGCGTATCGCGCATGACCAACCGTCGACGAAGCTCAGTCGGTCTCGCCGTGCCAGTGATGGCAGGGATGCGGCTGTCGTCCGATGAAAGGGATGAGCGCACCCGAGACCGCGCGCCCGTGCGCCGAGCAGAGCCATAGCATCATCGAGGCCATGGCCGCCGGATCGACCCAGCGAGACCAGTCGTCGTCGGGAAGAAAGCCGCGCACCACATCCGTGTCGATGGTGGTGGGCAAGAGCGCATTGACGGTGATGCCTGCGTCCCGCAGCTCGGCCGCCGCGGTCTGCACCAGCGAGCAGAGCCCGCCGATCGCCGCGTTGAACGCGCTCCAGGTGATGACCGGCTGCAGCCCGGTGGACGAACCGATGACCACGATCTGCCCCGCCTCGCGCCGCCGCATCACCGGGATGACCGACCGCATCATGTTCGCCGCCGCGCGGAGGTTGACCGCGAGCATCGCATCCCACACCTCGGCGGAGGTGTCCTCGATCCGCCCGGGCGCATCGAACGCCCCGGCCAGGTGAACCAGGCAGTCGATCCGACCGAAGACCTCGACCGTCCGCTCCACCGCCCGCCGGGCCGCCGCGGCGTCGGAGAGGTCCGCGCGGATCTCGAGCCAGCCGTCGGTCGGCTTGACCCGCGCCCGAGCATCGAGCGACACGGCCGAGACGCGGTACCCCGCCTCGACGAACGCAGGCGCGACCACCCGCCCCAGCCCACCACTGGCCCCCGTGATCAGCGCGACCGGCTTCATGCCGGCAATCCTATCGCGAGCGAGCGAAGCCGCCCGGCCAGCGGCGCGACCGCCAGGACCCTCCTGGGGTCGCGGTCGATCAGGCTCGCGAGGCCAGCGCGATCGACTCTCGCGCGACGATCGCGACGCGGCGGTCGGGGTCGTCGACCCGGCGGGCCATGTCGGGGGGCAGGAGCGTCTTTGCGACGTCGGCCAGGGAGATGTCGCGGGTGATCTGGAAGCCGCGCTTTTCCATCCAGGCGGGCAGCTCGGCCGGATCCCAGCCCCACTTCCAGGGCTCGCCGACCCGGGCGACCAGGGTGGCGAGGGCGCGGGTGGCCAGGGTCGGTCGGGCGATCCTGGCCTTGTTGAAGTAGGTCATCGCGAGCGCCGAGCCCGGCGCGCTGTAGCGGGCGACGGTCCTGACCGAGGTGTCGATGACCGGCTCGGTCAGGTACATGGTCACGCCCTCCCAGAGGGTGAGGGTCGGCGCGCGCGGATCGTGGCCGGCCGCCTCGAGCGCGGCGGGGAGATCCTCCATCGGCTGCTGCTCGAAGTTCCAGTGGATGTACTGCGACGGCGAGCGGGCGCCGAGCCGCTCGAGGGTGATCTGCTTGTGACCCTGGGTGGCCGGGTGGTCGACCTCGAAGACGGCGGCTCCCTCGAGCTCGGGCAGGCGGAGAGCGCGGCAGTCGTAGCCGGCCCCCAGGATCACCAGCTGGCGGCCTCCGTCGCTGGCGAAGTCTCGCACCGCGTCGTCGAGGACCCTGGTCCGCACCTGCATGTAGAGGACCCACTCGCCCAGGCCCGGGATGGTGACGGCGGCGCTCGGGCCTCGCTCGCGGGCGCGATCGATCAGGCGCTGGATCCGCGGAGAGGTGAAGGCGGCGCCGTACGGGTCGTCGGCGAGGCGGACCTCGTCGGGCAGGAGCATGCCGGCGGCCCGGGCGGCCGCGACCCAGGCGGCGGTTCGGCTCGGTGTCTGGTCTCTCATCGGGCGGAGAGTATCAGCGCGGCTCGGTGCTCTCGCGCAGGTGCGGGATCACGCTGATGTCGAGCTCGCTCTGGACCAGGCGGAGCATGCTCACCACCTCGTCATCGCCCATGCCCAGCTTCTCGGCCAGGAGCCCGCGGGTGGCCTCGATGAGGTCGTCTCGCACGCGCGCCAGCCAGCGGGCGGCGGTGGCGCGGTGGACCCGGTAGAGGGCGGCGATGTCGTCGATGCCGAGGCCGTCGACCAGCTGGTAGCGGAGCAGCGTCCGGTCGCGGGCGCCGAGCTCGGCCAGCGCGGTGTGGAAGGCGTCGGCCAGCTCGCTGCGGTAGCGGCGCTTCAGGCCGGACAGGATCGGATCGGCCGCGGTCGCCTCGCCGTCGACCAGGTGATCGCCGAGCTCGACCTCGCGGCGCGACGGGCGCAGGAGCCGCACCACCTCGCGGGTGGCGGTGATGCGCAGCCAGCCGGCCAGCGGGCCGCGCCCGGCGTAGTCGAAGATCGCCGGCGGCCGCCCGACCCGCGGCACCAGGAGCAGCGTCCGCACCACCTGGGCGGCCTCGTCGCCGACCGCCGCGCCGGCGCGCGCGCCGCCGGCGGCCGCGGCCACCTGGTCGCTCACCATCCGGTCGAGGATCTGGATCGCCGCGCCGTCGCTGCGCGCGCATGCGCAGGCCAGGGCCAGGTCGGCCAGCCACAGCCGCTCGAGCGCCGCCGAGGCGGGCGTGCCTGCTGCCAGCCGCTCG
The DNA here is from genome assembly GCA_035489015.1 of Kofleriaceae bacterium. GTDB lineage: Bacteria > Myxococcota_A > Polyangia > Haliangiales > Haliangiaceae > DATFRY01. The sequence goes on along the minus strand of DATHKR010000108.1, from coordinate 67,865 downwards.
GCCACGAACGCGGCAAACGCCGGCCCGTCGACGCGCACCTCGGGCCAGGCCTGGCTGGCGTCGGCGAGCCCGGCGGCCAGCATCGAGTCGACCGCGGCGCCGTCGCCCAGCTGGATCTCGGGCGGCAGGGCGGCCTCGAGCGCGCCGGCCAGCCCCGTGCTTGCACTCATGCGCCGGATTGTCCCAGACTCGGCGCGTCGATGCACTGCCCGGAGCCCGGCGCACTCGAGGAGTTCCTGTCCGGCACCGCCGGCGCGTCGCTGCGCGCCGAGATCGAGCGCCACGTCGACGACTGCGCCGATTGCCGGCTCACGCTCGCGCTCCTGGCCCCGACCCTGCCCCGCGCGAGGACCGAGCCGCCGCCGCTGCTCGACGCTCTCGATCCGCCGACCAGCGCGCGGGTCGACGAGTCGCCGCTCCCTCCGCGCGCATCGACCAGCTCCGATCGCGCCTCGACCGCCGATCCGGTGGGCGAGCGCCCGCCCCGCTACGTGATCGGCGTCCAGCTCGGCGCCGGCGCCATGGGCGTGGTCCACGAGGCGGTCGACCCGGAGCTCCACCGCAACGTCGCGCTCAAGCTCATGCGCGGCGCGTGGGCCCGGCGCGGCGGCGCCGCCGCGCGCGCGCGCATCATCCGCGAGGCGCGCGCCCTGGCCCGCATCTCGCACCCCAACGTGATCGCGGTGCACGACGTCGGCCTGCTCGGCGACGAGGTCTTCATCGCGATGGAGCTGGTCCGCGGCCCCAACCTGCGCGCCCACCTGCGCGACGCGCGCCCGCCCTCGGCCGAGATCCTCGCGCTGTTCAGCGCGGCCGGCCAGGGCCTGGCCGCCGCCCACCGCGCCGGCGTGGTCCACCGCGACTTCAAGCCGGACAACGTGCTGGTCGGCGAGGACGGGCGCGTGCGGGTCACCGACTTCGGCCTGGCACTGGCCGCGGTCGACGACGAGCCCGAAAACGAGCCCGACGACGAGCTCGAAAACGAGCCCAGGGACGAGACCGACGGCGACCGCGACCGCGGGCTCCGCGGATTGCCGCGGGTCGGCGGCGCGACGTTCGAGGTGACCGACGCGGGCGTCCTGATCGGCACGCCGGCCTACATGGCGCCGGAGCAGCACGCCGGCGCTCACGTCGATCCTCGCTCGGATCAGTTCAGCTTCTGCGTGGCGCTGTACGAGGCGCTGTACGGGGTGCGCCCGTTCGGCGGCCGCACCCGCGAGGAGGTGGCGCGGAACGCGCGCGAGGGTCGCTTCGAGCCGCGACCGCCCGGCAGCCGGGTGCCCGGCTCGCTGCGCGACCTGCTCCTGCGCGGCCTGGCCGCCGACCCCGCCGATCGCTTCCCCAGCATGCACGCGCTCCTCCGCGCGCTCGGGCGCGATCGCGGCCGCGCCCCGCGCCGCGCCGCCGCCGTCGCCGCCGTCACCATCGCGGTCGTGCTGGTCGCGCTGGCGGCCGACTGGATCGTGCGCGGGCGCGCCGCCGCGGCCACCCGGGCCAGCTTCGCCGCGGCGCGCGCGCAGATGAGCCGTATGTTCGAGCTGCGCAGCGAGACCTTCGCGGCGCTGGCCAACCTGTCCTTCGTGATGCCGATCATGCGCGAGGTGGCCGCGGTCCAGGACCAGGCCGACTTCGGCCTCGGCGACCGCGCCGGCGATCGCGCCTACCTCGAGGAGATGCACGCCAGCCTGGCCAGCGCCGACTGGGTCACCTCGGTGCGCGCCGCCCAGGGCGCCGACGTCGCGGTGGCCGACTACAAGGGCCGCCTGCTGTACGCCAGCGCCGGCCCGACCACCTGGGCCACGGACGTGCGCGCGGTCGGCCCGATCGGCGAGGTGTACGCGACCGCGAGCGACGACGTGCGCATCGCGGTGGTGCGCGGCGACGACCCCGGCGTGGTCGCCTCCGGCCTGCTGGGCGGCCGCCCGCGCCCCGGCCTGCGCCTCCTGTTCACCCGCCTGACCGTGCTGGGCGGGCAGCCGCGCGCGCTGTTCGCCCAGATGGCCCCGGCCGAGCGCCTGCTCGGCGAGATCGCGCCCGGCGAGGGGACCCGGGTCAGCATGGTCGCGCTCGACGGCACCGCGCAGGGCGACGTCGGGCCGGCGGTGGTCGCGGCCGGCATGCGCAGCCACGACATCGAGGAGGTCGAGGTCGGCGGCGAGCGCTGGCTGGTCCAGCGCCACCCGATGAAGAGCCCCGGCTCGGGCAAGCAGGTCGCCTCGATCATCCTCGCCCACCCGGCCGAGCCGGGCCTGGCCGGCCTGTTCCAGGGCGCTCGGATCGTCCTCGGCGCGCTCGCCGTCGCGCTGGCGCTCGGCGCGCTCGGCGCGATGGGGCTGGCCCGCGCGCGCGATCTCAGCCGGCCGGCGCCGCGGCGATCGCGCGGCCGTGCGCGACCAGCGCATCCTTGACCAGCCCGGCCGCGCGCGTGCGCTGCGCGTCGCCGCGGAAGACCAGCCGGATCGTGTCCGCCACCGACGGGAGGCGCCCGTGCAGCGGCTCGAGTCGGCCGGGCTGGCCGTGGGCGGCGACCCGCGCCGGCAGGATGGCGAATCCGGCGCCGCCCAGGGCCAGCTCCTTGACCAGCTGGGTGTCGCCGCACTCGAGCCGGCGGGCCGGCGCCAGCCCGCGCGCGTCGAGCTGGGTCAGGATCTCGACCGCCTGCGGCACGTGCGGCGCGTAGAACAGCGGGCGCGCGCGCAAGAGCCTGGTCGCCGCCGACCACGAGAGCGGCCGCTCGGCGCCGCCGGCCAGCGCGGCGAGATCGCCGAACAGCCGCACGTGGTCGCGGAACAGATCGACCAGCACCAGGTCGGGGTGGGCGAGCGGGTGCGTGACCAGCCCGAGCTGCACCTCGCGCTCGAGGACGGCGGCCTCGACCTGGCGCGACGATCCGGTCCACAGCACCAGGTCGATGCGGGGGTGAGCGGCCAGGAACGGGCCGACCAGGCCGGGCATGAAGTACGAGCCGAGCACGAGCGGGCAGCCGATCGCGAAACGCCCGACCGGCTCGTCGACCAGCCCGGCGATCCGCTGCCGGCCCTGCTCGAGCACGTTCATCGCCTGCTCGACCGCGCCGAGCAGCTCGCGCCCGGCCGGGGTGAGCTTCGCGCCGCGGTGATCGCGGCTCAGGAGCTCGACACCCACCTCGCGCTCCAGCTTGCCGAGCGCGATCGACAGCGCCGGCTGGCTGACCCCGAGCTGTCGGGCCGCCTGGCCGATGCCGCCGGCCGCGGCCACCGCCTGGAAATAGCGGAGCTGGCGCAGGTCCACGGCCGGAGTCTCTCATAAAATATATTTATGGGCCCCATAACCGGCCGCGACCCGCGCCCGATGACCTCCTCATCCCCCGAAGGGCGGAAAGCCCGCCCGGGGAGAAAGAGCCATGAACCTGAGATTAACCTCGTATTCCAATCTCTTGTGGATCACGGGAGCGCTGTCGGCGGCCGTCCTGGTGGGCGCCCTGTCCGGCTGTGGCGGTGGGGGGGACGACGGCGCGGCAGACGACGGCGCGGCAGACGACGACGCCGGCGACGACGACGGCGGTGATGGGGGCGGCGCGGCCTTCCTGACGCGCGCCTCGCGCTCGAGCACGATCGCGCTCTCGGACAACGGCGCCTGGATCGCCAACGTCAACGCCAACGCGGGCACGGTCAGCTTCTTCAAGGCCTCCGACTCGACGCGCCTCGCCACCCTGGCGACCGGCGCGGAGCCATCCAGTGTCGTCATCGGGCCGGACACCACCACCGCGTACGTCGCCAACCGCGGTGACGCCAGCGTGGTGCGCGTGCGGGGCATCGACACCAGCGCGCCGGCCATCGACGCCACCATCGCGGTGGGCGCCGAGCCGACCGGGGTGGCGCTCAGCCCGAGCGGCCAGCTCCTGTTCGTCGCCGAGATGGGCGAGAGCCGCGTGTCGGTCATCGACGCCCGCACCATGGAGGGGCTCGGCTCGGTCGCGGTCGATCGGCCGCGCGCGCTGGTCGTGACCAACGACCTCGACGACGACGACACCGACGAGACCCTGCTGGTGACCGAGTTCTACGGCGAGCCGGTGCCGGGCGGCGAGACGCGCGACGACGGCCGCAATGGCCGGGTGCGCCGCTTCGCGGTGCCCGACATGGCCGACCGCGGCGTGATCGCGCTCGCCCCGATCGACAGCGGCTTCCCCAGGGGCGGCGTGGAAGGCAGCCCGACCGTGCTCACCTCGCCCAACCAGCTGGCCTCGCTGGCGGTGTCGCAGGGGCGCGTGTTCGTGACCTCGGTGTCCGCCTCGCCCGAGGGCCCGCCCCGGTTCGACAACAACGTCTTCCCGGTCGTGTACGTGGCGGATCTCGCGACCGGCGCCGAGCTGCGCGGCGCGGGCGGCAGCACCAACCTGGCCCGCAAGGTGGTCGACGCCATCCCGAGCCCGACCGCGGCCGCGCCGCGCTTCATCCCCGGTGACCTGGCCGGCATCGACTTCGTGCCGGACACCAACGTCTCGTACGTGGTCGGCCGCGCCGGTGACGTGATGGTGCGCGTGGTGTGGGACCCGGCCCAGGTGTCGGTCGGCTCGACCCAGAACGTGGAGATCGACCTGGCCGGCAACGACAGCATCGGCAAGTGCCAGGCGCCGACCGGCGTGGTGGTCAACGCCGACGCGACCCGCGCGTACGCCAGCTGCCTGGTGACCGGCCGCATGGCGGTCGTGGACCTGACCTCGCAGCAGATGGTCGCGACCGTGGAGTCGACCCCGGCCCCGCAGGGCGCGTTCGAGCTGTCGGCCCTGCGCGGCCAGCGGTTCTACTTCACCGGCCGCGGCCGCTGGTCGAACGCCGGCTCCAACGGCGCGGTCGGCGGCGAGGGCTGGTCGGGGTGCGGCTCGTGCCACCCGGACGGGCTCAGCGACAACATGACCTGGGTGTTCGCGTCGGGCCCGCGCCAGACCACCTCGCAGGACGGCTCGTTCTCGCACGGCCCCGGGCAGCAGAAGCAGCGCATCTTCAACTGGACCGCGATCTTCGACGAGCACCACGACTTCGAGCGCAACACCCGCGACGTCTCGGGCGGCCTGGGCGCCATCACCACCGCCGACTCGCTCGACGACTGCAACAAGCTCGACCTCGAGCAGCAGGTCGCGCTCGCCGTCGCCGCCGTGCCGATCGGCGGGCTGGCCAGGCCGCTGAAGGAGCTGGCCGACGACCCGAACGTCGCCACCTGCGGTCACAAGGACTGGGACGACATCGACAACTTCGTCCGCACCATCCGCCCGCCCAGGGCCCGCCGGGCGATCCCGACCGCCAAGGTGGACCGCGGCCGCCAGCTGTTCATCGACGGCGGCTGCGCGCGGTGCCACGGCGGCCAGGGCTGGACGGTGTCGCGCCGCTTCTTCACCCCGGCCGGCGCGACCAACACGGCCCTCGCCGCGGCGCCGTTCCTGCCGCCGGTGTTCTTCCCGCAGACGCTGGTCTATCCGGACGGCGCCGACCCGCGCGCGCAGATCTCGGCCCAGCCGCCCATCCCGGACGCCGACGCGACCGGCCCGGCCGAGCCCGAGGCGGTCGCCATCGCGGAGGCGGCCTGCGTGCTCCGCAACGTGGGCAGCTTCGGGGTGCCGAACGACACCGCGACCACCGACCTGCTCGAGCGGCGCCCGTTCCAGGGCGAGCTGGTCCGCTCCGAGGGCCGCGCCGGCTACAACGTGCCATCGCTGTACGGGCTGGCGATGGGCGCGCCGTACCTGCACCACGGCCAGGCCGGCACGCTGGAGGCGCTGTTCACCGACCCGCTCTGGCAGTTCCACACCAACGCCGGCAACGCGAACTTCTCGGTGGCGCTGGCCGACGCCGGCAAGCTCGACGACCTGGTCTCGTTCCTCCTGTCGATCGACCGCGACCAGCCCGAGCTCGGGATCGCGACCGACCTGGCCACCGGCGGGAGCTTCGACGGATGCCCGGCGGTCTTCTGATCGGCCAGGGTTGACCGGCGGCGCGCGCGGCGCGATCGCTTGACACCGAGGGCCGGAGGCGAAAGCCTCTGGCCTGTTCTCTTTTCGGTGGGCGGCCTCCTCCCCTCCTCCTCGCCATGAACGTGGACGTGAACCCGAGCGACGTGGCGGCGCGGCTGGTCGCCTGGTATCGCCGGCACCGGCGCGATCTGCCGTGGCGACGGACCGGCGATCCATACGCGGTCTGGATCTCGGAGGTGATGCTGCAGCAGACCCGGATCGCCGCGGTGCTGCCGTACTACCGGCGCTGGATGGAGCGGTTCCCGAGCGCGGCGGCGCTGGCGGCGGCGCCGCTCGACGACGTACTGGCCGCCTGGTCGGGGCTCGGCTACTACGGCCGGGCGCGCAACCTCCACGCCGGCGCCCGCGAGGTGGTCGAGCGCTGGGGCGGACGGCTGCCCGGCAGCGCCGCCGAGCTGCGCGAGCTGCCCGGGATCGGACGCTACACCGCCGGAGCGATCGCGTCGATCGCGTTCGGCCGGCGCGAGCCGCTGGTCGACGGCAACGTGGCGCGAGTGCTCGCCCGCCTGCACGCGATCGAGGACGACGTGAAGAGCGCGGCCGCCGCGCGGCGGCTGTGGCAGATCGCCGGCGAGATGGTGCCCGACGACGCGCCCGGCGACTTCAACCAGGCGCTCATGGAGCTCGGGCAGGAGGTCTGCACGCCGGTGGGCCCGCGTTGCGACGCGTGTCCGGTGATGGACGCGTGCGCCGCGCGCGCGGCCGGTCGCGTGCACGAGCTGCCGGTGGTCGGCAAGCGCACGCCGGACGCGGCCCGGCCGCTCCTCGCGCTGCAGGCCGCGTGGGTGGAGCGGCGCGGCCGGGTGCTCCTGGCCCGGCGCCGGCCCGAGGGGCTGTTCGGCGGGCTGTGGGAGCTGCCGCAGGCGGCCGACCGCGCGGCGCTGATCGGGCTGTTCGGCGAGCTCGGCCTGCGGCTCGAGATCGAGGTCGACGCGGAGCCGGTTCACCGCCACCGCCAGGTGCTCAGCCACCGGCGCCTGGCCATCGACGTGTACGCCGCGCGCGCGGCCGGGCGCATGAACGGGTCGATCCGCGCGGCGGCCCGCGGAACCGGCGTCGGCGGCCCCTACGAGCGGGCGGCGTGGCATTCTCTCGCCACTCTGGGCTCGCTCGGCGTTGCGGCGTCCAGCCGTTCGATCATTCAACGCCAGCGGGAGTCAGACGGATGGACAGGCGGACCAGCGCAATTCGCAAGTTCGAGGAGGGGTACGACAAGATCCTCGACGGCCTGAGGGAGCTGGGCTACGCGGTCGACCAGGACCCGAACCTGGTCGGGACCGCGGCGCGGGCCGCGCGCGGCCTCGCCGAGATCCTGCTCGACCCGGGCGAGGTCAGCGACCAGATCTCGGAAATGCTGCAGAAGACGTTCCCGGCGTCCTACAAGGAGATGGTCATCTCCAAGCACAACGTGGCGTTCGGGTGCTGCCCGCACCACCTCCTGCCGGTCATCTATCGAGTGTCGGTGGCATACATCCCGCGCACCAAGGTGCTCGGCATCTCGAAGCTGTCGCGCATCGTGAAGCTGCTGACCCGGGCGCCGCTCCTGCAGGAGGACCTGACCCACAACCTCGCCCGGCTGCTGCACGACGATCTCGACACCGACGGCTCGGCGGTCTACGTCGAGGGGCTGCACCTGTGCATGGCCGCGCGTGGGTCGGGGACGCACGAGGCGCGGGTGGTGACCAGCGCGGTGCGCGGCGTGTTCCTCGACCAGCTGGCCACCCGCGAGGAGTTCATCAAGCTGGTGACCGCCAGCCATCCGTCCCTGGTGTGAGCGGGCGCGCGGGCCGGCGCGGCGATCCGGCGAATAAACCGGGTTGGCCGATCGGTTGAGGTGGCCATGACGATCACGCGGCGGCGGTTCTTTGCGACGACGAGCGCGCTCTGGCCGGTGGCGGCGCTCTCGTGCGCGGCGGCGCGGAGCGCTCCGACGGCGGTGGCCGGGGCGGCTGGGGCGGGCGGCCTGGTCAGGCGCGATCACCGCATCCCGGGAGAGCACGGCATGCAGCTGTTCGCCCGCGAGCTGCGCGGACCCAGCTCGCCTCGCCCGCCGGTCCTGCTCCTTCACGGCGCTCGCATCCCCGGGGTCGCGTCCTTCGATCTGCCGGTGGCGGGCGGCTCGCTCGCCGCCGACCTCGCCGCCGCCGGACACGCCGTCTTCGTCCTCGACGCGCGCGGGTACGGCGGCTCGACCCGGCCGCCCGCGATGGACCGCCCGCCCGACGGGGTCGCGCCGCTGGTTCGCTCGTCGGACGTGGTGCGCGACGTCGCCGCGGCGGTCGAGTGGATCCGGGCGCGCGAGCGCGCGCCGCGCGTCGCGCTGTTCGGCTGGGCCACCGGCGGGCACTGGCTCGGCCACTACGCGAGCCTCTACTCCGATCGCGTGAGCCACCTGGTGGTGCTGAACACGCTCTACGGCGGGACGCCCGATCACCCGAGCCTCGGGCGCGGCTCCGACCTCGAGGATCCGGCGCGGCCGGGTCAGTTCCACCGCGCCGGGTTCGGGGCCCACCGGGCCAGCACGGCGGCGTCGGTGATCGGCGCGTGGGACCGCAGCATCGCGGCGGCCAGCGGCGCGGCCGGCGGCGCGGCCAGCGCCAGGCCGGACGCCGGCGCGAGCGCGCACGCCGACCCGGCCGCGTGGCGCGACCCGGCGGTGGCCGAGGCGATCGTCGCCGCGGCGCTGGCGAGCGACCCGACCAGCGCGTCGCGCACGCCGCCCAGCTTCCGCGCGCCGACCGGCGCCCTCGAGGACAGCTTCTACCTGGCCACCGGCCGCCAGCTGTGGGACGCGTCGCTGGTGCTCGCGCCCACCCTCATCCTCCGCTCGGCCGGCGACTTCTGGTCGCGGCCGGAGGATCCGCAGCGGATGGCCGAGCACATGGTCCACTCGCCGCGCGTCGAGGTCGTGACGATCGAAGGGGCCGGGCACTTCGTCCATCTGGAGCGACCGGTCCGGGGCCGCTCGCGTATGCTCGAGGCGACGGTGGCGTTCCTGTCGCGCTCACCGACGGCAAAACCAGCTTGACAGGTGTTGCCATACATATAACGTATTGCATTGTCAGTCATGGATGCCAGCCTGTCGGACACGCCTGCGGTGTCGCGCGCTTTTCTCAAGCTGCGCCGCCTTCGCGACAGCTTCGAGCGGCTCGAGGCGGGGCGCCCGAGCCAGCCGATCGACGAGCGGGCCGCCCTGCGCGCCGCCGGTGAGCTGGGCGCCACCGCGGTCCCGCTCTGCCAGCGCCACTTCACCTCCGCCGACGACGACCGGGCGCGCTGGGCCCACGCGCTGCTCTTCCACCTGGCGCGCGATCTCCGCCTGCGCGCACGCATCGTCGCCGAGCTGGGCGCCTTCACCCGCCGCCGTGACGCCGCCGACCTGCCCAAGATGCGGGCGATCGCGCTCATCGCCGAGCTGGGCGCCGAGCCGCCCGACGACGCGGCGCTGACCGATCCGGAGGCGGCGCGGCGGCGCTCGTCGCGCGACCTCGCGCTGTGCCTGGGCACGCCGGCCGACGTGGCCCGGGCCGGCGACCACCTGCTCGATCACCTCGAGCCGGCCGAGCTGATCGATCTGTTCGACGATCTGGTCGACAGCGAGCCGGTCTCCGCCCTGGTCCTGCTCGACGAGCTGCTGGTGCGCGACGGGCTCGACGAGGACTGTCGCCACGAGCTCCGCCAGCGGCGGGCCGCGGCACGGCAGGTCGTCCCGTCGGGCGCGACGCCGCGCTGGCGCCGCCGCTCGCGCGACGCGATCCGCTGCCGCGCCGCCTGTCACGCGGACGGCCGCCGCATCCTGCTCGCCTCGGATCGCCAGCCCGGCTGCCGGCCGCCGCGCCGGCGGGTGCTGTGCATCCTGACCGGGCCGACCGGCGTCCTGCTCGACGGTCACTACGCCGAGGAGGTGACCGTCGGCGCGCTGGAGCGCGAGTTCGTCCACCCGCTCGAGCGCGAGGGCTTCCGCTTCGCGCCGGTCGCGCTCGACGTGGCGCGCGGGTTCGCCATCGAGTCTGCGCGGCGCGCGGTGCTGGCCGGTCGCGCCCTGCCCCGCCCGTTCTACCTGGGCCGCCACCTGCTCGGCCTGCGCGGCGAGCACCTCGACGGGACCGCGCGCTGTCCGGCGGCGGTCGACCTCGCGGCGCTGCTCGACCGCGCGACCTGGCTGGTCGCGACCGGCCAGCCGGCCCAGGCGCTGCCGCTGCTCGAGCGCTACGTGGCCGAGGCGCGCGACGACGCCGAGGGTCACGCCCAGCTCGGCCTGTGCCGCCTCGGGCTGGGCGACGCGGCGATGGCGCTGGACCACCTCGGGCGAGCGACCTGGCTGGCGCCCGACGAGCCGCTCCACCACTGGAACACCGCGGCCGCCGCGCACCGGGCCGGGCGGCTCGGCACCTGCTACCTGGCGCTCCAGGCCTACCGCGCGGCCCGCGACGTCGCCCCCGGCGCCGAGGATCGCCGCCGCACCGCCGAGCGCTTCACCGGCGAGTACGAGCGCCTCGCCGTGCTCGAGCACCCCGGCTCCTCGCCGCGCGCCGTGGCGATCGCCGAGCGAGCGCGCCCGCGCCGCACGCGCTTGCGGCGTCACTGACCGCGAGGCGATCAGCCGGGCGGCTTGTCCGACGGCGACGGCGCACCGCCGGCGGGCGCGCCGCTGGCCGGGGCCGCCGGGGTCGTCTCCGACGGTGAATCGCCGGCCGGGCCCGCCGCATCGCCCTTCGCGCCGTCCTCGCCCTTCGCGCCGTCCTCGCCCTTCGCGCCGCCCGGGTCGCCGGCCGCCTTCCGGCGCAGCTCGACCGGCACCGACAGCACGGTCTTGCCCGGTACCGTGCGGCTGGGAAACTTCCACGTCCTCGCCCGGTCCACCACGCAGCCGGCCACCAGCGGGATTCCCTCGGCGCCGGCGCCCGGCTCGCTGGTCGCGCCGGTCACGCCGCCGTGCGCGTCGACCTCGATCGACAGCCGCAGCCCGCCGTCGAGCCCGGGCTGGGCGAGCAGCGCGCGCTCGTAGCAGGCCGCCACCACTTCCCGCCGCGCGCCCATGAAGTTCGACAGCACCTCGGCGTCGTGCTTGCCGGCCGCCGGATCGGCGGACGCCTTGGTCTCGCGCAGGTTGCCGAGGAACCCGCGCGCGGCGTCCACGTCGGGCCGGCCCGGGATCGCGATGTAGTGCTGGTACAGCGACACCGCCGCGTCGTAGTGCTCGCCGTCGAGCGACTTGGCGTACACCGTGTGCGAGAACTGGGCGAGCTTGAGGATCCGCTCGATCACCGCCTGCCGGGTCGCAGCCGGGCACCGCGCCGCGCACGCGGCCAGCTGCTCGTGGGCCTGGATCGCGCGCGCCGCCGCCTCGGACGGCCGATCGAGCCGGAACGCGTAGTCGGCCTGGCGGTAGCGAAACCCGACCAGATCCTCGGCCGACATCTGCCCGGCCGCGCCCTCGATCATGCGGTCGAGCACCCGCGCCGCCGCCTCGTAGTCGCCGGCCAGCTTGAACGCCTCCGACAGCTTGAACGTCCACAGGTAGCGCCGCTCGGCGTCGCCGCCGGCCGCCTCGACCACCACGCGCGCGGCCTCGGTCGCGTCGGCGCCGCTGCGGGCGAGGATGAACACCAGGTCGTCCTCGACCACCGGGCGGGTGGCCGCGTCCTTCCACCGGGCCGCCGCCCACGCGATGGCGGGCCGCGCGCGGTCGCCGTCGCCGGCCTCGAACGCGACCCACGCCAGCGCATAGGCAGCGCGCTCGCTCGGCTGGTCCGGCTTCCACTCCCTGGTCAGCGCCACGGCGTCGCCCACCCGGTGCTGGCGCAGGTACAGCGACGCCAGCCACACCCGGAGCTGGGCGGCCGCCGGATGCTGCGCGAAGCGAGCGAGCAGCTCCTCGAGCGCCGCGGTGGCCGCCGCGTCGTCGCCGAGCCACATCTCCGCGCTGCCCAGCATCTCGAGGGTGAGCGCGTCGGTCTTGCCGCGCGACCGCGCGCGCACCCCGCGCAGCGCCGCGCGGGCCTCGCCGCGCAGCGCGCCGGCCCGGGCCGGATCGGTCGGCGCCACCCGGGCCGCCTCGCCCCACAGGAGCGCGGCCAGGAGCTGCACGTCCGCCGCCGTCGGGCGCGGCCCCGCCACCTTCTTGCGCTGGCGATCGAGCGGGACGCGCGCGCGCGCGACCTCCACCGGCATGGGCAGCTGGCCGAGCGCCTCGGGCGCGTGGACGGCCCCGTCGACCTCGAGCGGCTGGGCGGCCAGCGTCTGATCCTCGGGCAGCACCTCGCGCGGGGCCGTGCCGGCCGGTGCAGCGCTCCGGGTCGGTGCGCTGCTGCCGCACCCGAGCGCCAGCGAGGTGGCAGCGACCAGCCACCCGCACCGCCGCCAGCCCGCGCGTCCAGCCACGCTTGGTGACATTGAATTGCTGGATACCACGCTCCGAGCGGGGCGGGAAAGCGGCAAGCCGCGAGCAGCCTGCGGCCATTTCCGCGGCCGGCGATCCGCGCTATACAGGTGAGCCGTGCGGCGCTGGATGCCAATCGCGCTCGTCGCTGTGCTCGCGGGCGCGAGCGGCTGCGCGAGGGTGAAGCCGTACCAGCGCGAGAACCTGGCCCGCCGCAGCATGGTCGGCGATCGCGAGCCAGGTGAGTCCCGGTTCGAGCAACACGCGCGCGGATCGCGCGAGGGCGCCGACGGTGGGACCGGCGAGGCCGGCGGAGGCTGCGGGTGCAACTGACCGCGCGGCTCGGCCCCGCGATGGCGCTCGCGGCGGCGCTCGCCCTGGTCGGCGCCGAGCGCGGCGCGGCCGGCGACGGTGACATCACCGTGCGCGGCGCGTACTACAAGGAGCGCTCCACCCGCGTGGCCCAGCCGATGGTGGACGGGCGCTTCGATCTCGGGCCCGACGGCGAGCTGCGCGCCCACGCGCTGGTCGATTCGATCTCGTCGGCGTCGGTGGCCTCGGGCGCGATCGGCGACTCGTTCAGCGAGCGGCGCTTCGAGATGGGCGCGTCGTACCTGCACCGCGTCGGCCTGATGCGACTGGGCGGCGGCCTGCGCTTCTCGAGCGAGCCGGACTACCAGAGCGCCTTTGCTCACCTGCGCGGCGAGGCGGACCTCGGCGACCGCAACACCACGATCGCGCTCTACCTGGCCGGCGGGCGCGACGCGGTCTCCAACGAGGGCGCGCAGAACCCGATGAGCGCGGGGATCGAGGGCGTCCTCTACACGTCGGTCGGCTCGGTGTCGCTCTCGCAGGTGCTGACCCCGGTGCTGGTCGGCCAGCTCACCTACGACCTGGCCCACCTCGACGGCTTCCAGGAGAACCCGTACCGCTCGGTGGCGGCGGGCGGCGTCCTCGAGCCGGAGCGGGTGCCGGAGACCCGCACCCGCCACGCCGCCCAGGCAGCGCTGCGCGGGTTCGTCGCGGCCACGCGGTCGACCCTGATCGGCTCCTACCGGCTGTACGCCGACGACTGGGGGGTGGTCGGCAACACCCCGGAGGTCCGCCTGGTGCAGCAGATCATCCCCTCCCTCGATCTGCACCTGCGCTACCGCTACCACCACCAGAACGCGGCCGAGTTCTACGAGCCCGTCTACGACTCGGCCGATCCGGCGATGGAGCCGTACATCACCGACGACGCCAAGCTGGGCCGGCTCACCACCCAGACCTTCGGCGGCAAGCTGGAGGTCGGCGTCGATCTCTTCGGCGTGACCGACGGCCCGATGGCCGGCGCGCGCGCCCAGGCCAGCTTCGACTACATCACTCAGAGCACATATTATGGAAACGCGGTCTCGGCCCAGCTCGCCATCAGCGTCCCGTTCGCTTACTGAAGCGCGCGCCGCGCCGGTGCGGATCACCGCGTCGGTGCTGATCGCGGCGCTGCTCCTGGCGGCGTGCGGCGGCGACGATGACGACGACGACGATGACGTCGTCGATGCCGGCGCCGATGCCGGCGCCGAGTGCGGCCCCGGCGACGCGCCGGCCGACGGAGTCACGGTCGCGGGCGGCGGCGGCGAGCCGGCCGGCGCCAGCTTCGGCCAGCTTCACTCCTCGCCCAACAACGACTGCACGGCGCCGCACGGGGGCCCGACCAGCCTCACCATCCAGGGCGCCCAGACCGACCCGGCCGACCCGGCCCGCTTCCTGGTCCTGTGCCTGCCCAGCCCGGACCAGATCGGCGACGCCCCGATCCCGCTCGACGACGACACCCGCGTGCAGCTGATCGACCTGGCCGCCGCGCCCGCCGACGGCTGCCGGCTCGCGCTCGACCGCGATCGCGCGCCGTCCGGCGAGATCACATTCTCAGGCTTCTGCGCCGACGGCACCGACCCGGCCGGCTACGCCCTCGCGTTCAGCGGGTCGGTCCCGCTCCTGCGCACCTGCGGCGAGGACGAGGCCGAGGCGATCGACGCCGAGCTGGGCGGCAGCGCCGCGGTCATCGCCGACAACCTCTGAGCCGAAAATCTGGCCGGCTCAGAAGCCGGCGGCGCGGAGCTCGGCCACCGCCGGGCCGAGCGCGGCCCGGGCCGCCCGGCGCAGCGTCTCGGACGGCCCGATCACCCGGGCCAGGAGCGGCCCGAACGTGTAGTAGCCCTCGACCGCCAGCTCGCCGGCCACGTGGGTGCGCAGCATCGCGTCGCGGAACCCGCGCAGGGCGGAGACCTCGCCGGCCATGAGCGACCCGTACGCCGCGGTCGCCACGAAGCACGCGTCCACCGAGCCCGGCTCCGGCCGCGGCGTGGTCGCCTCGAACACGCGCAGCGGGCCCAGGTTGCCGCACTCGTCGTACGCCCGCACGCCGATCGAGTAGTCGGTGCGCGGCAGGAGCTCCGCCAGCGAGATGACCTGCTCGTCGCCGCCCGCCACCAGCTCGTCCTGCAGGTCGACCTGGGTCCCCTGGGTGAAGTTGTCCTCCGAGATCTCGCCGGTCGCCAGGTAGCGGACCTCGTAGCCGGCCACGGTCCCGTCGAGCCCGTCGTCGCCGGGCGCGGTGAAGCGCGCCTCGAGCCGGGTCGGCTCGACCGTCGTCACCTGCACCGTGCCGGGCTCTTCCGGCCCCACGTCGTCATCCGAGCCGAACGCCGACACCCGCACCCGGAACATCTGCTCGCCGTCCACCGTCACCAGCAGGCGCGACGAGCCGGACCCGGGCTGGTCGGCGGTGATGGTGTCGTCGGGCGGGCGGATGTCGGCGTCCACCCCCTCCGGATCGCCGTAGCCGACGTAGTCGAGCGTGCTGGCAACCGTCCGGTCCTCCGCCAGCGAGAAGTCGATCCGGTACACCACCGACGGCTGGCCGCGATACGGCTCGCCGTACTCCGACCACGGCACCGGTGGGCATGGCTCCTCGTCGCACGGCATGGTCGGCGACGGATAGGCATAGCTCGCGTTCTGATCGAACTCGCGCGACACCTCGAGCCACATGACGTAGTCGCCGGTCGGCATGTCGCCCGGCACCGGCCACGACACCTCGTACGGCTCGTCGCCGCGCGGCGTCGCGCGCGAGACGCCGTCGAACGGGTTCAGCGCGGCCATCCCCTCGACCGTGGGGTCGTCCTTGGCCGGATCGAACTCGATGTCGCTGCGCGGCGGGTAGTTGGTGGTCTGGGTGTCGCTCAGGTGACCCTTGTCGGTGTAGACCGTGCTCGCGCACGAGGTCGCGTCCCACAGCGGCTCGTCCGGCTTGACCGGCCGGCAATAGAACCGCTCGCGCGACGACGCCGACAGCGCGTGGGACAGCTGGTAGTCGTTCCCGTCCTGGAACAGCACCATCGGCCAGCTCATCCCGTGCCGCCCCGCCCACACCGGAAAGGTGGTGGTCCGGCGCCCGTACGGCCACCACGGGCCGCTGTCGAACTCCATGATCCCGGGCCTGTTGCCCAGACCGTAGCTCCCGGTGGTGCGCGTGATGAAAGCGGTGTCGACGTAGTTGCCGGCCGGGTCCTCGATCCAGGCGACGATCTGGAGCTCCGGGGTCGGCGTCATCTCGAGCTCGACCACGCGGCACGAGACGGGCGGCTGGGCGGCGGCCTCGGGCAGCGCGACGCCGAGCGGAGCGACGAGCGCGAGACCAGCGACGGCGTACCCGGCCAGGTGCAGGCGACCACAGAGCATCCGCCCATTATTGCCCATGACGGCCCTGGAACCACGCGCTCGGCGACACACCCTGTCTGTCAGACAGCGGACCTAGGCTGCTCGGCGTGGCGCGCCCGCCCAAGAGTTATCTGATCCTGGACATCGAGACGGTCCCGGATACCAGGCTCTGGACCGCTCCCGACGCCACGCCGGGACGCGATGGCACGGATCGCCCCTTTCCGCCCACTTATGCCCATCGAGTCATCGTCATCGGCTGCCTGTGGCTCGACCGCGCCTACCGGCTGAAGCGACTCGCCATCATCGGCGAGGGCGCCGCCGATCCCCAGGACGAGCGCGCCCTGCTCGAGGACTTCTCCGCGTTCGTCGGACGTCACCGCCCTCGGCTGGTCACCTACAACGGTCGCACCTTCGACATGCCGGTCCTCGCCCTCCGATCTCTGCACTGGGCGGTGCCGATGCGCTGGTACTACCGCGACCCGGCGGTCCGTCACCGCTACACCGACGAGGGCCACATCGATCTCTGCGACTGGCTGACCGATCACGGGGCGGCCCGTTCGAGCTCGCTCGACGCGATGGCGCGGCTCATCGGCCTGCCCGGCAAGGTCGGCGTCGACGGCTCGCAGATCGAGGGCATGTTCCGGGCCGGCCTGCTCGGCCGCATCCAGGACTACTGCCTGTCCGACGTGGCCCAGACCGCGCTCCTGTTCCTCCGCTTCCGCCTGCTCCAGGGTGTGCTCGACCGCGCCGGCTACCTCGACGCGGTCGGCGCGCTCATCGCCGCGCTCGAGGGCGATGCCCGCCTGGCCGACGTCCTGCGCGACATCGACGGCGACCGGCTGATGCCGGCGGCGTGCTAAGCCAGGAGGATGAGCGCAGCCGAGCGCCTGTCGCGCCGCTTCTTCGCCCGCCCGGCGGACGTGGTGGCGCACGCGCTCATCGGCCAGGTCCTGGTCTGCGGCGAGCGGGCCGGAATCGTGGTGGAGACCGAGGCCTACCTCGGGCCCGACGACAAGGCCTCGCACGCGCGGTTCGGCGCCACCGCGCGCACCTCGGTCATGTTCGGGCCGGGCGGCGTGTCGTACGTCTATCTCATCTACGGCATGTACGACATGTTCAACATCGTGACCGGGCGCGACGGCGAGGGGCAGGCGGTGCTGGTCCGCGCCGCTCACCCGGAGCGCGGCATCGCGGGCGGTCCAGCCGCGGCGGCCGGGCCCGGCAAGCTGTGCCGCGCGTTCGGCATCTCTCGCGCCCGTCACCACGGTGTCGACCTGACCGCGTCGCCGGAGCTGTTCCTGGCCCGCGGGTCGCGGGTGGCGCGGGCGCGGGTGGCGCGCGGCCCGCGGATCGGCATCGACTACGCCGGCGAGTGGGCCCCGGTCCCGCTCCGCTTCTGGCTCGCCGGACACCCGGCGGTGTCGCGGGCCAGGTAGCCGATGCCGCGCGTCACCTTCCTCCCGGCCGCCGTCACCGTCGAGTGCGACGACGGAGAGACCCTGCTCGCGGTCGGCCTGCGCCACCGGATCCCGATCGAGACCTCGTGCGTCGGGCGCGCCACCTGCGGCCTGTGCCGGATCCGCATCGTCGACGGCGCCGGGTCGCTGAGCCCGTACAACCGGGAGGAGGAGAAGCACCTGGGCAACGTCTACTTCCTGACCCGGTTGCGCCTCGCCTGTCAGAGCGTGATCACCGGCGACGTCACCGTCGAGCTGGCCCCGCGCCGCCCCCGCAAGGGCGGGCCCTGACCGGCGCGCTCACAGCTCGAACTCGTACTGCGCCACCTCGTCGGCGCGCACCTCGACCGAGACGATCCGCTCGCGCTTGCTGAACGGGTTGTACAGGCGCAGGCGATGGTGCCCGACCGGCAGCTTCAGGATGCCGGGCGCGCGCCCGACGCTGCGCCCGCCCAGGCGCACCTCGGCCCAGCTCTCGCGGATGTGGATCTTGATGCGCCCGTAGGCGATCGCGCTGTCCAGGCGGGGGTCGAGCTCGACTCGGCCGTCGTCGACCAGATCGACGGTCACGGTCAGCGGCTTGTAGTCGGCCTTGCGCAGGACCAGCCGGCGGCCGCGCCCGGGCCGCAGGTCGTCGAGGTGGAGCGGGGTCTCACCCAGCGCCACGCCGTCGAGCTCGACCGTCGCGCCGGGCGGCTTGCTGGTGACGCTGAGCGCGGCCCGCTGGGCGACCAGGGCCGGCACGATGCGCACGTTCTCGCCGGGGGTGGCGCTGACTCGCTCGTCGACCCAGCGGCGGAAGCCGTCGCGCTCGAGCTCGACCCGGTGGGCCACGTCCGGCGCGATCTCGGCCGAGGTCGGGGTCGGCTCGGCCAGCGGCCGACCGTCGAGCCGCACCCGCGCGCCGCGCGGGCTGGAGTCGATGACCAGCGTGGCCCGGTGCGCCCCGGCCGGCGCCGACGACGTGCGCGCACCGTCGACCGCGAGGCCCATCGCCGTGGCCGGGTCGGCCGCGCCCTCCCCCACCTGCCACGCCACCGCGGCGCCACCCATGGCGATGAGCGCGATCAGCGCCGCGATCGCGACCGCGCGGCCGCGCCGGTGACCGCCGCGCGCCGGGTCGTACCCGTCATCCTCGTCCGCGTCGGCCTGGTCGGGCTCGGCGTCGTCCCGCTCTGCGCCGGGCTCGAGCTGCGGCCGGGACTCGCTCGGCCGCCGCCCGGTCCGCAGCGCCGACGGCACCGCGGCCATGGTCAGCCGGTCGTCGTCGTCGCCGCCCTCCGCGTCCTCGGCGTCGAGCTCCCAGTGAGTCACGCCGTCCGGATCCACGCCGCGCCGGATCATGGTGACGCCGGTCGCCGGGTCCTCGTCGCCGCCCGGGGCCATCGCGGCCACCGCGTCCGCGCGGCGGGCCTCGACCTCGGCGTCGAGGGCGGCCCGCCGGTCGGCGTCCGCGTCACCCGTCGACGGGCCGACCGCGGTCCGCCGCGACGGGTCCTCGTTGGCGATGAGCTGCTCGCGGATGAGGTCGTCGATCGCCTTGGGCGGCATGCTGCCGTCGGCCAGGAGCGCCGCCGCCTCGAGCGCCTGCTTCACCGCATCCGACACGTCGAGCGGGGTGGCCACGATGCTCGACTCGTAGCTGATCTCGACCAGCGCGCGCAGCACCTCGGCCGCCTTGTCGGGGCGACGGGCCGGGTCGCGCTCGAGCGCGTGGCGGAGCACGTCGTCCAGGCGCCGGGGCAGCCCCGCGCGCCGCTCCGACGCGCGCGGGATCGGCATGTGGAAGATGTTCTCGATGATGGTGTCGGCGTCGTCGCCCGGGAACAGCTTGTCGCCGGTGAACAGCTCGAACCAGACCGCCGCGGCCGAGAACAGATCCGAGCGGGTGCCGAGCCGCTCGCCGCGGGCCTGCTCCGGCGACATGTACCGCCACTTGCCCATGATGCGGCGCCGCTCGCCGGCGGCCGGACGCCGGTCGCCCGCGGCCTGGGCGATGCCGAAGTCGGCGATCTTCACCTCGCCGGCGCGGCTGAGCAGGATGTTCGACGGCGACACGTCGCGGTGGACGACGCCGTGCTGGTGGGCGAAGTCGAGCCCGCGCGCGATCTCGACCGCCATGTGGAACGCGGCCGGCATCGGGATCGGCTGGCCGAGCTCGCGATGACGGCGGAGCAGCGCGGCCAGGTCGAGCCCGTCCACCAGCTCCATCGCGATGAACAGGGTGCCGGCCAGTCGCCCGAAATCCAGGACCTGGACCACGTTGGCGTGGGACAGCTTCACAGCCAGCTTGGCCTCGCCGATGAACCGCTCCTCGAACTCCGGGTCGCGGGCCAGCTCGGGCAGGATCCGCTTGATTGCCAGCGTCTTCTCGAACCCATGGGCGCCGTAGGCGACCGCGCGGAACACCTCCGCCATCCCCCCGACCGCGATCCGGTCGATGAGCTCGTAGCGCTCCGGGCTGGTGAGCTGCATCGCGGCCATCGGCTCTGCCGCCAGGCTATATTATGGAGGCGAAATGTGGGTGAAAAGACGCCCGGTCGTGTGGCTACTGGCACTTGCGATGGCTGTGGCCCCCGCCACGGCCGCCGCGGTCCCGCGCCGCATCGCGGTCCTGAATGCCGCGTCCGACGGTGCGGCAGGCGCGCGCGCCGCCGCGACCCTGCGCCGCGCCCTCCTGGTCGAGCAACCGGAGCTCTCTCCGCTCGCCGCCGGCGACCTGTCCCGCGCCCTCGAGGACCCGCTGCCGGCCGAGGCGGAGGGGGAGGTCGCGCTGCGCCAGGCGCGGATCGAGCTCGACGCCGCCCGCACCGCCATCGCGCACTTCGAGCAGGCGCTGGCCCGCCGCGCCCTGGCTCGCGCCGAGCACCTGCTGCTCTCGGTCGAGCCCGACGAGCGAGTGACCCGTCTCCTGGCCGACGTCTGCTTTCAGACCGGCCTGGTCAACCTGCGCGAGCAGAACCGCGGCCTCGCGGTCGACGCCTTCCGCCAGGTGGTGCGGCTCACCCCGGAGCGCGAAGCGCTCGATCCGGCCCGCTATCCACCGGAGGTGATCCACGCGTTCGAGGCCGCGCGCAAGAGCAGCGGCGAGTCGGGCGTGCTGGAGGTCTCGACCACCTTCGACGGGGTGCCGGTCTACATCGACGGCGTGCGGATCGGATTGACGCCGCTGCGCACCGACATCGCGCCCGGGCCGCACTATCTGCTCCTGGCCGCGCCCGAGTTCCTGCCCCAGGGACAGAAGCTCGACGCGGTGCCGCGCGAGCGCCTCGAGCTGGTGATCGAGCTGGACCGCCTGCCGGTCGCCCGGCGCGCGTCCGACATGCGGCGGCGGCTGGCCGCAGCCGACGGCGAGCGGCGCGACAGTCTGCGCCGGGCCGGGCGCGACGTCGCGCTCCTGGCCGGAGTCGACGCCGTGCTGGTGGTCGGCGACGGCGGCCGCGCGCCGTCGGTGGCGGTGTACGAGCGCAACGCCGATCGCCTGAGCCTGTTTCGCCCGGTCGACCCCGAGGTCCACCGCCTGTTCGGCCTGCTGCTGCCTGCCCCGCCGCCGGCGCCGTTCGACCTCTTGCCCGAGGAGGAGCGCGAGCAGCCGATCCCGTGGTACCTGCGCCCGTGGGCGGTGGCGACGATGTCCGGCGGCCTCGTGCTCGGCGCGGTCGGCGTGTTCCTCATCACCAGCGGGACGCCCCCGCCGTTCGGAAGAGATGCGGACTCCGCCGGGTTCTAGCGCGGGCCGGACCGCCGGCGTGGTGGCGCTGCTCGGCGCGGCGCTGGCCGCCTGCGACGCGCCCAACACGGAGCCGTTCGCGATCCACTTCCGGCTCGACACGGGGGCCGGCGGGTACTGCCAGCGCGGCTCCAGCTGCATGAACTACGGAATGAGCTGCGGCGCGCGCCTGTCGGTCCGCATCTTCGACATGGCTCGCGGGCCGTCGGGGCGCGGCACGCCGGTCGGCGAGACCTGCGAGACCCTGTCCCGGAAGGACACGGTGTGCGAGCTGGACAGCGCGCGCAAGCCGGTCTCGGTCAACGTCCCGCGCAACACCGTCCGGATCGAGGTGGCCGTGTGGGCACCGGCCGAGCTGCCCGACGAGAAGTGTCCGCTGGTCACGTTCGACGAGCGCGGCCGGCCGCGGGTCGACTTCCAGCCCCGTCCGGCCATGGCCGGCTCCATCTACTTCGACGCCGCCAGCGACCTCAACGATGTCTGGGTCCCGATGCAGTGCTCCGACCAGGACCAGCTCGACCGCGAGGTGTGCGCCGCGCCAGCCACCACGCGGGTGAGCGCCCGGGTGGACGACATGAGGAGAGGGTTCGCGGTCTCCGACGCGCAGGCCGCGGAGCTGAACGTGAGCGCGGCGCCGCCCACCCTGATCCCGGACTCGCCCGGGCCGCAGTACCGGATCGACGGCGACGACATCATCGATCTCCACCGAGTCATCGACGGACCGCCGCCGCCGACCTTCGAGACGATGGTGGAGGGGACCGTGAGTGAAAACCTCTGCACGGTGGTGGTCGACTCCGGCCCCCAGGTGACGGCCACCGCCACCTGCGGCGACCTCGCGACGACCGCCCCGGACGATCTGTACGGCATCCTGGTCACCACCGACGCCCTTCGCCCGCTGCTCGACGCGATGGGCTCCGAGTTCCCCGAGGCCGGGCTGGTGGTCGGCCGGGTGCTCGACTTCACCGGCATGCCGCTGGCCGGCGTCACCGTCAGCCCCGTGGCCGGCACCGTCGGCACCGTCGAATATCTCGACGAGGCCGGCACCGGCCTCACCACCACCACCACCTCCGCGCGCGGGTACTTCATCTCGCGCGACGCGCCGTTCGGCACCAGCTGGGGCGCGACCCACAACGACGGCCGCGAGGAGCAGGCCAGGCAGTTCGGCGGGCTGGTGCAGGGCATGGTCAGCCCGGTCATCGTGCGGATGACGGAGGACGCGCCCTAGATCGGATCTACGAGCGATCTAGAAGCAATGCCGATCGGATAAGCGCAACCGATCGGAACCGCTCCCGAATTCCGGAACCGCCGTCGACGCTCTTTCCGGACGCCCGGACAGGGATCAGGATTGCCGCCATCCAAGGAGGATGGCGGTGCTGCAGCAGGCTCTCATTGACGTCGCTAACGTCGCGCTGCCCGACAGCCTCGAGGGGTTGAAGCAGCACCTGGATCCGGCGTGGATTGAGGAGGCGCTGGCCTGGTCCGGCACGACGACGATCCGTCGTCGGCGTCTGCCAGCCGAGCAGGTCGTGTGGCTCGTCATCGGTATGGCGCTGTATCGGCGAGAGCCGATCGAGCGAGTGGTCCAGCTGCTGGACCTGGCGCTTCCCGACCGCAAGGACACGTTGATGGCCAAGAGCGCGGTCATCCAGGCCCGACAGCGGTTGCCTCACGATGCGCTCGGCTACCTCTTCACCGTGACGGCTGCGGAATGGTCTGCAAGAAGCGCCGACGCTTGTCGCTGGCGAGGCCTGGCTGTGTATGGCTGGGACGGCACGACGATGCGCGTGCCCGACTCGCCTGAGAATCGCGAGACGTTCGGCGGTCAGAGCACCCATCGCGGGGACAGCGGATATCCGCAGGTACGTGTCGTGGCGGCGATGGCGCTACGGTCCCACATCCTGTCGGCCTTCCGGTTCGCCGACTACCACACCGGTGAAACCACCCTGGCTCGCGATCTGTGGGACGAGATGCCGGACAACTCGCTCGCCATCTTCGATCGCAACTTCCTGATCAAGAAGGACTTCATCCGGTTCGAATCGAGCGGCAACAAGCACTGGCTGTCGCGCAGCAAGAGCAACACGCGGTGGGCCGTCATCGAGCGCCTCGGCAAGGACGACGACCTCGTCGTGCTCGAGGTCGATGAGCCCGGCTTCCCGACCACGTGGGAGCTGCGAGCGATTCACTACAAGCGGAAGGGCTTCCCCCGCTCGACGCTGCTGACGTCGCTCCTCGACCCGAAGCAATACCCTGCCAAGGAGCTCGTCGCTCTCTACCACGAGCGCTGGGAGACCGAGCTCGGCTACGACGAGGTCAAGACACACCTGCTCGACCGCGAAGAAGCGATCCGTAGCCGCTCGCCCGAGGGTGTCCGGCAGGAACTCTGGGGCATCGCGATCGCCTACAACCTGATTCGACTCGAGATGGAGCGTGCCGCGAAGGAGGCGAAACTGCCCCCGACGCGGATCAGCTTCATGGCCGCCTTAGCACTCATCAAGGATGAGATCGGCCGGCTACGCGGTGAACGGCTTGCCCTGGGCACCATCCCAGATCGCCTCAAGGACCTACGCAAGAACCTCAAACGGCTCGTCCTGCCGGAGCGACGAACCGAACGCGTCTATCCGCGAGCAGTGAAGATAAAGATGAGCAACTACCCGCGGAAACGGCCCACGCCGCGCAGACGGCCCACTAAGTGACCAGCATTGGATCTAGAAGCCGAAGGAGAGCCCCGCGCCGATCTCGTTGCCGCCGGCCCGCAGGGCCCCGCCGACCCGATCGTCGAGCGACGCGCGGGACAGGTGGTAGCCGTAGGCCAGGGTGAAGCCGAGCGCGCGCCACGACAGGGTGGCCTGGGCGCCGGCGCGCAGCCCCGGTCCGCTGGCGTCGTGCGAGGCGCCGTCGAGCTCGTCGCGCACGGTGTAGAGCCCGCCGCCGGCCAGGACATCGACCCGCAGCGCCATCGGCACCTGGGCGCCGGCCAGGAGCGGCTCCCACCGGAATGCGGTCACGCCGGCCTGCGCCACCAGCGCCTGGTTGGTGACCCGGAGCTCCTCCATGCGCCTGGTCGCCAGCGAGGAGAACCCGGCCCACGACGCGTACAGCCACAGCCGCGGCGCCACCCTGACCCCGCCCTCGAGCACGCCGCCGCCGCCCAGCCCGGCGCCGTCGAGCCCGAACACCGCCGCGTGGTCGGCGTAGCCGCGGTCGTCGCGGATGAAGGCGCCGCCGCGGAAGCCGACCGTGAAGCGGTCCTCGTCGGCGCGCGCGGTCCCGACCAGGCCGAGGAGCGCCACCATCACCAGCGCGGTCCGGGTCACGGCGTCACCGCCGACGCGGTCAGGAACACCTCGTCCACCATCGCGGTCCCCTCCCCGTCCTTGACCACGCGGAGGGCGAGGCCGCTCACCTCCAGCGACGGGGTCGACACCAGCTCCTCCAGCTCGAACACGCCGCGGTCGTCGACCGACGTGGCGCGCTGGTCGACCAGTAGCGGCTCGCGGTCCCAGTAGGTCGGGCCTTCCCCGGCCCCGGCCACGTACCAGTCGAGCTCGAGCCGGAGCGTCGCCCCGCCGCGCCTGACCAGCGCGGCGCGCAGGACCAGCTCGCGGGTGTCGAGCACGAACGGGGCGGTGCGCTGCTCGATGACGACCCGCCCGCTGCCGGACAGATCGAAGCCGGGATCGCCGTCGTGCCACGAGGCGGCGGTGACCGGCGCTCCCTCGAGCACCTTCCAGTCGCACGGCTTGCCGTCACAGTCGATCTCGAAGCCCTCGTTGCCGAGGAGGTCGCCGCCGCAGGCCGCGCCGGACAGCGCGCCGGTGACAGCCATCGCGGCGATCGCGAGAGAGGAGCGAGTTGCATGAGTGAGCATCGCGCCGGCGCTTTCGCAAGCGAGAGGCCAGACCAGAGAACGGGAGCTTGGGGCGGGAAGGCGGACGCGGAGGCGACGCGGCTGTCGTGGATCCAGGCTCGAGCCAGGTTCGCCGCGACCCGCGCGAGCCCGGCCCGCGTGGACGACTGACGTTCGATGTCGAGACGAAAACGTCGCACACAGTCAGTTGCAATCGGGGACTTTACCCCCAGCTGAGACAGGTAAAATCAGGCTCCTACAGCAGCCCCACACGGGCCCACCCGGCTGAAGGCGGCCCACAAAGGGGGATACCGCACGATCTGGTTGCCCAATAACGATCCGCCCACTTGGCGGTCTGGAATGCACTCTTTACACGCCGAAAAACCTGAGTCCCATTCTGGCACAAGGCGTCATGTTGACTGGCATCACTCTTGAGTAGAGCGCGCGCGCCTCACCCTACCTCTCGCACAGGAGCTCCCACATGACCTGTAGACGCGGTGCGCATTCCATCCTGGGCCTTGCCCTCCTCATGGCCGCTTGCGGCCCAACCATGGACGAAGAGATCGGGGTCAACGGCCCCGACATGACCTGGGAGGAGTTCCAGGCGCAGGCCTATCACGAGAACTTCGAGGGCGGCGTCTACATCGTCAACGGCGACGAGCCGATCCTCAACGAGAAGCTGCTGCGCGAGTTCTACGACTTCCTGTACACCGACAACGGGCTGATCGTGAACCGCGTCGGCGGCACCGACGACCGCTGGAACGACACCGCCAAGCTCAACCTCACCTTCTGCGTCAGCAACACGTTCGGCGGCAACAAGAACGCGGTCGTGTCGGCCATGAACGCGGCGACCGGAAACTGGGAGGCCGCGGCCAACGTCAACTTCGTCTACCACAGCGAGTTCGACGCCAGCTGCACCGCGTCGCAGTCGGGCGTGGTCTTCGACATCCGCCCGGTCAGCGGCCAGTCGTACCTGGCGCGCTCCTTCTTCCCGAGCAACGGGCGCTCGAGCCGCAACGTCCTCATCGACAGCACCGCATTCAACACCAGCTGGACCCTGACCAACATCCTCACCCACGAGCTCGGCCACACGCTCGGCTTCCGCCACGAGCACACTCGCCCCGAGGCGGGCACCTGCTTCGAGGACAACAACTGGCGCGTGCTGACCACGTACGACTCCGCCTCGACGATGCACTACCCGCAGTGCAACGGCACCGGCAACACCCTGCAGATGACCACGCGCGACCGCCAGGGCGCCGCGTCGCTGTACGGCGCGCCGGGCGGCGGCAACCCGCCGCCTCCGCCGCCCCCGGGCTGCACGCCGCAGAGCGGCAGCGCGTCCGGCAGCGTCGCCGTGAACCAGCAGGTCAACTACAGCCCGCTCTCGGTCTCGGCCGGCAGCAACTTCCGCGTCGTCATGACCGGCTCGGGCGACCCGGACCTCTACGTCCGCTTCGGCGCGACGCCGACCACCACCCAGTTCAACTGCCGTCCGTTCCTGAACGGCGCCAGCGAGACCTGCAACCTCACGGTCCCGGCCGGCCAGTCGCAGGCGTTCATCTCGATCCGCGGGTTCACCGCCGCGACCTACTCGATCAACGTGAACTGGTGCCAGCCCTGATCTGACGGCCTCCGCCCCGGCGGATCTCCGCGCCCGGTCGCTTCGGCGGCCGGGCGTCTGTCTTTTCGGGCCCCTGGATCGGGGCGGAGGCACTCGCCGCCAGAACGGCGAGCCCACGGCTTGTCAACAGGCCACGAAAACCCAAGCTCCGGATTTCTCAGGGGGACCCGGGAGCTGGACGCGCCTCTGGATAAGCTGAGGATAGCCGTGAACGGCGACCGAGCGGCTCAGTCACGGCCCGGGTTATCGATCCCCAGGCGGTGCAACATCTTGTGGATCGACATCCGGTCAATGCCGGCCACCCGTGCGGCCGCCGAGATGTTGCCGCCGTGCTCGGCCAGGAGGCGGATGATGTACCGCTTCTCGAACTCGTTGACCAGCGCCTGCTTCGCCTCTTTGAAGGGAGAGCGCGTATCGATCGCGATCTCGAACAGCTCGCGCCCGCGCGGGATCGCGGAGTCGACGCCGTGGTCCGCGGCCGGCCCGCCTCCCGGCGCCCCGGGAGTTGCCTCCCCTCCCGGTCCGCGATCGACCAGCCGACCCGGGGTCGGCCCGATGACCCCCTCGGCCACCCCGCCGATCGGCGCCTCCGACAGGAGGATGGCCCGCTCGATCACGTTGCGCAGCTCGCGCACGTTGCCCGGCCAGTCGTGCTTCTGCATGAGCTCGATGGTCTCGGGTGACAGCTGGGCGCCCTCGGCGTTGGGCGTGATCGACAGGAAGTGATCGATGAGCGGCTCGATGTCCTCGCGCCGGTCGCGCAGCGGCGGCACGTGCACGCGCGCCACCGCCAGGCGGTAGTAGAGGTCCTCGCGGAAGCGGCCGCGGTTGACCTCGACGCCGAGGTCGCGGTTGGTCGCCGCCACCACCCGGATGTCGACCTGGATGGTCTTGGTCCCGCCGATCCGGCGCACCTCCTTGCGCTCGAGCGAGCGCAGGAGCTTGGGCTGCATGGCCAGCGGCAGCTCGCCGATCTCGTCGAGGAACATGGTGCCGCGGTGAGCGCGCTCGAACGCGCCGGCGTACGCGTTGAT
Organism: Kofleriaceae bacterium; assembly: GCA_035489015.1. Taxonomy (GTDB): domain Bacteria; phylum Myxococcota_A; class Polyangia; order Haliangiales; family Haliangiaceae; genus DATFRY01. Next base: position 40,094 of record DATHKR010000108.1, on the reverse strand, counting down.
CGCACCGGTGAACGAGCCGCGCTCGTGGCCGAACAGCTCGCTCTCGATCAGGTTCTGCGGGATCGAGCCGCAGTCGAGCACCACGAACGGGCCGGACGCGCGCGGCGAGTGCTCGTGCAGCGACTCGGCGACCAGCTCCTTGCCCACCCCGGTCTCGCCGCTGATGAGCACGGTGGCGTCGCTCTGGGCCAGGCGCTCCAGGCGGGCGAACATCTCGCGCATGAGCACGCTGCGGCCGATCAGGCCGGCGAAGCTCTGCCGGGCCGACAGCGCCACCTCGACCGATTCGCCGAGCGGCTGGAAGCGGATGCGGGTCGAGCCGATCACCAGCACCGAGCCGGGCGGGACGTACACGTCGTTGACGCGCAGGCCGCTGACGAAGGTGCCGTTGGTGGAGTCGAGATCGCGCAAGCGGTAGCCGCGCTCGTCGAGCCGGATCTCGCAGTGAATCCCCGACACCTGCGAGTCGGTCAGCTGGACGTCGTTGCCGCGGCGGGCGCCGATGCGGATGACCGGGGCCTCGATGTCGCGGCGCAGGCCGGCGTCGGCGCCGCCCACCACCTCGATACGGCACCGGCGCACGCGGACACCAGTCGCGTGTCCGTCCACGTAGGTGACCCAGGTGCCGGAGCGGAGGTCGTCGACCGCCATCGCGAGGAGGTAAGCTAGCACAGCCACTCGGTGGCCGTTCCGGCGAGCGCTCGGTCGCCGGTCGGCGCGCGCCCCTGGTATCGTCCGGCCGGCCCCGCGGAGGAACCCTCATGGAAACGTCCCCCTCTCCCGCCCCGCTCCCCGCCCCGCTCCTCCGGCTCGACGAGATGGATCGAGCCTGGACCGAGGACAGCCCCGGCCAGCGCCTGGATGCCGTGCGGCGGGCCGGGCGGGCGCTGCGCCAGCGCCTGCTGTCGTCCGGACGCGTGATCTCGGTGCGGACCTTCCCGGTCGCCGTGTTCCCGTATCCCAGTGAATACGGGCTGGCCGGCGCGGCCCGCTCGCCGGCGCCCTACGTGATGATGCGCAACGCCACCCAGCTGGTGCAGGTCGAGGGAGACGGCGGTCGGCTCATCAACATCCTGGTCAACCCGACCGACGCGCCGCGCTCGCTCGAGGCACCGTTCTTCGCCAGCCAGATCGAGCGCTATGGCTCGTTCCTGACCCAGCGGGTGCTGTCGAAGCAGTACCCGAACGCGGTCGCGGCGCTGGCCGAGGTGGGGATCGCCCCGGAGGAGATCGACTTCCTGACATTCGATCACCTGCACACGCAGGACGTGCGCGGGCTGCTCGGCACCACCGAGCCGGAGCCGGGAAAGAGCGAGCCGACCGTGGCGGCCTTCCCGAACGCGCTGCTCCTGGTCCAGCGCGCCGAGCTGCGCACGCTCGAGCACCTGCACCCGCTGCAGACCCGCTGGTACGTGCGCGACGGGATCCGCGCGGTGCCGCGCGAGCGCATCGCGGTGGTGGACGGCGACTACCTGGTCGGGCGCGGCTTCGCCATGGTCCGGACCCCCGGCCACACCGAGGGCAACCACAGCCTGGTCATCCACACCGACACGGGGCTGTGGACGGTCAGCGAGAACGGCGTGGCGGTGGAGTGCTACGCGCCGCTGTCGAGCGAGATTGGCGGGGTCCGTCGCCACGCGCGCGAGACCGAGTCGGAGTTCATCCTCAACTCGAACACGCGGGAGAACTCGCTCGACCAGTACGTCTCGATGGCGCTGGAGAAGACCCTGGCCGATCCGAGCGCGGCGCGGCCGGAGTTCCCGCAGTGCTTCCCGTCGTCCGAGATGGTGAAGAGCCGGCTGGCTCCAGGTCTCAAGCCGACCTTCAGCCACGGGTCCATCACCTATGGTGAGGTGCGCTCCCGGGTCCACCAGCACCCCGATCGCGGGGACCGGAGCGCGTCCTCGGCCGCCTGAGTCGCCCGGACTGGCCGAATTGGCCGGCCGTCACGCATCTGTCACACGGATGCGTGATAGATGTGCGCAACACGTGTAGGAGGACGGCATGTTTGGACGGCTCCTGCCCAAGGAGACCAGCTTCTACGATTTCTTCGAGGAGCACGCCCGGCTGACCGTGACCGGCACCGCCGAGTTCGTCTCGATGGTGTCGAGCGCCGCCAACATCGACGCCAAGGCGAAGCGCATCAAGGAGATCGAACACGAGACCGATGTCATCACGCACCGGTGCGTGGGGGCGCTCCACAAGGTGTTCATCACCCCGCTGGAGCGCGACGACATCTACCGCCTCATCACCCGGATGGACGACATCATGGATTACGTGGAGGCCGGCGCCGAGCGCATCGCCCTCTACGAGATCTCCACGATGACGCCCGAGGTGGTCGACCTGGCCGACACTCTCTGGCGCGCCTCCAAGGACGTCGAGGAGGCGCTGAACGGGCTGCGCGATCTCAAGAACCCGAAGCGCATCCTGGCCAAGTGCGTCGACATCAACCGGCTCGAGAACGAGGCGGACGCGATCCTCCGCCGCGCGCTGGCGCGGATGTTCAAGGAGGAGCGCGACCCGATCATGATCATCAAGTGGAAGGAGATCTACGAGCACCTCGAAGGTGCCACCGACCGCTGCGAGGACGTCGCCAACATCATCGAGGGCGTGGTCCTCGAGAACGCCTGAGCCGGGCGGCCCGCCATGCACGTCACGGCACTGGTCGTCTTCGCGATCGCGCTGGCGCTCGCGTTCGACATCGTCAACGGCTTCCACGACTCGGCCAACTCGATCGCCACCATCGTCTCGACCCGGGTGCTGTCGCCGCGGGTGGCGGTGCTGTGGGCCGCGTTCTTCAACTTCGTGGCCCTGGTCATCTTCGGCGAGGGCGTGGCCAAGACGATCTCCGGAATCATCGCCATCGATCCGACCGACCAGGCGTTCGTGTACGTGGTCCTGTCCGGGCTGGTCGGCGCCATCATCTGGAACCTCCTCACCTGGTGGTGGGGGCTCCCGTCGAGCTCGTCGCACGCGCTCATCGGCGGCCTGGCCGGCGCCGGGGTGACCTATTCCGGCTGGGACATCCTGGTCAAGGACAAGCTGTACAAGACGCTGTGGTTCATCCCGCTGGCTCCGGTCATCGGGTTCGGGCTCGGCTTCGTCATCATGCTGCTGGTGTTCTGGCTGCTGCGGCGGGCCCGGCCGCGCGCCGTGGACAAGTTCTTCCGGATCGGCCAGCTGCTGTCGTCGGCGGCCTACTCGATCGGCCACGGCGGCAACGACGCGCAGAAGACGATGGGCGTCATCGTCGCGCTGCTCATCGCGACCGGGCGGATGCAGAAGGACTTCGACCACGTCCCGCTGTGGATCGCGGCGGCGTCGTACGGCTGCATGGCGCTCGGCACCGCGATGGGCGGCTGGCGGATCGTGAAGACGATGGGCATGCGGCTGACCAAGCTGCGCCCGATCGGCGGGTTCTGCGCCGAGGTGGCCGGGGCGATCACGCTGTTCGGGGCGACCGCCATGCACATCCCGGTGTCGACCACGCACACGATCACCGGGTCGATCATCGGGGTCGGCTCCACCACCCGCATCCGCGGGATCAAGTGGGGGCTGGCCAGCCGCATCGTGTGGGGATGGGTGTTCACCATCCCGCTGTCGGCGGCGATGGCGTCCGGCACGTTCTGGATGGTGCGCCGCTTCTGGCTCGACTGAGGGCCCGCTCATGAGCGGGCCCTGAGCCAACCGCCCGGCCGGTCGCGCTTTTCGGCCGCGGCCGGGCGCCGCTCGAAAGGGAGGCCGCCGGCCCGGGCGGCCGGCGCATACTGGAGGTAGTGCATCGATCTCGATCGCACGGGCCTCGGGGGGGCCGCGGGTGACTCGCGCGCGTCACGTGAGCGTGTTCACGCCGGTGGTGGCGGCGCTGCTGCTGGTGGTCCTGGGCGCGTCGGTGGCGCTGCGCGCGGTCGGGGCGGCGGATGCGTTCCGCCCCGAGCTCAACCAGGCCCGGCCGGCCCTGGCCGCCACCGTCCCGGAGCTGGCGCCGTCGCCGGCGCGGGTGTCGCGCCGGGTCATCCTGGTCATCATCGACGGGCTCCGCATGCGCGGCTCGTATCGGCTTCCGTTCCTCGACTCGCTGCGCCGGCGCGGGGTCGACGCCATCGCCCGCTCGCACTACCCGACCTACTCGCGCCCCAACCACGTTTCGATCCTGACCGGCGTGCCGCCGGCGTGGAGCGGCGTGCGCAACAACGCGTACGCCTGGCCGGTCGAGATCGACTCGCTCATGGACCGGGCCAACGCGGCCGGGCTGCGCTCGGCCTACGCCGCCGATCTCGCGTTCGGGGTGGCGATGATGTTCCACGACGACTTCGCCGCCGCGCTGTACGCGCCCTGGCCGGATGGATTCGCGCGCGCCGCGGCGCTGGTCGTCGGTCAGGACTATCCCCTGGTCGTGCTCCTGCCCGGCGCGGTCGACGCGGCCGGACACGCTCGCGGCGCCGACAGCCCGAGCTATGCGGCGGCCAGCGCCGAGGTCGACCGCACGCTGGCCGCGGCGCTCGCCGGGCTCGATCTCACCCGCGACACGGTCATCGTCACCTCCGATCACGGCCACACCGGGCGCGGCGGTCACGGGGGCAACGAGCCGGAGGTGGTCGAGGTGCCGCTGGTCCTGGCCGGGGCCGGGATCCGGCCGGGCGCGGCGCTGGCCGAGGTCGACCTCATCGACGTGGCCCCGACCGCGGCGGCGCTGCTCGGCCTGCCGGCTCCGCGCCATGGGTTCGGCCGCACCCTGGTCGAGGCGACCACGCTGCCCCAGGCCGAGCGGGCGATGCTGGCCCGCGCCGACCAGCGCCGGATCCGCCACAACCAGGCGTCGATCGATCGCGCGCGCCAGGACGAGGAGCCGCTCATGGCGGAGCGGCGGGCGTGGCGAGCGGCCGGGGTGGCGACGGCGGCGCTCCTCGCGCTGCTGCTGATCGTGCTCGCCCACCGGCTCGGCGCCGTGCACGTCGACTGGCGCATCCTGGCCATCGCGCTGCCCGCCTTCCCGCTCAGCTACTACGTGCTGCTCGACCTGCTCGGCCAGCGCTTCTCGCTGTCCGCGCTGCCCGATCGCGACGACATGCTCGACACGCTCTTCCACTTCGGGCTGGTGTCGACCGCGGTGCAGGTGGTGGCCGGCTGGTTCGCGATGCGCGGGCGCGTGGTGCTGCGCGATCGGCTGGCCGCCTCCAGCGGGCTGACCCTGTGCGGGATGCTGGCCGCGTGGCTGCCGGCCGGGCTGATGTGGGCGCTGTACGGGCCGCGCACCTTCCTCGAGCCGCCCGGGTCGACCGCGATGGTGCTGGTGCCGGCGACGTACATCGCGGTCGCGTGCCACGCGCTGGCCGGCGCGGTCACCCTCGGCCTCGAGATCGTCGTGTTCTTCGCGCGCGCGGTCGATCCGCGCGTGCGGCTGCGCCGGCTCGAGCGCGCGGCCGAACGCGAGCGCCGGCGGCTCGAAAACCGCGACGAACTGGGTTAGCGTGCCGGCATGAAGCGCGAGTTCGCTCTGCCCGGCGCCCGGGCGCGCTACAGCCCCGATCGCGTCTGCGCGGTCCGCCACATCAAGCTGGACGTCGCGCTCGACGTCGAGGCCCGCCGGATCGCCGGGACCTGCACGCTCAGCCTGTCGCCGCTGGTGTCCGGATCGCCGTGGCTGCGGCTGGACGCGGTCGAGCTGGAGATCGCGAGCGTCACCCGCGACGGGCGCGCGCTCGAGCACCTCCACGACGGCAAGATCCTGCGGGTGTCGCTCGGCAAGGTGAGCGAGGGCGAGGTGTTCGATCTGGAGATCGCCTACGCCGGGCGGCCGCGGCGCGGCATCTACTTCGTCGGGCCGGACGACGACTATCCCGACAAGCCGGTCCAGGTGTGGACCCAGGGCCAGGACGAGGATTCGCGGTTCTGGTTCCCCTGCTTCGATTCGCCCAACGAGAAGTCGACCAGCGAGGTCGTGGTGGCGGTGCCGGCCCGCTTCACCGCGGTGTCGAACGGGGTGCTGGTCTCGGACCAGGTGCGCGGCGACCAGCGGGTCCTGCACTGGCGCTTCGACGTGCCGCACTCGTGCTACCTGGTCACGCTGGTGGCCGGGGAGCTGACCGAGCTGCGCGACGAGTGGAGCGGGGTGGACGTCACCTACTACGTCCAGCCGGGGCGCGAGGAGGACGCGCGCCGCACCCTGGGCCGCACGCCGGCCATGCTGGAGCTGTTCTCGCGCCTGTTCGGGATGAAGTACCCGTACGCCAAGTACGCCCAGGTCTGCGTGGCCGACTTCATCTTCGGCGGGATGGAGAACACCAGCGCCACCACGCTCACCGACACGGTGCTGTACGACGAGCGCGCCGCGCTCGACTTCGACGCCGACGCGCTGGTCGCGCACGAGCTGGCCCACCAGTGGTTCGGGGACCTCCTGACCTGCCGATCGTGGGGCGAGGGCTGGCTGAACGAGGGGTTCGCGACCTACTCGGAGTACCTGTGGCGCGAGGCGCACGAGGGGCGCGACGCCGCCGATCACGAGCTCGACGAGTGGGGCGATCAGTACTTCGCCGAGGACGCCGGGCGCTACCGGCGCACCATCGCCACCAACGTCTACGAGGAGCCGATCGACATCTTCGATCACCACCTGTACGAGAAGGGCGGGCGCGTGCTGCACATGCTGCGCCGCGCGCTCGGCGACGAGGCCTTCTTCCGCGCCATCAAGCACTACCTGGGCAAGCACCGGGGCGGCTCGGTCGAGACCCGCGATCTGGCCCGTGCGGTGGAGGAGGCGACCGGGCGCCAGCTCGACTGGTTCTTCGACCAGTGGGTGATCAAGGGCGCCGGTCATCCGGAGCTCGAGGTCGTCGTCGAGTGGGACGCCGCCCGCAAGCTGGCCAGCTTCACCGTCAAGCAGACCCAGCGGGTCGAGGGCCAGACGCCGCTGTTCCGCCTGCCGCTGGTCCTGTCGCTGGTGGTGAGCGGCGAGCGGCGCGACGTCGAGGTCGAGGTGATCGAGCAGCAGCACGCGTTCCACGTGGCGTGCGCGGCCGAGCCGAGCCAGGCGATCGTCGACCCCGGCAAGGCGCTGCTGGCCAAGGTCAAGACCGAGAAGCCGACCCCGATGTGGATCGCGGAGCTGGCCGGCGCGGCGATCGCGATCGATCGAGTGCACGCGGCGCGCGAGCTGGGCAGCCGCGGCGGCGACAAGCCGACCGCCGCGCTCATCGACGCGCTCGGGCGCGACCCGTCGTGGGTGGTGCGGTCGGCGGCGGCCGACGCGCTGGGCGCGCTGCGCACCGAGGCGGCGCGCGACGCGCTGATCGGCGCGATCGCCACCACCGAGCACCCGCGCGCGCGGCGGGCGGTGGTGCGCGCGCTCGGCCAGTTCCGCCGCGACGACATGGTCGGCGCGACGCTGGCGCGGGTGGTGGAGAACGGCGACCCGAGCTACTTCGTCGAGGCGGAGGCGTGCCTGGCCCTGGGGCGGGCGCGCTCGCCGCGCGCCGGCGAGCTCCTGCGCCAGGCGGCCGGACGCGAGTCCTTCCTCGACGTCATCCGCCAGCACGCGTACCGCGGGCTGGCCGAGGCGCGCGAGGAGTCGGCGATCCCGCTCCTGGTCGAGGGAGCCCAGTACGGCAGGGTCTCGCACGGGCGGCGGGCGGCGCTGGCGGCGCTGGCCGAGCTGGCCCGCGGCCGACGCGACCGGGTCGAGCGCGAGGCGCGCGAGCAGATCGAGGAGCTCCTGCGCGATCGCGACTTCCGGGTCCAGTCGTCCGCGCTGGAGGCGCTCTCGGTCATCGGCGACCCGGCGTCGCTGGGCGCGCTCGACGGCGTGGTGACGCGCGAGCTGGACGGGCGGCTGCGGCGGCGGGCGCGGGAAATCTCGCGCGACATCGGCGACGCGCGGGCGCCGGCGGCCGAGGTGGGCGCGCTGCGCGACGAGATCGACCGCCTGCGCGGCGACGCGGCGAGGCTGCGCGAGCGGGTCGACCGGATGGAGGCGACCGCGGGCGGCGACGGTCCGGTCGGCGGTGCGGGCAAGCCAGGCGCGGCGGCGCGCGGCGCGGCGGGCAAGTCAGGCGCGGCGGGCAAGCGCGGCGCGGCGACCGCGCGGGACGTGGCCCGACCGCCGGCCCGGAAGAAGCCGCCGGCGCGCGGGTCGAAGCGCAGCCGGCGCTGATCCGCGGCGACGGACGGCAGCGGCCGGCCGCGAGAGAAGCCGACCGGCGCGGCCCCGACCCATCGGTGGGTGGAGCCGCGCCGCCGGGCGATCAGCAGCCGGACTGGAACACCATCAAGAGGACCAGGGTGGCGAGGCAGCCGGCCACGAACAGGCTGGGGCCGTGGCGGTCCCTCCAGCTCTTCGGGCCGTCTGGCACGCCGTGGTCGTCGTCTTCATCGCGGCTGGCCTCGTTCTCGTCGTCGTCGTGCTTGCGCGGATGCTTCACGTGACTCCTCCTTCGACGCGCGATCGGCGCGCCGGGCAGAGCTCCCTCGAAAAAAGGTGATCGGGTCAGCTCTGCGATCGAGGAGGCGCGCGGGCGAGGCCGGGATGGGCGGCGACCTGCCCGACGCGCGCCGGTGCGGCGGCCGAGGCGAGCGCGGCCGGTCTCGGCACAGGTGGGGGCAGGAGCGACCGCCGCGCCGGCGTGGCGGTCAGCGACAGCGGGCCGGTCCGGCTGTCGGCCAGCCGACCGGCCAGGCGGAGCTGCGCCCCGGAGTCGCGCCGGTGGACGCCGGGCAGCGGGGCCTGGTCGCCCGGGCGGCTGGCGCTCGGCACCGACGGATCCGCGGTGGCGCGCGCCGGCGAGGGCCGCGCGATCCCGGTCAGGGACCCGCAGGCGACGACGACGAAGGCGAGCGCGGCGCGGCGCACCTGTCGTGCATAGCACGGGCGGTGCGCGCGGGCCCGCGCGATGGTGCTCGCCACCCGTGCCGCGCGGCCGGGTGCTACTCGACCTGGACCCGGAAGGTGGTGGCGAAGCAGGCCGGGACCGCCTCGTCACCGTCGACGATCGGGCGATAGCGCCACGCGGCCGCGGCGCGCTCGACGGTGGCGCGGACGCCGCGCGAGACCGGCGAGAGGACCGAGACCGAGGTGACCGCGCCGCGCGCGTCGATGCACATCCTCGCGCTGATCTGGCCGGGGGCCTGCTCCCAGCGCGGGAAGTGGATCGGCGGCACGGCGCCGCTCTCGCGGTGAGCGCGGCTGCCCGGCACGGCGATCGGGCTGCGCGGGCGGGAGCTCCGGCGCGCGACCGGCGCGAGCGCATCGCTGGATCGCGCCGGTGCGGTGATCCGGGCGCCGGCGAGCGCGCCGGACGGGCCGGGAACGACCGCCGCGGGCAAGGACGGTCGCTCGACCCCGGGGGCGGCGGTGACGCCGGTCGATGGTGCGCCGCTCGCGAGAGCGCCGCCCGAGCGCGCCGCCGAGCCCACCCCCGAGCCCGAGCCGATCGACCCGGCGACGGTCGAGGCCGCGCCGGTCGGGCCCGCGCCGGCCGATCCGGCGATCCCCGCGCGGTTCCCCGCGCCGCCCTCGAATCCCGCGCCGGTCGAACCCTCGATGCCATCCGCGGCCCGCCGCTGGGCCGCCTCCACCTGGGCGCGGACCGACGCCGCGGGATCCGCGGCCGCCGAACCCGGGCGCGCCGCGGTCCCGGGGCGAGTCGCCGCGACCCGGACCGTGCCCGGCGTGGCCGCGGCCTGCGCCGCCCCCGCCGCGAGCTCGGCCCCGGCGGCCTTGCGGACGAAGACAGTCAGGGCGTGCGGATCGCGCGGTGCCGGCTGGGCCGACCGCGCCTGGTTCGACAGCGGAGCCTCCCGGACCGATCCGTCCCGACCAGCAGACGAGGGAATCGAGAGAGACGACGCCACCGCCCCGCCCGGGGCAAGTTCCGGTTCTCCACCGGACGGACGCGATGGCGCCGTGGATTCCACCTCCGCGCGCGCGGGTGCCGGCTTCACCGCCCCGCCGGCGCCGCGGCGAGCGGCCGCGGCGTAGACGCCGACCGCGCCGGCGAACACCAGCGCGACAGCGACCGCCAGCCGGCGCCGCCGCACCGGCGTCGCCGCGCGGAGCCGCGACAGCCCGCCGTCGATCACGCCGTGTCGGGCGATCAGCTCGGTGCCGGTGAGCGAGTCCAGGCCGGGAGCCAGCATCGCGCGCGGCGGCAGGGCGATCACGGTCACCATCTGTGCCGCCGCCGTCTGACCGGCGGCCGCCGACGCCCGCGCCGCTGCCCGCGCCTGCTCCAGCGTCTGCGGCGCGCGGGTCGCCGCGCCCATCCGCGTCACCGTCGGCGCCGGCCGAGGCGACGCCGCTCGCACCGCGCGGTGAGACCGCGACGATCGCCTGGCTGCCCCTGGCGCCGCGGCCACCTTGGTCACGTCGGTCACCGCGGCCACCTCGGCCACCTCGGCCTCGGCCGAGGCCTCCACCGCGGCCTCGAGATCTCCCGGCACCGCCTGCGCCATCATCGAGCGCGCCCGCCGGCCCGGCCGGTCGGCGCCAGCCTCGATCGCGTCGAGCGCCTCGCACAGCTCGTCGGCCGAGCCGTAGCGGTCCTCGGGCGCCTTCTCGAGCAGCCGGCGCACCACCTTCTCCAGCGCCGGCGGCACCTCGATCCCCGGGCTGCGCTGCGCGATCGCCGGCACCGGGTAGATCACGTTCTTGTGCGCGATCTCCACCGGCCGCCCGTCGAACGGCGGCCTGCCGGCCAGCATCTCGTAGAGCACCACGCCGAGGGCGAACAGGTCGGCGCGGTGGTCCACCGCCAGGTCCAGCACCTGCTCCGGCGCGATGTAGATCGGCGTCCCGATGATGACCCCGAACTCGGTCAGCCGGCCGGGCTGCTCGTCGCGATCGCGCGTCGAGATCGCCAGCCCGAAGTCGAGGATGCGCGGCACCGTCGCGCCACCCTCGTCGGGCTCGAGCAGCACGTTGCCCGGTTTGAAGTCGCGGTGGACCAGCCCGCGCCGGTGGGCGTGGCCCAGCCCCCGGGCCAGCTGCCGGATCAGGCGCACCGCCCGCTCGGGCTCGAGCGGCGCCTCGCGCGCGATCATCTCGGCGAGCACCTCGCCCTCCACGAAGTCCATGACCAGGTAGAGCAGCCCGGTGTCGCTGCGGCCGAAGTCGACCACCGGCACCACGTTCGGGTGGCTGAGCCGGCTGGCCAGCGCCGCCTCCTGGGCGAAGCGGATCCGCATGCGCGGATCGACGACCAGATCGCCGAACAGGATCTTGATGGCGAACTGGCGCGGCAGGCAGACGTGCCGGGCCCGGTAGATGAGCCCCATCGCGCCCTGGCCGACCAGCTCCTCGATGACGTAGCGCCCGGCCAGCTCGGCGCCGAGCAGCGGGTCGCCTTCCCACGCGGAGAGCACCCCGCCGTCCGCCGGGCAGCAGTCGAACCCGGTGCGATAGACAGCGAGACACACCGGACAGCGCAGCCGTACCTCTGTGTGATTCTCGCCGCCGGGCGAGCTCTGGACCTGCATCTGAGACCTTCCCCCTGCGGGTCCGAGCGATCCACCGCTCCGTTCCCGCCCCCATCCTCGCCGCGCGCGGCCCAGCGCCGCCCGCGCCCCCCGCCCTTCCGACCCCATCACGCCCCACCACGACACGACCGCCGACGGCGCCCCCGCGCCGTCGGCCCGCCCCTCCCCACCTTCGGCGCCGTCGACCGGCGCCCCCCATCACTCACCCCGCCGTCACGCAGCGCCCCACCCTCTCCCGCTCGCCCGCGCCGCTGACGCCCACCTCCACGATCCACCTGACCCCACCGTCACGCAGCGCCCCATCACCCTCCCGCTCGTCCCGCGCCGCGTGACGGCCCCACTCCACCAACCCGCCCTGCGCCCTCCGCCCTTCCACCAGCCCCGCGCCGTCTCTACCTTCACAGCTGGCCGCCCCTCGGCCTACCGATCCTTCTCCCCGTCGCCCCGCTCCCTGTCGCCCCGGTTGCTGCGCCACCCGCTCTCGGGTAGCTCTGCGTACTGCACCCGCCGTGCCGGGTGGGACATCAGCGCCGTCGCACCGATAGCCGGATCGAGTGGACAGTGAGACCACTTCCCGCGGCGGCTGTGGACCCGCTGTCCACTGGGACCTTCGGGGGCGACGTCCCGGCCGCCCGGCCGGGTGCCAGACCGCGCCACTTCTTTCCGCGATCGCTTGGTCGAAATCGAGCGCGCTGGACGATAGTCGCGCGCCCCATGACCTGGACCCGCCGGATGCCCGTCGTCCTCCTGTCCCTCGCCGTGACCCTGCCATCGCGGCGCGCCGCCGCCGACCTGGAGAACCCCGACTTCCTCCCGTTCGGCGAGCGCGCGGCCTTCGTGGCCAACGCCGGCCTCACCAGCGCCGCCGGCGAGGCCGTCTACTACAACCCGGCCAACCTGGCCCGCATCGACCATCCCAACCTCTCGGTGTCCGGGAACATCTACATGCGGTTCCAGTTCGAGACCGACGCGCTCCTCTCGATCGACGGCGAGGATCAGCCGTTTCACGCCGCCGGCTTCATCGCCAACCCCTCGACCCTCATCTCCACCTACCAGATCGGCAGCTGGTCGCTCGCCACCGCCGTCCTCATCCCCGAGGCGCTCACCTTCAAGAACCGGGTCGCCTTCGCCAGCGAGAACCTGAAGGTCACCCTTCTACAAGAAAGCCAGCAGGAGTCGCTCTGGATCGGGGGCGGGGTCGCGCACGACATCACCCCGGAGCTGCACGCCGGGCTGAGCCTGTTCGTCACCCGCGACTCGACGTCGCAGCTCACCTTCCTCCGCACCGAGACCGTCGGCGCCGAGCGCGCGGTCGCCGAGCTGACCAGCAACACGGATCAGTCGGTCCTCAACCTGGTGGCGATCGGCGGGCTGTACTGGCAGGCCCACCCGCGCTGGGGCATCGGGCTCCGCGCCCGCGCGCCGGCGGTGAAGCTGTCCGGCGGCGCCGACATCTACCAGGCCTCGGTGGTGCCGGGCGACGACGCCAACACCATCGAGCAGGAGTTCGAGGACGTCGACGTGAGCAGCCCCGCCCCGCTCGACCTCGGCGCCGGCCTGTCGTTCCGCGCCACCCCGCGGCTCGAGCTCCTGCTCGAGGCCAGCGTCCAGCTCCCCGCCACCGTGACCACCGTCGACGAGCCGGACATCCCCCAGATCGGGACGACCAAGCTGGACGTGGAGCTCGCGCCGCGGGTCAGCGTCGGGGTCGACTGGCAGGTCCTGTCGACCTGGTGGCTGCGGCTCGGCGCGCTCTACAACCGCTCGGCCCTGCCCGAGCCGAAGCAGAGCGGCGACACCTTTCGCGAGGACTTCTACGGCGCGACCGGTGGGTTCGCCTGGCAGAAGGACCGGACCACCACCGCGCTGGGCGGCTTCTTCCTCTACTCCCCGATCGACCTCGTCATCGAGGGCTCGGATCCAGTCCGCAGGTCGGAGGCCGTGGAGATGCTCTACGGCGCGCTCCTGACCGTCGCCTATCGCCTCTGAGCAGGGTCGTCGGCTACATCCTGGGATCGCGTCACTGGACGCGATATCATCTCGCGGTTGCTGCGTCGGTCGGCCATGGCCATGCGCGGTTCGCTCCGATCCACCGCCGGGGGCACGGCCGTCGCTGTCGCGATGGCCGTCGCTGCCGCGATGCTGGCCGCCCCGGCCACGGCGCGGGCGCAGGCCGAGCAGCCGGTCGGCGACACCGGCGGGGCGCTGCCCGGCTTCGTCCGGGTCGGCGCGGCGGTGCCGCTCGACACCGGGCTGGTCGTGTCGGCCCTGGCCGGCTACGGGCACCGCGGCGCGGTCGTCGCCGACGACGACAACCACCATCGCACCGCGGTCGACCTGGCGACGAGCTTTCGCCCGCTGCCGTGGCTGGCCCTGGCCGCGCGCTTCTCGGGCCGCTACGACCGCCACACCGGCACCGGCGCCGGCCAGGACAGCGGCTGGGTCGGCGATCCGCGCCTGGCCGCCCGCGCGGTCACCCCGCTCGGCGGCGGCGTGTGGCTGGCGGCGCACGCCGGGCTGTGGATGCCCGGGCGCGACGCGCCGTCGCTGGATCCGTCGGCGGCGACCGCGGACCTTGTCGGGCTGGTGTCGTGGCTGGCGCCCGGCGGCGGGCTCGCGCTCGGCGCCCAGGCCGGCTTCCGCTACGACCGCAGCGCCGAGTCGGTGGACCAGCCGGGAGAGCTCAGCCCGTCGGACCGGATGGCGCTCGGGGTCAGCGAGTCCAACGCCGCGCTGCTCGGCCTGGGCGGATCGGTCCGCACCGGCGCGACCGAGTGGGTCGCCGAGTGGAGCCTCGACGCGCTGGTCGGCGATGACGCGCCGGGGAGCGGCCACTGGCCGATGCGGCTCGGCGCCGGCGTGCGGCGCCCGCTGACCGGCTCGCTGGCCGCGCAGATCCTGGTCGAGTACAGCCTGGCCGGCTCGCCCGGCCTCGACTCGATGGACGTCCTCTATCCGGTCGAGCCGCGCTTCCAGGCCCTGGCCGGGCTCACGTTCCAGCCCCGCCGCGCGCCCGAGCGTTTCGGCGCACGGCTGGCCGCGGCGCCCCACCCGCGCGCCGAGCCGGCCCCGCCACCGGAGCCCGGTCGGCTGGCGATCGCCGTGGCCAGCGAGACCGGCGCGGCGCTGGCCGGCGCCGAGATCGTCATGCAGCCGGCCGCCGGTGCGGCGGCGCGCGCGACCCGCACCGGTCCCGACGGCACCGCCGAGCTGGCCGACGTCTCGCGCGGTCGGGTCGAGATCCAGGTCAGCCACACCGGCCACCGGCCCGGCTCGGCGACGGCGGAGGTCCAGGCCGGTCGCACCGCCCGGGTCCGCGTCACCCTCGAGCTCGCGCTGCCGCCCGGCCAGCTGCGCGGCCTGGTCCGCTCGTTCCGCGGGCGCCCGCTGGCGGCGCGGCTGACGGTGCAGCCGATCGGCATCGAGGCGCGCTGCGACCCGCACGGCGAGTTCGAGGTCGATCTACCGCCCGGCAGCTACCGGGTGTCGATCGAGGCGGACGGCTACCACGCGCAGGAGCGGCAGGTCGAGATCGAGCAGGATGGAGTCACCATCCTGAACGTGGACCTACCCAGGTGACCCGGTGACCCGCGCGCGGCGAGCGGTGCTGGTCGGCGTGTGTCTGGTGGCGGCGGGCGCCTGCCGCGATCGGAGCGAGCCGGACATCGCCGAGCTGAGCGCGGTCCTCGGCGGCACCGCACAGCGCAGCGCCGGGGGCAAGGCCTGGCAGCCGTCGCGGACCGGCGATCGGTTTCGCGCCGGCGACGGGGTGCGCACATCCAGCCCGGGCGGCGCCCGGCTCCACTTCCTGGCCGGCGGCGGGCTGCGCATGGGGCCCGGCACCACGATCCGCTTCGGCCGCGGCACCGGCGCGCTGGCGGTGGACGGCGAGCTCGAGGCGGAGGACGGCGACGCGGTCATCGAGCTCGAGGTGGGCCGCGCCCGCATCGCCGCCGGCAGCCGGGTGCGGATCGGCCGCCGCGACCAGACCATGCACTTCGACGTGCTGGTCGGCAGCGCGGTGGTGACCCGCGACGGTGACGAGCTGGCGGTCGGCGCCGGGCAGGGCCTGGCCGGCAACGTCGACGGATCGGGGCTGGAGAGGATCGCGCCGCCCGCCGACGCCGGGACCAGCGCGGCCAGCGCGGTGCCACCGCCGGTCGCGACCTCGCCGGACAGCGGCGTCGCCGTGGTCGGCGAGGTGCGCGCGCTGCCGGCCCAGCTCCGCCGCCCGGGCGACGGCGAGGCGTGGACCGAGCTGCCGCCGGGGCGTCACGAGCTCGTCGCCGGGTCCGAGCTGAGCGTGCCGCTGGGCGGTTCGATCGCGCTGGCGCGAGACGACGAGCACGCGCTGGTCGTGGGCGCGGCCGAGCTGGTGGTGGCGCCGGGCGGGGCCGGCGGCGCGCTGGTCCAGACCCGGCGCGGGCGGGCCGAGGTGCGCGCGGGCGCCGCCGACGTGACGGTGCGGGTGCCCGGCGGGATGATCGTGGCCCGGCGAGGCGCCGACCCGGGCGGTGGCTCGGGCGCCGATCTCACGGTCGATCGCGGCGAGACCCGCGTGGTGGTGACCGGCGGGGTGGTGGACGTGGTCGGCGACCAGGGCGGCCGGGAGCGGCTCTTGACCGGGCAGTCGAGCGTGGTCGAGAGCGGCGGCGGGCTGCGCGTGTCGGGGCGCCCGCCCGAGCGCGCCGACTTCAGTGTCCAGGCCGGGCTGTCCGCCACCATCCACGATCCGTCGCCGCCGACCGACGTGCGGATCCGCTTCGCCGACCTCTGCCCCGAGGCCGGCGTGCTCGAGCTGGCCCAGGGCGAATCGTTCCGCGCCGCGCGCGTGATGGTCGAGGGGCGCGGCGCGAGCATCGCGCGGCTGGCCCGCGGCCGCCACCGCTACCGGGTGCGCTGCTTCGAGGGGAACGCGCTCGGCGACGTGGTGGTGGCGAGCGGCCGGCTCGCAGTCGAGAAGGACAGCGGCACCCGCCCGCTGGCCCGCCAGGCCCCGCACAACACGGTCGACGCCGACGGCCGGCGCTACACGGTGCTCTACCAGAACCGGCTGCCGGCGATCACGTTCCGCTGGCCGGGCGCGCCGGAGGCGACCGGCTACCGGCTGCACCTCCAGCCCGCGCGGAGCCGCCCGCTCGAGCTCGCGCTGTCCGGGTCGACCCACGCGCTCGACGCAGGCGAGCTGGCCGAGGGGCAGTACCAGTTCTGGTTCGAGGCGAGCGGCGCGGCGCCGGCGGAGGCGCGGGTGTCGCGGCGGTCGACCCTGACCATCGCGTTCGACAACGCGGCCCGGTCCGGCTATCTCCAGGCCCCGCGGCCGGGCGCGGCGTGGAGCGGGGCCGGCGTGGTGGTGGCCGGCGCGGCCATCGAGGGGTGGCGAGTCGCGGTGGGCGGCGCCGAGCTGGAGCTCGACCGCCAGCACCGCTTCTCCGGCGCGGTCCAGCGCACCGACGACGAGAACGGGGTCGCGGTCGAGTTCAGTCACCCGACCCACGGCGTGCACCTGTACGTGAGGCGCGGCCACCACCGCTGATCGGCCGGCGAGCGGCGCGGGCCGCCCTCGGCTACCGGTGGAGGCGGACCTGAAGCGGGATGGTCACGTGGACCGGCTTCGCCTGGCGCGCGAACGCGACCTGGCGCGCGACCGCCAGCACGCAGCCGCCGAGCTGGGTGCTCTCCAGCTCCGGCGGGACCAGCCGCGCCTCGCTCACCCGGCCGCGCCGGTCGATGTCGAGCGCGACCACCAGCGCCGGCGCGCCGCCGATGCTGATCGTGCTCTGGCTGAAGCAGCCGACGAACTCGGCCTGGTGGCGGCCGAGCTCCGCGCTGTACTCGTCCGGGCTCGACCCCGCCGCGGCCCGCCGATCGCGCCCGCCCGGCGCGACCGAGGCAGCGCGCGGCGACGCCGACGCCGGCGGTGCCGGCGACGAGCCGGCCGCGGCCGCCGAGCCCTCCGCCGCCGGCGATTCCGCGCCGACCGGCGACGAGCCGGCCCCGACCGGCGACGAGTACCTCTCGCGCGCGGCCTCGGTGCCCGCTGCCGGCGAGGCCGGGGCCTCTCGCGGCGCCGGGTTGCCCCGGGTCACCTTCCCGTCGAGCGTCTCCACCTCGCCGCCCACCACCACCACCGGGGTCGGCGCCCGCGAGGTGGTCGGGAACCGCTCGAGGTATGCGAACACGCCGGCCCCGCCGAGCGCCGCCGCCAGCGCCAGCCCGCCCAGCCACGCGCGCTTGCGCCGCGCCGCCGCCGGGCGGGTCCGCTCGGCCAGCAGCGCCTCGATCGCCGCGTCGGCGCCGTCCGCCGCCGGATCCACCTCGTCGAAGTCGATGTCGCCGTCGTCCTCCGCGCCGTCGCCGGCGCCCTCGCCGTCGCCCGCCTCGACCTCGGCCGCGATCCCCGACGACCGGCGCAGCGATCCGGCCAGGCCGGCCTGGACCTCCTCGCGCCGCTCGCCCATGAGCTCGCCGAAGTGCTCCTCGAGGTAGTCGGCCACCCGGCTCGCGCCCCAGATCCCGCCCAGGCCGACCATCGCCTCCTCGAGCGCCTCGCCCATCTCGCGCGCGCTGGCGAACCGCTGGCCGGGCGGACGCGACAGCGCCCGGCCCGCCACCAGGGCCACCGGCATCGGCAGGCCGGGGCGCCGCTCCACCAGCGACGGGATCGGCTCGTCGATGATCGCCTGGAACATCTTGTACTCGGAGTCGCGCCAGAACAGCCGCTGCGCGGTGAGCAGCTCGTAGAGGACGATGCCGAGCGACCACACGTCGGAGCGCCGATCGACCGGCTCGCCGAGCACCTGCTCGGGCGACATGTACGCGTACTTTCCCTTGAGCGCGCCGGTGTGAGTGCGGGCCAGGGCGTCCTGCGACTTGGCCACGCCGAAGTCGAGCACCTTGACCGCGCCGGCCGAGGTGACGAACAGGTTCGACGGCGACACGTCGCGGTGGACCAGGCCGAGCAAGTTGCCGTCGTTGTCGCGCAGATCGTGGGCGTGGTGCAGGCCGGCGGCGGTCTGGCGCAGGATCGCCGCGGCCAGGCCCAGCTCGAGCCGCTGCCCGGCCCGGCTTGCCCGGCGGAGGAGCAGCGACGCCGGCACCCCCTCGAGGTGCTCCATGGTGATGTAGTAGTGGCCGTCCGCCTCGCCCAGGTCGTAGACCTGGCACACGTTCGGGTGCGAGAGGCGCGCCGCGATGCGCGCCTCGTCGAGCAGCATCGCCACGAAGTGGCCGTCCTCGGCCAGGTGCGGCAAGAGGCGCTTGATGACGACCAGCTTCTGGAAGCCGCCGGCCGCCGTTCGCCGCGCCACGAACAGCTCGCCCATGCCGCCGGTGGCCAGCTTGCACAGAAGCGTGTAGTCGCCGAACGGCGTACCGGCGATCCTCGGCCCCTTCACCGGCGACGATCCCGGCTCCCCGCGATCCCGATCCACGGTACCGCAAGCATACAACGCCGCCCGCTCAGGCGGCAGGCGGAGCGGGCTGGCGGAGCTCGGCCACGATCTCGCGCGCGATCTCGCGCGCCCGATCGATCTGCTGGGCGGGCAGCGACACCGCCCCGACCACCGGGTGACCACCGCCGCCGAATCGCTCGCAGATCGCCGCGATGTTGTGGGTACGCGGACGCGGGCCCCACGGGTTGGACCCGACCGAGACCTTGGCCCGCTCCGGACCGCGGGTGAGCCCGACGGTGTAGACCGTGTCGGGGAACAGCATGTAGGCGATGAACTTGTTGTGGGCGAGGATGGCGTCGTCGGCGAGGTCGAAGAAGACCACGTCGCCGTCGCGCATCGCTCGCCGCTCGATGATGTCGACGTGGCGGCGGTGCTCCTCGATGAGCGGGACCAGCGGACCGGAGATCCAGGTCTCGTCGACGATCTCGCCCAGCGCGCGGCGGCCGAGCTCGCCGATCAATCGGTGGGTCAGGGCCGGCTCGCGGTTGTGCTCCAGCCAGGTCATCACCCGGAGGGCGGGATCGACCAGCTCGACCGCGGTGCGCGCGCTGTCGAACCGGGCCGAGTCGATGACGTTGGCCCAGCGGACCAGCTCGGACCAGGTGCCGCCCGGATCCGACGGCAGGAAGTCGAACCGCTCCGACAGCACCTGGTGCAGGAACAGCGCGCACGACGGCGCGGTCGGGTCGTAGAACTTCTGGCCGCCGACGTCGGCGTCGAACTGCGCGCGCAGCTCGTGCGGCTGGAACGCGCTCACGTGGTGATCGAACCACCAGGTCATGCGTGGGTCGGGCGAGAAGCGAAAGTCGACGCAGGCGTTGTCGTCCCCGTCGATGGCCAGCCCGGCGAAGGGATCGCCTCGCCGGTGCTGCACGCCCTGCAGCGCGATCTCGGCCCCGGGGTGGCGCGCGCGGTAGAAGTCCGCGAACAGCGCGGCGGAGGTGGCGCCGTCGAAGCAGTTGTCGTGGAAGAAGATCTTGAGGCGCACGGAGAAGTCAACGTAGCACGAGCCGCCGGACCGCGTGGTAGCCTGCGGCCCATGAGCCAGCAGCTCCTGATCTACAACTCGGTCAAGGCGATTCACGTGCTCGGGTTCCTCCTGTGGATCGGATCGATGTTCGCGCTCACCCTCGTGCTGCAGGCCCACGCGCGTGGGGGAGCCACCCAGGGTGCGCTGGTCGGCGTCGAGCGCAGCCTCGGGCGCGCCATGGAGCTGGGCGCGCTGCTCGCGATCGCATGCGGCGTGTACATGCTGCTCCGCTCGCCGGCGGCGATCAGCCCGCTCAAGCAGCCCTATGTGCACATCAAGCTGACCGTGGTGGTCGTCCTCATCGCCATGCACGGGCTGGTGCGAGCCAAGATGGCCAAGCTCGGCCGGGGCCAGGGTACCGGCCCGGGCTCGTGGGTGAGCGCCGCCGTCCTGATCCTGGCCGTCGCCGCCATCTGGCTGGCGGTGGTCAAGCCGATGCTGCGCGTGTGACCGCCCGGGCCATCCTGCACGTCGATCTCGACGCCTTCTTCGCGGCGGTCGAGCAGCGGGATGACCCGAGCCTGCGCGGCAAGCCGGTCCTGGTCGGCGGCTCGCGCGAGCGCGGCGTGGTGGCGGCCGCCTCCTACGAGGCGCGCCCCTACGGGGTCCACTCCGCCATGCCCATGGCCCAGGCCCTGCGCCTGTGCCCGCACGCGGTGGTGGTCCGCCACTCGTTCGACCGCTACCCCGCTGGGGTTCCGCTCGATCCGCTTCGCTCAAGTCCTGTCGGATACGTCGACGCGTCGCACCGCTTCTTCGCCATCCTGGGCGACTACTCGCCGCTGGTCGAGTCGCTCTCGCTCGACGAGGCGTTCGTCGACGTGACCGCCAGCCGGCGCCTGTTCGGCGACGAGGTCGCCATCGCGCGCGACATCAAGCGGCGCGTGCGCGAGGAGCTGTCGCTGGTCGCCTCGGTCGGGGTGGCGCCGATCAAGTTCGCCGCCAAGATCGGCTCCGACATCGACAAGCCGGACGGCCTGCGCGTGGTCCGGCCCGACCAGCTGCTGTCGTTCCTGCACGGGCTGCCGGTCTCGCGCCTGTGGGGCGTCGGCGCGACCAACCAGGAGCGGCTGCGCCGGGCCGGGCTCGACACCATCGGCGACGTGGCGCGCACCCCGGAGGCGGCGCTGTGCCGGCGGCTTGGCCCCGCGCTCGGCCACCACGTCGCCACGCTGGCCCGTGGCGACGACAGCCGCGAGGTGGTCACCGACGGCGAGCCGGTCTCGATCGGCCACGAGGAGACCTTCGACCGCGACCTGGGCGACCCGGCCCAGCTCCTGCCCACCCTGGTCGGCCAGGCCGACCGGGTGGCGGCGCGGCTGCGCCGGGCCGACCTGCGCGCGCGGGTGGTGGTGGTGAAGATCAAGTACGCCGACTTCCGCCTGATCACCCGGCGGCGCACCCTCGACAGCCCGACCAGCGACGGCGCGCGCATCGCGCGGGTGGCCGAGGAGCTCCTGGCCGGAATCGAGATCGGCGACCACGGCGGCAAGCGCACCCGGGTCCGGCTGTGCGGCGTGGCGGCCAGCGGCCTGGAGGCGCGCGACGGGCCGCGACAGCTCGCCCTCGACGAGGAGGAGCGCCAGCGCGGCGAGCGGCTGGGCGACGCGCTCGATCAGATCCGGCGCCGCTTCGGCGACGACTCGGTGGTCCGCGCGATCACGACCCAGCGCGACGGCGAGCGCGAGGGCGAGCGCGACGGCGAGCGCGGCGACGACGAGTGAGCCGCGCGGGCGGCGCCGCGTCGCCGCGGATCAGGGCGCGCCGAACTGCCGCCGCCACGCGCCGGCGTGATCGGCCGGCCCGACCACGACGAACGTCCACGGCCCGCGCCGCCACGACACCGCCAGCTCGGGCCCCTCGGTCCGGTGATAGCGGCGCGGCGGGGCGTCGCGCGCGCGCAGGACCAGCAGCGTGATCTCGTCGGCGCCCAGCTCGTAGCGGACCAGCGCCGCCGACCGCTTCAGGATCTGCAGGCGGCGGGTGCCGATCACCTCGAGCCCGGTCCGCTCCGGCCACGGCACCTTGTGGCCGACCACGCCCACGCTCCACGCGCTCAGCTCGGTCGCGCTCGGGTGGTCGAGCTCGTACGGCCCGCCCTCGCGGTGCGCCTCGAGCGCCGCGTTGAGCAGCTCGTTGTCGCGCTTGGGGGCAAGCAGGTAGACCGCCAGCACCGTCGCGGCCAGCACCGTCATCGTCACGGCCAGCGACACGTACACGCGGCGCCGCTCGGGGCGGGGCGGGCGCGGGACCTCGGCGACCTCTTCGTCGCCGTGGGGACTGTCGGTCTCGACCAGCTTCATTCGGGGAATCCGGGCGGGGCGCCGAAGCGCCGCCGAAATGCGGTCAGGAGCTCGCTCAACATAACATCCGGCCCGCCGCGCGCCCCAGTTCCCGGCTCGGGGTCGGCAAACCGGCACAGCCACTCGCGTCCGGGATGAGCTCGGGCCAGCTCCGCCACCGCCTGGCGCAGGTCGACGGCCGCCGCGTAGTGGATCATCGCGCTGCGCCCGGTCGGGTAGTCGATGAGGCCGCGGGCCAGCCGCACCTGGACCACCCCCGGGGTGGCCGGCGCGTTCGCCGCCGCCTGGTCGAGCGGAAACCACCTGCCGAAGGCCATCGCGCGCGTCCTCTGGGTCCCTGCGTCCGCCTCGGACCTCGCCTCAGACCCCGATGGTAGGTTGAGACCCCTCCGTGCTCAACCTGGCAACTCCGCTTCGTTTCGGCGGTGACGAGGCCGCTTCTCCCGACCGGCTGGTCCACGCCGACAACCTGGCGGTCATGGCCGAGCTGCCCGACCGCTCGCTCGACATCATCTATATGGACCCGCCGTTCGCCACCGGCACGGTCAGGCGCGGGCGCGGTGGGAGCGAGTTCGGCGACCGGACCGACGATCCCGACGCGTTCGTGGCCTGGCTGGCCCCCCGTCTGGCCGAGAGCCGCCGCCTCCTCGACGAGACCGGGTCGCTGTTCGTCCACCTCGACTACCGCGCCACCCACTACGTGAAGGTGGCGCTCGACCGCCTGTTCGGCCGCGCGCGCCTGGTCAACGAGATCATCTGGTGCTACTCGGTCGGCGGCAAGAGCCGGCGCTCGTTCGGCCGCAAGCACGACTCGATCCTGTGGTACGCGCGCGGCGCGGACCACGCGTTCTACCCGGACGCGGTGCGGGTGGCGCGCAAGCCGTCGTCGCACATGCGGGTGGTGCGCGGCCCCGACGGTGAGCCGGTCCAGGAAAAGACCGATCGGCGGACCGGCCGGGTCTATCGCTACCCGGTGGCGGCCGGCAAGGTCCCGGAGGACTGGTGGGTCGACATCGAGACCCTGAACCGCGCCGACGCGGAGCGGACCGGCTGGCCGACCCAGAAACCGGAGCGCCTGCTCGAGCGCATCCTGGCCGCGGCGTCGGCCCCGGGCGCCCGGGTGGCGGACTGGTTCTCCGGCGCGGGGACCACCGCGGTGGTCGCGCAGCGGCTGGGCCGGCGGTTCCTCACCGTCGATGTCGAGCGCGAGGCGGTGGTCCTGGCCGCGCACCGGCTGGCCCGCGCCGGGGCGCGACTGGCCGCCGAGGGGCGCCCTCCCCCCGACGTGGCGGTCGAGATGGCGATCCAGACCGAGGAGTCCGATCGGCGAATGCGCCCACTGTCGAGGGCGCAGCGCACGAATGAGCCGCTCTAGCACACGGAAACTGCGACTCTATCGACCATGGCCACCCTGGACAACGAGGCGCCCTCCGTGGGAAAACAGCCTTTGGTTGTGGCGGAGTTACCCACGCCCATGGCGAGCGACGAGCGACATCCCAGAATTCGTCAACGCAACGCCGTGCAGACCGATGTGGGAGTGATCCGCGACCACAACGAGGACGCGGCGTTCGTGGACCCCGACGGTGACTTCTTCATCGTCGCCGATGGCATGGGCGGCCACGCCGCCGGCGAGGTCGCCAGCAAGATGGCGGTCGAGGCGGTGACCGAGGCCCTGCAGGGCACCCGCGAGGAGATCGCCCAGTTCGCGCGCGCGCCGAGCGACCAGGGCCGGCGAGCGCTGGTCAGCGCGCTGGAGAACGCGGTGCGCCAGGCCCACCAGTCGGTCTACCAGCGCGGCGCGGCCGAGACCGACAAGCAGGGGATGGGCACGACCCTCGACGTGGTGCTGATCGCCGGGAGCGAGGCGTTCGTCGCCCATGTGGGTGACAGCCGGACCTACCTGGTGCGCGATCGCCGGGCCGCACAGATCACCACCGACCACACCGTCGCCGAGGTGCTGGTCATCGAGGGCAAGCTCTCGATCGAGGAGGCGCAGATCTCGCCGCTGCGGACGATCCTGGTCAACGCCATCGGCGTGGCCCCGGACGTCGGGGTCGAGATGGCCCATGTCCGCCTGCGCGCGGGCGACCGCCTGCTGGTCTGCTCCGACGGGCTGCACGACTACTTCCCGCTCGAGCAGGAGGTGTCGGACTACATCAGCGAGAACGAGCCGGCCGAGGCGATCGACAAGATGATCACGATCGCCAAGAACCGCGGCGGTCACGACAACATCACCGGCATCGTGCTCGAGGTGCTGGAGACTCCCGAGGTGGCGGACGCCGGCGGCGACGAGGAGCCGGAGGCGGCCCGCCCGGTCGGGTTCGAGGACACCGGCAACATGCCGGCGGTGACGGAGTCGGAGGCGGTGCCGGACGAGATCGCGCGCGACGACACCGCGCCGGTCACCGAGCGCACCATCGCGCCGCGACCGGTCGGCAACGGCGCCGGCGCGGGCGGCAAGCCCGGCGCGGGCGACAAGGACAAGGGCACGACCAAGGCCGCCCGGGCCGACGCCGATGCCGCCAGCGACGGAGCGAAGGATCCAGCCGAGGCAAAGGCCGAGGCGAAGGGCGAGTCGACCGGCGACGCCGGGTCGGCTCCGGCCGAGGCGGGCGGCAAGAAGAGCCGCCGCGGCAAGGGCAAGTCCGAGGGCAAGGCGCGCGCGTCCGGTCGCAAGGAGATCGAGACGGCCGACACCGAGGAGATGCCGGTCGAGACCGACGACGCCGACACCCGCGCCCCTCGCTCGCGCTCGGACTGAGCCGGCGACGCGCGCGGCGCGGCTCGATGCCGGCCTCGATGCCGGTCTCCGGCTCAGCCGGCCGGATCGGTGGTGACCACGCGGTCGACCTCCTCGTCCGCGTCCAGGTCGCGGAGCTCGCCGGCGCTGGCGGTGCGGTCGAGGACGACGACGTCGCCGCGGCGGGCGCGCTCGAAGGCGCGGTTGTGGTCGTCGCGGTGGCGCGAGAGCAGGCGCAGCCGCACCCAGCCATCTTCGCCGCAGCCGGTGCACTCGCGCCGGCCCTTCAACCGCTTGCTGTCGGAAACGATCCGCAGCGCGGCGCGGCGCCCGGCCACCTCGACCAGCGGGTCGGCGGCGGCGCGCAGCACCAGGTACGCGAACTTCATCCCGCCGTCGCGCAGGCCGGTCACCTGAGCAATCCGGTTGGCGCGCGGCGGCAGCGAAAGCGGCCGGTCCTCGTGGCACCAGTCGCGCTCGCGGGCCAGGGCCGGGCACGGCGCCACCGCCCGGATGCACGGCGCGAACACGTGGGCCAGCTGGTGGGCCAGCACGTGATCGCGCAGGCGGTGGAGGTCGCGGCTGGTCTCGCGCAGGGCCGGTTCGATCACCACCAGCGCGCCGCCGTCGGCGAGGGCGGTCAGGGCGCGCTCGACCAGGCCGGTGCGGCCCCGCTCGTCGAGCTCGTTCAGGACCGAGCCGACCACGACCAGGTCGTACCCGCCCCGCTCGAGCGCGGCGTCGCGGAGGAGCTCACCGCGCAGCTCGAGATCGATGCGGCCGTCGAGCGCGCCGGCCAGGTCGCGGGCGGCCCGCTCGAACAGCGCCAGCGCCGGCCGGTCGCGGTCCACCGCGACGACCGCGAGCCGGGCCGGCCGGCCGCTCGCCGCCAGGTACGCCG
Source organism: Kofleriaceae bacterium (assembly GCA_035489015.1). Taxonomy (GTDB): domain Bacteria; phylum Myxococcota_A; class Polyangia; order Haliangiales; family Haliangiaceae; genus DATFRY01. Next base: position 14,200 of record DATHKR010000108.1, on the reverse strand, counting down.
CCGCGCCCAGCGTCATCGCCCCTGCCCCGGCGCCCAGGTCGAGCACCCGCAGCGGATCGCGCGCCGGCAGGAGCCCACGCCCGGCCAGCTCGGCCAGCGGCACGGCGACCTTGGCGGCGTCGGCCACCGCGAAGAACAGCGCGCGCGCGGCGAGGTCGGCCGCCGCCGCGCCACCGTCCAGATCCTCGTCGAGGAGATCGCGATCGCTGGTGTAGCGCCGCGATCGCTCGATGACGGCCTGGGTCAGGGTGGCTCCGCTGCGCGCCGGCGCCGGCAGGGTCGCCTCGGCCGCCCGCCACAGCGCGTCCTCGACCAGCTCCAGCCCCGGGCGTGCCGGGGCCTCCGCTCCGTCGGTGCTCATCAGCGAGGAGCGGCGGCCCGCGCCGGCGCCAGGGAGACGGTCGCGCTGGCGCCGCCGCCGCTTGCGACCTCGATCGAGGCGCGCGCGGTGAACGGCGCGCTCTTCTCGCCGACCGGCGGATGCCACACGCTCACCTCGTACTTGCCGGCCGGCACGTCCTCGAACCGGACCTTGCCGCGCTCGTCGGACACCGCGACGTAGGGCTGGTCCGGGACCACCACCCACGCCACCGACTCTCGATCGTCGGTGCTGGTGACGCGCACCATCCCGGGCTTTTCGAGGTCGACTTCGACGCGCTGACCGACCAGGACCAGCGGGACCCGGGCCAGCCGGCCGGCGTTGCCGAGGTCGTCCGGCATCGCGTCGACGATCAGCTCGCGGCGCCCCTCGTCGAGGCTGGTCAGCGCGAGCGCTCCGCCGGCCCCGGCCACCCGCACCGCGCGCGGCTCGAGCTGGCAGCGGCGGACGGCGATCTCGGCCGCCGGGTCGCGCCCCTTCCTGTCCCGATGCTTGTCGCCCGCGCCAGTGGTCGCACCCGCGCCAGCGGCGGCACCCGGCACGCCCTCGAGCCGGACGACGGCGCCCTCGACCCCGCCGAGCGCGCCGATCGAGAGTCGCGGCCGGCGCGGCGCACCACACCGGTTGTGCCCGGCCGCCGTCACCAGATCCACGGGCGGGCTCAGCCACTCGACCGACACGTTGACGGTCCCGGGCGGCCCGGGCGGCTCGGCCGGCGCGTCCCCCTCCGCGTCGCCGGTGGCCGGTGCCGCGCCGGCCGGGCCGGCATGCCCGACCGCGCTCGCGCCGGCGCCGGGGGCCGCCGCGTGAACCGCTCCGCCCGCGTCGCCGGTTGCTGCCCCGCCCGAGCCGCCGCCCGACTTCGCCCCGCTCGAGCAGGCCGCGCCCAGCCCGACCACCGCGGCCAGACCCAGCGCGAGCAGCAGGCCCAGCGCGGGCGGCAGGCCCAGCCGGATGGCCACCCGCTGCATCACCCGGGTCGCGTCCGCGGTGCACGAGTTGACCGCGACCCCGTGATAGCTCGCTCCGGCCAGCACCACGCCGAGCCCGTCGGCCAGCGACTCGGCGCGCCCGACCCGCTCGAGGTGACCGACGGTGTACTGAGCGATCGCGCGCGGCCAGCGCACCACGTGGCGATGCACCGGCGGCGCGGCCAGCCCGAGCGCGCGCTCGAGATCGCGGTGGGAGCGCGCGACCAGCTCCTCGTCCGACAGCTCGAGCGCGCCCGGGTCGCGAACCCCGCCCAGGATGCAGCGGATGAGCACGTGGTCGGCCGGCGCGCGGCTCGGCCAGATGACGCTCTCGAACACCGCGCCGAGGACGCGCAGCTCCTCGCCGCGCGCGACCAGGAAGCCGAACCCGTCCAGCCGGCCCGTCTCCCCCTCGGCCGCGGCGGGCACCAGGCCGTCGAGCCGGTACCCGAGGTGCACCGCCGCCACCCCGGCGTACGGGATGCCGTCGAGCAGGCGGGCCAGCTCGCGGCTGGCGTCCGACACCAGGCGCGCCGCCGCCGGCGCCGGCACGGCCAGCACCACCGCATCGAACGGCTCGCGCCGGCCGTCGGCCAGGCGCACCGCGCGCGCGCGCCCGCCCGCCTCGACCTCGATCGCCACTGCCGGACAGCCGAGCTGGATGCGCGGGCCGACCGCGCGGGCCAGCGCGGCGATGAGCGCGGCCATCCCGCCGCGTGGCGAGGCCAGCCGCCCGCGCGGGCGCCGCGCGCCGGACTCGTGCCCGAGCAGCCGCCGGACCAGCCGCATGGCTCCCCCGCGCACCAGCCCGCCTTCCGCCTCGAGCGCGGCCAGGCTGGGGAACGCGGCGGGCAGGCTCAGCTGTTCTGGATCCCCGGCGTAGACGCCGGTGCAGAACGGCGCGACCAGCGCGTCCAGCACCTCGTCGCCCAGCCGGCGGCGCACGAAGTCCGCGACCGTCTCCTCCGGCCCCGACTGCCGCGCCGGCCGGAACGGCTCGCCCAGCGCGTGCACGAGGCCGCGCAGGCCGAGCAGCTCGCCGCGCAGGAGATCGCCCGGTCCGCTCGGGACTGGCCGCAGCGCGCCGCCGCGATACACCCAGCGCCGCTTCGCCGCCGGCGAGGCCGGCTCGACCGGCACCCCCAGCTCCTCGGCCAGATCGGCGACGCCGCCGACCGGACCGGACAGAAACCCGTTGGCGGCGTGCTCGCGGGCGAAGCCGTCGGTCACCGACGTCCCGATGACGCCGCCCACCCGGTCGGCGGCCTCGTACACGACCAGGTCGACGTCGCCGCGCAGGGCCAGGCGGCGCGCGGCGGCCAGCCCGGCCAGCCCGGCGCCGATCACCGCCACCCGCGGGGTCCGCTCGCTCACCGCCGCCCTCTCGCGGTCATGCCCCGTCTCGCGGCGAGCTGGACAGCTCGCGCACGGTGTCGACCACCAGCTTGACCCGCGCCGGATCGGTCGGCGGCAGGATGCCGTGACCGAGGTTGAAGATGTGCCCCGGCGCGCTTCCGGCCGAGCCCAGCACCTCGGCGACCCGCTGGCGCAGCCGATCCTCGGGCGCGAACAGCGCGATCGGATCGAGGTTGCCCTGCACCGCCATCCGGTCGCCCAGCCGGCGCCGCACCTCGCCCATGTCGACCCGCCAGTCGACCCCGAGCACGTCGGCGCCGGACCGCGCGCAGTCGTCGAGGTACGGCGCACAGCCGTTCAGGAAGTAGATGATCGGCACCCCGCCGCCCGACGCCCAGGTGCGCGATCCGCGCAGGAGGTCGACCACCTGGCGCACGTAGCGCAGCGCGAACTCGCGGTAGTCCCCCGGGGCCAGAATTCCGGCCCAGCTGTCGAACAGCTGCACGGCCTCGGCCCCGGCCTCGACCTGCGCCTCCAGGTAGGCGGCCACGGTGCGGGCCAGCTTGTCGAGGATGATGTGGAAGGAGGTCGGATCCGAGAACATGAGCCCCTTGGTGTGCTCGTAGTTCTTGGAGCCGCCCCCCTCCACCGCGTAGCAGGCGAGCGTGAACGGCGCGCCGGCGAAGCCGATGAGCGGCACCCGCCCGGCCAGCCCGCGCCGGATCAGCCGCACCGCCTCCATCACGAAGCCGAGGTCGGTGATCGGATCCGGCACCGCCAGCTTGCGCGCGTCGGCCGCGGTCCGGACCGGCGATGGCAGGTCGGGGCCGCCGTCGCCGAACACCACCTCCAGCCCCATCGGCGGCAGCACCACCAGGATGTCGCTGAACAGGATCGCCGCGTCGAAGCCGAACTTGTCGATCGGCTGCAGGGTGACCTCGCAGGCCAGCTCCGGGGTCCCGCACAGCTCGAGGAACGAGACCTTCTTGCGCACCGCCTGGTACTCGGCCATGTAGCGGCCGGCCTGGCGCATCATCCAGATCGGCACGCGCGGGGTCGGCTCACGCCGGCATGCGCGCAGGAACAGGTGGTCCGCTGCCATGCGGCAAAGGTAGCACGCGACCCGCGCGCGACGGGCCCAGGGCGCGGGGCCGCGCGCCCGATCGCGCGGCTACATCTTGCAGCGAACCACGACCAGCGCGATGTCGTCGACCAGCGGGCCGCCGTCGTGGTAGGCGGCCAGCGAGGTGAGGATTCGCTCCCGGATCTCGCGGGCGGAGGCGTCCTTCTGCGCGGCCAGGACCCGCTGCAGCCGCCGCTCGCCGAACGGCTCGCCCTCGCGGCTGCGCGCCTTGGTCAGCCCGTCGGTGAACAGCACGAACGCCTCGCGATCGCCGAGCGGGCTGCGGTTCTCGCGGTAGCCCTGATCGAGGGTGTCGCCGAGCAGCGTGCCGGACCCGGCCAGGACGCCGAGCTGCGGCCCGCCGGCGAAGTTGATCCGGTACGGCAGCGTGTGCCCGGCGTTGGCGTAGAGGATGCGCCCGGCCTCCGGATCGAACAGCGCGGCGAAGCAGCGCGCGTGGGTCGGGGTGGACGGCCGCTGCAGCGCGGCGCTGAGCGCGGCGAGCAGCTCCGGCGGCCCGGGCCGGATGGTCGGATCCGAGTCGTAGATCGCGTCGCAGCAGCTCTTCACCACCGCCGCCACCATCGAGCCGCCCAGCCCGCTGCCGATCGCGTCGCCGATGAGGAACAGCACCCGCCCGTCCCCGAGCTGGTACACGCCCCAGAAGTCGCTGCCGGCCTGCCCGGCCGCCTGGTAGTGCCCGGCCCACGAGATCGGCCCCGCGCTGCCCTCCACCTCGTCGGGAACCAGCGCCAGCTTGACCGCGCTGGCCAGGTCGATCTCCTTGGCCAGGGTCAGGACGTGCGCCGCCTGCCGGTGGAGCTTGATGTTGGCGCACGCCGCGGTCACCTCGAGCCGGTAGAGCAGCAGCACCTGGCGGTCGAGGTCGGTCGGCCGCCGCCCGAGCAGGATCCCGATCACCGCCAGCAGCCGGCCGTGCTCGACCAGCGGGATGAGCAGGTCGACCTCGTAGCGGTCCATGAGCTCGCCGAGCGGCGCGCGCATCGCGCCGAACCGCCGGTCGCCGAGCTCGCCGCGCGCCGCCACCCCGCGGTTGTGGACGAACCAGCCGAACGGGCCGCGCAGCCCGGCCGGGACCGCCGGCAGGATCTCGTCGCCCGGGATGAACGCGTCCCAGGTCCCGCGGTCGGCGCCCGGCTCGAACGCGACCACGCGCTGGCAGCCGAACAGCCGCCAGGCCGCCTCGCGCGCGCTGACCAGGATGTCGGCCACGCTCTCAAGCTCGAGGGCGCGGTCGGCGAACTTGACCAGCGCGTCGCGCGCCATCGCGCCCAGCGCCGACTCGCTCGAGCGCCGCCCGGCTCGCGCCAGCGTCACCGCCAGCCACACGATGACCAGGGCGAGGCCGATCGTCACGCTGATGATCAGCTCGGCGCTCTTCATGGCAGCGCTCCGGCGCTCATCCGTCGCTCGACAGCTCGAAGGCGATGCAGGTCATGTCATCGCCCAGCGGCGTGCCCTCGACGTACTCCTCGACCCGCGCGATGAGGAGATCGGGCAGCCGCACCGCCGGCTGATTGGCCAGCCCGGAGACCAGCGCGCGGAAGCGCTTCTCGCCGAACGGCTCCATGTGCGGCGATCCGGCCTCGGTGAACCCGTCGGTGTAGAGCAGGAGCTTGTCGCCGAGCTCGAGGTTGCGGCCCAGCGTCTCGTAGCGCGCCTCCGGGGCCACCCCGAGCGCGTCGCCGCGCGCGACCAGCTGCTCGAGCCCGCGCGCGCCGATGACCAGCGGGAAGTTCTGCCCCGCGTTGGCGAAGGTGATCCGCCCGGTGCCGACGTCGACCACCGCGACGAACGCGGTCATGAGGTAGCGCCGCCGGCCCGACCGGTAGACCGCGCGGTTGAGCGCCGCCAGCAGCCGGCCGGGATCGAGGTCGCTGCCGTCGAGCTGCCAGTGCGCGTCGATCGTCCCCTTGGCCACCGCGGCGAGCAGCGCCGGCGCCGCGCCGTGGCCGGTCGCGTCGGCCACCACCAGCAGCAGGCGGTCGTCGCCCAGATCGCGCCACGCCCACAGGTCGCCGCCGCACTCGGCGACCGGCCGGTACACGCCGCGCAGCGCGTACGCCTGCCGGCGGACCGGGCGCTCGCTCGGCATGAGCGACTCCTGCACCGCCGTGGCCAGGTCGAAGGTCTGACCCAGCTGCCGGCGATCGCGCGCCTCGGCGTCGAGGAACGTGTTGGCCACCGCGACGGTGGTGTAGGCGCGCATGGCCCGGTAGAACGCGTCGAGCCGGGTGCGGCCGGGGGAGACCGGCGGCCCGATGAGGCCGAGCCCGAGCAGGAGGCCGCGGTGGCGGAGCGGCAGCAGGACGTCGCCGCCCAGCTTGGCCATGAGCTGGCGGGCCTCCTCGGCGCCCTCCTGCCCGGCCTGATCCAGCTCGGAGCGGTAGATCGGATTGACCGTGTCGCCCAGCCACAGGAACGCGCTGGTCGCGTCGCCCAGGTCCTGCGCGACCTCCTCCTTGCCGCCGGCCAGGATGCGCACCCCGCCGTCGGGGCTGGGCGCGATCAGCACCGCGCGGGTCGGGCCGAGCGCGGCCGACACCGCGTCCTCGAACTCCTCGGACACGTCGAGGACGTCGTCCGCCTCGAGGGCGCGCTGGAGGAACCGCTGCGCGGCCAGCTCACCCGGGTCGTCACCGGCGGAGCGCGCTTCGATCTTTGGCTGGAGCAGCGTCAGGTCGATCAGGAGGTAGGTGGCGCCGGCACCGAGCAACATCACCCCGACGGTGTGATCGAGGCCGAGCGCCGCGCCGGCGGCGGCGAGCGCGAATGCGGGAGCCGCGAGCACGACGCTCATGACCCAGGGGAATCCCCCGGCCGCCACATCGCGCTCCATGGGGGCTCATCCTACCGCAACTCGCACGGTGGACCGGGGCGCGGGGCCGCCGAGCGCGCCGCCAGGGCCAGGGATTTGGCCCGCGGCGCCGGGCGAGGCGCACGCCCGAGGGGTATACTGCCCGGCCCTGCTCGAGACGGTAGCACCGCCGGGCGGGCGGTCCCGTCGCATGAACCAGGTCGAGCTCGACGACGCCGTGCTGCGCTCCGCCGATGCGGTCGGCGGCCTGATGGAGTTCTGGGGCTTCAAGCGCAACATGGGTCGCATGTGGTGCGTCCTCTACCTGTGCGACCGCCCGCTCTCGGCCGGCGACCTCGGCCAGATGCTCCAGCTCTCGGCCGGCGCGGTCTCGATGACGCTGGCCGAGCTGGTCAAGTGGGGCGCGATCAAGAAGAGCTGGGTGCCCGGCGAGCGGCGCGACTACTACGAGCCGGAGACCAGCATCTGGAAGATGATCTCGCGCGTCTTCCGCGAGCGCGAGCTGCAGCAGATTCACGCCGCCATCGAGGCGTTCGAGCAGGTCGCCAGCGGGCTGGTCAAGCGGCGGCGCACCGCCGGGCTCGAGGAGGTGCAGCGGCTCGACTTCGCGCAGGAGCGCGTGAGCGGGCTGCTCGATCTCGCCCGCATCGGCGAGCGCCTGCTCGGCTCGATGCTGGCCGGCCAGCCGGTCGACGCCGGGCCGCTGGTCCGCTTTCAGAAGCCCGACGACTAGTGCACCGCCGCCGATATGACATCAACGATCCGGTGCGCCTCACCGCCGATCGCTGCGTTGCAACTCCTCGAGCTACGGCGAGTAGCCCGTCGTCGTAGCGCCTTGCGCTCGACGGCGATCCACACCGCCTCGTTGACGCCATATCGGCGGCGGTGCACTAGCCGAAAAAGGAAACGGCGAGCCGATTCAGGGCCCGCCGCTCCGGTGTCTCAGTTTGCTTTCGGCTGTGAATGAGGTCTGCGCGACCCGGCTCCGCGAAAAAGCCGCGCTACGAGGATCTCCCTGCCGCGACGCACGGTCTATGCCCGTGGCATTTGTCCCGACCCTCGAGTTGAGGAGTCTGTCGGACCTGTCGCAATCGCGTCTATGAGCCGATCCAGTTGGCTCCTCGCCGCGGCGGCGAAGAGCCTGCGTCGTGACCCGGTGGGCTCTCTCCGGTCAACCACACCCCCTTTGTTGAACCGACCATCTTCCGTCGGTGGTGTGCAGCGCGCGCTGTCTTCGGATCCACTTTTCACGTTACGAGTGTCATGGGAGCGAGGCAAGTGATTTCTCGCGCGCTCGATGATCGATCGTTGATGGAGTAAGGTTTCGCGGTGATCCAGGTCGAGGATCTCGTGAAGACGTTCCGCGTCCATCGACGACCGCCCGGCATGCGCGCCGCGTTGCGATCGGTCTTCAGGCGCAAGTACGAGATCGTGCGCGCCGTCGACGGCGTGTCGTTCCGGATTGAGCGCGGTGAGCGAGTCGGGTTCCTCGGGCCCAACGGCGCCGGCAAGACCACGACATTGAAGGTGCTCTCGGGGCTGCTTCACCCCACCGCGGGCAAGGTCTCGGTCGCCGGCTTCGAGCCGCGCCGGCGCGAGGCCGCGTTCCTGAAGCGGATCACGCTGGTCATGGGACAGAAGAACCAGCTCCTGTGGGACCTGCCTGCGTCGGAGACCTACGCGCTCAACCGCGCCCTGTTCGACGTGCCGCGCGCCGAGTTCGACGAGACGATGGCGGAGCTCGACCAGCTGCTCGATCTCACCAACCTGTCGACCAAGCCGACCCGGCAGCTCTCGCTCGGCGAGCGCATGAAGTGCGAGCTGGCCGCCGCGCTGCTGCATCGCCCGACCACGCTGTTCCTCGACGAGCCGACCATCGGGCTCGACGTGTCGATGCAGGTCGCCATCCGCGAGTTCATCCGCTCGTACAACCAGCGCTACGAGGCCACGGTGCTGCTGACGTCGCACTACATGCAGGACGTCACCGCGCTGTGCCCGCGCGTCATCGTCATCGACAAGGGCCACCTCATCTACGACGGCGACCTGCGCGCGCTGGTCCGCAAGATGGCCCCCAACAAGCTGGTCTCGTTCACCCTGGCCGGCCCGATCACGCCGGACCAGCTCGAGCGCCTGGGCGACGTGGTCAGCGCCGACGGCGTGCGGGTCGTGCTTCGAGTGCCGCAGAGCCGGCTGCGCGAGGTGGTCAGCCACTCGCTCGCCTCGCTGCCGGTGGTCGACCTCAGCGTCGAGGACCCGCCGGTCGAGGACATCATGCGCCAGCTGTTCCGCCCCGACGACGGGACCACGGCCCGCGATCCGGAGAGCGCGGCGGGCCCGGCCTGATGCCGTCGGAGACGCTGCCCGCGTGGCGCGCCGCCCTGCGCGCCACGCCCACCTTGCTCCGCGTCGGGGTGGCCGAGACGGTCGCCTACCGGGTCGAGTTCGTGATCTGGATGATGACCACGACCTTGCCGCTCATCATGCTGGGCCTGTGGACCAGCGTGGCGGCCGAGGCGCCGTTCGCCCAGTTCGGCCAGCGCGAGTTCGTCGCCTACTACATCGCGGTGCTGATCGTCCGCAACCTGACCGGCTCGTGGGTGGTGTGGCAGATCAACGAGGAGATCCGGCGCGGGCTGCTGTCATTCCGCCTGCTGCGCCCGGTCCACCCGTTCGTGACCTACGCGGCCAGCCACCTGGCGTCGGTCCCGATGCGGTCGGTCATCGCGATCCCGTTCGCGGTGATCCTCCTCATCTCGAGCGCGAGGGAGATCCTGGTCACCGATCCGGTCATGCTCCTCGTCCTGGCTGCGTCGCTGCTCGGGGCCTGGCTCATCACCTTCTTCATCCTGCTCATGATCGGCGCGGTCGGCCTGTTCGTGGACAAGTCGGTGGCGGTGTTCGAGGTCTACATGGGCTTCTTCGCGGTGCTGTCCGGCTACCTGGTCCCGCCTGCGCTCATGCCGGGCTGGGTCGCGTCGATCGCGAAGTGGACCCCGTTCCCCTCCATGCTCGGCTTCCCGGTCCAGCTGGCGATCGGCAGCTACCACCGCCGGCTCGACGCCCTCGGCGACCTCGCCATCCAGTGGGGCTGGGTGGTCCTGGTCATCGTCGCGGCGCTGGCGGTGTGGCGGGCCGGCATCCGCCGCTACGAGGCGTTCGGGTCGTGAGGGGCCGGGCCGGGCGTTACGTCGGCCTGCTCGGGGTGCAGGTGCGCGCCTCGGCGGTCACGTCGATGCAGTACCGGGTCGACTTTCTGATCGAAGGGGCGATGTCGCTCTACTGGCTGGGCTGGAACCTGGTCCCGCTGCTCATCGTCTACAACCAGCGCCCGACCGTGGCCGGCTGGGACTTCCCGTCGGCGCTGGTGGTGATCGCGTGGTTCAGCGTGCTGCGCGGCCTGCTCGAGGGCGCGGTCAACCCGTCCCTGGTCGGGGTGGTCGAGAAGATCCGCACCGGCGAGTTCGACTACCTGCTGCTCAAGCCGGCCGACGCGCAGTTCCTGGTGTCGACCGCCAAGTTCGAGCCGTGGAAGGTGCTCGACGTGCTGGGCGGGATCGGGCTGGCGGTGGCCGCGTTCGTGATGCTGGGCCGGGTGCCAGCGGCGGCCGACGTGGCGCTGTGCGTGGTGCTGCTGTTCGGCGCCGCGCTGGTCCTCTACTCGCTGTGGATCCTCATCATCAGCGCGTCGTTCTGGGTGATCCGGCTCGACAACCTGGTCTACCTGTTCATGGCGGTTTTCGACGCCGCGCGCTGGCCGATCGCGGTGTTCAGGGGCTTCTGGCGGGTCCTGTTCACGCTGGTCATCCCGCTCGCGCTCATGACCACGTTCCCGGCCATGGCGATCCTCGGCACCCTCGAGTCGCACGTCGCGATCCTCGGCCTGGGCGGCGCGGTGGTGTTCGCGGCCGCCGCCCGCCTCCTGTGGCGCGCCGCGATCCGCAGCTACACGTCGGCGTCGAGCTGAGCGCCGCCGGCTCAGCCGGCCAGCGCCATCAGCGTGGCGATGAGCGCCTGCGCGCGCGGGACCAGGGTGGCGACCTCGATGTACTCGTCGTGGGTGTGGAAGCCGGCGCCGCGCGGGCCGAGCGCGTCGATCGCCGGGACGCCGACCGCGCTGACCGTGTTGGCGTCGGAGCCGCCGCCGACCAGGGCGGACTCGCCGCCGCCGAGGCCGAAGCGCTGGGCGCAGGCCGCGTACAGCCGGCACAGCTCGGCCGACGCGTCGGAGCGCTCGAGCGGCGGACGCCGCACCCCGCCCTCGAGCGAGAAGGTCACTCCGGTCTCGCTCGATACCGCCCGCGCGGCCCGGTCCATCGCGGCGACCAGATCGTTGCCGTCGACCGCGCGCACGAAGCGGATGTCGACCCCACACTCGGCCGCGGCCGGCACGGTGTTCTTGGCCTCGCCGCCCGACACCAGGCCGACGTTGACCGTGACGCCGCGGTCGAGATCGGTCAGCGCCTGCAGCCGGTCGATGAGCCGCGACAGGCCCCAGATCGCGTTGACCCCGTCGGCCAGGTTGTTGCCGGCGTGGGCGGCGCGCCCGCGCGCGCGCACGGTGACGCCGCCGGTCCCCTTGCGGCGGGTGACGATCGAGTCGTCGCGCCGGCCCGACTCGAAGACCAGGCCGGCGCGTGCGCCGCGGGCCAGCTCCTCGATGTGCGGGCGCGAGGTCGGCGAGCCGATCTCCTCGTCGGCCACCGTGATGAGCGCGAGCGGCAGCCGCTCGAGCGCGCCGGCCTCGGCCAGCGCGGCCAGCGCCATCCGCACCACCAGGATGCCGCCCTTCATGTCGAGCGCGCCCGGGCCGCGGATCCGGTCGCCGCTCCGCTCCCACGCCTCGAAGCTGCCGGGCGGAAAGACGGTGTCGTGGTGGCCGACCATGAGCACGCGCGCGGCCGGTCGCTCGTCCCACGCCGCCGTGCGCCAGACCAGGTGATCGCCTAGCCCGTCGCCGGGCACGCGGGTGAAGCGGAGCCCGAGCGGCGCGAAGTCGGCCTCGAGCACCTCGCCCACCCGGTTCACGCCGGCGACGTTGCTCGTGTACGAGTTGATCCGCACCCAGCGCTCCAGCACCGGCAGCGCGGCGTCCAGGGACCGCGCCGCGGCGTCGCAGGCGCGCTCGACCGTGTCAGCCATCCCGGCAGTATGGACCGTCTGCGCCGGGCTGGTAAGCTGCGCGCAAAGTCGAGGAGCAGGGATTCATGGCAAAGAAGCTCAAGGCCGCCGTCATCGGCGGAAGCGGATACGGCGCCGCCGAGATGCTGCGACGCCTCCTCATCCATCCGGAGGTCGAGGTGGTGAGGGTGGCGTCGATCGACATGGTGGGCGAGCCGATCGGGGCGGCTCATCCTCACCTGACCGGGATGACCGACCTCCGGTTCGAGAACATCTCGCCGCGCGAGGCGGCGACCGGCTGCGATGTCGCGCTGCTCGCCCTGCCCCACAAGGTGACCGCGGCCAAGGTGCCGGAGCTGGTCGAGCTGGGGGTGAAGATCGTCGACATGTCGGGCGACTTCCGCCTGCGCGACGCGGAGTCGTACCGCGCGTTCTACGGCGCGGTTCACCCGGTGCCGGAGCTGCTCGGCAAGTTCGTCTACGGCCTGCCCGAGCTCAACCGCGAGCGGATCCGCGCGGCCCGGTGGGTCGCGTCGCCCGGCTGCTTCGCCACCGCGACCGAGCTCGCGCTGCTGCCGCTGGCGCGAGCCGGGCTCCTGCGCGGGCCGGCCGCCACCGTGCACATCACGGCGATCACCGGGTCGTCCGGATCGGGCGCGGCGCCGTCGGCCGGCACTCACCACCCGGTGCGCGCGGTGAATCTGAAGACCTACAAGCCGCTGGTCCACCAGCACACCCCGGAGATCGAGGAGACCCTGCGCGACGCCGGCGCGATCGATCTCGAGCTCCGCTTCGTGCCGGTCTCGGCGCCGCTCAGCCGCGGCATCTTCGTCAGCGCGTTCGTCGAGATGGAGGCCGACCTCGAGGAGTCGAGGGTGGCGGCGCTGTTCGACGAGAGCTACGCGCGCGAGCCGTTCGTGCGGCGCCCGCTCGGCCGGCTTCCGGAGGTGGCGGCGGTGTCCGGATCCAACCACGTCGAGGTCGGGTTCGCGCTCGGTCCGGCGGCGCGCGGCCGGCGGACGCTGGCGCTGTTCTCGGCGATCGACAACCTCATCAAGGGCGGAGCCGGCCAGGCGATCCAGAACATGAACCTGGTGCTCGGGCTCGATGAGCGCCTGTCGCTGGAGGATCCGGGGAGCTGGCCGTGAGCGGCGCGCCCGGCGCGGCGGTGGTCATCAAGGTCGGCGGCGAGATCGTGCACGGCAGCTCGGTCCGCGCGGTGGCGGCCGACGTGGCCGCGCTGGCCGGACGCGGCGAGCGGGTCTTCCTGGTCCACGGCGGCGGCCCGCAGGCGACCGCGCTGCAGCGCTCGCTCGGGCAGGAGCCGAAGGTGGTGGCCGGCCGGCGCATCACCGATCAGGCGGCGCTCGACGTGATGAAGATGATCGTCGCCGGGCAGGTCAACGTCGACCTGTGCGCGGCGCTGGTCGCGGCCGGGGCGCGCCCGGTCGGGCTGCACGGGGCCAGCTCGCTGGTGATCGAGGCGGTCAGGCGGCCGCCGCGGGTGGTGTCGGGCGGCGGCCCGCAGCCGATCGATTTCGGCCTGGTCGGCGACGTGGTCGGCTTCCGGCGCGAGCTGCTCGATCTCCTGGCCGGTGCCGGCTACGTGCCGGTGCTGGCCTGCCTGGGCGCCGACGCCGGCGGGCAGGTGCTCAACATCAACGCCGACATCATCGCCAACCAGCTGGCCCAGGCGCTCGGCGCCGAGCACCTGGTGCTGGTGACCAGCGCGCCGGGGGTGCTGCGCGACGTGAACGATCCGGCGTCGCGGCTGCCGCGCCTGACCTCGACCGAGGCCCGCGCCGCGGTGGCGGACGGCACCGTGCGCGGCGGGATGATCCCGAAGCTGGAGGAGTCGCTGGCGGTGCTCGAGACCGGGCGCGTGGGATCGATCCACATCGTCGGCGATCTGGGTCCGGGCGACCTCCTGCGCGCGATCGATCAGCCGGGCTCGATCGGCACCACGCTGGCGCGTGGCTGAGCCAGGCGGCGAAGCAGGAGCGCGAGGGCCAGCGCGTTCAGCCAGGCCGCGGCGCTGAGCAGCGCGCCGAGCCGGAGCCCCGGGGTCTGGTAGAGAAAGCTCACCCGGTGGAGCCCGCGCGGGACGGCCACCGCGCGGACCAGCAGATCCGCGGTGACGATCGCCGCCGGCTCACCGTCGACCACGGCGGTCCAGCCGGGCGCGTCACGGTCGAGCAGGACGGCGTAGCCGCCCGTGCTGGAGCGGCAGGTGAGCTCGACCCGCTCCGGGCGCGGCGAGTCGATCGCGCACGGCGGGGCCGGCTGGGGGCCGCGGCGAGCCGGCTCCGGCGGCGGCGGACCGGCGCCGAGCAAGCGGACCGTGCCGAGCGCGAGCGAGCCGCGCTGGTCGGGCGCGACCGGGAACAGCTCGCGCTGCAGGCTGGCCGGGTCCG
>DATHKR010000107.1:0-10061 GCA_035489015.1 Kofleriaceae bacterium | reverse complement strand
CCCCGACCGCCTGCACGAAGCACCGCCGGTTCATCGCCACCGGATCCCCCATCACCGCCCCCCGCCAGCCGCTCGATGCACCGCCGCGCGGATCCGCTGATACGTCCCGCACCGACAGACATTGCCGGACAGCGCGCCATCGATGTCGTCATCGCTCGGCCGGGCGACCCGGGCCAGGAGCGCCACCGCCGTCATGATCTGCCCGGCCTGGCAGTAGCCACACTGGGCCACATCCTCGGCCAGCCAGGCCCGCTGCACCGGATGACTGCCATCGGCCGACAGCCCCTCGATCGTGGTCACCGACCTCCCGGCCGCCGCGGCCAGCGAGACCATGCACGAGCGCACCGCCTCTCCATCCAGGTGCACCGTGCACGCCCCACACACGCCGACCCCGCACCCGAACTTCGTCCCGAGCAACCCGAGCCCATCGCGAAGCACCCACAGGAGAGGAGTCTCGCCCTCCGCCTCCACCGAGCGACGGGCGCCATTGACCGAAAGGGTGACCATGTTCGCGCGATCGTGAGCCGGACCCCGCGAACCGGCAGCGACTATGTGACGAGCCGCGGCCCGCCGTGACCAGCCGCGTGTGGCCGGGGCGGCCGGCGCCTCACGACTCGCCGATCAGGAGTCGATGAAGCCGCTCGGGCTCGCCGAGCAGCTGCTGGCTGTCGCCGCGGTGGACGATGCGGCCGCGGTCGAGGACGATCGCTCGTTCGGTCAGGGACAGCGCGATCCGCGCGTGCTGCTCGACCACGACGATTGCCATGCCGGCGCGTCGGAGGGTCTGGAGGGCGGCGAGGAGCTCCTGGGCGATGATCGGCGCCAGGCCCTCGAGCGGCTCGTCGAGGAGGAGGAGCCGGGGGTTGGTCATGAGCGCGCGGGCGACGGCCAGCATCTGCTGCTCGCCTCCGGACAGCTGGTCGCCGAGGTGGTCGCGGCGGCGGGCCAGGCCGGGGAAGAGGTCGTAGATCCTCGCGGCGGTCCACGGGCCCGGGCGCTCGACCGCGACGAGGTGCTCCTGCACGGTCAGCGAGCGGAAGACCAGGCGCTCCTGGGGGACCCAGCCGATCCCGGCGCGGGCGCGGCGGAAGGTGGTCAGCGCGGCGAGGTCCCCGCCTCGCCAGCGCAGGGCGCCGCGGCGCAGGGTGGTCAGTCCCATCACGGTCAGGAGGAGCGTGGTCTTGCCGACTCCGTTGCGGCCGAGCACGGCGAGGGCGTCGCCCTCGGCCACGGACAGCGACACGCCGTCGAGCACCACCGACTGGTTGTATCCGGCGGTGACGTCGTCGAGCTCGAGGAGGGCCGACATGGTCGAGGCTCAGCCGGCCTCGCCGAGGTAGACGTCGCGCACCCGCGGGTCGGAGGCGACCTCGGCCGGCGTGCCCTCGGTGAGGAGCTTGCCGTCGACCATGACGGTGACCCGCCGCGCGAAGCGGAACACGAGCTTCATGTCGTGCTCGATGAAGAGCACGGTGACGTCGCCCGGCAGGGCGGCGATGACCTCGAACACCTCGGCGCTCTCGCCCGCCGGGATGCCGGCGGCGGGCTCGTCGAGGAGGAGGATCCTGGGCTGCATGGCGAGCGCGAGCGCGATCTCGAGCAGACGCTGCTTGCCGTACGGCAGCTTGCCGGTCAGGGTGCCGGCCGCCGGGCCCAGGTTCAGGCGGTCGAGCAGCTGCTCGGCCTCGGCGATCGGCGCGCCGAGCCGCGCCACGGTGCGCGTCCAGGTGTGGCCGGTGCCGCTTCGCTCGCAGATCGCCAGCACGACCGACTCGAGGACGGTCAGGCCGGGGAAGAGCGTGTTGATCTGGAAGGTGCGCACCACGCCGCGCTTGACCCGCTCGTGCATCGCGAGCTGGGTGATGTCGGTGTCGCCGAGCAGCACCCGGCCGGACGACGGGCGGACCAGGCCGGTCAAGAGATTGACGAGCGTGGTCTTGCCGGCGCCGTTGGGGCCTATGAGGGCGTGTCGGGCGCCCACCGGCAGGGTCAGGCTCACGTGGTCGTTGGCGTAGATCCCGCCCCAGCTCTTGCACAGCCCCTCGGTGCGCAGCGCGACGGGCGCGGTGGTCGCGGTCGCGAGATCGCCGTCGGTCACCGCGGCCTCCGCAGCCGGTCGCGCGCGGTCTCGGCCAGGCCCAGCACGCCGCCGCGCCCGAACAGGACGACGGCGACCAGGAGGACGCCGATCCACAGCTGCCAGTACATCGCGTCGAGACGGGCGAGATAGTCCTGCATCAGCATGAACAGCGCCGCGCCGATGAACGCGCCGTACAGTCGGCCGGCGCCGCCGAGCACCAGCATGATCAGCACCGCGGCGGAGCGCGGGAAGCTGAGCACGTCGAGCCCGACGAACTGGGTGGTCTGCGAGAGGAGGCCGCCCGCGACCCCGGCGATCGCCGCGGCCAGGGTGAACGCCGCGACCAGCCGCCGGCCGACCGGGACGCCGAGCGCCGGCATCCGCACCGCGCCCTCGCGGATCGCCCGCAGCGACAGGCCGAACGGCGAGCACAGGACCCGGCGGACGACCAGGAACCCGACCAGCGCGACCGTCAGGCTGTAGACGTACGCGACCCGGCCGGCCAGGTCGAAGCGAAACAGGCCGAGCAGGCGCCACATCGCGATGTCGGACAGGCCGTCGACGCCGCCGGTCAGCTCGCTGGCCCGGTTGGCGGCCTCGAACAGGAGCAGCCCGACGCCCAGCGTGATCATGAGCTGGGTCAGCGCGGCCCCGCGCACCACCAGGAAGCTGGTCGCGAAGCCGGCCGCGCCGGCGACCACACCGGCGCACAGGAGCCCGCTCAACGGCTCGCCCCAGCCGTGCGCGGCGAGCAGCCCCGCCGTGTACGCGCCGAGCCCGAAGAACGCGGCGTGGCCGAGCGAGACGATCCCGGCGTGGCCGAGGATGATGTCGAGCGAGAGCGCGAACAGCGCCGTGATGATCACCTGGCTGCCGAGCACCAGGCGGCCGGGAAAGGCGAAGAAGGCCACCACCGGCGCGAGCCACAGCGCGGTGTCCCAGACCCGCCAGCGATCGCTCGGCAGGCCGGCGGCCGCGCCCGGCCCGGTCATCGCGCCCTCCGGATCAGCCCGTGCGGGAACACCAGGAGGAGGATCACCATGAGCGCGTAGATGAGGAACGCGCCCGCGCTCGGGACGTAGTACTTGCCGACCACGTCGCACACGCCGAGCACGAGCGCCGCGACCGCGCTGCCGACGATCGAGCCCTGGCCGCCGACGACCACGACGAGCAGGAAGTACACCATGTACTTGAACGTGAAGCTCGGGTCGAGCCCGAGCACGTCGGCGCCGAGCGCGCCGCCGACCGCGGCCAGCCCGGTGCCGAGCGCGAAGCTGATGCCGAACACCCGATCGACCGGGATGCCGAGCCCGGCCGCCGCCTCCGGACGGTCCACCGCCGCGCGCAGCTGGGCCCCGAACCGGGTCCGCTCGATGAGGACGTAGAGCGACGCCGTGATCGCGACGACCATCGCGATGAGGAACAGCCGGTAGATGCCGAGATCGAGGCCCAGCAGGTGGACCTGCCCGGTCAGCGCGTGCGGCAGCGTGATCCGCTTCTGGCTCGGCCCCCACAGCCACGTGGCCAGGGCGGTCGCGATGAACGAGAGCCCGATGGTGAACAGCACCTGATCGAGGGGACGGCTGCGCGACACCCGCCGGTAGAGGAGTCGCTCGAGCACCGCGCCGATCCCGGCAAAGGCGACCAGCACCACCGGCAGCGCGGCGAACAGCGACAGCCCCCAGCGGTTCACCAGCACGTACGCGGCGTAGCCGCCGAACATGGCGAACGCGCCGTGCGCCAGGTTGATGAAGCGCATGAGCCCCAGCGTCACCGACATGCCGACGCTGATCACGAACAGCAGGCTGCCGTACGCCACTCCATCGAACAGCAGGCTGACGAACGCGGCGAGCAGCGGCGCTACTTTCCGGGGTCCTTCATCTTCGGAAACTCCGACAGCTCCACGCTGCGCAGCTCGCCGTCCACCTTCTCGACCCGGCGCAGGTAGACGGTCTGGACGATGTCGCGGGTGTCCGGATCGATCGAGATCGGCCCGCGCGGGCTGGTGAAGGACATGTGCTTCAGGATCTCCATGGCCTTGTCGGGATCGAGCTTGCCGTCGAGCTGCCGCGCGACCTCGTAGATCGCGGCCATGCCGTCATAGGCCGCGACCGACATGAAGTTCGGCAGGCCTGCCTCGGCGCCGTTGGCGTCGCGATAGGCGGCGAGGAACGCCTTGTTCTCGGGCGAGTCATGCGCCACCGAGTAGTGGAAGGTGGTGGTCGTGCCGAGCGCCACGTCCCCGATCGTCGCCAGCATGTGGTCGTCGATCAGGTCCCCGGTGGCGATGATCTTGATGCCGGCCTGGGTGAGCCCGCGCTCCTGGAAGCTCTTCATGACCGCGACGCTCTGCTCACCGGCGGGGACGAACACGAACACCGCGTCCGGGTGGGCGTCCTTGATCCGCTGCGTGTAGGACGCGAACTCCGGGTTGGCGAGCGGCGAGCGCACCGAATCGATGACCTGGCCACCGCCGGCGGTGAAGGACTTCGTGAACGCGGCCTCGGCGTCGTGCCCGGGGCCATAGTCGGCGACCAGGGTCGCGACCTTCTTGATCCCGTTCTTCGCCGCCCACTCGCCCAGCGGCGCCGACACCTGGGGCAGGGTCATCGAGAACCGGACGATGTACGGCGACTTGGTCGTGATGATCGAGGTCGCCGCGTTCATGATGATCATCGGCGTCTTGCCCTCGGTCGCGATCGGCGCCACCGCCAGCGCCTCCGGCGTCAGGCCGAAGCCGACCAGGAAATCGACCTTGTCCTGCACCACCAGCTCCTGGGCGAGGCGCCTGGCGACCTCGGCCGCCGGTCCCGTGGTGTCGCGGAACAGGATCTCGATCTTCCGGCCCGCCACCGTGTCGCCGTGCTGCTTGAAGTAAGCCTTGATGCCCCCCTGCATCTGCTTGCCGATGTCGGCGAATGGCCCCGAGAACGCCGCGATCATGCCGATCTTGATCGTCCCGGCCGCGGCCGGCGCCTCCTGCGATCCAGGCCGGGCCTCGTCGCTCTTCTTGTCGCTGCACGACGCCGCGCCGACCAGCGCGACCGCCGCGATTGCCCTGCCAAGGAGTGCCGAATTGGACATGGTGACCTCGTCCAGCCGCGCGCGCGGCTAGCGGTTCGGAGCGGGGGCCGGCGCGGGCGCCGGAGGCGGCGATGCCGGTGTCCCTCCGGGCGACGGGGAGCCGACCAGCGTCGTCGAGAACGTGTACAGCATGCCGATGCCGAATGCCTCGACGGCCGCGCCGGGCGCCGCCGGCCCGCCGAGCGGCGGAAAGGTCGAGTAGGACGCGGCGTCGTTGTTGGAGATCCGGTAGCCGGCGGCGAAGAAGTCGGTGGACTTCGACACGCGGTAGATGTACCCGAGCACCACCTCGTTGGCGCCCAGCCCCTCGGTCGTGCAGTCGCCGCCGCCGACCAGCTCGCACGACCCCGCCAGGGCCTGACCGACCGCCAGCCACAGGTGGTGCTTGCCGAACAGCGTCTGATCGACGAGGCCGTACAGCGCCGAGCGCGAGTACGAGTCGATCGCGCCGGTCATGGAGTCGTCGGACCCGAACTTCAGGTACTCGAACACGCCGGTCACGCGAGTATCGAAGCCATCCGCCGCGTTCGTGTAACTGGCAATCACCTTGTTGCCGAGGTCGGTCGACGACCGGTTGGTGGTGGTGGCGCCCGGCGAGCCGCCGATCTGCGACATGCCGAAGTAGTCGAGGTGGGCCTCGAAGGCGTCGCGCAGCTTGAGCGGGCCCAGGTCGTAGCCGACCGACGCGCCGAAGATGCTCGGGTTGATCGACGTCGCCATCTCCGAGCGCGCCGTGCGGCCCTCGTTGAGCGAGTACAGCAGCCGGACCGAGAACCCGCTCAGCGTCGGCGACCAGTACTGCACGCTGTTTCCCTGTCGCCGATCGAACGCCGCGTCGGGCGGAGCCCCTGCCCGACCGGTCTGGGTCGTCACCGCCGAGACGCCGAACCCAGGAGTGTTGAGGACGCCGTTGTAGTCGGGAACGAACCCGGCCCGGATCGGATTGACCAGCGCCAGCGTCGACCACTTGTAGGGCGTATCCCACTGCCCGATGAAGGCCGTGCCCCAGCCCCCGGTCACCCCGATCTGGCTGTTCCGGCTGGCGATCGTATTGGCCACCGGCGTCCCATCGGTCTGAACACCACTCTCGATCTGCCAGACCACCGACAGGTCGGGCATCAGCTCGACTCCGCCCCGGAAGCCCAGATTGGAAGTGCCCATGTCAATCCGGAACCGCCCCGGCTGATCGACGCCAGGCGCCGTCGCCCCCGTCGTGTGGCCGTACTCGAGCCACGGGACGATCGTCCCGTAGAGCTCGATCAGAGGGACAGGCTCCGCCGGCGGCTCGGCGACAGCCGAGCGCGACCAACCCGACAAAGCGAAGACCAGCGCGGCAGTACGGAGGACCGCTGACTTCATTGGATCACCTCTCCGTGAAAGTCACCGAATGAGGGTGACGACCGACAGGCATCCTCGATGAGGCGCGGACGCGAACGGACCATACGCGCGCCAATTGACCCTTGCAAGGTCTACAGGCGCTCGGTCTTGATGCGATAGCCGCGCACGTTGCGGCACTCGCCGGTGTCGAGGTCGAAGCAGAAGCGGTGGGCGAGGCAGGTGATCCCGCCGTCGTCGTCCACGCGGCCCTGGCTCTCGAGGTCGGTGCCGGCGTGGGGGCAGCGGCGCTGGACCCGGTAGCGCCCGCCGGGCGCTTCCAGGACGAAGGTGTCCCCGGTGTCGCCCTGGAGCACGCGCTCGTACTGCTCGACCGCGGCGAAGAGGGCGGGGTCCATGTAGCGCAGCAGCGTCTTCAGGTGGACGATGAAGCGATCGGTCCTCTCCTCGAAGAGGGTGCGCAGGGAGAGGAAGACGTCGTCCCAGGTCGCTCGCCCCTCGATGAGGTCGTGAAGACAGGCGGCGGGAAAGGTGAGGACGTAGAGGGCTCGGTCGTCGCGCCCGGGGCGCGCTCGTCGGGTCGCGAAGTCGACGGTGTAGGGCAGCTCGCGTCCGCCCGCCTCGCGCGCGACGAACGTCACCGGGCCTGCGATGGAGTCGCTGATGTAGCGGGACAGGGTGGCCATCCGCGCGAAGTAGCGCCTCGACGCCGCGTCGTCGGGCGCGGTTCCCCAGTCGAAGGCCGGGAGGTCGGCGCGGCGGGCCGCGTAGGCGCGCAGGTACTCGGCCTTGCGGGCGTACGGGTCGAGGCGGGGCTGCGATGGATCGGCGCGCGCGAGGAGCACCTCGTCCGAGAGAATGTCGCCGGGGACGGCGAGGTAGCAGCGCCGGGCGATGTCGGGGTGGCTGGACTCGAAGTGGCGCAGC
Organism: Kofleriaceae bacterium; assembly: GCA_035489015.1. Lineage (GTDB taxonomy): Bacteria > Myxococcota_A > Polyangia > Haliangiales > Haliangiaceae > DATFRY01. The sequence continues at coordinate 2,635 of DATHKR010000107.1, read as the reverse complement.
ACGTCGAGCTGATCGGGGAACACCGACTGATCGCCGGGCAGATCGAGCGCGGCGAGCCTCGGATCGAGGAAGACGGGCGGTCCGGCGAAGAACAGCACCCGCTCGGGTCGAAGCAGCTCGATCATCTCGCGGCAGTGGGCGAGCTTGTCCGCCTGCTTCCGGCGGGCCAGGGCGCGGCGGGTCTCGAGCGGATAGTCGTAGCAGATGGGGAACTCGCTCGCGCCGGAGCACTGGAGCGCGAGGAGGTCGACGCGGCCGAGCCGGGCGCGGATGCGGCGCAGCTGATCGGCCGACAGGTGCGAGTCGTTCAGGTCGACGACGCTCTCGCCGCCGGCGCTGGCGACGATGGCGGAGTCGACCGCGCTCGGTGCATCCTCGGGGACGAAGAAGACGGAGGCGCCGCCGGCCTCGAAGGGCTCCCACGGCTCGTGCTCGATGAACCGGTCGAGGATGGGCGCGGCGATCCGGGCGAGACGATCGACCAGCCATCCGGTGCGGTAGCGCGGGATGTGGATGCGCAGCGCCTGGTCGCGGGCGCAGGCGAGGGCCAGGACGGCTGGATCCAGGTGGTCGGCGTGGTTGTGCGAGACGCAGATGGCGCCGGTCCCGGCCAGCGCGGCCTCGAGCAGCGGGGCGTTCTCGGGGTACTGGAACCAGGAGCCATAGAAGGCCCCCTCCCGCGAGAACCATGGATCCATGAGCACGCTGCCGGCGGCGGTGTCGAGCTTGAGGCAGGCGTGCCCGTAGAAGACGGTCCTCATCGCCGCCGCCGAGTGTAACAGCCGGCCCGGTCGCAATTTTCTCCAAGTCGCCGGCCGGCGGTCCCGCTATGGATGCCAGCACACCATCCGACGGAGACATCGATGAACGGACCCGACGCCGCCGCGAACGCTTCCTTCCGCGCGCTCCATGCGCCCGGTCGGCTCTTGATCCTGCCCAACGCCTGGGACGCCGGCAGCGCGCGCCTGGTGGCCGCGTGCGGCGCCGAGGCGGTGGCCACGACCAGCGCCGGGCTGGCCTGGTCACACGGCTATCCCGACGGCAACGTCCTGCCGGTCAGCGTCCTTCGCGCGGCGGTCGGCGAGATCGCCCGGGTGATCTCGATCCCGCTCACCGTCGACATCGAGGCCGGCTACTCGGCCGAGCCGCGCGGCGTGGGCGAGCTGGTCGCGGCCATCGCCGACGCCGGCGCCGTCGGTGTCAACCTCGAGGACGGCCGCGACGATCCCGATCTCCTGTGCGCCAGGATCGCGGCGGCCAGGAGCGCCGCCGAGCGCGCCGGCGTCGACCTGTTCGTGAACGCGCGCACCGACGTCTACCTGGCCGGCCTGGCTCCGGACGGTCGCGCCGTCGCCGTCACCCTCGACCGCGCGCGCCGCTATCGAGAGGCCGGCTGCGACGGTCTCTTCGTCCCGTGCCTCGCCGCGCCGGCGGACATCCGCGCGATCGTCGCCGGCATCGGTGACCTGCCGCTGAACGTCATGGCCATCCCCGGGCTGCCCCCGGCCGCGGAGCTGCGCGGCCTCGGCGTCCGGCGGCTCAGCGCCGGCGCGGGGCTGGCCGCGGCCGCCTATGGAAGGGCGCGCCGCCTGGCGACCGACTTCCTCCGCGACGGCCGCTCGGAGCCCTTCGCCGAGGACGCGATCGGCCCGATGGAGATGAACGCGCTGTTCGTGGATTGAGTCAGCGCTCGAAGCGCGCCAGCCGGTCGCGATAGCCGCGGCTCAGGGTCAGCTCGGTTCCGTCGCGCAGGACGACCCGGTGCTCGCCGTGGAAGAGGGGCTGGATCTCTTTCACCCGGTCGAGGTTGACGATCGTGGAGCGGTGGATGCGGAGGAAGCGGTCGGGGTCGAGCTGGGTCTCGAGCCGGGAGAGGGTCTCGCGCAGCTGGTGGTCGGCGGCGCCGGCGTGGACGCGGACGTAGTTTCCCTCGGCCTCGATGTAGTCGATCTCGTCGGTGCGGAGGAAGACCAGGCGGCCGCTGGCGCGGATCAGCAGGCGATCGAGCGGGCGGTGGCGCGGATGGCGCAGCTCCTCGACCAGGGCCAGGGTGCGGCGGTGGACCTCGTCGTCCTCGCCGCGCAGGTGGGCCTTGACCCGGGCCAGGGTGCGGGCGAAGCGGTCCTCGTCGAAGGGCTTCAGCAGGTAGTCGAGGGCGCTGACCTCGAAGGCCTTGATGGCGTGGTGGTCGTAGGCGGTGACGAAGACGATGGCGGGGAGATCGTCGGGGCCGAGCTCGTCGAGGACGTCGAAGCCGCCCTTCTCGGGCATCTGGACGTCGAGGAAGACCAGATCGGGCGCCTTCTCCCTGATGGCGGCGATCGCCTCGACGCCGTCGGCGCACTCGCCCACCACGACGATGTCCGGATCCGGCTCGAGAAGGCGGCGGAGCCGGTCGCGCGCGAGCGGCTCGTCGTCAACCAGGAGGACGCGGATCCGGCTCATCGTCTTCCTCGCTTAGGGCCCGCGGATGAGCAAGTCGGTCGATTCTCGCGGTCGAGCCGCCCGGATGGCAAGGAGCGGCGAGAACCGGCGCGGAACGTACTCGACGTACTTGAGCACCGGAAGCGCAGCCGCGACGCCGCCAGCCGGGATGGATCGGCCGCGAGAACGACCGACTTGTTCATCCGCGGGC
>DATHKR010000106.1:0-20274 GCA_035489015.1 Kofleriaceae bacterium | reverse complement strand
CGCGCGGCCAGCCGGTTCCTCAGCTCGAGCGACAGGATCGAGTCCATGCCGAGCTCGCGCAGCGGCACGTCGCGCCGCACCCGCTCGGGCGCCAGCTTGAGCACCTTCGCCGCGATCTCGCGGACGATCGACTCGAGCCGGGCCTCGCGCCCGGACGGGTCGATCGCGCCGAGCTCGGCGGCCAGCCCGGCGTCCGCGCCGGACCTCGCGCCGGCCCTGGGCCCGCGATCCGCGCGCGGCGTGCAGAGCAGCACCATGCCGGCCGCGCGCAGGACCAGGTCGCCGTCGGCGCCGGTGACGATCACGTCGACCAGCAGCCGGCCCGGCCCCTGCTCGCGCAGGCGCACGTGGCTGGTGCTGGTGCCGGCCGCGCCGCCGAGGAGCTCGACCGAGTCGATCGCCACGCTCATGACCGCGTCGCCGTCGCCGGCGCCCGCCTCGCCCGGCGTCAGCAGCAGGGCGACCGAGGCCTGCAGCGCGATGTCGACGAAGCGCGGATCGCAGACCAGGCGCGGGTCGGCCGCGCCCGGGGCCGCGAACCGCGCGGTCACCGCGCCGTCGCAGGCCACCACGTGCTCGATCCCGCGGAAGGCCGGCCCGTACTCGAGGCCGCGCCCGGCCAGCCACTGGTAGTAGGCCGGTCCGTCCATCGACGTCGCGGTCTGGCCGGAGCGGTCGTCGGGCAGCTCGGCCGGCGCGTCGACCGGCGGCCGCAGCAGCGCGCGGGCGTGGCGCACCCAGGCGCCGGCCTCGCGCGCGAAGACCTCCACCACGTGGGTGCCCTCCTCGCTGGCGGGCGAGAGCACGGTCTGCATGCGGCGGCGCTGGCGCGGCGCGAGAGTGAGCGCGCGCTCGAACGCGATCCCGCCCAGCTCGAGGTCGAGGCGGCCGAGCGCCTGGGCCCCGGCCGCGAGCATCATCTCGAGGAAGGCCGCGCCCGGCGTCACCACCTCGCCGTCGATGACGTGGTCACCGAACAGCTCGAACGCGTGCCGGTCCCACTCGGCCGACCACACGTGCGACCCGGGGGAGCCGGCCAGCGGGATCCACTCGCCCAGGAGCGGGTGATCGGAGGAACCGGATCGGCTGGTCGCGGTCGCCGTCGCGGTCGCGGTCGCCGCCTCGCTCGCGGCCGCTCCGTCGGGCGCCGGCTCGAGCCAGTGCGACTCGCGCTGCCAGGGATAGGCGGGCAGCGACACGTGCCGGCCGCGCCGATCCGAGGCCACCGCGCTCCAGCGCGGCGCGTGACCGAGCCCGTAGAGCGCGGCCAGCGAGCGGAGCAGCGCGGGCCGCTCGGGGGCCCCGCGCCGCAGCGACGGCAGCGCGGCGCCGGTCTTCCCGGCCTCGGCCAGCTCCTGCTCGATCGCCGGCAGCAGGATCGGGTGCGGGCTGAGCTCGACGAACGCGCCGATCCCGCGGGCCGAGGCCGCGCGGACCGCGGACGCGAACAGGACTGGCTCGCGCAGGTTGCGCACCCAGTAGGCCGGGCCGAGCCGGGCGGTGTCCACCACCTCGCCGTCGACCGTCGAGTGCATCGCCACCGCGCCGGCGCGCGGCGCGATCCCCTCGAGCGCGGCGAGCAGATCCTCGCGCAGCGGGTCCATCTGCGGGCTGTGCGACGCGACGTCGACCTTGACCCAGCGCCAGAACACCTTCTGCTCGTCGAGGGCCGCGCCCATCCCGGCCAGCGCCGCCGGATCGCCGGACAGGACGGTGGAGCGAGAGCTGTTGCTGACCGCGATCGAGACCACCGCCTCGTTGCCGCGGATGAGCTCGGCCGCCTCCGCCATGGTCAGCTCGCACACCAGCATCGCGCCCAGGCCGCTGCGCGAGCGGAGCAGCCGGCTGCGCAGGCAGATGATCCGCACCGCGTCGACCAGGCCGAGCGCGCCGGCGACGTGGGCCGCGGCCACCTCGCCCATGCTGTGGCCGATCACCAGATCGGGCTCGATGCCCCAGGCCCGCCACTGGGCGGCGAGCGCGACCTGGATCGAGAACAGGACCGGCTGGACCACGTCGATGCTGGCCAGGCGCGAGCTCGCCTGGTCGGCGCCGATCTCCGCCATCACCGACCAGCCGACCAGGTCGGCCACCGCCGCGTCGCACTCCTCGAGCGCCCGGCGGAACGACGGCTGGCTCGCCACCAGCTCGCGCGCCATGCCGAGCCACTGCGATCCTTGGCCGGGGAACACGAACGCCACCGGCGCCGGCTCGCGCGCCGCGCGGCCGGACTCGACCAGCTCGTGCTCGCCGCGCTCGGCGAACCCGGCCAGTGCCTCGGCCAGCTCGGTGGACGACCCGGCGATCACGCCGAGCCGGTGCGGGTGGTGCGCGCGGCGATCGCCGGCGCTGTGGCCCAGATCGGCCAGCGCTCCCTCGCCGCCGCGAGCGGCCAGCGCCGCGGTCCGCGCCGCCAGCGCGCGCAGGCCGGCCTCGGATCCGGCGGACAGCGCCACCAGCTCGGCCGCGCCGTCGGACGCGCCCGCGGTCGTTTCGTCGATCGAGTCCGGCGCGCCATCCGCCACGGGGTCGATCGCGCCGGTCAGCCCGCGGCAGAACAGCGCCGCGCGCGCGTCGTAGAGCGCGAGCCGCTCGTCGTCACCGCGGCCGAGCGAGCCGAACGCCTGGGCCGGGCTGGACCGGTGCGCGATGGTCTGGCGGATCGCCGAGAGCAGCACCGGGTTGGGGCTGAGCTCGACAAAGGCGCCGAAGCCGCGGTCGAGCAGCTGATCGAGCGCCTCGACCAGCAGCACCGGCCGGCGCAGGTTCTCCGCGAAGTAGCGGCCGTCGATCTCGCGCCCGTCGACCGGCAGGCCGCGCGCGGTCGAGATCAGCGTGCAGCGCGCCCGCCGCCCGCGGATGCCGGCCAGCGCCTCGACCAGCTCGGCCTCGATGTCGTCCACATCCGGGCTGTGCGCCGCGATGTTGACCCGGATCTGGGCGCAGGCGACCTGCTCGCCGCGCAGCGCGGCCAGCGCGCGAGCCAGCGCGTCGGGCGGCCCGGACAGCACGGTCGAGCGCGGCCCGTTGTGCGCCGCGATCACCAGGCGGCCGTCGCTCTCGGCCAGGAGGCCGGCCAGCTGGTCGACCGACCGCTCGGCCACCATCATCCCGCCGCGCCCCGCGATCCGGGTCTGCAGCCGGCTGTAGTGGTAGGCGGTCTGGACCGCGCCGGGCAGGTCGAGGATGCCGGCCACGAAACAGGCCGCGACCTCGCCGATGCTGTGGCCGACGACCGCGTCCGGCCGCACGCCGAACGACTGCCACGCCGCGGCCAGGGCGACCTGGGTGGCGAACAGGATCGGCTGGGCGACCTCGACGTCGTCGATGGTCGCGGCCAGGGCCGGGTCGTGCATCGCCTCGCGAAGGGACCAGCCGGCCAGCGGCGTCCACTCGGCGTCGATCTCGGCCAGCATGGCGCGAAAGGCCGGCTCGGACGCCATCGCGTCGCGACCGCAGCCGACGTACTGCCCGCCCTGCGGCGAGCAGACGAACGCCAGCGGCGCGGGCGGATCGCCGGCGCAGCCGACCGCGAGGCCGGGCCGGCGCTCACCGGCGAAGAAGCCGGCCAGCGCGGCGCGCAGATCGCCGGCGGTGCGTCCGGCCACCGCCAGGCGATGACGGCCGCCGCCCGCCGGTCCGACCTGGATCCGCCGCGCGATCTCGGCGTCGGACGAGGCGAGCACGTCGCGCACCGCCTGCTCGCGCTCCGCCTCGCCGCCGGCCGCGATCTCGAGGTAGCAGAGCGGGCGGACCGACGGCTCCTCGACCAGGACGTGGGCGTTGGTCCCGCCCCAGCCGAACGAGCTGACCCCGGCGCGGGCGGTCCCGTCGCCCGGCCACGCCTCGCGCGCGCGCGGCACTCGCAGCCCGAGCGCGTCGAACGGGATGAGCGGGTTGGGCTGCTCGAAGTGGAGGCTGGGGACCACCTCGCGGTGATGCACGCACAGCGCCGCCTTGATGAACCCGGCGATGCCGGCCGCGCCCTCGAGGTGACCGATGTTGGTCTTGACCGATCCGATCCGCAGCGGCCGGTCCGGATCGCGCCCGTCGCCGAACACCGCCCCCAGCGCGCTGGCCTCGATCGGATCACCCAGCGCGGTGCCGGTGCCGTGCGCCTCGACGTAGCCGACCGAGCTCGGCTCGACGCCGGCGCGGGCGCACACCTGGCGCAGGAGGTCCTCCTGGGCCTGCGGGTTGGGCGCGGTCAGGCCGTTGCTCGGCCCGTCGTTGTTGATGCCGGTCGCGCGGACGACCCCGTAGATGCGCGCGCCGTCGGCGATGGCGCGGGCGAGCGGCTGCAGGACGACCACGCCGCCCCCTTCCCCGCGCCCGAACCCGTCGGCGCTGGCGTCGAACGCCTTGCACCGCCCGTCGGGCGACAGGCCGCCAAAGCGGGTGAGCGCGACCATCGTGTGGGGCGACAGCATCAGGCTCACCCCGCCGACCACGGCCAGCTCGCTCTCCCCGGCCCACAGGCTCTGGCAGGCCAGGTGGAGCGCCACCAGCGACGACGAGCACGCGGTGTCCACCACCATGCTGGGGCCCTGCAGGCCGAGCAGGTAGGACAGCCGGTTGGCCACCATGTTGAGCGCCTGGCCGGTCGCGGTGTGCGCGGTCACCCGCTCGATCGCCGGCCCGGCGATCGACGCGTAGTCGCGCCAGATCGCGCCGACGAACACGCCGGTGCGGCTGCCGGACAGCGAGCGCGGCGAGCGCCCCGCGTCCTCGAGCGCCTCCCAGCCGAGCTCCAGCATCAGCCGCTGCTGCGGGTCGACCTCGGCCGCCTCGCGCGGCGACATCCCGAAGAAGGAGGCGTCGAACCGATCGACCTCGTCGAGCAGCCCCGCGCGCGGCGGCACCGCCGGCTCCACGCCCGGGTCGACCTGCCAGCGCAGCTCGGGCACCTCGACGACCGCGTCGCGCCCGGTGCAGAGCAGATCCCAGAAGCCGTCGAGGTCGCTCGCGCCGGGGAAGCGACACGCCATGCCGACGATCGCGAGCGGCTGGCCGGACGTGGCCGGCGCCGGTCGGCTGTCCCGCCCTGCCCCTACCGCGTCCCGGTCCGGGCCCCGCTCCAGCGCACCGGCGAGCGCCTCCACCGTCGAGTGGCGCCAGAACAGGACCGGCGGGACCGGACGGCCCAGCCAGTCGCCGAGTCGGATCGACAGGGCGACGATCGCCGCGGAGTCGATCCCGTAGCGGGCAAAAGCCTGCCGCTCATCGATCCGATCGCGCGGGAGGCCGGTCACCTCCGCGATCGCCGCCACCAACCAGGACCTCGCGTCCTCGACGCCCGGTCGTCCCCCCGCGCGTACATCGCTTTCCATGCCCACAAGTCCCTTCCCGAGGCTGGTTCTTCCGCCTCCAGGCCCTCGTCCGTCCCGATGTGAATCGGGCGGACCGCGATGACCTCGGCGCCGCTCCCACCACACCGGCCGACAACATCGCCACGAGGCCGATATACTGGTGGTGCCTCCAGGACGACAACCGTCGTCCCCATGGAACTTTTTCGGCGCCTAATGAACCACTGGAAGAAACAGCCAATCGGAATTTGTCATGACAAATTGCCAGTTAGCCGATTCGGCCCCCGACATCGATGTCCAGTGCGACATCGGCCATGGGACATCGACGGCAGCGGCGCGGCTGCTGTGTCCGAGCATCTACCGGCGATTGCCGTGTGAGCTGGAATAGTGTTACCTGAACTCGATGCGGAACCGGCGCGCGCCAGAACCATTCCGGGTCGAGGACTCCTTCGCCTACCTCATCTACCGGAACGCGCGCCTGCTCCGGTATCACTTCATGCACTTCACGGCCGGCCTCGAGCTCGAGATCAGCCAGGAACAGTTCTTCATCCTCAACAAGCTGGGTGAGAACCCGGGCCAGTCGCAAACCGAGCTGGGTGACGACATCCTGGCTGACCGGCCCAACATCACCCGGATGATCGCCACCATGGAGGCCAACGGCTGGCTCCGGCGAAAGCTCGATCCGTCGGACGCGCGCCGCTTCCAGGTCACACTGACACGCAAGGGCGCGCTCATCCAGCAGCGCATCCGCGACGCGATCGTCGAGGAGCGCGAGCGGCTCTCGGCCGGGCTCACCGAGCAGGAGATCTCCGATCTGCGGCGCATCCTGGCCAAGATGGAGCTGAACGTGATGGCGCTCATCGACTCGGACCCGAGCGAGTCGACCTGATCCCGAGCGGAGGGATCACTCCGCTCCGACGGCGCGCCGGCGCGCGGCCTCACCTGAGCCGGTTTCCTGGCCAGCGCGTGCGCGTGCGAATCATCGCGCTCGAATCGCGGTTCAACAGCGCGGTCGGCTGGCGTAGCGCGGACCACTGTCGATACGCTGGGGGTGGATCTGTCATGCGATCAAATCTTCACGTTCTCGTGATCGCGATAACAGTTGCTCAGGCAACTTTTAGCCTAGAGTGCCCGTCTGGTGGAAGGGTACGTGTACGACGCATCGCCGATGCGCGGAGGAGACAGGGCCAGCGGCGCGAGCAAGCTCGACCAGATCGTCGGTGAGCTGACCATCGTGTGCCGGGAACGGTCGTTCGACCGCTGCGTGCGGGCCGGGCGTCTGGTGATCGACGACCTCTACCGGGGCGATCTCGATCTGTGGCGGCGCAAGACCACCAAGACGCTCGCGTTCCGCCAGCTGGCCAAGCACCCGCGACTGCCGCTCAGCGCCTCCGAGCTGTACCGCTGCGTCGCGACCTACGAGATCGTCACGCGGTTCGACACCATGATCCGGTGGCCCCGCCTCACCATCAGCCACGTCCGCGCCGTGATCGGGCTGGAGGCGGAGCTGCAGCAGGAGCTGCTGCAGCGGGCTCACGAGAAGAAGTGGTCAGTGATGCGCCTGGCCCGCGAGGCGAGCCGGGCACGGCTCGCCGGGCGCGAGAACCGCGGCCGCCCGGCCATCCCGCGCGTGGTCAAGATGCTGGAGGAGCTTCACCGCCTGGTCGACGACCCGCACCAGACCCGCGGCCTGGTCGAGGTGATCGACGAGATGGAGCCGCGCCGGGTCGAACAGCTGCGCAGCGCGCTCAGCTCGGTGCAGGGCTTCTGCGCCGAGCTCCAGCGCCGGCTCTCGGACTAGAGAGGAATCGATGAGGTTGAAGGATCTCGCGCTCGCGCTCGCACTCGGCCTGGCCGTCGCCGGCGGCGCGGCGTGCTCCGGTGGTGGAGGGGACGACGGCTACGGGCCGGACGACGACTCCAGCGCCGACGATGGGCCAGGGCCTGACGGCGGGCGGCCGGTCGGCTCGATCGGAAAGTGGACCGGCACGCTCTGCCCCCTCGAGGGCACCGAGCTGACCTATCAGAACTTCGGCCACGCCTTCCTCGAGGACTACTGCCTCCGCTGCCACAGCGAGCACGTCCTCGGCGACGCTCGCGAGGGCGCGCCGATCGACCACAACTTCGACACGCTGGCCGAGTGCAAGCTGGCCGCGAACCACATGGATCAGCGCGCCGGCTCCGGTCCCAACGCGACCAACGAGCTCATGCCTCCCGGGGATCCCAGCCCGACCCAGGAGGAGCGCGAGCAGATGAGCCTCTGGCTGGCCTGCGGCGCCCGCTGATCGCGCGCGGTCCCCTTCACCGCGCCGATCCATTTCCGTCACGGAGGTGGCACCGGCGCGGGGCGGGAAGGACCGAGTCCGCGTGCTATCGACGCGGCATGAGAGATTCCACCCGACCCGGGCTTCGAGATCGTCTGCTCTCCATCGGCGCGGCGGCGGCCGCGGCGATCACGCTGGGAGGCTGCGCCACTGACGCCGCCCAGGATCCTGATCCGGACCAGACCGAGACCGACCAGACCGAGACCGACCGGACCCAGGTCGAGCCGACCGGCGACGCGCTGCGCCGGGGCGGCCACGGCGACCACGGCGGCCGCGCCCGCAACGTCATCCTGTTCGTCGGGGACGGCATGGGCATCTCCACCATCAGCGCCACCCGGGTCTTCTCGGTCGGCGTCGAGGGGGATCTGGTCCTCGACCAGTTCCCGCACTCCGCGCTGTCCCGCACCGCCGACGCCGACCACATCACTGCCGACAGCGCCAGCACGATGACCGCGATGATGACCGGCACCCGGGCCAACTCCGGCGTGCTCGGCTTTGGCGCGGAGACCGAGTTCGGCGACTTCAACGGCGACGGCGACGGGCCCCGCCTGGAGACCCTGCTCGAGCAGGCCGCGCGGCGCGGCATGCGGACCGGCGTGGTGTCGACTGCGCGCGTCACCCACGCCACCCCGGCCGCCTGCTACGCCCACATCGACGATCGCGACGACGAGAGCCAGATCGCGCTCCAGGCGCTGCCCGGCGATCCGGCGTACAACGCCGCGCTCGGGTCGGGGATCGACCTCATCCTGGGCGGCGGCCGCCAGTTCTTCGTCCCGTCCACCGTGACCGACGAGGAGGGCGACACCGGCTCGCGCACCGACGGCAGGGACCTGCGCGCCGAGTATCAGGCCGCCGGCTACACCTACGTGTGGAACGCGGAGCAGCTCGACGGGATCGACCGGGCCGACCTCCCCCTGCTGGGCCTCTTCGAGCGCGGCCACATGGAGTACGAGTACGACCGCCCGACCGACGTCGGCGGCGAGCCGAGCCTCGGCCAGCTCACCGGCAAGGCGATCGACCTCCTCGAGGGCGCCTGCCACCATGGTCGCCAGGGCTACTTCCTCATGGTCGAGGCCGGCCGGATCGACCACGCGCACCACGCCGGCAACGCGTGGCGCGCGCTGACCGACGCCGAGGAGCTCGATCGCGCGGTCGGCGAGGCGCTCGCCAAGGTCGACCTGCGCGACACCCTGGTCCTGGTCACCGCCGATCACAGCCACGTCTTCACCATGGCCGGCTATCCGCTGCGCCCGGCCGGCGAGCTCGGCTACCCGGTGACGTCGGCCCCGGCCGCGTACCTGTCGAGCCCGCACAACAACCTGTTCGACGTCGTCTTCGACCTGGACGGCGGCGGCAACGTGGTCCCCTCGACCGACGCCGGCGGCGTGCCCTACACCGTGCTCGGCTATCAGAACGGGCCCGGCCACCGCGGCGTGGCGCGGGTCGACCCGACCGTCGATCCCTTCCCGGGGCTGTCGGGGCTGCCCGGCGCGGGGCCGAACGACAGCGAGTACCTGCAGGAGTCGGCGGTGCCGATCGGCTCCGAGACCCACGCCGGCGAGGACGTGGCGCTGTTCGCGATCGGCCGCGGCTCCGAGCTGGTCCACGGCACCGTCGAGAACACGCGCGTGCACGACGTCATGGCCGAGGCGCTCGGGCTGTGATCGGCAGCAGGCGAACCGGTACCCCGGCCCGGCTGGCGCTCGCGTCGCTCGCCGCGATGGGCGCGACCGCCGCGTCCTCGCCGGCGTCGGCGCAGAGGCCGCGCCCGCCGGTGCGCTCCGACGAGCATCGCGCGCCGCCGCTCCAGCTCGCGCCGATCCCGCCCGCCCTCGACGACGTCCCGGCGGTCACCGTCGAGATCGAGACCCGCTCCGGGGTCGGTCGCGGTCAGGCGGTGCAGCGCAAGACGATCACGCGCACCCGCGACCGCGTCCACGTCGGCTTCGGCCCCGGCCGCCCCGAGTGGCTGTTCGAGCGCAACCCGACCGACGGGCGCAGGATGTCGGCCGTCCTCATCGACCACGCGCACCGCGCCCTCATCGAGTACGACGAGAGCGAGCTGCGCAGCGGCGGGCTCGGCCGCGGCTGGGCCGACGTGGTCAGCCTCGGGGCTCCGCCCGAGGCGCTGGCGCAGCTCACCCCCACCGGGCGGACCAGGTCGATGGCCGGCTTCCGGTTCGCCGAGTACCGCCCGCGCCCGGCCTCGAGCGGACCGATCGGCGAGATCTGGTGGAGCGAGCCGGCCGGTCTGCCGCTACGGATGACCTCCGGCCGCGGGCGGCGCGACCAGCTCCGGCTGCGCCACCTCCGCCTCGAGGTCGACCCGGCCCTCCTGCGAGACCCACGGGAGCGCTTTCCCGACTACTCGGTCACCGGGATCGCCGACTCCCGTGAGGTGCACCACGATGGGCAGGACACGCCGCGCGGCGCGTCGCGATAGTCTCGAGGGGTGAAGCGGCGGAGGCTCGCGTCGGTTGCCGGTGCGGTGCTGCTCCTCCTGGCCGGGCTGGCCGGGTGGTGGGGCTGGTCGAGCAGCCGGCGCGACGCGGGCGAGAGCGGTGCCGCCGCGGCGGGATCGATGCGGTCGGCCGCGGGCGCGCGCGCGGGGCGCGTGTCCGCCGCGGTCGACGTGGCCACGGTCTCGCGCGGCGCCATCGAGGGTACCGTGCGCGATCCGCGCGGCGCGCCGATCGCGGCGGCCCAGGTGTGCGGCCTGGCCTCCTCGCACGATCTGTCCGACGACGACACGCGCGATCCGCGGTGCGCGGCGACCGGCACCGACGGCCGCTATCGCCTGACCGACCTCCTGCCGGCCAGCTACCAGATCGACGGATCGGCGGCGAGCTTCCGGCCCGCCGCGTATCGCGATCGAGGGCAGAGCGCGGTGCGCCTGGCGGCCGGCGAGACTCGCCGCGGCGTCGATCTCGTGCTCCAGCCGGGCGGGCTCGATGTGATCGGCGCGGTGAAGGACATCGGCGGCGGACCGATCGAGGGGGCCTGGGTGCGGGCCACCAGCCGGCGAGCCGGCGCGTCGGCGCTGACCCGGACCGCGGCCGACGGCTCGTTTCGCCTGTGGTTCGTCCCCGGCGATCTGCGCCTGGAGGCGCAGGCGGATGGCTACGCGAACGGCGAGCGGATCGCCGCGGCGCCGGGCCAGACCATCGAGATCCTGCTGACGCCGGAGTCGGTGCTGGCCGGACGCGTGGTCGAGGCCGGCTCCGGCGCCGCGGTGGCCGGCGCGCGGGTCGAGGTCGACGAGTCCAGCGCCATCTCCGACGGTGACGGCCGCTTCCGCCTGACCCGGCTGCCGCCCGGGCGCTACAAGCCATACGCGACCACGCCGACCGGCGTGGGCAAGGCGCGCGACAGCGTGCTCCTCGGGCTGGGCCAGACCGTCGAGGGCGTGGTCATCGAGCTGCATCCGGCCGTGGCGCTGACCGGCCGCGTGGTGGTGGCCGGCAGCGAGGCGCCCTGCCCCGACGGCTCGCTGCAGCTGACCCAGCCGGAGAGCGGGCGATGGCGCGACGCCCCCGTGATCGACGGCCGGGTCGCGATGGACGGCGTCCTGGCCGGCACCTACAAGATCAGCGTCGCCTGCACCGGGTTCGTGACCGACCAGCCTCTGGCGGATCTCGTGGTCGCCGCGCCGCTGGCGGAGCAGCGCTGGACCGTGCGGCCGGGCGCTCGCATCCGCGGCACGGTGCGCGCCGCCGACGGGGCGCCGGTGGCGGGGGCCCACATCGTGGCCACGCCGGGCGAGGGAGCCATGGTCGGCGGCCACGCGCCCAGCGAGCGGGACGGCAGCTTCCAGATCGACGGCCTGCCGGGCGGGACTTATCTCGTCTCGGCGATGCCGATCGATCTGCCGTCGATGGCCGTGGGGGTCCCGGTCACCGTGGCCGACGGTGGCGAGGCCTCCGCCGAGCTCCGCCTCGACCGGGGCGGCGACCTGGTCGGCGAGGTGGTCGACGAGCGCGGCGTCCCGATCGCCGGCGCCACGGTGACCGCCACCGCCGAGGAAGGGGCGCAGGAGGAGTTCGACCGCCGCACGCAGACGCTCGACGGCGGGACGTTCACCCTGGCCGGCCTGCCAGCCGGTCGCCACCGCGTCATGATCGTGCCGCAGGGGACCGACGACTGGCTTCGCCCGTCCGGCAGGGCCGACGGCGAGGATCCAGCCGCGAAGGTGATGATCACGGCGGGCGCGACCGCGCGGGTGCGGCTGGTGATGGAGAGCCGGTCCGGCGTCATCCGCGGGCGGGTGGTGGACGGCGACGGCGCGGCGATCACCGACGCGTTCGTCGACGCCGTGCGCGAGCCCGGCCAGGCCGGCGAGAGCGTGCGCGAGGCGATCCGGTTCGGCCAGTCTCGCACGCCGGTCCTGACCGACACCGACGGGAGGTTCGCGGTGGGGGGCCTGTCGCGCGGCACGTACACCCTGCGCGCGTATCGCCGCGGCGGCGGCGAGTCGCTCGCCGAGGGAGTGGCGCCGGGCGCCACCGTCACCCTCGCGATCCGGCCGACAGGCTCGATCGCCGGCACGGTCCGGCTCGCGACCGGCGCGGCCCCGGAGCGGATGACCGTCACCGCCCACGATCAGGAGTCGGGGGTGCGGCGACGGGAGAGCTTCTTCCGCACCGGCGGTGGCTTCGCGATCCGGGACCTGCCGGCCGGCAAGTTCGCGCTGTCGGTCGAATCGGTCGAGGGGAACGCCTCGACCCTCGTGGTGGTGGCGCCGGGCCAGGCGGTGACCGGCCTCGCGATGGTGCTCCGGGGCCGCGGCGCGCTGGTCGGCCGCCTGGTCGCCAGCGACGGCACGCCGCTCCCCGGCCAGCAGGTCATCGTCAGGCCGGGGCCGTCGGGCGGGTCGTCTCCGTTGTGGGCGGGCGAGGGGACGTCCACCGACGAGCGCGGGATGTTCCGCGTCGAGGGCCTACCGGCCGGCCCGGTGACGGTCGCGTCGATGCCGGCGGAGGGTCCCGGCTCGTCGTACGGCTCGGTCAGCCAGAGCGCCACGGTCGAGCCCGGCCGCACCACCGACCTCGGCGACCTGCACGCCCCGAGGCTCTAGCACGACTGCCAGAGTCAAGCTCAGAACTGCCCCGAGCGCCGATTGCCTGGGGGCGTCCGCCGTTGTACGAATGCCTCCGGATGGCGACTGTCCGCCCCGGTAGACTGGGGCACCGCGGACGCCGATGGAGCCGGAACCGATGGACCGCACGTTCCTCTCACGGCGTCTGGCCGCGGCGATCCTGATCCCGATCGGCCTGCTCGTCGCGCTCGGCCTGGTCCTCGGCCGCCAGCTCCTCAGCATGTCGGACGACACCCGCTGGGTGGTCCACTCCGACCAGGTCCTCCGCACCGCGGGCGACACGCTGCTCCAGGTCGTGGACCAGGAGACCGGCGTGCGCGGATACCTCATCACGGGAGATCGCGGGTTCCTCGAGCCGTTCGAGGAGTCGCGACCGCTGGACGGGTTCGCCGCCATCCACGCGCTGGTGGCCGACAACCCGCCGCAGCAGGCCCGCTTCGCCGAGGCGCGCGCCCGCTACGAGAGCTGGCTCGACGACATGGCGCCGATCGTCCAGCAGTCGGAGGTTCGCGCGACCAGGACGGCCGCCGAGATGCGGCGGGACAAGACGGCCATGGATCGCGTGCGCGACGCGATGAACGCCGCGATCGACGTCGAGCACGAGCTGCGCCACCAGCGCCTCGAGGCGTCGCAGGAGTCGGTCACCACCACGAAGATCGTCTTCGTCGTCCTGCTGGCCGTGGTGGCCATCCTTCTCGGCTTCCTGTCACGGCGTCAGCTCGGCGCCATCGCGGAGCGGTTCGGCTCGGCGCTGGACGCCGAGAAGGCGGCCCGCCAGGCGGTCGAGGGCGAGGCGTGGATCCGCGAGGGGCATGCCCGCCTGTCCGAGGCGCTGCAGGGCGAGAAGCCCACCGACGTCCTCGCGGCAGACTGTCTGAAGACACTGGCCACCTACGCCCAGGCAGACGTCGGCGCCTTCTTCTCCCGACAGGCCCGATCGTGGCAGCGGCGCGCCAGCCTGGCCCTCGACTCGCGGGCGGCGGGAGAGGCGAGCTTCGCCGACGGAGAGGGGCTGGTTGGCCGCGCCGCCGCCGGCGGATCGCTGGTCGATCTGCGCGACGTCCCGCGCGACTACCTCAGCCTCCGGTCCGGGACCGGCGAGACGTCGCCGGCGCAGATCGTGCTGGTGCCCGCCCGGCTCGACCAGAACACCTTTGCCGTGCTCGAGCTCGGCTTTCTCCACCCGGCCGGCCCGCGCACGCTGGCGCTGCTCGAGCGGGTCGGCGAACCGATCGCCCACGCGGTGCGCTCCTCCGAGTACAAGGAGGCGCTCCAGCAGCTGCTCGAGGAGACCCAGCGCCAGGCCGAGGAGCTGCGCGTCCAGCAGGAGGAGCTCCAGGTGCAGAACGAGGAGCTGGACCGGCAGCGCCGCGCGCTGCAGGAGTCGCAAGCTCACCTCGAGCACCAGCAGACGGAGCTCGAGGAGACCAACTCGCACCTGGCCGATCGGACGAGGGCGCTCGAGGATCAGCGCGACCACCTGACCCGCGCGCAGGCCGACCTCCAGCGCGCCGACCAGTACAAGTCCGAGTTCCTGGCCAACATGTCGCACGAGCTGCGCACGCCGCTCAACAGCTCGCTGATCCTGGCCAAGCTCCTGCTGGAGAACCGCGAGGGGAACCTCAACCCGGAGCAGCTGAAGTTCGCCCGCACCATCTACTCGGCGGGCAACGATCTCCTCACCCTCATCAACGACATCCTCGACCTGTCGAAGATCGAGGCGGGCAAGCTGGATGTCCGCCCCGAGGACATCTCGCTGGCGCGCCTGGTCGACGAGCTGCGCGCGACGTTCGGGCCGGTCGCGCAGGACAAGGGCCTGGAGCTGTCCCTCGAGCTCGGAGCCGACGCGCCGGCGGTCATCCGCACCGACCCCACCCGGGTGCAGCAGATCCTGCGCAACCTGCTCTCGAACGCCCTCAAGTTCACCGATCAGGGCGGCGTCTCGCTCTCGCTCCACCCGGCCGGGCGCGGCACCCTGGCCTTCGAGGTCAAGGACACCGGCATCGGGATCCCGGCGGAGCACCAGCAGGTCATCTTCGATGCCTTCCGCCAGGCCGACGGGACCAGCAACCGGAAGTTCGGCGGCACCGGCCTGGGCCTGTCCATCTCGCGCGATCTCGCGCGGCTGCTGGGCGGCGAGCTCACCGTCGCCAGCGCGCCCGGGCGCGGCAGCACCTTCACCCTGATCCTGCCGGAGCGCTACGCGGGCCCCGACACCAGCGCGGCGCCGCAGCCGACCTCGCTGCCGATGGTGCGCCGGCCCGCCCCGGCCGCCGCGATCCGGGCCGAGACCGCGCCCGCGGCGACCGACCCGCTGGTGGACGACGATCGCGATCGGCTGGCCGACGGCTCGCGCGCCCTCCTCATCATCGAGGACGACGCCCACTTCGCCGGCATCCTGCACGACCTGGCCCACGAGCTCGACTTTCGCGCGCTCATCGCGCGCACGGCGGAGGAGGGCCTCGCCATGGTCCGGCGCTACCACCCCAGCGCCATCGTGCTCGACGTGGGGCTGCCGGACCGGTCCGGGCTGTCGGTGCTCGACGCGCTGAAGCACGACTCGTCCACCCGACACATCCCGGTCCACATGATCTCGGTGTCGGACTACACCCAGTCGGCGCTCGAGATGGGCGCCGCCGGCTACGCGATCAAGCCGGTGGAGCGCGAGCAGCTGGTCGCCGCCATCAAGCGGCTCGAGACCCGGTTCACCCGGCGGCTGCGCCGCGTCCTCATCGTCGAGGACGACGACACCCTGCGCGAGAGCACCAGCAAGCTCCTGGCCGGTGACGACGTCGAGATCGTCGCGGTCGGGACCGCCGCCGACGCGCTCGCCCAGCTGGGCGGGTCGACCTTCGACTGCATGGTCCTCGACCTCAGCCTGCCCGACCGGAGCGGCTTCGAGCTCCTGGAGGAGATGGCCGGAAAGGAGCAGTACGGCTTCCCCCCCGTCATCGTGTACACCGGGCGGGCCCTGTCGCGCGACGAGGAGCAGCAGCTGCGCCGCTTCTCGCACTCCATCATCGTCAAGGGCGCGCGCTCGCCGGAGCGGCTGCTCGACGAGGTCACCCTGTTCCTCCACCAGGTCGAGTCGGAGCTGCCGCCCGACCGGCAGCGGATGCTGCGCGACCTCCGCCATCGCGACGCGGTCTTCGAGGACCGGCGGATCCTGGTGGTCGAGGACGACATCCGGAACATCTTCGCGCTGTCCAGCCTGCTCGAGCCGCGCGGGGCCCGGGTCGAGATCGCGCGCAACGGGCGCGAGGCGGTCGCCCGGCTGGACAAGGGCCCCACCGTCGATCTGGTGCTGATGGACATCATGATGCCGGAGATGGACGGGCTGCAGGCGATGCGCGAGATCCGCCGCAACCCGGCCCACGCCAGCCTTCCCATCATCGCGCTGACCGCCAAGGCGATGGCCGACGATCGCGAGGGCTGCCTGGCTGCCGGCGCCAACGACTACATCGCCAAGCCGCTCGACGTCGACAAGCTCCTCTCGCTGGCCCGGGTATGGATGCGAAAGTGACGAGCGCGGAGCCGATCAGGTTCCTCCTGGTCGACGACGTCGAGGAGAACCTGTTCGTGCTCGAGGCGCTCCTGGCCCGCGACGGGCTGGAGATCCTGAGGGCGCGGTCCGGGGCCGAGGCGCTCGAGCTCCTCCTGGTGAAGGAGGTCGCGCTCGCCTTCCTCGACGTCCAGATGCCGGACATGGACGGGTTCGAGCTGGCCGAGCTGATGCGCGGGACCGAGCGGACCAAGCACGTGCCGATCATCTTCGTCACCGCCGGGGCGCGCGACCCCCAGCGCGTGTTCAAGGGCTACGAGACCGGCGCGGTCGATTTCCTGTTCAAGCCGCTCGACCCGCGCGTGGTACGGGGCAAGGCCGACGTCTTCTTCGAGCTCTTCCGGCAGCGGCGCGAGCTGTCCAACGCGCTCAGGCTGAGCGAGATGTTCGTCGGCATCCTCGGCCACGACCTGCGCAACCCGCTGGCCGCGATCATGACCGGCGCGCAGGTGCTCGAGCGCCGGGTGACCGGCGCCAAAGAGCTCGCCATCGTCCAGCGGATGACCGCGGCCGGCCAGCGCATGGCCGAGATGATCGAGCAGCTCCTCGATCTCACCCGCGCGCGGATGGCCGAGGGCCTCGACTTCCTGCGCACCCGCCAGCGCCTCGACGTCGCCAGCCTGGTGCGGCGCAGCCACGAGGAGCTGCGCGTCGCCTTCCCCGAGCGGGTGGTGCTGGTCGACGCCCGCGGCGACTGCGCCGCCTCGGGGGACCCCGACCGCCTGCTCCAGGTCTTCTCCAACCTCATCGCCAACGCGCTCCATCACGGCGAGCCGGGCGGTCCGGTGACGGTGGTCGTCGACGGCGCCGGCCCCGACGTGGTGGTGAGCGTGCACAACCGCGGCGCGATCCCGGAGGAGCTGATGCCGACCCTGTTCGACGCGTTCCGGGCGCGGCCGAGCTCCTCGCCGCGGCCGAGCGGCCTCGGCCTGGGCCTGTTCATCGCCCGCCAGATCGTCTTCGCCCATGGCGGCGGCCTGTCGGTCTCGTCGACCGAGCGCGACGGCACCGCCTTCGTCGTGCGGCTCCCGCGCCGGCTCGACGACTGAGCCCTCGATCAGATCGCGCCGAGCTGCTCGATCGCGCTCGCCAGCGACTGGCCGCGGTCGAGCAGGTCGGACCACGGATCGCCGGCGGCGGCGACCCGGGCGACCATCGAGCGCATCGAGAAGGTGCGCGGCCCGACCTGGCCGCCCTCCAGCTCGTCCCAGGTGCACGGCGCCGAGACCGGCGCGCCGGCGATCGGGCGCACCGCGTAGGCCGCGGCGAACGTCGCGCTGTAGCCGTTGCGGCCGGTGTCGACGTAGATGCGCCCGCCGCGGTCGGCCTTGATGAACTCCTGGGTGAGGTGGTCCGGGTCGCGGGCGCACAGGGCCCGGCCGACCGCGTCGGCGAAGCGCGAGACCTCGCCGAAGTCGAGCGCGCCGTCGAGCGGGACCGCGATGTGGAAGCCCTTGGAGCCGGAGGTCTTGACCCAGCTGGGCAGGCCCAGCTCGCCGAGCAGGTCGCGCACCGCCAGCGCTGCCGCGCGCAGGACCTCCGGCTCATCCCGGGCCGGATCGAGGTCGAAAAGACAGAGATCGGGCCGGTACAGGTCCGGCGCGCGCGAGATCCACACGTGCGGCGTGATGCAGTTCTGGTTGGCCAGCCACAGGAGCGAGCGGGTGTCGCCGACCAGCGCGTGGTGCACGGTGCCGTTCTTCTTGCGAGCCGCGACCCGCTCCAGCCACGCCGGAAACCCCTTCGACACGTCCTTCTGCATGAAGCCGGGCTCGCCGATGCCGGCCGGGTACCGCTCCATCGTGATCGGGCGGGCGCGCAGGTGGGGCAGCATGACCGGCGCGATCGCCTCGTAGTAGGCGGCCAGCTCGCCCTTGGTGATCCCGTCGTCCGGAAACATCAGCTTCTCGGGATGGGTGATCACCCGCCCTCCCGGACCACCTCGCGCGGCGACTTGTCGGTGCGGAGGCCGAGGAAGCGCGGGTGGCGCAGCTTGCCGTGGACGGTCCACTCGACGAAGGCGACCTGGACGACGATCTCGGGGCGCGCCCAGTGCGCGCGCAGGCGCGGCAGCCCGACCGCGCGGGTGAACGGGGGCTGGTCGATCGCCATCGCGTCCAGCCGCGAGCGCAGCTCGACCAGGAGCTTGCCGTCGAAGCCGGTGCCGACCTTGCCGGCGAAGACGAGGTCATCGCCGTCGAAGTAGCCGACCAGGAGCGCGCCCAGGCCGACCCGCGCCCCCTGCGGCTCGGTGTAGCCGCCCACGACCAGCTCCTGGCTGGCCTCGCACTTCATCTTGAGCCAGTGCGGCGAGCGCCGGTGCTCGTAGAGCGACCCGCGCCGCTTCGCGATGACGCCCTCCCAGCCCTCCCGGCAGGCGCGCGCCCACGGGTCCGGATCCATCAGCTCGGCCACCCGGACCAGCGGAGGTCGAAGCGGCAGGTCGTCGAGCAACGCGAGCCGGGACTCGAGCGGCAACGACGTCAGTTCGCGGCCGTCCAGCCAGACCACGTCGAACACGTGATAGCCGACCGCCCCCTCGGCTCGCCACACCCCCATCGCCTCGCCGTCGAGGATGACGTCGCGGACCGGCAGCGCCGCGACCGCCTCGACCACCGACGGACAGGACCGGTTCTGCAGCAGCTTGTTGCGCGACAGCAGGCGGACCTCCGACCCGTCGCGGAACGCCAGCATCCGGATCCCGTCCAGCTTCCGCTCGAAGATCCAGTCCGGCCCGGCGAACCGCTCCTGGGTCAGCGTCGCCGCCATCGGCACGATCCACTCGGGAATAGCGCTCGTCACCAGGGAGCTCCACGCAGCTCGGCTCCGGCGAGCGTATCGCATCCGCCCGGGCCGGCTCACCGCGACCACCCGGGTTTCGACCGATCGCGCTGGCGTCCCGGTGACGGCGCGTGGAACAGTCGCGGTCCCACGATCGGAGGCGAGAGAGAATGAGCAGCGGCACGGTATTCCTCCGGACCTGGACGGCGCGGATCCGCAGCGCGGAGGAGGGCGAATACGCCGCCTACATCGAGCGCACCGGCGCCAGCGACTACGGCGCGACCCCCGGCAACCTCGGCTTCCAGCTCCTCATGCGCGACCTCGGCGACGGGACCAGCCAGGTGACCACGCTCAGCTGGTGGAGCTCCATGGAGGCGATCGCCGCCTTCGCCGGCGAGGACGTGGAGCGCGCCCGCTACTACCCGGAGGACGATCGCTTCCTCCTCGAGCGGCCCGAGCGCGTCGAGCATCACCGCGTGATCGCCGCCAGCGACGAGTCGCCTGGCCACCCGGCCGACTGACGTCGGGCACCAGCGAGCGCCACGACGCCAGCGCGGCGAGAGCGCCGACCAGCCACAGGCACGCGAGCGGCGCGCGCAGCGAGAGCGGCACCGCGTGGGCCCGGAGCAGCGCAGGCCCGGACACGGCCAGGCAGGCCGAGACCACGAGGTAACCGCGCCGGTCGCGGCGAACCGCCAGCGCGATCGAGACCGCCTGCACCAGGCAGAGCCCGACGAGCGGCGACACCCAGGCCAGCACGGTCAGCCCGGCCAGGAGCGCGACCGGCGTCATGAGCGCCGAGATCCCATGAGCGCCGTCGGAGACGATCAGCAGGCGAACGCCGATCGCGACCAGCCCGGCCGCGACCCCGGCGCAGACGAGGAGGTGGCTGCACGCGACCGCGACGGCGAGTCGATCGAGCCACGAGAGGGCATGCCATCGCTGCCGGATGACGGCCGGCTTCTCCCGATGAGGTTGCGCCATGCTTCGACGACACCTGAAGCAAGCCGCAGACCGCGCCCCGCCCTGCCCGCCTGGCGCCCACACCCCGCGGGTGAGCGTCCCGACCCATCGATCCACGCGCACCCACGCGCCCTTGCGGCACCGCCGGCACGAAGTGGCAACTCACGTTCCCGGGGCATCCCCCGGATCACCAGCGTCGCTGACGCACCCGACTCACGCCACGTGGCGCCGTCGACACGCCAG
>DATHKR010000105.1:0-3690 GCA_035489015.1 Kofleriaceae bacterium | reverse complement strand
CCGGGCCTCGGACGAGGGCGAGCCTCACAATCGATCGCCGACTTCCTTTCTGGTGCATCATCGAGTCGCCGTGAGCTCGCGCGTTCAGCCGATCATCGCCGGGGCCGTCGCCGCGGCGCTGGTCGGCGTGGCCTGTGTCACCTCGTCGGCGCTGCCGCGCGCCGGGCTTCTCGTGAAGCGCCGGCCGCTCGAGGTCCAGCGCGCGATCGTCAGCTTTCGCCTGGACAGCGGGTTGCGCGTGGCGCTGGTGCCGGACGCGCGCACGAATCTGGTGTCGGTCGATGTTCGCTACATGACCGGCTCGCTCGACGACCTGCCGGGGCGGAGTGGGCTGGCGCACCTGGCCGAGCACCTCTCGTTCGGGATCGCGGAGCATGGCGGGGCGACCGTCGCGCAGCGGCTCGAGGAGGCGGCGCTGGTTTACTCGGCGTCCACTACCTGGGACGAGACTCACTTCGCCTCGCTCGCGCTGGCGCCTCGGCTGGGGGATGTGCTGGCGATCGAGGCGGATCGCATGGCGGCGCCTTGCGACCGCATCGCGCCGGAGGTGCTCGAGCGCGAGCGCGACGTGGTCGACAACGAGCTTCGCGGGCGCGACACGCGCGGGGCGTGGGCGCCGCTGGCGGCGCGGCTGTTTCCGCGCGACCACCCGTACGGTCGGCCGGTGAGCGGCGTGGAGCTCGGCGCGATCCGGCTCGCCGATGTGTGCGGCTTCCTCGCGGGCCACTACGCGCCGGCGCGCGCGATCCTCGTGCTCGGTGGCGCGATCGACGTCGAGGCGGCTCGGGCGCTGGTCACTTCCCGGTTCGGGGGCATTCGCCGGGTCAGCTCGCCAGCGCGAGCGCTGCAGGTGGTGTCGACCTCGGGCGAGAGCCGGCTCGCCAGCGCGGTGGACCAGCCAACCGCGGTGATCGCGTTTCCGGCGTCGCCGCGGGGGCTGCCGGGCCAGGCGACGCGCGACCTGGCCATCGATCTATGGGTGCGGCGGATCCTCCAGCTCGGGTGGGAGGCCGGCGTCACCGACGTGGAGCGCGGGTTCCTGGGCGGCTCTCGCGGCGGGGTCGAGCTGATCGCCATCACCGCGCGCGACGCCAGCGCGCTGCCGCGGGCGGTCGAGCTGGCCTTCGGCGCGCGCGACCGGCTGTTCGCCGGCGAGTTCGCGCTCGATCGACGCGACGTGCGCGCGCTGCGCATCAACGACGGGCTCGCCGCGCTCGATCGCTTCGAGGGCCTCGGCGCGCGGGTCGCCGACGCGATCCAGCACGGCGGCAGCGTCGACGCGCTGCTCGCCCCGGTGCGCGAGCTCGAGGAGCTGTGGCCGGACCAGCTCGTGCGCGAGGTCCACGACATCGGAATGGTCAAGGTCGAGCGCTACGTCGACCTCAGCGCCGGGTCGACGGCGATGGTCCGCGCGGTCGACAGCCTGCCTGCTCGCGGCCGGGCGCACGTCGCCTACCTCCTGCCCGGCGCGGCCGGTGCGCGCCAGGGACCACCGGATGGCGCGCGCCGGATCGACGTCGCCGAGTGGCAGACGCCGGTGGACGTGGGCGAGGCGGAGCGCCCGCTGGTCGTGGCGGCGGGGCGCCGCGCCCCTCAGCTGCGCGACGTGGTGCTCGCCGACGGTCTGCGCGTGGTCCTGGCGCCGGTGCCGGGCTCGGTGGTGGTGGACGCGCGGCTGGTGTTCCCGGCCGGCCTGGCCCACGAGCCACCGGACAAGTCGGGCGTCGCCCTCCTCGCCGCCCTTCTCCTCGAGCACGACCTGGCGCGCGACTACTCCGAGTCCGATCGGCTCCGTGCCAGCTGGGCGCTCGGCCTCGGCGGCAAGGTGACCTTCGAGATCGGGGCGGCCTCGACGGTGTTCCGCCTGTCGGGTGCGGCCCGTGACGCCGACTGGCACGTGTGGCGACTGCTCTGGCTGATCGAGCAAGGCATCTACACCGACTGGAGCCTGGCCCGGGTGCGCGACGCCGTCGCCGCCGCGCCGGACGATCGCGAGCGGCGCCTCCGCCGCGCCCTGGCCGGCGCGCTGCTCGGCGGCGTGACCATTCGCGAGCAGGACGCCGACGCGCCGGGTCGGATCGGCCGGAGCGCGATCGAGGCGTTCCGCCGCCGCTCATACGTCCCCGGCGGCGCGACGCTGATCGTGGTGGGCGGGTTCGACGCCGATCGCATCCTCGCCGAGATCCAGGAGCTCGCCGCGGCCTGGCGCGGCAAGGCCACGGCGACCCGACCGCGCGCGGTCACGCTCGTGCCCCACGGCCAGCACTACCTGGCCCTGGTCGACGACGAATCGCCCCAGGTCTCCATCGCGCTGGCCTTCCCGGCCGCCGGCGGGACCAGCGCGGCGCGCCTGGTCGCGGCCGAGATGGTCGACGCCCGGGCGCGATCGATCCGGCACGACATCGGCGCGACCTACGGACTGCGCGCCGGCTACACCATCCTGGCCAGCGCCGCGCCCGCCCTCATGGTCAGCGGCGACGCCGATCCCGCGCGAGCCGGCGACGTCCTGGCGGCGATACTGCGGTCGCTCGACGAGCTCCGCGCCGACGGCGATCCATTCCGGCGAGCCTTCGTGGCGGCCCGCCGGCGCGTCCTCGGCCGCGTCCTGGCCCAGGTCGCCGACACCGCGGCGCTAGCCGCCGAGCTCGAGACCCAGGCGCGAGTCGGCTGGACCGGCCGTCAGCGCAAGGACCTCGTCGCCGATGTGGCCACACTGACCCCCGCCGCCGTCGCCGCCGCGCTGTCCGCCGATCTCGATCGCGACCGGATGGTCGTCGCCCTCGCCGGACCGCGCGCCGCGATCGACGCGGCGTTTCGCGCCAGCCGGTTGCAGGGCGTGCAGCAGGTCCGCTGAAGAGCAGCCAATCTTCTACCCCGTGAGCAACGAGGACTACGCGGTGGAGGAGTACTGGATCCCCGCCGATGCTCGACGCCCTCAACGAGGCGATTGTCGGGCGAATCGAGGTGGTGAGAGTCTTCCGCCGGGCCTGACCGACGAATCGGCGACGCATCCTCGTCATGCGGTGAGGGTCGCGGCCATCCATGCAGTACGCACTCACAGTGGGCGATGTCCAGCCGGCTTGCGGCTACTCGCAGGTGCGCAGGTCTGCCGCGACCAGCTTTGACCCACGACGGGTCCGGTCCACAGACCGCGTGGGTCATCGCTAGCTCGACGGACCTCGACGACCCCAACCTGGGGGGTACCGTTGTGTCGGTGACAGTGCCGGTGCACGCTGGGGCGTGTGGCAATCTCATACGGGCCCTTCTTCATTCCTTCTCTCGAGGCCAGTGGCGCTCGTGGAGGGTGAGCTATTGAGGAGCTGGTGCCGCGCTGTCTTCTCGACGAGGGCAGGCCTCCCACTGGCCGTCATCTCGGCTGCCGTCCTGGCGCTTGGCTGCAGCAACGATGGTGGTACTGGACCTCCTCCCCCGGCGGTGGATGCGGGCGACCCAGTGGACCCGGTCACTCTGGATCCACCGACGGGTCTGACTGGGGCGCTCGGCCCTGGTGGCTTCGTGGCGCTTTCCTGGGCGCCATCACCAGGCGCGTCCCGCTACCACGTCTGGCGTAGAACGGATGCTGATGCGGGCTACGAAGAGGTGGCTGACAGCGAGAGTACCACCGCACTCGATGACCCCTCAGCCCTCGCGACCTACCACTACGCCGTCACGGCCGCCACAAAGGACCGC
>DATHKR010000104.1:0-40008 GCA_035489015.1 Kofleriaceae bacterium | reverse complement strand
CGGTCTGGTCGTCGCCGTCCCGCAACCGACCCGGGATGCACGGGCTGCCCAGCACCTGGCCGACCAGCTGGCCGATGACGGTGAGCGCGCTCGACAGGTCGCCGTCGGCCGGACAGATCGTCTGCGCGGTCGAGCGGGCCGGGAACGCGTCGATGAAGGCGCGCTGGCGGACCGCCGCCTCGGCCAGGCCGCCGTCCGGCGTGGTGCAGGTCGGCTCGAGGGTCCACTCGTGCGCGGGCCCGGTCCCGCGCTCCGCCACCACCACCGGCCCGCCATCGCCCACGATGCCGGCGACGACGATGCGCCCCTCGTCGCCCTTCAGCTCGCGCAGGAAGTCGACGTAGGTCTCGACCGGCTCGACCAGCTCGGAATCGACGCGCGGCGCGCAGCTCGCCTTGCTGCCGAGCTGGCGCGGCCGGTCCGGATCGCACTCGACGCCGTACTCGAAGCAGCGGAAGTCCTGCTGCGGGCCGAGGTCGGCGCGGTCCGGATCGAACAGGGCCGGGTCGCGCGCCGAGCAGTCGTCCTCGTCGGCGATGAGCACGATCGCCAGGAGCGCGTCGTCGCGCACGAAGCCGGCGTTGTCGGGATTGTCGTCCAGCGCGCGGCGCATCGCCTCGAGGTGCTGCTCGAACCCGCAGCCGGTCACCCCGAGCTCCGCCATGCACGCGAAGGTCGCGGCCAGCTCCCCGGGCGGGTAGTTGATGTCGCGCCCGCCCGGGCCGATCGAGTCGCGCAGGAAGCGATCGCCGGCGGCGAGCGGACAGTCGGATCCGGGCGGTCCGCGCAGGAGGCGCCCGCGGTCCCCCTCTCCCTCGCACGCCCCGCCGGTCCCGCGCGCGGGCAGCGCGAACGGCGCGATGCCCAGGTCGGACGAGACCACCCCGAGGTGGAGATCGGGCAGCCCGCCGCGCGCCTCCCCGAGCTTCTCGATGAAGCGGGGGAAGTTCTCGCCGAGCAGCTGCTGCTCGCCGGCCATCGACGACGAGTTGTCGATGACGAACAGGAGATCGAGATCGGGCCGCACGCTGGCGGGGATCTCGCTCACCTGCTCGCCGGACCGGCGCAGCGGCAACGAGGTCACATCGCGTGTCGGGCATCCGGCCACGAGGACGAGCCCGAGGATGAGGACGAGGAGCACGAGCCCGGGCGCGAGCCCGAGCAGAGGACGTGGCGAGAGCGTGAGCGGGCGCGCGGACGCGTGCCCACCGGCGGCGCGGTGCATCGAGGACCTCGGCGCCGGAAGGCGCGCTATCATCGGTCGGTGTCCGCGCCCCACGGATTCCGTCAGCCGACGATCGCCGCGCGCGTCACCCTCGTCGCGCTCGGCCTGATCGCCGGCTGTCGCGGCGACGATGCCGGCGCCGGCGCTCATCCGCGCGCCAGCGACCCCGTCAGCGCCGACCGGCGCGCCGAGGAGCGGGCCAACCGCATGCTCGACCAGGCCCGGCGCTGCGAGCAAGGCGCCGCGGCCGATCGCCCCGCCGCCTGCCAGGCCGCGTGCGAGCTCGGCCACTCCAACAGCTGTCACGGCGCCGGCGTGCTTCGCGAGGCCGCCGGCGACGCCGCCGCGGCGGTGCCGCTCTACACCCGCGCGTGCGACGGCGGATCCGGCCTCGGCTGCGAGGCCGCGGCGCGCGCGCGCCGCGCGGGGCTGACCGGGCCGCCCGATCCGACGGGCGCGGATCGACTCGACCAGCGCGCCCGCTTCTACCTGCGCGTGCACTGCGAGCAGGGCCACGCGACCAGCTGCCTGGTCCTCGGCCGGCTCTACACCACCTCGCGCGGCGGCCCGGCCGACGGTGGGTCGGCCGCCACCTTCCGCCGCCGGGCCTGCGCGCTCGGTCTCGCCGCGGCCTGCGCCGCGCCGCCCGCGTTTTAACGGGCGCGTTACGCGTCGGAAACACGGCCGCTCTAGCATCGACGGCCATGGCAACGATCGATCCCGGCCACACCGCATGGCTCCTCATCGCCACCGCGCTGGTCATGCTGATGGTGCCCGGCCTCGCCCTGTTCTACGGGGGCATGGTCCAGAGCAAGAACGTGCTGTCCACGTTCATGCACAGCTTCTTCGCCCTCGCCATCGTCACCATCCAGTGGGCGGTGTTCGGCTACTCGCTGGCGTTCGGCCCCACCCACGGCGGCTTCATCGGCGGCCTCGACTTCGCGTTCCTGTCCGGCATGAGCGGGCAGGCCAGCGGCTCCATCCCGGCCCTGCTGTTCATGATGTTCCAGGGGATGTTCGCCATCATCACGCCCGCGCTCATCTCGGGCGCATACGCCGAGCGCATGAAGTTCTCGGCCTACTGCGCCTTCACCCTCCTCTGGGCGACGCTGGTCTACGACCCGCTCGCGCACTGGGTGTGGGCCCCGGGCGGCTGGCTGTTCGAGATGGGCGCGCTCGACTTCGCCGGCGGCACCGTCGTCCATCTATCGTCCGGCGTCTCCGCGCTGGTGTGCGCGCTCGTCATCGGCCGCCGGCTCGGCCACCCGGGCTCGCAGCATCCGCCGCACAACCTCACCATGACGGTGCTCGGCGCCGGCCTGCTCTGGTTCGGCTGGTTCGGCTTCAACGCCGGCTCGGCGCTGACCTCCGGCGCGCTGGCCGCGCTGGCCCTGGTCAACACCCACCTGGCCGCGGCGGCGGGCGCGCTCGCCTGGGGACTGGTCGACGCGATCCGGCTCGGCAAGGTCACCATCCTCGGCGCCGCGTCCGGGCTGGTGGCCGGTCTGGTCGGCATCACCCCGGCGGCCGGTTTCGTCGGCCCGATGGCGGCGATCGCGATCGGCGGCATGGCCGGCGTGATCTGTTACGGCGGCGTGCTCCTCAAGTCGCGGCTCGGCTACGACGACTCGCTCGACGCCTTTGGCGTGCATGGCATCGGCGGCGCGGCCGGCGCGCTCCTGACCGGAGTCTTCGCGTCGACCGCGTTCAACCCGGCCGGCAAGGACGGCCTCCTGGCCGGCAACCCGGGCGTCTTCACGACCCAGGTCATCGGCGTCGGCGCGGCCGCCGCCTACGCCGCGGTGGTCACCTTCCTCATCCTCAAGCTCATCGACTCGGTCATCGGGCTGCGAGTCGACGCGGACGAGGAGCGCGAGGGGCTCGACACCGTGCTGCACGGAGAGAGCGGCTACACCCTGGGCTCGACCACCTCGCACGTCGCTCACTTCGAGGCGGACCAGCCGCCGCTCACCGACCACATCCCGGCGCTCGCCACACGGTGACGCATCCGGGGCGGAGCGGCTGCTCCGCAACGTCCGGATGCGGCGCGATGCAGTGCCACACCTTGCCGGGTGACCCGTGGCAACCGCGGTTGGCGGTGTGACGTGGCGGCACACCGCACTGTTCTCGACCCGGGCGACCACGACACATCGAGCACGCCGACACGGGGACTTAGGACAGGGCACGCCGCTTGCTGGTATCCGCCCGCATGAGCGCAACTACCCGTACCGTTACCTTGGCTGCCTGCATCGCCGCGAGTGCCATCTTCGCCCCCGGCTGCCTCATCGTCGCCGATGACGACTCCACTCTGACCGTCGAGAACGACTCCGACTTCGTCATCGAGGAGATCAACGTCACGGAGGTCGATAACCGCGACTGGGGTCCCAACCTGATCCCCGAGGCACTCTTCCCGGGCGAGACGGTCGAGATCGATCTCGACTGCGATACCTACGACGCACGTCTCATCGACGAGGACGACGTCGAGTGCGTCATCGACTCGATCGACCTCTGCTTCGACGACGCCCTCTGGCGCGTCCGCAACAACAGCTGCGCCGTCTGGGAGGCCGCGCGCAAGACTCGTCAGGAGGCCGCCGCCAAGCAGCAGGGTCAGCTCGATTCGTCGACCCAGCAGGCGCCCGAAGCCGAGTCGCAGCTCTGGGATCAGCTCTAGCTCGACCTGACCCGGCGCTGCCGGAACCACCGACCGATACGACCGCCGGCGCGGACTGACCGCGCCGGCGATATACTTTTCGGCCCCAGGTTCCGGTGCCGTGACCAAACGCAAGAAGATCCTGACCGCCGCGTTCGCGCTGGCGGCCGTCGCCGCGCTCGCGGTCCTGCTGTTCTACCGGCCGGGCGGCTCGACCGGTTCGTCGCCCGCCGGCGAACGGGCGCGGGCGCCGCAGCCACCGCGCCGCATGGGCAGCGCCGATCAGCCGGTTGCCGGCGCGCCGCGGCCCGGGCCCCAGGTCGCCCTCGATGACGACCCGCCCGGTCCGCTCCTGCTCGAAGGTCAGGTGCTCGATGGGTCGGAGCAGCCGGTCGGCGGCGCCACCGTGCGCCTGTCGTCGGTCCCGCCGCGCACCGCCACCAGCGACGCCGACGGCTCCTTCTCGTTCGACAAGCTGATCCCGCGCGCGTACTCGCTGACCGCGCGGCGCGGCGACCAGGTCGGCGGCCCGGTGCAGCACAGCCTGCGCGCGTCGAGCGAGCCGGTCATCATCCGGCTCGCGACCGGCGCCGCCGTCGACGTGACCGTGGTCGCCGCCGCGACCGGCGCGCCGATCGCGGGCGCCGAGGTCCGGCTGGGCGACGACCAGGCGCTGACCGCCACCACCGACTCGTCCGGCGTCGGGCACCTGCGCGGAGTCGCCGGCGGGTACGAATGGGTGGTCGCCCGCGCGACCGGCTTCGCCGCCGGGCGATCGATGGTCCAGGTCCCCGCCGTGCCCGGGGCGGTGGCGGCGGTTCGCCTCGAGCTTCGCCGCGGCGCGCCGGTCTCCGGCGTGGTGGTCGACGACCGAGGCGCGCCGATCGCCGGTGCCCGGGTGTGGGAGAGCGACACCGCCGACCCGTTCGGCGACACGAACGAGGAGGACCGGGTCACCACCGACGCGAAGGGCCGCTTCACCCTGGTGGCGGTCGCCGCCGGCACCCATCGCTTCCACGCATCGCATCCCGAGCACCCGACTGCCACCAGCGAGCCGCGCGCGGTGGACGGCGCCAGCCCCACCGAGGGCGTGCGCATCCAGCTGGCTCGCGGCGCGCGCCTGGCCGGCCACGTGGTCGACCGCAGCGACGCGCCGGTCGCGTGGGCCTCGGTCACCGTCGGGCCCAGGAGGAACAGCCGCGGCGGCGAGATGGTCCCGCGCCGGACCACCACCGACGAGCGCGGGGCGTTCCAGCTGCGCGGCCTCCCGCGCGCGGCGCTGCTCGCCCTCGCCGCGTCGGAGGAATCGACCAGCGCGACGGCCGAGGTCGACCTCACCGCCGTCGCCGATCGCCGCGACCTGTTGCTCCGCCTGGACGTCAGCGGGCGCATCGAGGGCGTGGTGGTCGACTCCGCCGGCCAGCCGGTCGCCGAGGCGGAGGTGGTCGCCCATCCCGACTTCCTGTCCGGCGCCGTGCCGGAGGACGTCGGCGTGCGCGGCTGGTCGGTCGAGGCGACCGATGGCGGCGGCCGCTTCGCGTTTCGCGGCCTGCCCGACGGCAAGTACCGCGTCGACGCCAGCCGCGGCGGCGCGCGCGGCGGCGACCAGCCGGGGCGGCACAGCGCTACCGCCGCCACCGGCGACACCGGCGTGCGCCTGGTGGTCGAGAGCCCCGGCGTCGTCCGCGGCCGGGTCCAGCTCCCCGACGGCAGCTCACCGCCGCTCTTCACCGTCGCGATCGGCTACGCCCCACCGCTGCCGGTGTCGTCGCGCACCGGCGCGTTCGAGCTGCCCGCGGTCGCGCCCGGCAAGCACGACCTCACCGTGCGCGGCCCCGACTTCTCGCCGACCATCGTGCGCGACGTGGTCGTCGCCGAGGGCCAGGTGCGCGACGTCGGCGTGGTGAAGGTGGCGAAGGGTCGCACGGTCAGCGGGCGCGTGCTCGACGCGGGCGGCGCGCCGGTCGCCGGCGCCACCGTGGCCCTCGGCATGAACCTCATCGGCGATGGCCGGTCGCTGGTCTCGTCGGTGGCCTCATCGTTCGGCGACCAGCTGGCCATGAGGCGGACCACCAGCGACGCGGACGGGCGCTATGCCGTTTCCGGCATCGACCCGGCCAAGGCCATGGTGATCGCGGCGGAGCACGAGACCGCCGGCCGATCGGCCGCCGCGTCGATCCCACAGGGGAGCGAGAGCCTGACCATCGACCTCGTGCTCGCGGGCGTCGGCAGCATCGCCGGCGTGGTCGCGGCCAACGGCAAACCCACCGCCGCGCAGGTGGTCGCGACCCCGCCGGGCGCCCCTGGCCAGAGCATCGTGGTCTCCGCCGGCGCGGACGGCACCTACCAGATCGAGCGGCTGGCCGCCGGCGACTACAAGGTGACCGCGGCGCTCGGCTCCGGCACCGGCGCGGTCACCCGCTCGAAGAGCGCCCGGGTCGAGGTCGGCAAGCGGGCGAAGGTCGACATCGACATCCCGCTCGGTGACATCACGCTGACCATCTCGGTGAAGCCGAGGGGGGCCGGCAAGATCGACTCGTCGCAGGTGTTCCTGTTCGCCGGCAAGGTGTCGCCGACCAACGCCAGGGAGGTGAACGAGGCCTTCACCTCGGCCAGCGGCGACGGCGGCGCCAAGGCGGCCATGCCCAGCACCGGCGACACCCACTTCACCGACGTCTCGCCAGGCGTGTACTCGGTCTGTGTGCTGCCGCTGGCCGGTGACCTGAGCGATCCGCAGGTGCAGCAGCGCATCATGGCCGCCCTGGACAAGCTGAAGGTGTACTGCTCGCCGTACACTGTCACGGCCGCGCCGGTGCAGCAGAGTTACACCGCGGTGGTTCCTCCGATGGAGCCGCTCGAGTAGCCGGGCCGCCGGGCATCTGTGCTACTCAACCGGCATGCGCCAGGAGGACATCCAGCAGAAGATCTGCGCCGCGCTGCCCGGCGCGGTGGTGGAGCTGCGCGACCTGACCGGGACCGCCGATCACTGGGAGGCGGTCGTGGTGTCGGACGCGTTCGCCGGCAAGTCGCTCATCGAGCGGCACCGGATGGTGTTCGCGTCGCTCGCCGAGGAGCTGAAGGGGCCAATTCATGCCCTGACCCTCAAGACCTATACGACGGCGGAGAAGCCGGGTTGAACCGTGCGCCGCGCCGGACCGGGGCGCGCGCCCTTGCCCTCGCCGCGGCAACTCTCTCCGCCGCAATTTCTGCGTGTGGCGGTGGGGACGGGGCGAGAGACGCCGCCCCACCGATCGACGCACGCCACCTGGCCGACGCCGCCGTCATCGCCTGCGCCGACGACCCCGACGCCGGCTGCGGCGGTGAGCGCCTGACCCCGGTCTGCGATCTCGAGCGCGGCGCCTGCGTCGAGTGCGTCACCGACGGAGACTGCGATCGAGCCGGCTCGTTCGGCACGGTGTGCGATCTCGGCCCCGGTTACTGCCGGTGCGAGCGCGACCAGGATTGCGAGGGCAACACCAATGGCCCCAGCTGTCACCCGATCGTCCACGCCTGCACCTGCCTCCTGGACAAGGACTGCGCAGACGGGCAGGAGTGCGAGCTGGAGCCTTACTTGGGTAGCGATGTCCGTACCTGTCGGAGAAGCAGCGAGCAGTAGGATTTCGATTTTCTCCGCGCCACAGAGCCAGAAAATCACCCTCCGGGGGCCCTCCTGCTTCATGCTCTTGAGGTGAGCAACGTGCGCGAGATCGACGCGGCTCGTGTTCCGCGCGTCAGCTGCATCACGCAGCGTGCAAGGTCACGACCGAGGCACGTTCGGAGTTTTTGTTTCCGCGCCCGTCACCTTGCTGTTATAACGCCAACCGCTTCGGCCCATGTCCGGGCAATGGAACGGCTGTGGTAGGGGCTGCAAGGACAGAAATCTACGGGCCGTTCGAGGTTCTCGAGCGGCTCGGGATTGGTGGCATGGCGACGGTGCATCGCGCCATCGAGCGCGGCATCGAGGGCTTCGAGCGCGTCGTCGCGCTCAAGCGACTGCTGCCTCACCTCGCCGAGGACGAGGGCTTCGTGCGCGCGTTCGTGCGCGAGGCCAAGCTCGCCTCGCTGCTCCAGCACGGCAACATCGTCCAGCTCTACGAGCTCGGTCGAGTGGGGCCCAGCTACTTCATCTCGATGGAGTACATCCCCGGCCGCGACCTGCGCATGATCCTGCGCCAGGCGCGCCGCGTGTGTGGTCCGCCGCCGGTGGAGATCGCGCTCGCGCTCCTGACCGAGCTGCTCGACGCGCTCGACTACGCGCACAGCCAGTGCGGCGCCGACGGCAAGCCGCTCGGGCTCGTGCACCGCGACATCTCGCCGTCGAATCTGCTGGTCAGCCAGACCGGTCACCTGAAGGTCATCGACTTCGGCATCGCCAAGGCGACGCTCGGCCACATGATGACCCACACCGGCAGGATCAAGGGAAAGCTCTCGTACATGGCGCCCGAGGCGCTGTCCGGCCGCACCCTCGACGGTCGATCGGATCTGTTCTCGGCGTCGGTGATCGCGCACGAGCTCCTGACCGCGACGCCGCTGTTCGCCGCCAAGGACGACTTCCAGACCATCGACCGGCTCCAGAACATGCAGCCGGCGCTGCCGTCGGCGCGCAACCCGAGCTGCCCGCCCGAGCTCGACGAGATCGTGCTGCGCGGCCTGGCCAAGGACCCGACCCAGCGCTGGCGCTCGGCCGCCGAGATGCGCGCCGCGCTGGCCGAGCTCGCGATCGATCATCACCGGCTCGCCACCAACCGCGAGGTCTGCGACTGGGTGGAGGAGGCGTTCGAGATGGCGCTGCCGTCGCGGCTCCGCCTCCCGCACGGCCCGGCGGTGAAGCCGAGCCGCGGGACGACCACGGCGGAGCAGCGGCGCGCCAGCCAGGCCAGCGCGGACTCCGAGGACGAGGTCATGGACCTGGTCTGGGGCATCACCGGGCCGCGCTCTCCGATGGAGGTGCTGCTCGACGAGGTGCCCGACGTCAGCGCCCGGTTCGCCCGCGTCGAGCTGGAAGACCGCGACGACCCGCTCGCGTCGCAGCCGCTCGATCGTATCGATGAGGGCATGGTCGCCAGCCTCTCGCTGGGCGCGGTGGAGGAGGAGCCGACCAACGCGATGGCGCGGCCCAGCTTCGAGTCGACCAGCGAGCGCGCTCGTTCCTCCTCGTCCGAGCACCGCATCACGTTCCGCACGTCCACGCCGCACCCGATGTCGAACATGTCGTCCGCGACCGAGCACACGCCGCAGAGCGGCCTGGTGGTGCAGTCGCAGGGCGGAGCCGCCCTCAACGGGCGCATGGTCACGCGCCCGCCGGCGTGGGCGGTCGGCACGTCGCCGACCCGCCAGCAGCCGGCCGACGAGCTCCTCGAGGAGGCGGTGGCGGCGGCGCGCCGCGCCGAGCCGCTTCCGCCGGCCACGACCACCACGCTCACCAGCATGGCGGCGCCGCCGCGGCCGTCGCTGGTCCCGCTCCTCATCGCGTCGGTCGCGGTGGCGGCGGCGGGCGCTGCGATCGCGTGGGTGCTCTCGAGCGACGGCGAGCCGCCGCCGCCGGAGGTGGCAGCGGCTCCGGCCCAGGCACCGGCCCCCGCGCCGACCCCGGCGCCACCGCCGCCGATCCAGGTGACGGCCGGAGTCGCCGCCGCGGTCGCGCCGGCCGCCGCCGCAGCCCTCGATCCGCGCGACGCCGCCGACCGCGACGCGCACCGGCGCCGGCTGCGGCGCGACCGCGACGAGCGTCCCGTGCGCGCGCGCGACGAGCGACCGGTCGCCCTCGCTCGCGCCGAGCCGAGCGCGCCCGCCGCGCAGCCCGCGCGCGCCGCCGAGGCGCCGGCCGCGGTCGCCGACCCGCCCCGCCAGGACGAGGCGGTGCGCGCCGCGGTCGATGCCTCGAACCAGAAGTCGACCAAGACGGCGGCCGGCTCGGTGGTGAAGGGCGACCTGCAGCCGCTGCCGGTGCCCGTCCCCGCGCCGGCGATGGAGCCGGCCCACGCGCGCACCGACGTGGCCGACCGCCCGCGCAAGGCCATCGTGATCTCGCCCAATCGCACCCGGCGTGAGAGCGGGACAGTCCCGCCGATTCGTTTCCCCCGGTGGGAGCAGGCTCCCTCTCAGCTGACGGCCAAGCTGTGCATCGACACCAGCGGCACCGTCACCTCGGTCAGCGTCATCTCTCCGGTCTCGCAGGAGGTCAGGAGCACCGTGGTGAAGGGGCTGTCGCAGTGGAAGTACCGCCCGGTCGTCGAGGGCGATTCGAAGGTGCCGGCATGCTTCGCCACCACCTTCCGCGTCCGGGTGGACTAGCCAGCCGAGCCCGAAGGGTGCTTCTGGCACCTGGTCAGTCCGCCGCCGGTCGACGCGTCGCTCGACGACACCGACGCACAGCGGGGCACCTCGTCGTGCGTTCACGATTGCGCTGCGTTGAATTCGACGCGATGGCCCGGCGCATCGGTTGCGGCGTTCGGCCCGCGATCCTCGTCTCCGACGCGGCCCGCCAAATGGCCCGGCGATTTGCTTCCCGCCGCCGCGGCCTTGCTGCTATAAAAAATTTTCTTCGGTCGGGCAAAGTCCTGGGGAGGGCTCGGCTGTGGCAGGCGTTCCGAGCACAGAAATCTACGGGCCATTTGAAGTTCTCGAGCGGCTCGGGATCGGCGGCATGGCCACCGTGCACCGCGCCATCGAGCGCGGCATCGAGGGGTTCGAGCGCGTCGTCGGTCTGAAGCGGCTGCTTCCGCACCTCGCCGAGGACGAGGACTTCGTGCGCGCGTTCGTGCGCGAGGCCAAGCTCGCGTCGCTGCTCCAGCACGGCAACATCGTCAAGCTGTTCGAGCTCGGACGGGTCGGGACCAGCTACTTCATCTCGATGGAGTACATCCCGGGCCGCGACCTGCGCGTCGTCCTGCGCCAGGCGCGCCGCGTGTGCGGCCCACCGCCGGTCGAGGTGTCGCTGGCGCTCATGGTCGAGCTGCTCGACGCGCTCGACTGCGCCCACAACCAGCGCGGCCCGGACAACAAGCCGCTCGGCCTGGTCCACCGCGACATCTCGCCGTCGAACCTCATCGTCAGCCACACCGGCCACCTCAAGGTCATCGACTTCGGCATCGCCAAGGCGACGCTCGGCCACATGATGACCCACACCGGCCGGATCAAGGGAAAGCTCTCGTACATGGCGCCCGAGGCGCTGACCGGGCGGCTCGATGCCCGATCGGATCTGTTCTCGGCGTCGGTCATCGCGCACGAGCTCCTGACCGCGACGCCGCTGTTCGCCGCCAAGGAAGATCTGCAGATCATCGACCGGCTGCAGAACATGCAGCCGGCCCCGCCGTCGACCAGGAACCCGGTCTGTCCGCCCGAGCTCGACGACATCGTCCTTCGCGGCCTGGCCAAGGACCCGGGCCAGCGCTGGCGCTCGGCCGCCGAGATGCGCGCGGCCCTGTCGCAGCTCGCGATCGAGCAGCACCTGCTCGCCACCAGCCGCGAGGTCAGCCACTGGGTCGAGGAGGCGTTCGAGATGCCGGCGCCGCAGCGGCTCCGCATGCCGCTGACCGCGCCGCCAGTCGATCACCGCCGGAGCGCCTCGAGCCACGAGTCGGACGACGAGGTCATGGACATCGTGTGGGGCGTGACCGCGCCGCGCTCGCCGATGGCGGTGGTGCTCGAGGAAGTGCCCGACGTCAGCAGCCGCTTCCGCCGGATCAACCACGAGGATTCGATCAACGAGCGGCTGCGCCTGCCCGACCGGCCGACCACGCCGCCGCCGATGGCTCCGTCGTCGTCCGGGTTCACCGGGCGCTACGTCATGCCGAGCTCGACCGGCTCGATCCCGAGCTCGAGCGGGCTGGCCCCGGGCTCGAGCGGCGCGATGCCGAGCCCGATGGCGCCGGCGCGGCGGCGCAGCTCGCTGACGCCGCTGCTCATCGCCGCGGTGGCAGTGGCCGGCGCGGGCGCTGCCATCGGATGGGCGGTGTCGGGATCCAAGGACGCCGACACGGACAGGACCACGGCGGCGTTGCCGACCGAGCCAGACCCGGCCGCGGCCGCGCCCGCCGGAGCAGTGGCCCAGCCGAGCCCGGCGCCGGCTCCGACTCCCCCCGCGCCGACGCCGGCACCCGAGCCGGCCGGGATCACGCCGTCCGGCGCCGGCACCGCCGCCTCCGACGGCGCGGCGGACGCGACCGGCGACGACGAGGACAGTGACCGCGCGCGCGAGCGCAAGCGCAAGGCCCGCCGCGACGCGGAGGAGCGGCCCCGCCCGCGCGAGCGCATGGCCGAGCGCAGCCGCGACGACGAGACCGACGACAGCGCGCCGTCGCGCTCGAGCAGCGATCGCGACGACGAGGCCGCCGCGCCGGAGCGCGATCGCATCGCCGCGGCGGACGACATCTCGTCGCGCCCGTCGCTCGGCTCGGGCCCGCGCGACACCGCCGACGTGCGCGACTCGATGACGAGCCGGCCGCCGCCGACGCCGAACGAGGACCGCCCGGCGCCCAAGGCGCCCAAGGCACCGACCACGCCGGCCGAGCCGCCGCGGGCCCAGCCGAGCCCGGCGCGGCCCAAGGGGCCCATCATCGTCGCCGCCAGCCGCGCTCACCGCGAGAGCGGCAGCATCCCGCCGATTCGCTTCCCACCGTCGGAGCAGGCACCACCGCCCGCGCTCACCGCCAAGCTGTGCATCGACACGCGCGGCACGGTCACCTCGGTGACCGTGCTGTCGGCGGTCGGCCCGGGCGTGCGAAACGCGGTCGAGCGCGCGCTGTCGCGCTGGCGTTACCGGCCGGTGATGGACCGCGACGAGAAGGTCGCGGCCTGCTTCGCGACGACCTTCAAGGTCCAGGTCCAGTAGCCGTCAGGGCTTGCTCGCGACCACCGAGACCCGGCCCTCGTACATCTTCATCCCGCAGGTGAAGACCAGGTCGCCGGTGGCCGGCATGGTCACCGGGATCTCGACTCGCTTGTTGAGCGGGAGATCGGTGGTCTTGCCCTGGACGATCACCTGCTCCACGCACTCCGACTCGGCCGTGCGGGTGAAGGCGAGCACCAGCTTCTCTCCG
Source organism: Kofleriaceae bacterium (assembly GCA_035489015.1). Lineage (GTDB taxonomy): Bacteria > Myxococcota_A > Polyangia > Haliangiales > Haliangiaceae > DATFRY01. The sequence goes on along the minus strand of DATHKR010000104.1, from coordinate 27,092 downwards.
CCCCGTGCCGGCGCGGAGGTCGGGTGGTAGCCCTTGTCGTCCACCTTGATCTCGACGGTGCGGGGCTTTCCCGCCGGCGCCGCGGCCGGCAACGCCTCCGGCGCGGGCGCCGTCGCCGCCGCGGGCGCGCCCTCCCCCGCCGCCCGGCTCTCCTTGCGACAGGAGGGAAGCCCTGCCAGCGCGGCGCAGGCCGCGAACCCGAGTAACCACCGTGGAAGTGTCATGGCCCGCCGATCCTACGATCCGCGCAGGGACCGCACAACCGAGCGCAAGGTGATGCCCTGGTACCGGGCCAGGAGCGCCGAGAACACGGCCAGCATCACCACCGTCGACGCCCCGAACCGGACCAGCGCCGACATCCCCCCGCACGCGTAGTGGACCGCGTAGCTGGCCGCCACCGCCGGCAGCGCGCAGAGCGGGATGCCGCCGATCCGGCGCAGGAACTCGCCCGCGCCGAGGTCCAGCACGTGAAGCGCCATGTACAGCAGCGCGGCAAACGCGACCGGGTAGCCGACCACCCAGGCGACCGCCACCGACTCGAACCCCATGATCCGGCCCAGCGTCACCGCGCTGATCAGAAACATGAGCGGCAGGACCACCGACGCGATCACCATGTAGCGCAGGGTCATGAGCGGACGGTTGATGCCGTCGAGGAGCGGCGGGATGATGAAGCTGAGCGCGCGCAGCACCGCCACCGCGCACAGGATCCGCGCGGCCGGCGCCGCCAGGGTCCAGTCCTCACCCGAGCCGAAGTTCAGGATTCCGAAGATCTCGGCAGCCGACACCAGCACCAGCCCGATGAAGGCCAGCATCACGACCAGGTTCATGCGGGTGAACGCGACCAGCTGATCGATGAGGGCAGCGCGCTGATCCTTCAGCCGCGAGAAGACCGGGAACGCCACGGTCATCACCACCTCGGAGATGACCAGGGCCGGCTGCAGCACCAGGGTCGAGGCGGCCACGTAGAGGCCGGTGGCGGCCGAGCCGAAGAAGTAGTGCACGACCTGGTAGTCGGCCTTGCTGTAGAGGTGAAAGAGGATCTTCGAGCCGGACGTCTTGATGCCGTACGAGGTCCAGTCGAGCGCGTCGCGCAACCGCAGCACCATGCGCGGACGCCACGGGTGGAGAATCTGGACCCCGACCCCGGTGACCACCACCCGGCACAGCGGCCCGAGCACGAACGCCCACACCCCGAAGCCGGCCGCCGCGAAGCCGATCTTGCCGGCAAACTCGGCCAGGTTGGCCACGATGCGGACGATCGACAGCTCCTTGAAGCGGAGCTCGCGCTTCATGAGCGCGTACGGGATGAAGTAGACGTTCTGCCACACCAGCTTGCCGCCGTACGCGAGCAGCATCCAGGTGACGATCGGCTCGTTCTGGAGCCAGCTGAGGAACGGCCCCACCCCGACGCCGATGAACAGGGCCAGGACCAGCGACATGGCCAGGTTCAGCCAGAAGACCGTCGAGATCCGATCCGCGGTGTGGTCCTCGCGCTGGATCACCGCGGCGGTGAGGCCGAGGTCGGTGATGAGGTCGAGCAGCGGGAACAGCGACACCGCCAGGCTGGCGATGCCGACCTGCTCCTGCGAGATCCAGAACTTGAGCAGGATGGCGAACGCGAGCAGGTCGAGCACGCCGACCATCGAGCTGGCGATCCCGACCCAGGCCAGCCCGCGGTTGACCCGGACCCGCATCGCGGCGCGCGTGCGCCCGGTGTCCTCGTTCATCCGTGGCTCACCCGCCGCCCCGGTCAGGCTCCTCGCCGCCGAACACGGCGCGATACACCATCTCGGTCACCGCGCGCAGCGCGCGCTCGCGCGACACCGGCGGCGCGCCGCGCGCGCCCGAGATCGAGATGGCGCACTCCACGGCGGCCGTCTGGATGATGTAGGCCGTCGCCTCGGGGTCGGCCACCTGCTCCGGCGGGCAGAGGGTGGCAATCAGCGCGGTCAGCGCCTGGCGCGAGGCGTCGTCGAAGTCGCGCTTGAGCGCGGCCACCTTCTCGTCGCGCAGCGCCATCTCGAGGAACACGCGCTGCATCTCGGGCGAGCGGTTGATGTTGTCGAGCAGGACGGCCAGCGCCTCCTCGATCGCGGTGCGCCGGGCGACGCCGACGAACCGGTCGGGGCCCATCTTGGCCATGACCTCGTGGTACGCGCGCGCCAGCTGGCGACGCTGCACCTCGAGGAAGATCTCCATCTTGTCGGTGAAATACCGATAGAACGTGCCGACCGAGACGCCGGCCCGCGCCGCGATGTCCGGAGTCTGGGTCGCGTCGTAGCCGCGCTCGGCGAACAACCTCGCGCCCGCGTCGATCAGCGCCTCGTAGGTCTTTCGCGCTCGCTCCTGGGCAAACTGCTTGGCCGGGCCCGCGAACAGAACCGGGCTCTCTCGCGATGGCGCTGGCATCTCGGTGCGTAGCTGGGAACCTAATCCAACGGCGGGGAGCTTTCTACTTGACCACCCGACACCGTGTCGGTCAAACTGAAATCGATTTCACCTTTGGGAGGAGCCATGTCCACCACTCAGGACGCCGCCGCCGGTCCCAGCATCGAGACGCTCGAAGCCAGCCTGGACGTCACCTATACCTGGGGCTACCAGGACACGCGCGCCCAGCTGCGCGACCTGTACAGCAAGGCCAAGCGCAGCCAGTGGCTGCCCGAGGAGGTGCTCGACTTCTCGATCGACGTCGACCTCGGCCGCCCGATGATGCCGGAGCCGCTCCACCCACTGTTCGGCTCCGAGATCTACGCCAAGCTGACCACCGGCGAGAAGGACAGGCTCAACGGCGAGATGGCGTCGTGGACGCTGTCGCAGTTCCTGCACGGCGAGCAGGGCGCGCTCCTGGCCGCCGCCCAGCTGGTGACGTCGGTGCCGGATCTCGACTCGAAGCTCTACGGCGCGACCCAGGTGGTGGACGAGGCGCGCCACGTGGACGTCTACAACCGCTACCTGCACGAGAAGATCGGCTTCTCGTACCCGGTCAGCCCGCACCTGAAGACGCTGCTCGACCTCATCCTCACCGACTCGCGCTGGGACATGAAGTTCCTCGGCATGCAGATCATGGTCGAGGGCCTGGCGCTGGCCGCGTTCGCGCTCATGCGGCAGAACTCGTACGAGCCGCTGCTCCGCGACCTGACCCGCTACGTCATGGGCGACGAGGCCCGTCACGTCGCGTACGGGGTGCTGTCGCTGCGCGATCACTACGCCGAGCGGAGCGAGGCCGAGCGCCGCGAGCGCGAGGACTTCGTCTACGAGGCCTCGGTGCTGATGCGCGACCGCTTCCTCATGCAGGAGGTGTGGGAGAAGATGGGGCTGCCGGTCGCCCGCTGCACGGAGATCGCGCTCCACAACAAGGGCCAGGTCATGTTCCGCCAGTGGCTGTTCTCCAAGATCGTCCCGGCGATCAAGAAGATCGGGCTGCTCTCGGACCGCCAGCGCGAGCGCTTCCAGCAGCTCGGCATCCTCCAGTTCGAGGACGCCGAGGATCCGATCGAGGCGCTCGAGAAGAGCGAGGCGGAGCAGGCGGCAGCGGCGCGCCCGGCGGTCGCCGCGGTCTGACCGGCCTTCTCAAACCGTAGCCTCGGTTGGCCCTTCGGGCCGCCCTCGACTAGATCGGAAAGGCCGGCCCCTCGGCCGCCGCGAACAGCGGGATCGAGGTGCGCCGCCGCGCGCCGGCCACGATGGTGTCGATCTCGGCGTCGGTCGAGTCGGGGCTGTGGTGGAAGAGCGCGAGGCGGCCGACCCCGGCCCGCTCGGCCACCGCGATCGCGCTCGACACCGGCGAGTGGCCCCACCCTGCCCGGCTGGCGTACTCGGCGTCGGAGAACATCGCGTCGTGGACCAGGAGGTCCGCCCCGCGCGCCAGCGCCAGCGCGTCGGCGGTCGGTCCGGACAGCGGGTACTCGACATCGCTCAGGAACGCGATCGACTTGCCGTCGGCGCTGATGCGGAGCGCGAGCACCATCATCCCGCCGTGCGGCATCGCCGCCGCCCTCACCTCGAAGCCCTCGACCGGCAGCGACGCGCCCGGCCGCATGGTGTCGATCTCCACGCCGGCGGCCAGGTTCTCGAGCCCGTAGAGCGGGCTGTAGTGCCCGTTCAGCTGGTTCTGCAGCACCTGGGTCAGCGGCGCGCCGGTCAGCTCGGGGCCGAGGATGCGGATGCTGTTGCCGCGGATGAAGAGAGGCGTGAAGAACGGCAGCCCCTGGATGTGGTCCAGGTGGGTGTGGGTCAGGAGCACCGGCAGCACCCCGCGCCCCTCGCCGAACTGGCCGGCCATGAGCTGCTTGCCCAGCTCGGTGATGCCGGTGCCGAGGTCGATGAGCACACGCTGGCCGGCGTCGCTCACGATCTCCACCGCCGGCGTGTTACCGCCGTAGCGCAGGTAGTGCGGGCCCGGCGTCGCGAACGAGCCGCGCACGCCCCAGAAGCGCAGCTTCATGGACCGACCCCAGGATCGGTCACCTGACCGATCTGGAGCGTCATGCGCTCGCGCGCCACCACCACCTGGATGCCCGCGCGATGCCCCTTGAGCCGGTAGGTGTCCTCGATGCCGTCCATCATGCGGTCGGTGTGCGAGGGCGCGTGGTGGTAGAGGACGAGCCGGCGCACGCCGATCCCGTCGACGAGGTCGAGCGCGTGATCGGGGGTGGAGTGGCCCCAGTGCGGAAACTTGGCGAACTCCTCGGGCAGGAACTGGGTGTCGTAGATGACCGTGTTGCACCCGCGCAGCGCGCCGACCACGTCGCCGCGCATCGCCTCGAGCACGCGGCGGTCCTCGTCGGACAGCTCCTCCGGCCCGGCCAGGAAGTGCTGCTTGTGCAGGAGCCCGGTGAACGGCGCGGTGTCGCTGACGTAGGCCAAGCTGGTGCCGTCGCCGTCGATGCGGTACCCGACCGCGCCGAACGGGTGGTTGAGCGCGACCGGCATGACCTCGAAGTCGTCGATGACGAACCCCTTGCCGGGGGTCACCTCGTGGAACTCGAAGTCGGCCGGGACCGCGGCGAGCGGGACCGGAAAGAACTCGTGGCGCGTGATGCCGCCGATGACCTGCTGGAGCTCGTCGGCCGCCGCCCGAAGCGCGTAGATGGCGATGCGCGTGCCCGGCATGTAGGCGGGCTGGAAGAACGGAAGGCCCTGGATGTGGTCCCAGTGAACGTGGGACAGGATCAGGTGGTAGTGGGCCGGCACCGCCTGGGTGCCCTGCTCGGCGGCCAGCTTCTGGCCCAGCCCGCGCAGCCCGGTCCCGGCGTCGAGGATGAGGCAACCGCCTTCCTCGCCGCGGACTTCCACGCACGACGTGTGTCCCCCGTAGCGCACGGTGTCCGGTCCAGGAACCGGATAGCTCCCGCGAACTCCCCAGAAGGTCACGTGCATTTCCGCGCGATTGTATCCCATCCCACGGGACAAGCCGAGAAACCGGCCGTGTTTACGGGCCTGGCCGGCGGCGTGCCCCTTGGCCGGTGAGGAAAAATCACGCTAGGTTGCGCGAATGAGCACCCGCTCCGGCGGCGGTCCCGCGCCGCGCATCCTGGTCATGGGCGCGGGTGCGATCGGCGGCACCGTCACCGCGTGCCTGACCGAGATCGGCGCCGAGGTCACCGCGGTGACGACCAACCAGGCCATCCTGGACGCGGTGCGCGCCGAGGGGTTCCGCACCACCGGCGAGGGCGGCAAGCGCGCGGTCAAGGGGCGCATCGAGCGCGGCGTGCCGGACGGCGAGGAGTTCGACGCGGTGCTGCTGGCCACCCAGCCGCCCCAGGTCGAGGAGGCCGCCCGGTCGGCGCTGCCGGCGCTGGCCGAGGGCGGCGTCATGGTCTGCTTCCAGAACGGCCTTTGCGAGTCGCGCATCGCGGCGATCGCCGGGCCCGAGCGCGTGATCGGCGGGATCGTGGCGTGGGGCGCGTCGATGCCGGAGCCGGGGGTGTACGACCGGACCTCGGCGGGCGGCTTCACCCTCGGGCGCCTGACCGGGCCGCCCGACGACGCGCTGCGCGCGCTGATCGGGTTGCTCGAGGCGATCGGGCCGGTCGAGCTGACCGAGAACCTGCTCGGCGCGCGCTGGAGCAAGCTCGCGCTCAACTGCGCGGTGTCGTCGCTCGGCACCATCGCCGGCGACCGGCTGGGCCCGCTGGTCCGGGTGCGGCGCTACCGCCGCCTGGCCCTCGAGATCTTCACCGAGGTGGTCGACGTCGCGCGGGCCGAGAAGGTGCGCCTCGAGAAGGTGGCCGGCACCGTCGATCTCGACTGGCTGGCGCTGTCGCCGATCGACCGGGCGGTGAGCGCGTCGGCCGGGCTCACCGCCAAGCACGCGCTCCTGCTCGCGGTCGGCCTGCGCTATCGCCGGCTGCGCTCGTCGATGCTGTCGGCGATCGAGCGCGGCCGGGTCCCCGCCATCGACTTCCTGAACGGCGAGGTGGTGACCCACGCGGCGCGCCACCGCATCGACGTTCCGGTCAACGCGCGCGTGGTCGAGACCGTGCACGCGCTCGCGCGCGGCGAGATGACCCCGTCGCGCGAGCTGCTCGATCGGGTGGTGGCGGAGACCCGCCCCCCGGCCCGCGACGACGGCTGACGGTCAGTCCAGCCGCTCGATGATGACGCGGTTGCCGTCGCGGCGGATGGAGAACCCGGCCGGTGCCCGGGGCGGCTGCTGCCGCCACGACCAGGCCGGCCCGGCGAAGCGGTCGTCCGCGTCGGCGGCGTCGCGGTAGGCCGCGTAGGCGCCGGGGTAGTCGCGGAGCCCGTTCCGCACCGCGCGGAGCTCGCCGGTCGACATCATCCACAGGAGCACGGCCAGGAGGGCCAGGTAGAAGTGCAGCGTGGCGATGCCGAGGACGCCGAGCGCGATGGCGAAGTAGCGCGCGATGACGACCGAGGTCTCGGTGGCGCGCGCGTAGCCCATGCGGCGCGACAGCACCGCGCGCAGGATGCGGCCGCCGTCCATCGGCAGGGCCGGCACCAGGTTGAAGGCGCCGAGGATGAGGTTGATCCACGCCAGCTGGTGGAAGAGAACGAGCCCGCTCAGCTGGGCGAGCAGCAGCGACACGCCGGCCAGCGCGAAGGAGACCGCGGGACCGGCCGCGGCGATGGCGATCTCGTCGCCTGCGCTGCGCGGGTGATCGGTCATCTGCGCGGCACCGCCGAAGAAGTGGAGCTCGATGCGGTCGATGCGCACGCCCAGGTGGCGGGCGACCAGCGCGTGGCCGAGCTCGTGAAGGACGACCGATCCGAACGAGAGCAGGACCACGGCGATCGCGCCGACCCCGCCCATGGTCAGCCCGACGACGCCGAGCAGGATGAGGAAGGTGACGTTGACGTGGATGGGAAAGCCGAACAGCGTTCCCAGCCTGAAGCTTCGGAACATGAGCTACAACGTAAGCCGACCCGCCCCCCTGTCAACGCGCGGTCACGGCGCGAGGCGTGCGGCCGACTTGGCCCGCCTCACCGTCGGTCGCGCGCGTGCGGCGTGTACGGCAGCGGCGTGCGGCCGAGCCCCGACACCCACGGGCGCGGCCCGGTGCGGGGCTCGTACTCCGGCTCCGGCGGGGCCGGGTCGACCAGCTCGCCGAGGCGGCGGGCCAGCTCCTGGCGGTCCTCGGCCGCGATCCACGGCAGCCACAGCGACGCCAGATCGCGCCCGTCGTCGCCGGTGAAGCGGAGGCGGTCGCCCGAGGCGGACACCTGGTCGCGCGACGAGAAGCGGCGGGTGCGATCGCCCTCGCCGTCGCCGTCGCGCTGGCGGCCCCGGCCGGGCACGATCAGCCAGCCGTCGCGGTCGACCTCGAGCGCGCGGCGCGGTCGCTCGCGGAACAGCGGCCGGGCGTAGACGACCAGGCGATCGCCGAGGTCGACCAGGAGCACGCGGTGCTGGCCGCGGCCGAGCTCGACCGTCTCGGCCGGCCCGGCGTCGTCGAGGCCGGCCCCGACGTGCGCGACATGCGCGGCGAGCGCGCGGGCGAGCTCCTCGGCCAGCCGGTCGAGCGCGCGCCACCCGGCCAGCGCGTCCGGCTCGAACGGGGTCGTGGCCCGCACGCCGCCCAGCCGCTCGACCTGGCCCGGGCGCGGCTCGTACCAGATCGCCAGGCCGCGGGTCGGGAACGAGCGCGCCGGCCACAGCCGGGCCGGGCCGAGGGTGAGCTCCCGCCGGTGATCGGCGCGCCCGCGCTGGCGCACCCAGGTCGCCGCGCTCCCCGAGACGGTCAGGCGCTGGCGCTCGCCCAGCGACAGGCGAACGTGGCGCGGCCCCACCTCGAGGGTGACCGCACCGTCGCGGCTGGGCGCCGCGACCAGCGGCCCGGAAGCGGCCTCGCGATAGAGCCCCTCCATGACCCCCGAGTGTAGCAACCGCGCAGCGGTCGGGTATTCTTCGCGCGCGATGGGCTACCAGTACATCTATGTCATGAAGGGCCTCGGCAAGGTCGTCCCACCCAGGCGCGAGATCCTGAAGGACATCTGGCTGTCATTTTTCCCGGGCGCCAAGATCGGCGTCCTCGGCGCGAACGGCGCCGGCAAGAGCTCGCTGCTCCGCATCATGGCCGGGGTCGACAAGGACTTCACCGGCGAGGCGTGGCCGGCCGACGGGGTCAAGATGGGCTTTCTGGCCCAGGAGCCGGCCCTCGACGAGAGCAAGGACGTGCTCGGCAACGTCGAGGAGGCGGTGGCCGGGACGCGCGACCTCCTCACCCGCTTCGAGGACATCAGCAACAAGCTGGGCGAGGACATGGACGGCGACGCCATGCAGAAGCTGCTCGACGAGCAGGGCGCGCTGCAGGACAAGATCGACGCGGTCAACGCGTGGGACCTGGACCGCGCGATCGAGATCGCGATGGACGCGCTCCGCCTGCCGCCCGGCGACGCCGAGGTGGCCAAGCTGTCGGGCGGCGAGCGGCGCCGGGTCGCGCTGTGCCGGCTCCTGCTCAGCAAGCCCGACATGCTGCTGCTCGACGAGCCGACCAACCACCTGGACGCCGAGTCGGTGGCGTGGCTGGAGCGCCACCTGGCCGAGTTCCCCGGCACCGTCGTGGCGGTCACCCACGACCGCTACTTCCTCGACAACGTGGCCGGCTGGATCCTCGAGCTCGATCGCGGCAGCGGCATCCCGTTCGAGGGCAACTACAGCTCGTGGCTGGAGCAGAAGCGGGCCCGCCTGGTCCAGGAGGAGAAGACCTCCGGCGCGCGCAACCGCGCCCTCGAGCGCGAGCTCGAGTGGGTGCGGACGTCGCCCAAGGCGCGCCACGCCAAGAGCAAGGCCCGCCTGTCGCGCTACGACGAGCTGGTCGAGGAGGCGCGCACGGCCCAGCGCGATCCGGCGATGGAGATCGTCATCCCGACCGGGCCGCGCCTGGGCAACGACGTCGTCACCGCCGTCGGGGTGCGCAAGGCGTTCGGCCAGAACTTGCTCATGGAGGACCTGTCGTTCCGCCTGCCGCGCGGCGGCATCATCGGGGTGATCGGTCCCAACGGCGCCGGCAAGACCACGCTGTTCCGCATGATCATCGGCCAGGAGAAGGCGGACGCCGGCACGCTCACCGTCGGTGAGTCGGTGACCCTGGCCTACGTCGACCAGAGCCGCGACTCGCTCGACGCGACCAAGACCGTGTGGCAAGAGGTGACCGGCGGGGCCGAGGTGCTCGAGCTGGGCGGGCGGCAGGTCAACTCACGCGCCTACGTGTCGAGCTTCAACTTCCGCGGCGCCGACCAGCAAAAGCGAGTCGGCGATCTGTCCGGCGGCGAGCGCAACCGGGTGCACATGGCCAAGCTCATCAAGAGCGGGGGCAACGTGCTCCTGCTCGACGAGCCGACCAACGACCTCGACGTCGACACCCTGCGCGCGCTCGAGGAGGGGCTGCAGAACTTTCCCGGCTGCGCGGTGATCATCAGCCACGATCGCTGGTTCCTCGACCGCGTCGCGACCCACATCCTGGCCTTCGAGGGCGACTCGAAGACGGTGTGGTTCGAGGGCAACTACCGCGACTACGAAGCCGACCTCCGCCGCCGGATCGGCGACGAGGCCGACCAGCCCCACCGCATCAAGTACAAGCCGCTCACGCGGAGCTGAGCTGAGCTGAGCTGATCGAGCCGACCGGCCGGCGCGGCGATCGAGTCGCCGCGCGGCCGATCGCGGGCGGTTACTTCGAGGCTGCCTTGGGCGCCGACTTCAGGGTCAGCTGGAGGCGAACCATGAGGTCCTGACCGGTGCCGTCGCCGGCCTCCTTGCCCACGCCGATCTCCTTGCGGGTCAGCTTGTGCTCGGCGCGGATGCGGACGCCGTCGGCCAGCTTCTCGACGACCTTGAAGTTGACCTTCCAGTCGTAGGTCTTGCCGCGGAAGCTGAGCTTGGCCTTCGCGGTGTAGCTGTCGGCGCCCTCGGCCGCCTTCACGCCGGAGACGTCGACCTTCGCGGTGGCGAACTTGGCGGTGTCGAGGTAGTCGGGCGACTTGAGATGGGCGTCGCGCTTCTCGGCGTCGGACTTGAGGCTGGCCAGGTCGATCTCGAACTGGGCGGTGGCGCCCTTCAGGCCCTTCGCGACCGGCTGCTTGAAGGCGACCTTGTTGACCTTGATCTTCTCGAAGCGGACCGTCACCGGATCGGTCGGCTTGGCCTCGGCGTGGCTGGCGTAGACGATGAAGTAGTCGGTCTTGTCGGTGTCGGGGATGGCCGTCGGCTCGCCGGCGCTGGCCGTCGAGGACCAGAGGAGAGCACCGGCCAGGACCATCGTGTTCGTGAGTGCGCGCATCAGTCGCTCCTTGTCGTCGTTTCAGGGGGCGTGATCCGCCTGGCGGCGGAGCACGAGTGAAACCTCGATCGGGATGACGTCCCCGTCGAAGTCGCCGGCGTCGGACGCCAGCCCGGTCTCGTGAATCTTCAGCTCGAAGTGGGCGGTGGCCCGGAAGACCGCGTCGGTCGGGGCGAACCCCAGCCGGCGGCGGGCGGCCTCGTCGGTGGGCAGGAGCGCGCCGGTCACCGCGACCGGGTGGCGCTTGCCCATGAGCGCGACGGTGCCCTCGGCGCGATAGGCGACCCCGCCGCCCGGGGCCGGTCCGGCGCCGAGCAGGCGGTCCAGGTGGAAGCCGATGCGAGGATGCTGGCCGCCGTGGAGGTACTCCTCGCGCGCGTGCTTGGTGCGCAGCTCGATGCCGGTGTCGACCGCCGCGGTGGCGACCGAGATGTCGGCGCTCATCGGCTGGCGCAGGTCGGCCGGCGCGCCGCGCCAGGTCCCCTCGATGTCGCGGGCAAAGCGCGCGTCGAACGCCTCGCCGCCCGCCTTGAGCCGGGCAGTGAGCGACGTGCCGGCGTGTGGAGTCACCTGGTAGGTGCCGGCCGGCAAGCCGGCCAGGCTGCCGGTGATCGAGTCGGCCGGCGCCTCGACCAGGCCGACCGGCGGGGTGAAGCTGGCGCCGGGCGGGAACGAGCCGCTCGCGAACGCCCAGGCCGGCACCAGGAGCGGGATGAGCGCGAGGCCCCAGTGGACGGCGCGCGGGATCGGCAGCGGCGCGCCGCGCCGGCGCTCCCAGCGGCGCAGGACCATCGCGCCGATCAGGAGCGCCACCGCGTAGCAGGACAGGGCCACGATGGCGTCGAGGCCGATCGAGACCGGCCCGTCCTCGATCATCCGCGAACCGACGTCACGATCGGCCAGGTAGTACGGCGACGTCACGTAGGTGTAGACGTTGCCGCGCCCCTGGATCATCCAGCGGACGAGGGTCGCCATCACGGCGAGCGCGGGAGGGACCAGGCAGCCGAGAGACCACAGCATCGAGGCGCGTCCGAATAACGTCCGCGGCGCCCGATGTCAACTCACCAGCCCGGCCCCGCCTTGCAGAACCGGGTTCGGCGAGGCATCAGAGCGCGCGAATGGCCCAGACCAGGAGCGCGATCGGCACGGCCATGGCGGCCACCAGGAGCGCCGCCGCTCCCGCCACGTAGAGCCAGTCGCCCGGGCGCGCGCGACCGGGGTGGCGCGCCTCGAGCAGCGCGACGTTGCGGCGATTGGCCCGCCAGGCGAAATCGAAGATGTCGCCGACCAGCGGGATGGCGCCGACCGCGGTGTCGATGCCGAGGTTGACCAGCATGCGGGCGATGACGACGCGGGGCAGGCCGCGGCGGGCGGCGAGCCGGACGATGAACAGGCCGACCGCGGCGGTGAGCAGGTCGCCCAGACCGGGCACGAGCATGCCGATGATCGGATCGAGGAAGCGGCTGTCGGTCCAGCGCGCGATCCGGACCGCGAGGTCGAGCTCGGCGTCGCCACCGGCTCGCCCGCGCGTGGTCACCATGTCGCCGCCGGCCGGACCGCCGTCGGGCTCGGTGAGGTCGGGCTCGAGGTCGCTGTCCCGATCGTCGGGATCGGCGGGATCGCGGAGCGTCGGTTGACGGGTCCCGGTGAGCCCACGCCCGGGCATGCGACTGGATCGGCGCTGGGGGTCCACGGGTGGAGCCACTGCAACCGCTGTTCCGGTCGGGCGCGGGCCCGCGATCGGCCAGCGCCGCGGAGCCGCGCCGCGGGCCAGTCGACGGGTGAGGCGATCCGGCGCGGGGCGCGCGCTCACGTCACATGCGGCGGGGCGCCAGGCTGCCGTGGCCGTCGGTCCGGAGACCGCGGAGCTGGCGGAACCAGGGCTCGGCGCGCGCGGCCGGGGCGCGGCGAGCGGCCCGCGCGCCGCCGCCGCCGGCCCGATCGAAGGTGACATCGCTCAGGGCCGCGCCGTCGAGGAAGTCGAAGGTGGTGCTCACGGTGATGTCCTCGAGCTCGAGCGCGATCTGGATCCGACCGTCGTCGAGCTCGGTCCAGGTTCCCACCAGCGACTCATCGATGGTGCCGTCGAACGCGGTGGTGCCGAGCTCGGCGGACCCGTCCTCGCCGAGCTCGAGCCTGCCGTCCGAACCGAACCGGCCGGTCGACTCGCCCTCCCGGTCGAGGGTCTCGCCGCGCAGACGCGACGACCAGATCCCGACCGGGCCGTCGTGATCGCCGTCGGGCAGGAAGCTGCCGATGCCGAGGACGTCGGCGCTCGCGTGGAAGGTGATCTCGGCGCGCGAGGTCACGCCGGGGCTGTCCGGATCGGCGCCGATCATGGTCATCTCGCCATCGTCGGCGGAGTACGTGCCGGTCACGTGGTCGTCGCCCTCCTCGCCGGAGAGCTCGTCGAAGGTGAAGGTGCCCTCCTCGTTGAAGACGTAGCGGTCGCGGGGCGCGCCGTCCTCGTCGGTCCGCTCCCAGATGCCGACCACGGCGTCGACCGTGTCGCTGTCGTCCGCCTGGTCGCCGTTGCCGTCCTCGACACCGTCGTCGTCGCCGTCGTCGTCGCCCGGGCAAGCCGGGCAGGCGATCAGGAGCAGCAGGAGCGCGGTGTGGCGCGCGTGGATCGATCGTCGAAAATTCACCATGTCGTCCCTCGTCTCTCGCGTCGGCGAGCGTCGGTGTCGTGGCCGGCCGTTGTGCAACCAGAGGGCCGGCCGCGCGCGCGGTGACAACGAGGCGAAACCAGGAGCAGCGGGCGTTCCTGCCGGCGCTTGCCGCGACGCCGATGTCCGGAAGTCGGCCCGGGCGCGGATCAGCCGCAGCTCGAGTCGCGGATCGAAGCGCGGATCGAAACGCGGATCGAGACGCGGACGCCCACCGTCGCGCTCAGGGGACGGACCACGGCTGGCGCCCGCGCATCTCGGCGACGTCGAGCTCGCCCTCCTCGATGAGGCCGGTGCGCGCGTCGTGGATGCGGTAGGCCAGCGATCGGCCGCCGAGCGGCTGCGCCTCGACGAAGATGCAGCGCAGCTCGCCCTCCTCGAAGTCGCACTGCTCCTGCACCGCGCGGAGCAGCGGCTCGCGGTGGAGGTGGCCGTCGCCGAAGTTCCAGCCCAGGACCAGCCCGGCGACGATCTCGCCGTCCAGGTACTCGTGATCCTCGAGCCGCTCGACCGCCCGCGGGATGAGCAGCGGCAGCGCGCGGCCGTGCAGGTGCATCAGCCGGAAGGCGATCACCTTGCCGACCAGGCCGACACCGGTGGCCCGGTCGTAGAAGCGGTCGAGCTGGTCGTAGACCCACGCCGAGCTCTTCACCAGTCGATCGAGCTTGCGGTAGCTCTCGCCGCGGAACAGCCACACCCCGTACGCCCAGTTGCCCGCGTAGTAGCGCATGGCGAGGAGGAACGAGATCCGGCCCGGGAACAGGTTACCGGCCAGCGGCAGGCCGATCAGCATGACCGCGAGGAAGACGGCCAGCGCGGGCGATCCGAGGTCGAGCACGCTGACCTCGGGGTGGGCCCAGAACAGCGCGAACCCGCCGTAGACGACCATGATGTTCCACTCGATCGGGACGCCCATCGGCACGTTGCTGGTGATGAAGCCGTGCAGGGCCAGCATCATCACCAGGCCGAGCACGAGCCACGGCCCGCCCGGCGCGAACGCGAGCACCAGCGGCACCCCCATCTCGAGCGCGGTGCCGGCGTGGCCCATGCCGACGGCCAGGCGCGACGGGCGAAGGTCGCCGGGGTAGCCGCGGTACATGAGCCGCCGCAGCCAGCGGAAGCGGAGGACCGGGCTGTTGCTGGTCATCACGCACACCACCGACGGGAAATGGTGGTTGAGCTTGGAGAAGCCGGCCCAGAACCAGAGCGCGAGCTGCACCGCCTTGGCCCCGGCGATCCAGCTGCCGGCGAACGCGAAGCACATGATCGTGGTCCAGTAGTGCTCGGCGCGCAGCGCGAGGAAGATGGTCCGGTCGGCCAGCCCGAGGACCGGGACCAGCGCGGCGATCGGGACCAGCAGCGCGGCGTCGAGCGCGGGCGCGACCAGCGCGCGGACGAGGAGCGCGACCAGCGCGGCGTACAGCGCGACGTCGAGCCATGTGCGCCGCGTGCCGCCCAGCAGCGGCAGCCGGGGAAAGACCGGCAGCTTGGTCGTGCCCGGGCGCAGGAAGTAGAGGCACCCGCCGATGGGTGGGTAGTAGCGCCCGGTCAGGGGGCCGCTGCCGCAGCCGAGGCCGAGCCCCTCGAACAGCATGCTCCACAGGATCGCCTTCTGGAACGCGACCGGATGGAGCCACCAGGAACCGATGGTCGACAGCTGTCCCAGCCCCGGCGTGGCGCGGCAGCAGAGCAGCCACACGCCGACGTAGAGCGCGATCTTGATCGCGTGGAAGGCGTAGGCGCCAGCCGGCGTGCCGTAGCCCTGCATCGCCCAGGCCTCGCAGACCATGCGCCCGCGCTCGCCGAACGGCCGCGCCGCCCACTCGAGCGGGTCATAAGGCGGCGGCGCTGGCTGGAGCAATCTCACCCGCGATCCCCGGCGGTCGCGATGCTACCGCATCGGTGGCTCCATCGCGCGGCTCCATCGCCCGGCTCCATCGCGCGACGCGGCGCGCCGGGCGGCGGGAAGATCCAGCCCCAGCCAGGAGTGCTACGCTCGTGCGATGGATGCGCCGCCTGGCGCGGTCACGCAGCTGCTGAGAGCGTGGAGCGAGGGCGACGCGGACGCGCGCGATCGGCTGCTCCCGATGGTCTATCGCGAGCTCCGCCGCACGGCGGCCTCGTACCTGCGCCGCGAGCGGCCCGACCACACGCTGGCGGCGACCGCGCTGGTCCACGAGGCCTACCTGCGGCTGGTCGGCCAGGACGCGCCGTACGCCAGCCGGGGCCACTTCTTCGCGCTCGCGGCCAGCATGATGCGACGCGTGCTGGTCGACCACGCCCGCGCGCGCGCCGCGGCCAAGCGGCCCCGCCCGGAGCTGCAGCTCACCCTCGACGAGGCGCTGCCGGCGGTGCTGCCGCGCGCGTTCGAGCTGCTCGGCCTCGACCGAGCTCTGACCGAGCTGGCCGCGTTCGACGCGCGCCAGGCCCGCCTGGTCGAGCTGCGCTACTTCGGCGGGCTGACCGCGGCGGAGACCGCGGAGGTGCTGGGCGTCTCGCCGACCACGGTCAAGCGCGAGTGGAACCTGGCCCGCGCGTGGCTGTACCGCCACCTGACCGGCTCGGCCGGGGAGCGCGGCGCCGGCGCCCCCGGCGACTCCGACGACGACGGCGCGCTCGACCCATGACCCCCGAGCGCTGGTCCCGCATCAAGGAGCTGTTCCAGGCGGCGCTCGATCGTCCGCCCGACGCGCGGGCCGGCTACCTCGACGAGGCCTGCGCCGGCGACGACGACGCGCGGCGCGAGGTGGCGTCGCTGCTCGGCGCGCACGAGGAGGCCGGGACCTTCCTGGAGACGCCGGTCCTGGCCGACCAGGCCGGCGCCGGACCGGCCCTGCGCGCCGGCATGCAGCTCGGTCCGTACCGGATCGGCGCGGTCATCGGCAGCGGCGGGATGGGCGAGGTGTACCGGGCGCGCGACGACCGGCTCGGGCGCGACGTGGCGATCAAGGTGCTGCCCGCGGCGATGGCGGGCGACGCGGCGCGGGTGAAGCGCTTCGAGCAGGAGGCGCGCGCGGCGTCGGCGCTCAACCACCCCCACATCGTGGCCGTGTACGACACCGGCCGGCACGGCGGAGCGCCGTACCTCGTGACCGAGCTGCTCGAGGGAGAGACGCTGGCCGGGCGGCTGGCCAGGGCGCCGATGCCGCTGCGCAAGGCGCTGGAGTGCGCGCTGCAGGTCGCCAGCGGCCTGGTCGCCGCGCACGGGCGGGGCATCGTCCACCGCGACCTGAAGCCGGCCAACCTGTTCCTGACCGAGCAGGGGCAGATCAAGATCCTCGACTTCGGCGTGGCCAAGCTGGCCCAGGCGGCGGGCGGCGCGGGGGAGAGCGGCGCGGGGGAGAGCGGCGCGGCGGAGAGCGGCGCGGGGGAGAGCGGCGCGGCCGAGACCGGCGCGGCGGAGCGAGAGACATCGGAATCTCCGTCGCGGAACGGCTCGGGCGCCGGCGCCGGCTCGGGCTCAGGCTCCGGCTTCGGCTCTCCGACCGGATGGCTGGCCGGGCCGGCGACCGCATCACCGACCGCGCCGTCCGCCGAGGCGGCGCGATCGACCGCGCCAGCCGCCCCGGCCAACCCGGCCACCGCCTCGCCCGCCACCGCGCCGGGCCTCATCGTCGGCACCGTCGGCTACATGGCGCCGGAGCAGGTGCGGGCCGGGCGGGTCGACTTCCGCGCCGATCAGTTCGGGCTCGGTTGCGTCCTCTACCAGCTCCTGACCGGCGCCCCGCCCTTCGCGCGAGCGAGCGCGGCCGAGACGATCGCCGCGCTGCTCGACGACGAGCCGCCCGCGCTGGCCGAGGTCAACCCGCGCGTCCCGCGCCCCATCGCCTGGATCGTCGAGCGCTGCCTGGCCAAGGATCCGGACGATCGCTACGCGTCGACCCGCGACCTCGCCCGCGACCTGGAGCTCGCGCTCGGCCGGCTGGCCGAGCTGACCGCGCGGGTCGTCGCTCCTCCGCCCCGCCCCGCGCGCCGCGCCTGGCGCGCCCTCGCCATCGCGGCCGCCTTCGCCGCCGGCGGCGCGGTGGTCTGGGGACTCACTCGCCGCGACCCGCCCGCGCCGCCGGCGACCTCGGTCCCGGCGCTCCGCTACCTCACCTACTCCGGGCGCGATTCGTCGCCGGCCGCGTCGCCGGACGGCACCACGATCGCGTTCAGCTCGCGGCGCGACGGCCACCGCCGCATCTGGCTGGCCCAGGTGGCGAGCGGCAGCGAGGCGCCGCTCACCGTCGGCGAGGACGATCACCCGCGCTTCTCACCGGACGGCTCGGCGATCCTGTTCGCCCGCATCGAGGCCGGACGCACCTCGCTCTACCGGGTGCCGGTGGTGGGCGGCGAGCCGCGCAAGCTGGTCGACGACGCGCTCTACGGCGACTTCTCTCCCGACGGCCGCCGCGTCGCGTTCGTGCGACAGGTCCCCGACACGGCGGGCGCCGGCGCGACCACCCTGGTGATGACGGCCGCCACCGACGGCAGCAACGTGCGACAGCTGGCCCGGCTCGACGGGAGCCGGTTTCCGACCGGCGCGTTCGTGGGCCCGCGCTGGTCCCCGGACGGTCGCTGGCTGGCCGCCACCCAGAGCACGCTCCAGCTGGGCGAGCCGACCGTCATCGGCATCCTCGACGCCGCCAGCGGACAGATGCGGCGGCTCACCCAGCCCGGTCCGGCCGGGGCGTGGCGCGGCGCGCTCGCGTGGGTCGGCCCCGATCAGATCGCCTACGCCGAGCCCGAGTCGGTGGTCGGCCAGCAGACCGGCACCAGCTCGCGCGTGGTGCTGTGGAACCTCACCACCGGCCAGGTGCGCCCTCTCCTGTCGACCCCCGTCAACCTGGTGAGGCTCGACGTGCT
Source organism: Kofleriaceae bacterium (assembly GCA_035489015.1). Lineage (GTDB taxonomy): Bacteria > Myxococcota_A > Polyangia > Haliangiales > Haliangiaceae > DATFRY01. Next base: position 8,833 of record DATHKR010000104.1, on the reverse strand, counting down.
CGGCCGCGGGCGGCTCATCCTCGAGGCGCGCCAGCTGCGCCAGAACCTGCGCGAGATCCCGCTCGCCGGGCCGACCGAGCCGGCCGCGCCGACCGCCCCCGCCGAGCGCTGGCTCAGCCGCGGCAACGCCGCCGATCGCCAGCCGACCTACGCGCCGAGCGGCGAATGGCTCGCCTTCAGCTCCAACCGCAGCGGCAACCTCGACATCTGGGCGCTGTCGCGCACCACCGGCGCGGTTCGCCGTCTGACCGACCACGGCGCGCAGGACTCCGACCCGGGCTTCATGCCCGACGGACGCCTGCTGTGGAGCTCGAACCGGAGCGGCAAGTTCGAGGTCTGGATCGCCGCGCCCGACGGAAGCGGCGCGCGCCAGCTGACCCACGACGGCGTCGACGCCGAGAACCCGGTCGCGACCCCGGACGGCCGGTGGATCCTCTACGCCTCGGCCAGCCCGCGCACCCGCGGCATCATGAAGATCCGGCCGGACGGAAGCGGCGCGGCGCGGGTCGTGCCCGGCAACGCGATCGAGCCCGAGGTCTCACCCGACGGCCAGTACGTCGCCTACGTGGCCGATCAGGGCACCGCCCCGGCGGCGCTGCGCGTGGCCCGCATCGCCGGCGGCGCGCCGGTGTTCGCGATCGCGCTGCCGCCGTGGGTCAGCGGTGACGGCGTCGATCAGGGCCGCTGTCGCTGGCTGCCGGGCGGGCGCGCCCTCGCCTACGTCGCCCGCGACGCCGGCAGCTACGCCGTCTTCACCCAGGACTTCGCGCCCGGCCAGGACACCACCGGATCGCGCCGCCGCCTGGCCTGGCTCGGCCCCGAGCTGGCCGCCGAGTCGCTCGCCGTATCGCCCGACGGTGCGAACCTGACCGTCTCGTTCCGCGAGCAGGTCCACGACCTCATGCTGGCCGACGGCGTCGCCGGGGTCGACCGCCCGCGCTGATCCCCGCGCCGATTCCAACCTCGGCCGACCTCAGCCGGCCAGCCCGGCCAGCGCCCGGTCCACCTCCGCGTGGATCACATCGAGCGATCCGAGCAGCTGGTGGTCGTCGTCCACCTCGATCAGCCTCACGTGCGGGCGAGCCGCCGCGAACGCGCGCGACAGCGCCGGGTCGACCGTCTCGTCGCGCGACCCGTGCACGATCGTGGTCGGCACGAGCACATCCGGCCAGCCGACGTCGGCCCGCGCCGCGTCCTCGATGAAGCCGAAGTCGACCTGCAGCACCCCGCCCGGCGCGCTGTAGTCGTCGTACGGGTAGACCCCATCCCGCTGCCAGCGCGCCCACTCGACCTCGCCGAGGCGCGCCCGCCAGCGCTCGGCCAGGCAAAACGCCGGCGCCAGCAGCACCACGGCCGCGATGCGCGGATCGCGCTCGGCGGCCCGCGCCATGGTGAGACCGCCCAGGCTCGACCCGATCGCGAGCACCGGCGGCGCGGCCGCGCCAGCCACCGCCTCCGCCGCCGCCGAATCGACCGCCTCGCCGACGACCTCGATCATCCGCGACAGCCGCAGCCCCTCCGCGGTCGGCACTCGCAGGTCGAGCAGCTCGACCGCGATACCCCGCCCGGCCAGCCGGTCGCGCACCGCGCGCCCCTTGCTCGAAAGCGGCCCCGAGGCGAAGCCGTGCCCGTAGATCACCGTCGCGTCGGCCATGGCGCGGCTCACCGCTGCGGCACGCGCTGGCGGATGAGCCCCTCCTGCACCGTCGACGCCACCAGCCGGCCGTCCTCGGTGTAGAACGTCCCCCGCACCAGGCCGCGAGCTCCGTGCGCGACCGGGCTCTCCATGACGTAGAGCAGCCACTCGTCGCAGCGGAACGGCTCGTGGAAGTACATCACGTGATCGAGCGACGCGATCTGCATCCCCGGGCTGAGCCAGCTCACCCCGTGCGGCAGGAGCGAGGTCGTGACGAAGCTGAAGTCGGACGCGTAGGCCAGGAGGTAGCGGTGCAGCGCCGGCTCGTCGGGCAACTTCCCGGTGGTCCGCAGCCACACCGTCCGGCGAGCGGGTCGCGGCGTCGGCCGGAACGGGTCGTCGTCCGGATCGGTCGACCGCATCTCGAAGGCGCGCTGGGCGGTCGCGCGCTTGACCACCAGCGGCGACAGCCGATCGACCAGCCGGGCGGCGCGCTCCTGCTCGGTCGGCAGCGACGCCGGCGGCGGCGCGTCGGGCATCGGCTCGTGGTGCTCGAGACCCTGCTCGACCAGCTGGAACGACGACGACATGTTGAAGATCGGCCGGCCCGACTGGATCGCGACCACCCGCCGGGTGGTGAACGAGGTGCCGTCGCGGATCCGGTCGACGTCGTACACGGTCGGCCGGCTCACATCGCCAGGCCGCAGGAAGTAGGCGTGGAGCGAGTGGACGTGGCGCTCGACCGGGACCGTGCGCCCGGCGGCGGCCAGCGCCTGGCCCAGCACGTGGCCGCCGAACAGCGTGCCCCAGCCGAGGTCCTGACTCTGGCCGCGGTAGAGATTCTCCTCGATCTTCTCGAGGGAGAGGAGGGTGACCAGGTCGTCGAGCACATTCCCCATCGAGCCGCCCTTGTAGCACGCGGGCGGCCCGGACCGGCGATCACCGTAGGGCGGGCGCCGGCTGCAGCTGGAGGTCCCAGCTGTACGTATTCGTCACCATCGCGCCCGGCTGGTCGCTGGTCTCGGTGTAGCTGCCGGTCAGGGTCAGCCCGTCCTCGTCGACGAAGAACTCCTGAGTGGGGAAGACATCGAACAGCGGCTCGTCGAACTGGAGGTCGAGGGTCTGGGGATTGTCCGGGCAGTCCCAGATCTCGGTGACGTCGAACACCCCCGTGGCCAGGTGGCCGTCGTACAGGTTCTCCGGCTCGAGCCCGGCGCCGGTGTAGACGTTCACCACGCCCTGGGTCGGGTCGCCGTTCAGCGCGCCGGAGATGGTCGTGGGCACGGTGTAGAGCGGGCAGCCGGCCAGCTCTCCGCCGTGGGTGACCGAGAACGTGCCGTAGGGGCGAAAGACGAAGAAGCCCGCGTTCGACGCCTCCGTGTCCTCGACGATCGACACCGTCGCCTCGCGCCTGGTCGTGGTGTTCCCGACCGACGTGTTCGCCACCGTCACCTCCGAGATCGTCCCGTTCAGCTGACAGCCGCCGCCGCCCAGCGCCTCGACCAGCGACGCGCCCGGGGCCGGCGCGCAGATCGACTCCACCTCCACGATCCGCGACGCGTCGGCGGCCAGCTCCAGCTCGATGACCGGCATCCGGGTCTTCACGAACCCGAAGAACTCGTTCTCGCCGGCGTCCTCGCTGGTCGGGGTCCACTCCCAGGTGAAGCTCGACTGGTTGGACGCGACCGCCGCCACCGATCCCATGTGCTCGTACTCCGGCCGGTCGTCGCGCCGGCGGTACACCTCGATCGACTCGACGTTGTAGCCGAGCAGGAAGTAGACCAGCGAGTCGGCCGCGAGATCGAACGTGAAGCGCACCGGCTGGTTGGGCGGCGTGCGGGCCCGGTCGGCCGCGATCGTCCCGCTCGGCGATTTCGACAGCGGGGTCGACACGCTCAGCTCCGCGCCGATCGCGCCCACGTCCTTGTCGATGAGCTTCTTGATCGCCCTGTTCACCGACTCGCCAGGCGAGACCTTCCCCTCCAGCTTCAGATCGTAGCTCGACGCGTAGGCCCGGTCGTCGGCCTGCGCATCGCTGAAGGCCAGCTTCGCGCTCTGCACCGGGCCGAGCGTCGCCTCGACCGCCTGGATGTTGTAGACCCCGGCCAGGAAGACCAGGTCGAGCCCGGTCAGGAAGTACGCCTTCGCGGCCAGCTCGATCCGCATGTTCTTCATCGACGGAGCGGTGATCTTCGGCTTCAGCTCGTTGATCGGCGCGATCTTGTCGAGCGACTTGCACGGCAGGTCGCGCCCCGGGCACTCGAACCCGATCCCGAGGTCGAAGCCGTTCCTGCCCAGGAGCCCCAGCTCGAGCGACGCGAGCACCAGCTTCCCCTCGAGCGAGACCCCGACCCCGAGCGGGATCGCAGGCGCCACCACCGCCGAGAACCAGCCGAAGATGGGCACCTTGATGCGCCCCTTGAGCTCGCACCTGGCCCGGGCGTCGAAGCCGGCCTCCAGCTTGAGGCCGATCGTGCCCTCCAGGACCAGCGGGCCCTCGACCGCCACCTTCAGGTAGCCGGGCGGCAGGCTCGCGTCGTCCTTGCTGCTCTTGTAGACGAACGACGCGTCGCCGGTCAGCTTCAGCGACACCAGGTTCCTCGAGATGTACGCCGTGGCCTCGGCGCTGCAGCGGAAGGCCGCGTCCCCCGACGGCGGGAAGTTCTTCTCGATCTTCGTCTCGTAGCGCAGCTGGCCGCCTGTCCCGACCGCGCCGACCGGAGGCGCCGGGTCGTCGTCCATCGTGAGCTCGTACTCGGCCAGCGCCAGCCGCCAGTCGACGTCGTAGCGCGCGAACATCTCCGGCACCGTCACCGACTGCAGCCTGACCGCGACCTCGTCCCCCTCCACCGACGAGGACACCACCACGCCGGCCACCGCCGCGCTCTCGGCCGCCAGCACCACCTGCCCCTCGACCGGCGCATCGACGCCGCGCAGCCGGACGTCCATCTGTGGCTCCGCCCCCTCGGGCGCCCCGTCGGCCGCAAAGTACGACCCGACGCTCACCACCTGCGCATCGGTGACCAGGAGCGTGCCGGGAAGCAGCTCGGCGCTGGCGACCAGCACCGGCCGCGACCGGACCCCATCCGCCTCGGCCTGCACCGTCGCCGAGCCGACATCGCTGACCGCCTGCACCGTCCCAGCCGGGTCGACCGCGATCTGCTCCGGGTTCGACGAGATCCACGCGAACGTGACATCGACCGGGTCCCCATCCGCGTCATAGGCGACCGCGCTCAGCGCCGCGCTCCCCTCGGCCGACGAGAACAGCAAGCTCCCCGGACTGACCTCGATGCGAGCCACCGCCGCGCCGGCACCGTCGTCCCCGCCGTCCCCCCCGTCGTCCCCGCCATCCCCACCACCGCCACCGCCACCCGAGCAAGCCGCCACCCCGCCAGCGACCGCCGCGACGAAAAGCCCAATCGTCCTGTAGGTCATACCCCTCCTCCCCCTCCACGGACCGGCCACACCGGACCCATGAGAGCTAACGCGAGAACCGACGCCAAAATGGGCCACGAAAAATCGCCGATCGCATCGCGAGCCTCCGTCCGCCCCATCCGGCCGCTCGCCCGCCGCCGCGATTCCCACCGGATGCCCACCCGCCGCCATCGCCTCGGCCACCGCATGGCCACCGCCTGGCCATCCCTCTCCTGTTGTCTATCGACAGGTCGCCACCGCCATGCTACCTGTCGAATATCGACATGAGACCCACCCGAGCCCCTCGCTCCCCCGCCCCAGCCGCGCCCATCGTCCTCCTCGCGCTGTGCGCCACCTGGCCGGCAGCGCTGGCCTGCGGGGCCGGCTCGGTCTCCCCGCCCGGCTCGGCCTCCCCGCCCGGCGCGCCCTCCGCCTCGCCCGCGCCCTCCGCCTCGCCCGCGCCCGCCGCCACACAATCCTCACCGTCCGCGCCGGACCAGCCGGCCGAGCGCGCCTGGCCCGACATCAAGCGCTGCGGCGAGAAGGAGGCGCTGTTCGACGGCGGCTCCTTCCTGCGAACCCCCGACGGAGTCGCGCTCTGGTACAGGGTGGCCGGCCCGGCCGCCGCACCGACGGCCGTCTACGTCCACGGCGGCCCGTGCTTCGGCGCCCATGACTTCGAGAAGACGATCGGCCCGCTCCTCGAGCGCTCGCTCAGGATGGTCTACCTCGAGCAGCGCGGCTGCAGCCGCTCCACCTCGGGCGCCACCGAGGCGAACCTGACCATGGAGGCGACCGTCGAGGACTTCGAGCGCCTGCGCCAGAAGCTCGGCGTCGACCGCCTCGACCTCATCGCCCATTCGGCCGGCGGCTGGGTCGCGCTCGAGTACCTGCGACGCCACCCCGACCGCGTCGGCCGCATGGTCCTGATCGACACCAGCGGCGTCGTCGAGCCCGCGCTCCAGCACCAGCTCGACCGCGCCGCCGAGATCGCGCCGAGGGAGTTCCCCGACAAGGTCGACCAGGTGCGCGCGCTCGCCCGAGGCAAGGGCACCGCCGACCAGCGCCTCCAGGCCATGCACGGCCTCCTCGGCGATCGCTTCTTCCGCGCCCTCTTCTACGGCAGCGACCGCGAGGAGCAGACCCTCTACCGCTGGTCGGGCGAGCTCCGCCGTCACTGCCACTCGCACCCCATGATCGGCTGGTATCTCCGCTCCGGCTACCTCGAGCGAGCCCACCCCGAGCTCATGACCCACCTGCCCGTCCCCGCCCTCCTCCTCGCCGGAACCAGGAGCCACGCGTTCGGCCCCGACCTCCTCCGCCAGGCAGCAGCCGCCTGGGGCATCGAGCTCCACTGGATCGAGGGAGCCGGCCACTTCGTCTTCATCGCCGAGCCAGCCGCCACCGCCCGCGAGACCATCGCCTTCCTCACCGCAAAGCCGACCCCGCCCCCACCGACCACCCACTGACCTCTCGCCTTCTGGTTCCCAACCCACCACCTGCCCAGTCCATCCAATCGTCGACGCTGCGCGACGCCAGCGACGGCGACGGCGTCGCGCCGGCCGACGGCGGAGGGCAGCCGAGCCTCTTGCGCGCCTCCTTCGGTCCCGCCCACCACCTGCACACGCCATCACGCGCCGACCCTGCCCACCGCCGGGGAGTAGTTGGGTTCGTACCCGGCGCGAGGCCGTCGCCGTGCTCGCGTCGCGCCGCGTCGACGCGTGGACGGCCTGGGCAGGTGGAGGGTTCGTATCCAGCGCGGCGCCGTCGCCCTGCTCGCGTCGCGCCGCGTCGACGCGTGGACGGACTGGGCAGGTGGAGGGTCGTATCCAGCGCGGCGCCGTCGCCCTGCTCGCGTCGCGCCGCGTCGGCTCGTGGACGGACTGGGCAGGTGGAGGGTTGGGAACCAAACGGAAGATCCCCCGACCCCTCGGCCGCCGCGCTGCGCTCACGCTCGCCGGAAAGCGCGCCCGCGCTTCATCGGGGAGCGCGCTCGCGCTCGCCTGGCCGCGTCGCAACTCGCTCCGCCAGCCGCCGGGTACCGCGGTGAGCGCGGCTGCGGATTCGGCCGAGCGCGCCGCCTGGTCAGCGGCGAGCGGTGCGATGCGACCGAGCGCGGCGGTGGGTCAGCGGCGGGCGCGGGTGCGGATGCGGCCGAGTGCGGCGCGGGTTCGGACGCCGCCGACCGAGGTCTCGGTGCGCTCGCGGGCCTCGCGGGCTCGCCGGTAGTTGTCTTCGGCGATCCTCATGGTGTCGCGCAGCTCCTGTCGGCGCTGCTCGATGGCGGCGGCGCCGCCGCCCACGGTGCGGGCCAGGCTGCCGACGGCGCGGGCGGCCTTCTCCCAGTCGGCCTTGGCCCGCGTCTCGTCCTCCCTGGCGGTGGTGACCCGGCGCGAGAGCTCCTCGTCCTGGATGCGCCTGGCTCCGTCGCTGCCCGACAGCTCGATCAGGAATTGCTCGTATCGATCGCTCGCCTCCCGCTGCTCCGGGGTCGGGCCCGCGCTCAGCTCCTGGCCCTTGCCGCCGATGACCATGCTCGACTGGTTGCAGTCGGTGACGCGGATGACGCCGCCGACCGCGCACGGCAGCGTGGCGTCGAACGGCAGCATGGGTGCGGCGATGGCCTCGACGCCGACCGGGAAGGACGGGACCCACGGCCCGGGCATCATCGGCACGCAGGGCGCTCCGGTGATCGCGCAGGCGCCGAAGGGAAGGATGTTGGTGAACGGTTTGCCGTCCACGATGGTCGCGATCGCCTTGCCCTCGATGGAGATCGGGGCGGCCGACGTCGGGGTCAGGATGGAGGGAGTCGATCCGGCGCTGCACGCGAGCTTCGCGCCGGCTGCGACGACTTTCACGAATGCGCCCACGAGACGCTCCTTGGCCCGGTGCCCTCGGCCCTTGGTTGCGCGAGCGGCGTGCTCGTGCGGGGCCCGCGAGGGGGAAGGAGCACGTCACGTGCCGGAGGCCGGCGGTGCCGGAGGAGCGGAAGATCCGCTCGATCACGCGTCCTGGCGGTCGCTGGTGCTGGCGATCCGCTGATGCGGAACTCGAGATGGAACGCTACAGGGGCGTGTCAGGGAGGATGGTGGCCGTGCCAGCCGTGTTCCGTGCATACCGCGCCGTCAACCTCAACGACCGCGTCGCGTCGACGTCGACGTCAACGTGGTCAGCGGACTTCGGGACGGCGGGGCGGGTGATGCCTGGGATCGATCAAGGCCGGGCTACGAGTCGCTGGCCGGGGCGTCCACCGGGACGACTCCGAAGGCGAAGGTCATGCGCCACCGGCCGTCTTGGCGCTCGAACAGGTCGGCGAACGGGGCCCGGTCGACGATGTCGGCGCCGTCGAGGCGGAGGCGGGCGATCTGGTGTACCCGCTGCACGAGCCCCGTCCTTCCGCCCGGCCAGGTGTGATGGCAAGTTGAGCGGGTGAGCGAGCGACGCGGATCAGCGCGAAGTCGACTGCTCGGCCGAGGAGTCGGCGGCCGGTGGCACGGTCAGAGGGCCGAGCTCGGCGGTGAGCTCGGCGGGATCCAGTCGAGCGCGGGTAACGCTCCAGTAGCGCGGGGCCAGCTCGAGGAATCGACCGCGTGGCCAGTGCGGCAGCACGCGGAAGAGGTCCCGGAGGTAGGCCTCGGGATCGAGTTGGTGGAGGCGGGCCGAGGCGATCAGGCTGAAGAGGTTGCCGGCCGCCTGGGCGTGGTCGTCGCTACCGACGAAGAGCCAAGCCTTTCGGCCGACGGCGACCCGGCGCAGTTCGCGCTCAGAGTGGTTGTTGGTGAG
>DATHKR010000103.1:0-92033 GCA_035489015.1 Kofleriaceae bacterium | reverse complement strand
GCGAGGCCGACGTCGAAGCAGCGCAGGAGCGTGTCGAGCCGATCGGCCAGCCCGACCACCGAGCCGGCGTCGCTGGCCGGCGGGTCGTCCTTGGCCGCGCGCGGCAGGTAGTGCTCGGCGATCGCCGCGCACACCCGGCGGTCCTCGCCGGCCAGCTCGGCGTAGCGCCGCCCCATCGCGCCCTGGAGGTCGGGGAACTCCCCGACCATCATGGTGGTGAGATCGAACTTGCAGAGCTCCGCGGCGCGCCCGACCACGCCCGCGTCCACCCCGGTCTGGCCGGCGATCCACACCGCCAGCGCCTTCACCCGCTCCACCTTCTGCTGGATGGTGCCGAGCTTCTTCTGGAACACGACGCCGGACAGGCGGGCGGCCAGCTGATCGGGGCTGTGCTTCTGGTCCTCGCGGAAGAAGAACTGCGCGTCGGCCAGGCGGGCGGCCAGCACCCGCTGGTTGCCGTCGCGGACCACGGCCGGGTCCTTCACCACGGTGCCGGCGATGGTGGTGAACCGGTTGACCAGCCGGCCGCCGGCGTCCTCCATCGCGAAGTAGCGCTGGTGGGCGCGCATGGCCGACACCACGACCTCCTCCGGCACCTCGAGGAACGAGCGGTCGAACTCGCCGCACACCGCGACCGGGTACTCGACCAGGAAGGTGACCTCGTCGAGCAGGGCCGGGTCGGGCCGCACCCGCGCGCCGGACTCCTTTTCGACCCGGGCCAGCTCCGCGGTGATCATGGTGCGGCGCCGCTCCGGCTCGACGATGACGTGGGCCCCGCGCAGCGCGGTCTGATAGGCGGTCCAGCTGCCGTCGAGCTCGATCGGGCCGGGCGCGAGGAAGCGATGACCGCGGCTGGCGCGGCCGGCCTTGACCCCGGCGAACTCGAGCGAGACCACCTCGCCGCCGCACAGCGCGACCAGCCAGTGGACCGGGCGCACGAACACGTGCTCGCCGCGGCCCCAGCGCATGACCTTGGGCCAGGCGATCCCGCCCAGCAGCCCGGTGATGAGCTCGGGCAGGACCTCGAGCGCGGTGCGGCCCGGCTCGCGCCGCGTGCACACCACGTACTGGCCCTTCTTGCCGGCCACCTCGCTCTTCTCGAGCGAGCCGACCTCGACCCCGTTCTTCTCGGCGAAGCCGAGCGCCGCCCGGGTCGGCGCGCCCGCCTTGTCGTACGCGGCCTGGACCGGCGGGCCGACCATGCGCTCGCTCAGGTCGGGCTGGCGCCCGGCCAGCTCGGCCACCGCGATCGCGATGCGGCGCGGGGTGCCGGCGATCTGGACCGCGCCGTGCGACAGGCGGGCGGCGGCCAGCGCGGCCGGCACCGCCGTGACCAGGTCAGCCAGCGCACGGGCCAGAAATCCAGCCGGGATCTCCTCGGTGCCGACCTCGAGGAGCAGCGCCTGGGTATCATGCGGCATCGGCGTCCGCCTCCAGCGCGGCGCGACCGGCCGCCAGCGCGGCCGCGTTGACCCCGTCGGGCAGCGCGGCGTCGAACGCGGCGGCGGCGCGCTCGCCGCGTACCGGTCCGAGCAGCGGGAACCGGCGCGCCGCCCGGCTGCGCAGGAACCCCTCGGCCGCGAGCCTCGCCATCTGGCGGACCCGGCCGATGTAGCGCTGCCGCTCGGTCACGCTGATCGCCCCGCGCGCGTCGAGCACGTTGAACGCGTGCGACGCCTTCATGCAGAAGTCGTAGCCGGGCAGCACCGGGCCCGATTCCTGGCCCAGGACCCGCGCGCACTCCGCCTCGTAGCGGTCGAACAGATCGAAGTAGAGCGCGGTGTCGGCCTGCTCGAAGTGGTAGCGCGAGTACTCCACCTCGCTCTGGTGGTGGAGATCGCGGTAGAGGAGATCGCGGTTCCACTTGATGTCGAAGATGCTGTCGACGTCCTGCAGGTACATGGCCAGGCGCTCGAGCCCGAGGGTGAGCTCGGCGGTGACCGGGTGGAGATCGATCCCGCCCGCCTGCTGGAAGTAGGTGAACTGGGTCACCTCCATGCCGTCGGCCCACACCTCCCAGCCGAGGCCCCAGGCGCCCAGGGTGGGCGATTCCCAGTCGTCCTCGACGAAGCGGATGTCGTGGACCGCCGGGTCCAGCCCGATGTGGCGCAGCGACTCGAGGTAGAGCCCCTGCACGTCGACCGGCGCCGGCTTGAGGCCGATCTGGAACTGGTAGTAGGCGCCCAGCCGGTTCGGGTTCTCCCCGTAGCGGCCATCGGTCGGGCGGCGACAGGGCTGGACGAACGCCGTGCTCCACGGCTCGGGGCCGAGCACGCGCAGGAAGGTGCCGTGGTGGAACGTGCCGGCGCCCACCTCGACGTCGACCGGCTGCTGCACCACGCAGCCCTTACCGGCCCAGAATCGCTGGAGCTCGAGGATTAGGTCTTGCAGATACATGGGCTGGAGGGGCCGGGACCGTAGCAGCGAGGCCAGGGCCGGTCAAGCCCCGCAGCGCGCTAGCTGCCGGTAACTCTTGACGATCGTGGCCAGCCCCGGCTAACGTCATCGGCCATGTCAGTCGGCGCGCTTGCCGGGGCGGGACTCGCCGGCCTGGCACTTCTGGCCGGCTGTCAGCTCGTCCTGGACTTCTCTGCCGACCTCGAGGCGCAGACGGATGCGGGCGCGCCGGACGCCGGCGCTGTCCCCGACGCCGCGTCGCTGTGCGACAAGTTCGAGCCGAACGAGTCACTCGAGCAGACCATCGACGTCGAGCCGGGCGCGTTCCAGGGCTCGATCTGTCCCGCCGGTGACCAGGACTTCTACTCGTTCACCCTCGACGGCACCCAGGACCTCGAGATCATCCTCACCTTCGCGGCTGGCGCCAACGACCTCGAGCTCGAGCTGTACGATCAGCTCAGCGGCGCGCGGCTGACGCTGTCGACCGGCGGCGACGGCGACGAGCAGATCGTGCACAGCGCGGCGCAGGGCAACCGCCTGGTCGCCGCCACCTACGTGATGCGCGTCTACGGGCGCACCCCGACGGTCGGCAACGACTACCAGCTAATGTGGCGGCGCGGCCCGCTCGCCGCTCCCGCGCTCCGCTGACCACCGCCCCGGGGCCGCGGTCGGTCAGCGAATGTCGAGCAGGCCGCCCGGGCCGCTCGGCTCGTCGCGGTGATCGCGGTGAAGCGAGACCTCGATCTCCTGATCGTCGGTGACGGTGTAGGACCTGGTGAAGGGCTTGTGCCCGCGCGCGCGGACCAGGACCTCGACGGTGGCGGTGCCACCGGTCAGATGAACCTCGGCGGTGGTGCCCTCGATCTCCTTGCCGTCGATGAAGACGTGAGCGCGGCGCGGATGGAGCGAGAACGACAGCACCGCCACATCGCGCCCGGCCGGGGAATCGGCCGAAGACCCGGTCTGCGCGGGCGATCCGGGCGAGGCGCCCGCGGTGGTGGAGGCCGGCGCGCCAGGCGCGCCGGGATCACGGTTCGGGCTGTCGCCTGCGCCCGGGGCGGATCCGGGAGCCACCGCCGCGCTCGCCGGCGACGCCGACGGAGAAGCTGCGCCGGGCGCGACCGCGGCGGGTCCGTCATCCGTGCCGTCGGTCGCCTCGCCGGTCCCACGGACGACCAGGAGCCCGGCGAACACGCCCATCGCCAGCCCCGAGGCGACCACGATCGGAAGCGCCCGCCCGCGCGCGCTCACCCCCGAGCGAGCCCGGTAGGGCCCGGCCAGCCCGGCTGCTGGCGCCATCGAGACCGGATATCGGCCCTGGGGACTGCTCATCACGCGTCTGCGACCTCACCGGCGACGATCAGCGCATCGAGGAGGCAGCCTACCAGAAGGTCCCCGACACGGCCAATCCGGCCCCGTCCTCGCCGATCGTCGGCTGCAGGCGCAGCGCGTCGGCATCCGACTGCCGCTCCGCCTCGGCCGCGCGCGGGCGATAGATCGCGAGGTAGTAGTAGGCGGTCGCGCCGCCGGCCACGAGGGCGCTGCCCAGCAGGATGTCGGTGATCTTGGCCAGGCGCTTGCCGTCGCGCCGCGCCGCTTCCCGGGTGTTCTCGCCGAGCGACGCGTCCTCGAACTGGCTGTGCTTGGACACCGCGCCGAAGCCGGTCGCGACGCCGCCTATCACCAGCGCGCCGGTCACGCCCACGCCGATCCACACCGGGACCGAGCTGGGCCCGTCGTCGTGCTCCACCTCGACCGGCGGCAGCGGCGCCGGCGCGCGCACCGGCTTGCGCACGGCCACCCGGCTCTTCTCCAGGCGGATGCGCTTTCGCAGCTCCTTGCCGGGCACGAGATCCATGCGGCCCTCGGCGACGCGATAGCCGGAGCGACTCACCTGGTACGTGTGCTGGCCCGGCTCGACGAACAGCGGCTGGCTCATCGGGCTGCGCCCGGCCGGCTTGCCGTCGAGCTGGATATCGGCCCCGGAGGGCTCCACCTCGAACACCACCGCGGCCAGGTTCTTGCGGACCTCGTCCAGATGGACCTGCACCTGGCTGCGCAGCGCGGCGCCGAGCGCCTTGGACTCGGCCAGCAGCTCCTGGTAGTGCTGCAGCGCGTCGACGAAGCGGCCCAGGCGCTGCTCGGCCTGGGCGATCGGAAAATAGATCTGCGGGTCCGGGTACGACTCGTAGGCGGCCTGGTAGTCGGCCAGCGCGGCCTCGAACTGGGCGAACGCGTCCTCGATCTTGCCGCGCGCGGCGAGCTTGTCGCCGCGCGCGAGCTTGCGGTCTCCGTCGGCCAGGTGGCGGAGCGCCTCCCGCTTGTCACCGGTCGACCCGCGGCGGCGATCAGGAGACGCGGGCTGCGCGGCGGCCGGCGTGCCGTGGACGAGCGCGACCGCGGCGGCGACGAGGAGCGCCGCGCGACGGTGCTGGCGTGGCGCCCCGAACGAGCCGAGCATGGGCGCACATTACTACGAGACCGGGCGACTTAGCTTCCCGAGGAACTCGAGCGTGCGCAGCGGCCGGCCCACGTGGTGGTGGATGAGGGACAGCATGGCGTCGCGCGCCTCGACCGCGTCCTCGCCCTGCTCGATGGTGACGAGCGAGAGATCGCGGGCCAGGCCGGCCCGCTGCGCCGCCTGGAGCACCGAGCGCGCGCCGGAGGAGAGCGGGCGCACCCCGCCGCGCGAGGCCGGCGCGCACAAGGCGCAGATGGCGCCGCCGCGGGCCGGGTCGAGCAGCGCGCCGCGATCGAGCGCGCCGGGGCCGTTCCGCCCGCACGCGGCGCACGCGTCGAGCGTCGGGGCCAGGCCGAGCCCGCCGAGCAGGGCCAGCTCGAACACGCGCAGGACGTCGGGCCGGGCGCCGCGCGCCGCCAGCGCGCGATAGAGATCGACGAGGAGGTCGAACGTGTCCGGGTCGGGCTGCTCCGGCGCGCCCAGCTCGCGGACCAGCTCGGTGCCGTAGCTCGCGTGGGCGAGCGCGGCCATGTCGCGGGCCAGGAGCGTGAACGAGGTCGTGGTCTCTGCCGAGCCCAGCGTCCACAGCTCGCCGCGGTGCGGCCGCAGCTCGACGGTGGAGACGGTGAACAGCTCGAGCGAGGCGCCGAACCGGCGATGCGAGCGGCGAGCGCCGCGCGCGAGCGCCGACACCTTGCCCAGGTCGCGCGTGAGCAGGGTCAGGATCAGGTCGGCCTCGCCGTAGGTCACCTTGCGGAGGACCACGGCCTGACTGCGCGCCTGCTCCATCGTCAGCGAGAGCGCGCGCCAGCAGCCGGTCCACCCGCACCCGGCTCGGCACCGGCGGGCCGGCTCGGTCCGCGAAGCAGATGAGACATGACCAGGATCGCCGCGATGACCAGCGCGACCACGGCGACCGCGAGCACCACGGGGCCGCGTCGCAGGCCCTCCCATCGACCGCCGGCCCGATCGCGAGACGACGGCGCCCGCTTCGCCCGGACCGAGGCAGGCAACGAGCCGCGCTCCGCCGCGGACGAGGCCTCCGGCGACCCACCGCGCGCCGCCGCACCGGGTCCCGGGCCCGACTGCTCCGCGCGCCGACGCTCGGCCTTGTTACCGGCGGGCAAGCGCGCCTGCCCCGGGCGAGCCGCCACCGCCGGAGTCACCACGGTCGGACCGCGTCGGCGACCGTCGCGACCGCGCCGGTTGCCCCTGGATCCGCCCTTTCCCGTCCGAGCCTCGGGGCCGCTCGCCCCGCGCGGCCCCGAGGCCGGCTTCACCGTCACGGCGCCGGTCGAGCCCGCTGCCCCCTGGGTCGCACTCGATCCGGCCGCCATCGCGGATGAGTCGATCGCCGCCGGGGTGCTCGCCGCGGGGCTGCTCTTCGGCGAGCCAGTCGCGGCAGAGCCGCTCGCGATCGAACCGCTGGTCACGGAGCCCGTCACCACCGTCGATCCGCTGGCCGCCGTGCCGCTCGTCGCCGCGCCGCTCGCACCGGACCGACTCATCGCGGAACCGCTCATCGCGGAGCCGCTCTTCGCGGAGCTTCCCGTCGTCGAGCTGCTCGTCGCGGCCCCGGTCGCCGCCGACCCGCCCGACCCGCCCGACCCGCCGGCCGCGCCTCCGCCCGAGGGCCGCGTTCCTCGGGCCAGGTTCTCGGCCTCGACGCGCACGCCCGAGCGGAACAGGTCGGCGTCGTCGCGCTCGGCGAGCCGGGCGGCCTGCTCGGCGGCCACTCGCGCCACGTCCGACGCCACCGGGGCCGGCGCCATCCCGCCGCACGCGGCATACCTCGCGACCACATCGTCGGCGTCGAGCCGGACGCAGCGCGCGTACGAGCGCAGAAAGCCGCGCACGAACACGTCGCCCGGCAGCCCCTCGAACTCGCCCGACTCCAGCCGCCGCAGCTGGTGCTCCGGGATCCGCGTCACCCGGGTGATCTCCTCGATCGTCAGACCCGCTCGCTCGCGCGCCGCGCGCAGCGAGCTGCAGAACTCCTCGCGCGACTCGCCGGCCCCGCCCCGTCCGCGACTCCCACCGGCCGACCCCGTCTGATCGAGGATCGTGGCGCCGTTCTTTGCGGTGCGGGAATCCATCGTCTGGGCGGCGCTCGCGGCGCCTAGTGCTCCGACCGCCTCATGCCGAGCTCGTCAGCTCACCGGAGCGCGCGACATCGCGCGGCCACGCAGCTCTTCGGCGCCATCTCGATGCACCTCTTCTGCACGCCGGCCAGCGGGTCGCTCGCGCCCAGGGCCCGGTACGTCTCGAGCAAGTAGAGCTGGGCTTCCTGCATGGGACAGCTGAGATCGGCAGAGATGGCCTGAAACTGCTCCAGGGCTTTATTCCACTCTTTACGGGCAAAGTAAACCCTGCCTAATCGGTACTTGGCCACACACATTCCGCGGTTGAACTGCTCCGCCTGGCGCAGCTCCTTGGCGGCCCGCGCCATGTCCTTCTCGTGGAAGTAAGCCCATCCCAGGTGCGCGCGGGCCAGCCCGATGTTGACCAGCCGCTGCGGGTGCGACAGCGCCTCCAGCAGGTATCGCGCCGACGTCGGGTAGTCGTCGAGGTGGAACGCGACCAGCCCGCGGTTGGCCCACGCCTCGCCGTACTCCGGGTCGATCTCGACCGCCCGCGCGAACTGCTTGTCGGCGCGGGCCAGGTCCTCGTCCATCTCCAGGCGCAGCGCCTCGGCGTCCACACCGGTCAGGCAGTCGTCGACCTCGAGCAGGTTGAAGTTGCGCGCCGCGCGCAGGAACTCGACCAGCCCGAGCACGTTGTAGGCCTCGACGTTGTCGGCGTCGAACTCGAGCGCCTTGCGCGCCTCTCCCTCGGACGCCTCCAGCTGGCCTCGCCCGAGGTAGTCCTTGGCCAGATCCAGGCGCGTGCCCGATCGCTTGGTGTCCCCCGCCCCGCCCGGCCGCGGACAGGCCGGGCCGACCACGGTGATCAGGCCGAGGCAGATGGCGACGCACAGGGAGCGGCGCGCCTCCGCCGCCCTTCCGCCCGAGTTCGGCCGCATACGGCGTCGAGACGCTACAACACCGGCTGCTGACCGTCAATTTGCGGCCGCGAGCGGCGGCCGGATCCGCCCGCCGGTGGGATATGGTGAGCGTCATGGTCGCCAGCGCCGCTGTCAGCCCGCCCGGCCCCGGCCCGATCGAGCCGACCGCCTCGTTCTCGTTTCCCTCGTCCGACGGCACCGAGCTCTACGGCGAGTTCTTCGCCGCGCCGTCGCCGCGCGGCGCCGCGCTGGTCCTGCACGGCTACGCCGAGCATGCCGGCCGCTACCGCGAGGTGGCCAACGTGCTGGTGCAGTCCGGACTGTCGGCGCTCGCGTTCGACCAGCGAGGCCATGGGCGCGCGCACGGCGCGCGCGGCCACGTGCTCCGCTTCGCCGAGTACCTCGAGGACGTCAAGGCGGCGCTCGCCCAGCTCGACGCGCGCGCCGGGCGCGATCTTCCGCTGGCGCTCATCTGCCACAGCCACGGCTCGCTCATCGGGCTGCGCCTGCTCGCCGATCCATGGGCGTGTCCGCCGCGGGTCCGCTGCGCGGTGCTGTCGTCGCCGTTCCTGCGCCTGCAGGCCAGGTTGTCGCCGGTCAAGCAGCTGGCGGCCCGCGCGCTCGGCAAGCTCCTGCCCAGCCTCTCCTTGCCCAACGACATCTCGATCGAGCGGCTCACCCACGACGCCGACAAGGTGGCCGAGCGCCGGGTCGACACGCTCTGCCACGACGTCGCCGGGGCGCGCTGGTTCAACGAGGCGCGCGCGGCTCAGAGCTGGGTGCTCGAGTACGCGCACCGGGTGAAGGTGCCCACGCTGTGGCTGGTCGCGGGTGACGACGTGCTCGTCGATCCGGAGGCCAGTCGCGAGGTCCACGCGCGCATCAAGGCGCGCGCCGACTGGCATCACTTCGAGCGCCTCTACCACGAAGTGCTCAACGAGACCGAGCGCGGGCAGCTGTTCGGCCTGGTCAGCTCGTTCCTCGATGAGAACTTTCCCTAACGCGGACGGCCATTTACAGAGAATCTGGTTTGCGCGGGTAGGGGGTGCCCCTATACTAAGGACACCTGTGCGGATCGCTGTACCTCCGCACCGGATCAACTGCTCCTTGACCGTCCGGACCCGCAGCGCGCCCCGCGAAGCTCGCGGATCCCGCGCAGGGGCGACGGTGGGAGCGTGGAGTTCTGATGACCCGCCTGTTCGGATGTATCTGCAACCAGCCGCATCGGCTCGATGAAGCCCTCGAAGCGGTCAGGGCGGTGCTCGTGGCCGCCGCGCCGGTGTCCCGCTGGGGCCTCGGCTACGTCCACTCCGGGGAAGTCCTGCTCACTCTCCATCCCCGCCAGACCGGCGGTGACGTCGACTTTCACGGCCTGCTCGCGGGCCTCAACTCCGACTACGTGATCGGCTGGGCCGGCGGCGACCCGACCCTCCGCGGCGACGCGAACACGCAGCCGTTCCGCTACCGGCGCTGGTTCTTCGCCCAGGAGGGACCGGGCCCCTCGGCCGAGCTGTTCGCCGAGCTCCACGCCGAGCTGGTCAAGCACATCCCGGACTACCTTCGCCGCAACATCCGCGGCCGCAGCCCCGCCGAGCACGTCTTCCACCTGTTCCTCGCGATGCTGCACGACGCCGGCACCCTCGACGATCCGAACCTGGCCCCGATCCACATCCGCCGCGCGCTGCGCGACACCGTCGCGCTCATCGAGTCGCTGGCGGCGAAGACGAGCCAGGAGCTTTCGCTCGGCAACATGGTGGTGTCGAACAGTCGCTCGATGATGGGCGTGCGCCTCGACGGGCCACTGGTGGTGCGCCGCCTCAAGCAGCAAAAGGATCCGAAGCGGCCGGAGAGTCAGTTCAAGGCCGTGCTGGTGGTGTCGAGCAGCGACCTGCGCGGCGAGAGCGGTTTCGAGGAGCTTCCGCCGCGCTCGGCGGTCGCGATCAGCCGCGACGTGTCGACCGACATCGTCGAGCTCGACGCCTGATCGGCGAGCGATTCACGGGGTCGCGCGATGAAGCGCGCGATCCCGCCGCGAGCCGCGATCACTTTGTGAAGAACGAACACTCTGACCTCGAGACATGTAGTGATGCTTGCTGTGCGGGAGTCGGATCAGCGTGTGAACGCCCAAATTTCAGTCAACTATGGCGTCTCGACGCGTTGCGTAACCACGCGAAAAATATGCTCGCTTTCCGAAACTGAACTTGACACATCGCGTTAGCCGAATTATCCCCCCTTCATGACCACCGCTCAGGAAAGAAAACAACAGGAGCGCACGGCCCGCCGCCGCCGCATTCAGCGCGCGGCGCGAACGGTCTTCGCCGAGAAGGGATACGCCAAGACGTCGATCGAGCAGATCGCGCGCGAGGCTTCTCTCTCGGTCGGTGCGATCTATCTCTACTTCCGATCCAAGGAAGACCTCTACGTCTCGCTGCTCGAGGAGACCCTCGACCTGTTCGACACGGAGCTGCGGCAGATCCGCGGCCGGTCGGAGGTCCAGGCGCCCGAGCGGCTGCGCATGGCGTGGTCGTTCTTCACCCAGTGGGCCGCCACGGATGTGGAGGCCAGCCGCGTGCTGCGCCTCATCTCACAGCCGAACGTGCGCGGCCAGCTGTCCGACGAGGTCGTCGAGTCGGTCGGCAAGGGTCTGGGCCAGGTCCGCGAGCACCTCGGCGCGATCGTCCAGGACGGGATGGCCAGCGGCCAGTACCGTCGTGGGGCGGCCCAGCCGGTCGTGGATCTGTTCTGGTGCCTCCTGCTGGGTGTCCTCGAGTCGAACGACGCGCGCAGCAACCTGGACCTGCAGGGCGCACCCTACAGCGACCTGACCCAGTATGCGTTCGCGGCGATCGACACGACGCTGCGACAGCAGGAGCTGCAAGAGGCCCATCAGGCGGCGTGACCGCGGCCCGGACGGGCAGGCGTGACCCGGCGACGCGATGCGCCGTCGGGCTCGCTTCCCGCCGCGGGCAAGGCATGACGACCGTCCGGCGCCTCGGCGCGCGTGAGCCCGTCAGGGCTTGCGCACGCGAAAGATGAGCGCGTCGCCCGGTCGTATCTCCTCGTAGTCGGCGAAGCCGATGCGGGAGAGCCATGCCCTGAGCTCGGGCGGGTCGAAGCGCCGGATCCCGGCCACGCGCGCGGTCAGCCGACCGAGTGGCGAGCGCGACTGGGCGAAGGTGCTGCCCACGTAGATCCCGCCGGGCTCGAGCACCCGGATCACCTCGCTGAAGACCGCCTCCGGGTCGTCATAGACGTGCAGAGCACCGGCGTTGTTGACGCCGGCGAAGGAGCCATCCGCGAACGGAAGCTCGTGGGCGTCGGCGCGCACCAGGCCGACGTTGCCGTAGCCGTGCATCCGGCGGGCGCCGGTCTCCAGCATCGCGCGCGAGATGTCGAGCCCGATGACCCAGTCGCCCGGCGCGGCCGACGCCATGGCGCGGGTGAAGACACCCGGGCCGCACGAGATGTCGAGCCAGGGGCCGCCGCGCTCGTCGAGGCCGAGCGCGTTCTTGTGGATGAAGAACTCGCCCGGGAAGCCACCGGTCGCGCCGGCCGCGCCGCTGCCGGCCAGCAGGCGGACGAACGCCGGGCGCCAGAAGCGCTCGTACAGGCGCGCGACCAGCTCGCTCTCCATCAGGCGCTGCTCGGGCGTGGTGACCGGAGATTCGCCACGGCTGGAGCCGACCACGAGATCGAAGTAACCGCCGTGGTCCGGATACGAGCATCCGCAGGCGCGGCAGTCGAGCTGGCGGCCGCGGCGCACCAGCTCGGCGGCCCGGCAGGAGGGGCAGCGCAGCAGCGACTCCCAGCGAGCGCCGCGCCGGGCGGCGACCGCCCCGAGGTCGCGGACCGGTGACGTGGGGTTTTCCTCGACCATCGTCGCCCATCGTATCGCTCGCCGCGTCCGCGCGCGAGATGGGCGAGTCGGCTCAGGGGGCGATGTCGAAGTGGAGGTGGATGGAGCTGCCGTCGGCGAGCTCGAGCAGCGCGGCCGCCTCACCCGCGCGGGGGAAGCGCGCCAGCAGTCGGTACCGACCGACCATCTCCGGCACCGGCCGGGCCGCCAGCGCGCCGTCGACATCGTCGTCGCCGGCGCGAGCCGCGGTCGCGCCACCATCCGAGGCGATCGAGGTCAGGACGACCGGGACCGCCGGCACCGCGAGCGGCTGGCCGGCCGGATCCCACAGGTCGAACAGGAGCTCGACCGGTCGATCGGCGGTGATCGGCTCCGGCAGGAGCGCGCGGACCGCGTAGCCGTGCTCGCTCACCATGACGGCGCGCCGCGCCGGCGCGCTCCCCCGGGCGAGAGAGAGATGAGCGGCCGCCGGAGCTGGCTCGGCGACCGCGGCCAGCTCCTCGGCGCCGGCGGTGGTGCCGAGCTCGACGCGGCGCAGGAGCGCCGCGGTGCCGGTCCCCGCGCCGGTGCAGATCACGACCACCGCCAGCGAGGCCAGCCCCGCGCGCAGACCACGCCGCGCGGGCGATCGGCCCGGGCGCAGCGCCGCGGTCGCCGGGCGAAGCCAGGTCCGGCTCGGCGATGCCTGCTCCCAGCTGCCGCCCGATCCATCCTCGAGCGCCCCGCGCCCGGCGGCCCGGGCCTGGTCGGCGACGCAGCCGATCGCCTCGACCACGCGAGCCCCGCGGTGAGGCGGGAGCCCGCCATGGACCGGCGCGAGTCCGCGCCGGAGCGACGGCGCGGACTCGGCAGCGAACGCCGCGTCGGATCCGCGCCGCACCGACGGAGACGCCGCGTGCGCGACCGCCGGGTCCGATCCGCGTCGCGCCCATCGTGACGGCGCCGCCTCGAACGCGGCGTCGGATCCGCGCCGCACCGACGGTCCCACCGCGTGCGCGAGCGCCGGGTCCGATCCGCGCCGCGCCGATCGTGACGGCGCGGCGGTCGCGATCGCGGTTGTCGCTGCGCGCGGCGGCGCGGTGGTTCCCGGTCGAGAGGCCAGGGCGGGCGACGCGGTTGGCGACCTTTGCTGCATCGGGGTCGAGGACAGCGCCGGCAGGCGCGCCGAGGTCCAGGGCGGATCCGGGGCCGGGTCGCGCTCGAGTGCGGGCGTCGCTGCCCGGGGCGTGGCTCTCGGGTGCGGGCTGGTGGCGCGGTCGAGGGCTTCGATGAAGTCCTCGGCGCTGGCGAACCTGTGGTCGGCGTCCT
Organism: Kofleriaceae bacterium; assembly: GCA_035489015.1. GTDB lineage: Bacteria > Myxococcota_A > Polyangia > Haliangiales > Haliangiaceae > DATFRY01. Next base: position 79,007 of record DATHKR010000103.1, on the reverse strand, counting down.
TGGCCAGGCAGCGCATCACCACCGCGGCCAGCTCGGGCCGGAGGTCGGGCGCGACCGTCGAGAGGGGCGGCGGCTCGCGACCGATGTGGGCCAGGATGACCGCCACCGCGTTGCCCTCGAACGGCAACCGCCCGGACAGCATCCGGTAGAGCAGGACGCCGAGGCTGTACAGGTCGGCGCGGCCGTCGACCGCGGCGCCCTGCGCCTGCTCCGGCGCGATGTAGTGCGGCGTGCCGAAGATGGCGCCGTCGCGGGTCAGCCGGCTGGCGTCACCGGCGACCAGCGCGCGGTCGGCCAGCTTCGCGATGCCGAAGTCGAAGATCTTGATCAGCTCGCCGGTGCCGCGCCGCTGCAGGAGGACCACGTTGCCCGGCTTGAGGTCGCGATGGACCACGCCGGCCGCGTGCGCCTCGGCCAGGCCCGACGCGATCTGGCGAGCGACCTCGGCGGCGCGCTCCGCCGGCAGGCGAGCCTCGCGGTCGAGGACCTGCTCCAGCGTCTCGCCGCCCAGGTGCTCCATGACCAGGTAGGGGACGCCGGCGTCGGTCTCGCCGACCATGTGGACCGACACGATGTTCGGGTGGTCGAGGCGGGCCGCGGTGCGCCCCTCGCGCAGGAACCGGCGGCGCAGCTCGCGGTCGGAGACGAGGTCGGCGCGCAGCACCTTGACCGCGACCTGGCGCTCCATGCCGCTCTGCCAGGCGCGATACACGGTCCCCATGGCGCCGGAGCCGATCGCGGCCAGGAGGTGAAACTGCCCCTGAAGCGTGGTGCCGAGGTGCGGGTCGCTTCGACTGCCCTCGTCGGACGGCAGCTCGAGCCGGGTCCCATCGAACGGGCAGAACGCCGCGCTCTCGTCGTAGAGCCGGCGCCTGCAGCGAGCGCACCATCTCATCGGTCTTCCAACACCCTGGCCCGGCGGCGATGCACCGGGCGGGCAAAAAACCCGGCCGCGCGAGCAAAGATCTCGGGCCGGCGACCAGGTTTCTCCGCCGCCGCGCCGCCCAGGGGCCCGCGCGAGTGGCCACGCCGCGGACCCGTGGCTGGTTCAGATCAGAAGCGGCCCGAGACCAGATCGATGCCCAGCGCCGCGCCGCCCCCGGGCGGGGCCAGCGCGCGGCTGTGCATGGGCCTCACGAACGGCACTCCCAGCCCCCACACGCCGTCGGCGTCCCGTCGGGCGAGGGCAGGCGGCGGCGGCGGCCCGCGCCGTGTGCGCCCCGCTGACAGCGAACCAGAGGGCCCCTCCCGGTCCATGCCCCGGGTGAAGTACCAGGCCGCCCCGAAGCCCCCCGCCAGCGTGGCGGTCGACAGCCAGCCGGCCAGCTGCTCGTCGTTGCGGGTGGTGTCGTCGGCCGTGAGCGGATAGATCAGCCCCCACACCAGCGCGGCCCCTGCCGCCGCGCCGAGGTCGAGGAAGACCGTTCGCCGGAGCGAGACCTCGACCCGTGGGGCGAGCAGCAGGCCGGCGGCCAGGCCGGCGGCCGACCCGAACAGCGCGTTCAGCGAGAACGCCTCGCTCTCGGGCGGCTCCATGCCGGCCGCGATGCAGAGCCCCGCGCCGGCGCCGATCACGCTGAGCGAGTCGGTGAGGGCCATGTCCTCCACCGACGGCTCGGCGGCGCGGGCGTAGAGCAGCCCTCCGCCGAGCCCGACCAGCCCGCCGGCGGCCACGTACTTCCACACATCGTTGGACACGCTGTCGGTGCCGGTGGCCGCGTCGCCGATGAGCCCGGCGCTGGCCGCACCCCAGGTCGCGCCGGAGGTGATCGCCGCCGACTGTCCGGCCGTGAGCGGCGTGCGCCCGGTCAGCCAGTAGGAAAGGCCGATCCCGCCGGCCGCGCCGACCACGCCGGCCACCACCGCGCCGTCGGCGGTCTCCCCGGTGTCGTCCTCGGGCCCGGCGATGGCGAGGCCGGCGATCAGGCCGACCGCGCCGCTCCACGCGATGACCGCGCGGCGCCCGAGCGCGCTGCCATGGTCTGGCTCGGGCCGATCGGGCGGGCCGGCTGGCTCGGCCAGGGGTGGCGTCGCCGGGGCCGGGCTGGCCGGAGCCGCGCCGTACGGGTCGAGCGGGGCCTCGTCGGGCGAGGCCGGCGCGCCGGCGCCACCGGCGCCGTACGGGTCGAGCAGGTTCTCGTGGCTGGGCGTGCCCGGACGCCCGTCGTCCCGGTCGGCGATGCCCAGCCGGCGGTTGGCCGCGCGCAGCATGCGCAGCGCCTCGCCCGACGAGCGGCCTCGCGGGCTGCGCTCCAGGCTCTCGACGAAGAGCATCTTGGCCCCGGCGGTGGAGCCGCGCCGGTAGAGCTGCACGCCGCGCCGGTAGAGCGCCTGCGCCACCTGATCGTCGATGTCGTCGTCGGGCGGGCCGGGCGGCTCGCCCTGCTCGAGGCCAGGATCCGGGCTGGGCTGGTTTTCTGGCCCGGAGGTCGACGGCGCATACGGATCGACCGGCTGCTCGTCCGGCCCGGGCTGTGCGGCCCCGGGGGACGCTCCGGCCGGCGGCTGCGCCCCGGCGGTCCCCGCCTGAAGCGCGCAGGTCAGGGCAGCGGCGAGCGCGGCCCCTGCCCTCCTGATTGATCTATCCATAGGCGCTTGCGGCCACGTTCCGGAGATAGCACCCAGCCCGCCGCCCAGCAATGCGCGGCCTCACATTCAGACGCTGGCCGCCACCGGACCGCTCGGCTCCCCGCGCCAGGCCTTCTTGCGGAAGTAGAGGAAGAACGCCTGCACGATCGACGCGACCGGCACCGCCAGGAGCGCCCCGACCAGCCCGTAGCTGTGTTCGCCCAGGACCAGCGCGAAGATGACCAGCACCGGGTGGATCTTCGCGGCCGTGCCGATGATCTTGGGGTTGAGGAAGTTGGCCTCCAGGAAGTGGATGCCGATGATCCAGAGCGTGATGAAGACGGCCCGCGCGACGTCGACGCCGGCGTCGGCCGAGACCAGCGCGGCCAGCACGATCGGGACGGTGGACAGGATCGACCCGAAGATCGGGATGAGGCTGAGCAGCGCGGCCACGATCGACAGGATGAGGGCGTACTTGATGCCGAACACGCGCAGGCCGACGTAGGTGAGGACGCCGTTGACCAGGCAGATGATGAGCTGGCCGCGGATCACCCCGGACAGGCCGCGATCGATCCCGGCCACCACCACGTCGTAGTCGTGGCGATACGCGGCCGGGATGAGTCCGCGCGCGAAGCCGTGGATCTTGGCCAGATCGAGCAGGAGGAAGGCGGCGATCATCAGCACCAGGAAGAAGGTGTAGACGCTCTTGATCACCCTCGTGATGATCACCTGGCCCAGGCGGAACACGTCGCCGAGCTCGCTCTGCAGCCCGCCCAGCGCGCCGGCGGCGATGTTGCGCAGGCGATCCTCGAGCCGGACCGGCTCCGGCTTGTCCTCGCGCGGCGAGAGCATGAAGCCGCCGCCGCGGCGCGGGACGACCTCGACGCCGGTCGGCTGCAGCTGCACCGCCATGCGCCCGTCCGGCAGCGGGGTGACCACGAACTGGGTGCCGGGCGGCAGCGGCACGTCGGCCACCGTCGGGGCTTGCTCGCGCGCGCGCTCCTCGGCGCGCAGCGACGGGAAGCGGTTCTCCAGCCAGGAGGCCAGCTCCGGCACGTACTGGTCGTTGATGCGCTGATACATCGACGGCGCCTCGCGGCCGAGCCGGCCGAGGTCCTTGTAGACCCGAGGCAGGAGCGCGACCATGAACAGCCCGACCGCGGTGAGGAGCACGATGTAGCAGAGGATGATCGCCAGCCCGCGCGGCATGCGGCGCCGTCCGTCGGGCGCGCGCGACATGCGGTTGACCAGCGGCGCGAAGATGTACGCGACCAGGAGCGCGAACACGAACGGCAGCACCACGTGCCGGGCCAGGATCAGGACGAAGATACAGAAGCCGAGGAAGCCCCACAGCTTGGCCATCCGCCGGCCCCACCCGCCGGGCCCCCAGGCCGAGCGCGAGCGCCAGCGACCGCCGGCCCCCCCGCCCGGTGCCGTCGGGTCGATCTCCGGATCGATCGGCTCGAGCGACCCGGTCGTGGTGGCGGGGTCGAAGGGCGTGGCCGGCGGCAAACCGGCGGCGGCGCGGTGGCGCTCTTCGCTCATCGGCGGTCGGATTAAAGCACGCGATAGGACCGGGTGCAGGGCGGAAGTCTCTTTTCCCGGCAACGTGCGGCACCAGGGTGAGTGATGCGGCCCGCCCCGGTTCCGACATCCCAGGGAGGAGCGCCCGCGACTATCATCCACCGCCATGTCACGCCCCGCTTCTCTGCTCCTCGTGTCGTCGCTCGTGGCCGCCTGCGCCGCCGACAGGACCCCACCTCCGGCCCCGCCAGCGCCGGCCAGCGGCCCCGCTCTCCTGTTCGACGACGTGCGCGTCTTCGACGGAGACAAGACGATCGCGCGCGCCGATGTGCTGGTGCGCGGCGATCGCATCGCGGAGATCGGCGAGCACATCGAGCCGCCCGCCGGCGCCGAGGTGATCGCCGGAGCCGGTCACACGCTCCTGCCCGGGCTCATCGACAGCCACGCGCACGTCTGGGACCAGCACCAGCTGGCCGAGGCGGCCGCGTTCGGCGTGACGACCGAGCTCGACATGCTGACCTCGCCCCAGCTGGTCGCCGCGCTCAAGGCGACGCTGGCCACGCCGGCCGGGGCCGGGCTGGCCGACCTGCGCTCGGCCGGCAACGCCGCCACCGCGCCGGGCGGGCACGGCACCGAGTACGGCATGCCGATGCGGACCCTGAGCACGCCCGGCGAGGCAGAGGCGTTCGTCGCCGCGTGCCGCGCGGAGGGATCCGACTACATCAAGATCATCTACGACCCGCGCAACCCGCGCTTCAAGTCGATCGATCGCGCGACGATGGCGGCGGTGGTGGCCGCCGCGCACCGCCAGGGCCTGCTCGCGGTCGCGCACATCGAGACCCAGGACGACGCGCGCGAGGCGCTCGAGGCCGGCGTCGACGGGCTGGCCCACCTGTTCCTGCGCTCGCGACCCCTGCCGGGCTTCGCCGCGCTGGCCGCCGCGAAGCATGCGTTCATCGTCCCGACGCTGTCGGTGCTGGCCAGCCTGACCGAGCGCGGGGCCGGCGCCGCGGTGGCCTCCGACGCGGCGCTGGCGCCCTATCTGACCCCGGCCGACGTCGAGACTCTGAAGTCGTCGTTCGGGCTGCGCGGACTGAAGCTCGACATCAGCGTCGCGTTCGAGACGGTGAAGCAGCTCGCCGCCGCTCACGTGCCGATCCTGGCCGGCACCGACGCGCCAAACCCGGGCACGGCTCACGGGGCCAGCGTGCACGGCGAGATGGCCCTGCTGGTCGAGGCGGGGCTGTCGCCGGCCGAGGCGCTGGCCGCGGCCACCTCGGCGCCGGCGCGCGCGTTCAAGCTGGACCGCGGGCGCATCGCGGCCGGCATGCGCGCCGACCTGCTCATGGTCGAGGGCGACCCGACCAGCGACATTCTCGCCACTCGCAAGGTGACCGGCGTGTGGAAGCAGGGCGCGCGCATCGATCGCGACGCCTATCGCGCGGCGGTGGAGCGGGATCGCGCCGCGCCGACGACGGCGAGCGCGGCACCCGCCGACCTGGCGGCCGGCCTGGTCAGTGACTTCGAGGACGGCCAGCCGAGCGCGCGGTTCGGCAAGGGCTGGTCGATCTCGACCGACCAGCTGATGGGCGGGAAGTCGCGCGCCGAGCTGGCGGTCATCGCCCCGGGCGCGCGCGGCAGCAAGGGAGCGCTTCGGGTGACCGGCGAGGTGGCCCCGTCGAGCGGCAACCGCTGGGCGGGCGCGCTCTACTCGCCGGGAGAGCAACCGATGGCCCCGGCCGACCTGTCCTCGAAGAAGCAGCTGGTCTTCTGGGCCCGCGGCGACGGCAAGCCGTACCAGGTGCTCCTGTTCGTGAAGAGCCGCGGCTACACGCCGGTCGGCCAGCCGATCGCGGTCGAAAAGCAGTGGAAGGAGATCCGCCTGCCGATCGCGTCGTTCGACGGCGTGGACGGCCACGACCTGATGGGGGTCTTCATCGGCACCAGCACACCCGGCCGCTTCACCCTCGAGATCGACGACGTCGCCTTCGCCCCATGAGCTCGCCCTACCGCGCCACGCCGCAGCTCGGCTGCCCCCGCTGCCGCGCGTTCCTCGATCAGAGGAGCGCCGGCCAGCTGCGGGTGCTTGGGTGCGCGCCGTGTCGCGGCATGTGGCTGGCGCACGAGTCGGTGACCCGGTTCCTGGTCGCGAGCGACGAGGAGCTCGAGACGGTCAGCCTGGCCGACACCGGTACCTTCCGGCCCGAGCCGACCATGCTGGTGCACCCGCGGCTGTGTCCGCGCTGCGTCCGCCCGATGAAGCGCGAGTCGCTTTCCCGCGCGCGCGTCACGGTCGACCTCTGCCCCGCCCACGGCATGTGGTTCGACGCCGGCGAGCTGCGCGCCTTCGTCGCCGCGCTGCGCGACGCCTAGCCGCGGAGATCGCGACCTCGGGCCCGCGCGTCAGTCGCCGTCGACGCGCATGAGGTCGAGGACGTCCGCGTCGCCCGGGGCGCCTCGCTCGGCCAGGCCGCGGCGGACGCCGGCGCGGTCGTCGGGCGCGCGGTTCTGACTGAGCTTGAACTTGCCCTCGAGCCGGTCGATGTCGATGCCGATGCCGGTGATGCCGCCGAGGAGGCCGTCGATGGTCCCGGGCGCCGAGTCCTCGGGCCGCCACGGGGCCGGCGCGCCGGCCTCGAACCTGGCCGCCAGCTCGGTGACCAGGGCGCGGAGCTCGCTCGCGTCCATCACCCGCGCCGGCCCGCTGGCGTGGACGACCGCGTAGTTCCAGGTCGGCACCTGGCGGGCCGGGTCGCGGTACCAGCGCGGCGTCACGTAGCAGTGGGGGCCGTGGAAGACGGCGGTCAGCCGCGCCCCGGCAGCGGCCAGCTCGGCCAGGCGGTTGCCGCGCGCGACGTGCAGCCGCACCCGGGCCAGCCGGTCATCGACCAGGCACGGCAGGTGGGCGATCTCCATCGCCGCGGCGCCACCGCCGTCCTCGACGGCGATGACCGTGGCGAATGGGTTCGCATCGACCAGCGCCCGCAACCGGACGCGGTCGCTCTCGCGAAAGAGCCGCGGCGTGTACATGCCGCGATGATGGACCAAGCCGGGCCAGGCCGGCGGTCACTGTTCGGCGGCGGCCGACCGGATCACCCGAGCGATCCAGCGGCCGCGCGCCTCGCGGCCGGAGCCGCGATCAGTCGGAGTCCGAGGCCTCGGCGTCGCGGCGGCGCTTGCCGCCCTTGGGGGGCTTGCCCTCGGGCTTGCTACCAGCCAGGTCGCCCAGCTTGCCGCGCATGACGTCGCCCAGCGTCGCTCCGCCCGTGTTGGAGCCGACCGTGTAGCCCTGGGCGTCCGCCATCTCCTGCGCGCGAACCGCGCCCTTGATGCTGAGCCCGATCTTCCGCTCGCCCTGGTCGAGGCTGATGATCTGCACCTTGACCTCCTGCCCCTCGGACAGGACCTGGCGCGGATCCTCGATGCGCTCCTCGGCGATCTCCGACACGTGGACCAGGCCCTCGACGCCCTTCTCGATCTCGACAAAGGCGCCGAAGTCCATGACCTTGAGGATCTTGGCGTCGACGATCTTGCCGATCGGGTAGTCGTACGGGATGCGGTCCCACGGGTCCGCGACCATGTGCTTGATGGAGAGCGAGATCTTCGGCTTCTCGCCGTCGTCGGTGTCGATGGCCTGGAGGATCGCCTCGACCTCGTCGCCCTTCTGGAAGAGCTCGCTCGGGTGCTTGACCCGCTGCGTCCACGACATGTCGCTGATGTGGACCAGGCCGTCGATGCCTTCCTCGATCTCCACGAAGATGCCGAAGTCGGCGATGTTGCGGACCCGACCCTTCACCACGGTGCCGATCGGGTACTTCTCGGTGAGCTGCTCGTACGGGTTCTGCTCGAGCTGCTTCATGCCGAGGGAGATGCGGTTCTGAGCGACGTCCACGTCGAGGACGACCGCATCGACCACGTCGCCCACCGCGACCACCTTGGAGGGGTGCTTGACCCGGCGGGTCCATGACATCTCGGAGATGTGGACCAGGCCCTCGATGCCCTCCTCGAGCTCGATGAAGGCGCCGTAGTCCTTGAGCGAGACCACCTTGCCGCGCACCACGGTGCCCGGCACGTACTTCTCCTGGGCCCGGCTCCACGGATCTTCGCTGATCTGCTTCAGGCCCAGCGAGACGCGCTCGGTCTCCGGGTTGAACTTGAGGACCTTCACTCGCACGTGGTCGCCGACCTGGAACAGCTCGCTCGGGTGATTGACCCGGCCCCAGCTCATGTCGGTGATGTGGAGGAGGCCGTCGATGCCGCCGAGGTCGATGAAGGCGCCGTACTCGGTGAGGTTCTTGACGATCCCCTCGACCACCTGGCCTTCCTTCAGCCTCTCGAGCGTCGACTCCTTCAGCGCGGCCCGCTCCTTCTCGAGCAGGACGCGGCGCGACAGGACGATGTTGCCGCGCTTCTTGTTGAACTTGATGACCTTGAACTTGTGGTTCTGGCCGATGAACGCGTCGAGGTTGCGAACCGGCCGGAGGTCGACCTGCGAGCCGGGGAGGAACGCTTTCACTCCGCCGCGGATGGTGACGCTGAGGCCACCCTTGACCCGCTGGGTGATGGTTCCTTCGATGAGCTCGTCGCGCTCGCACGCGGCCGAGATCTCGTCCCACACCTTGAGCCGGTCGGCCTTCTCCTTGGAGAGAACGCACATACCGGCCTCGTTCTCTCGATCCTCGAGGAGAACGTCCACCTGGTCGCCTGGCTTCACCGAGATGATGCCGTCGGCGCCGCGGAACTCGTCGAGAGAGACCTGACCCTCCGACTTGTAGCCGATGTCGATGATCGCGTAGTCCTTCGCGACGGCGATGACGGTGCCGCGGACGATGTCACCTTCCTTGACTTCGTCCTGCTTCAGGCTCTCCTCGAAGAGCGCGGCGAAGTTGTCGCCGTTTGCGTTGTCCACATCGACCATATGCAAGCTTCCAGCTCCTTTCGGCGGGTCCAGACAGGTACCCCTCGGAGCCCCCTTTTGTCAACCAAATCTGAGGATTCCCGGCTGCTAGCCAGGGTCTAGCTCACGTCGCCTGACGACTTCCAACATGCGGTTCACGACGTCATCGAGGGTAAGTGCGGAGGAATCCACGACCACCGCATCCGGAGCACATAGGAGGGGAGAGACCGCTCGCGTCACGTCGCGCCGATCGCGCCGGATCATCTCTTCCTGGGTCCTGGCCAGGTCCGCGGCGACCCCGGCGGCGGCCAGCTCATCCTGCCGCCGGCGGGCCCGCACCTCGTCGGAGGCGGTCAAGAAGAACTTGGCCTGCGCCGACGGAAACACGACGGTCCCGGCGTCGCGGCCCTCGGCCACCACCCCGCCCTCCCCGGCCAGGCGGCGCTGGAGGCCGAGCAGCGCGCCCCGCACCCCGGGCAGCGCCGACACGATCGACGAGCCCTCCGATACCTCGGGGGTCCGGATCGCACCGCTCAGATCCTCGCCGCCCACGAACACCCGGTTGGTCATGCCGTCGAGCTGAAACTCGACGTCGAGCTCGGCGGCGAGCGCGGCCAGCGCCCGCTCGTCGTCCCAGCCGGTGCCGGCGCGGCGGGCGAGGAACGCGATCGATCGGTAGAGCGCGCCGGTGTCGAGCAGGCGGTAGCCGAGCATCGAGGTCAGCCGCTTGGCCACGGTCGACTTGCCGGCCCCGGCCGGGCCGTCGATCGTCACCACGATGGGTCGGGAGCTCGGTCGCGCGGCGTCCATCGGCAAGTTTCCATACCACAACGAGTCGTCCTCGTGCCGCGGTGGTCGTCGGAGAGCGGCGCATGCAGCGCGCCATGTGCGAAGCTCTCGGTGTGACGCCGGGGAGGCAAGACGAGCCGCCGGCGGGGCCCCGCACGGCGCCCGCCGCGGTCCGCCCGGCGGTCGAGCCCGGCGAGGTCCTGGCGTCGCGCTACGAGGTGGTGCGGCCGCTCGGCGAGGGCGGGATGGGCGCGGTGTACGAGGTGCTCGATCGAGAGCTGGACGAGCCGGTCGCGCTCAAGCTCCTCCACCCGCAGCTGTCGGGCGACCCGGACTACCGGCAGCGCCTGCGCACCGAGGTCCGGCTGGCCCGGCGCGTCTCGCACCCCAACGTGTGCCGCGTGCACGACCTCGGCCAGCACGGAGATCAGCTGTTCGTCACCATGGAGCTGCTCGGCGGGCGGACCCTGCGCGACCTCCTGCGCTCGATCGACGCCGGCGACGAGCCGCCGCTCGCGCTCAGCCGCAAGATCGACCTGGTGGTGCAGCTGTGCGCCGCGCTGTCCGCCGCCCACCGGGTCGGCATCGTGCACGGCGACGTCAAGCCGGAGAACCTCATCGTCGAGCCGGACCGCGCGGTGCTGAGCGACTTCGGCGTGGCCAGCCCGTTCGACGTGCGGCGCGGCCGGCGCATGGTGGCTGGCACGCCGCACTACATCGCGCCGGAGATCCTGCGCGGCGAGGCCGGCGGGCCGCGCGCCGACGTGTACGCGTGCGGGCTGGTCGCCTACGAGCTCCTGGCCGGGCGGGCGCCGTTCCGCACCGCCGGGCTGCGCGAGGCGATGGAGCGGGCCCGCGCGGTCCCGCCGCTGCCGCCGCTCGGCGAGGAGTCGGCGCCGGCGTCGTGCCGGCCCGGGCTCGACCGGGTGCTGGCTCGCGCGCTCGACGGGTGGCCCGGCTCGCGCCCGGAGACGGCCGATCGCTTCGCCGAGGCGCTGGCCCTGGCCGCGCGCGGCGCGTCGGAGGAGGAGCTCGGCCTGCCGCGCCCGTCCGGCAGCGAGCTCGGCGGACCGACCCTGGTCGACAGCGAGGTGCCGACCGCGCCGATCGGGGCCGGCGACGGCGAGCGCACCCAGCCGCGGGTGGCGACCGCGCTGCAGCTGTTCTTCGCCGGCGAGCGCGAGCCGGACAGCGGCGCGGCCGCCGATCCGGCGATGACCGAGTCGAGCACTCGCGTGACCGAGCCGGCCAACCTCGACCAGCTCGAGCGGACCGTGCGCGACCACGGCGGCCACCTGGTGGCGAGCGGCGCGGGCGAGCTGATGGCGATCTTCGGGGCGCCGCGCGCGCTCGGCGACGACGTGGTGCGGGCGGCGAGGGCCGCGTTCGCGCTGGTCGAGCAGTGCGGCGGCGGGCGGGCCGGGCTCCACACCGGGCGAGTCGAGCTGTCGTGGCAGCCGGGCGGGCTGCGCGCGCGCGGCGACGCGCTGACCCGGGCGCGCGTGCTGGCCCGGGCCGCCCTGCCCGGCCAGGTGCTGGCCACCCAGGCGACCTCGCGCCACTTCGTCGGCCGGTTCGGGACCAGCGACGCGCCCGGCGACGGCCGCCTGGTGGTGCCGGGGCTGCTGGCCCGCGCCGAGCGCTACGACCTGCCGCCGCTCTACGGGCGCGAGGCGGAGCTGGGCCAGCTGGCCGACCTCATCCGGCAGGCGTGCGAGGAGCGGTCGCCGCGGGTCGCGCTGGTGATCGGCCCGCCCGGGTCGGGCAAGAGCCGGCTGCGGCTGGAGCTGGAGCGGCAGGTCGCGGAGCGGCGCGACATCGACTGGCTGCGCGCGCGGGCCGGCGCGCTGGGCGAGCGCGATCCGTTCGGCCTCCTGCGCAGCGCGTCGACCGCGTGGTTCGAGGCGGCGGCGGCAGGCAGCGCGCTGGGCGGGCGGGCGGCGGCGTTCGCGGCGGCGCGCAGCTGGCTCGAGGCGCGCGCGTCGGTGCGGCCGGTGGTCTTGACCCTGGACGACGTGCAGTGGGCGGACCAGGCCTCGCTCGAGGTGGTGGGCGAGCTTCGCCGCGCGCTCGACCACGTGCCGGTGACGATCGTGCTGTTCACGCGCGGCGAGGTCGACGGTGAGGCGGCGGGCGCGAGCGCCGAGGCCAGCGCGAGCGGCGAGGCCAGCGCGAGCGGCGAGGACGACCCGACCGAAGACGACGCCAGCGCGGCGGGGATGTCGGCCGCGGACGTCGACCTCCGCATCGAGCTGGCGCCGCTGGGCGACGACGCGGTCCGCGCGATCGCGCGCCGGCTCGCGCCCGAGGCGCCCGGGGTGCGCATCGACGAGCTGGTCAGCCGGGCCGGCGGAAATCCGTTCTTCGGCGAGGAGCTCGCCCGTCACCTGGGCGAATCGACCGAGCACGGCCGGCGCGGCGACCTGCCCGCCGCGGTCGAGCTGGTCATCCAGGCCCGCCTGGATCGCCTGCCGGCGACCGCGCGGCGCCTGGCCCACGCCGCCTCGGTGATCGGCCGCGAGTTCGACCGGGCGGCGCTTCGCGCGGTGCTCGACGCGTCGACGCCGATCGGCGACGAGACGCTCGACCTGGCGCTCGACGAGCTGGAGCGGCGGCAGATCGTCGCCACGATGACGCCGCCGGCCGGGGCGACCGGCGCGGGCGAGGAGCACTACATCTTCCACCACACGCTCAGCCGCGACGTCGCGTACGCGCAGCTCGACGACGCCTCGCGCCAGCGCGGCCACGCGGCGATGGCGGTCCACCTCGAGCGCGTCGCGCCCGGGCGGCACGAGCCGGGCCGGCTCCTGCTCCTGGCCCAGCATCGCGAGGCGGCCGGCGACCGGGCCGGTGCGCGCGACGCGTATCGCGAGGCGGGCGTCATCGCGCTGTCTCTGTTCGCCCACCGCGAGGCGAGCGAGGCGCTGCTCCGGGCCGAGGCGCTGAGCGACCAGCCCGATCCGGTGCTGGCCGAGATGTGCGGCGACGCGCTCTTGCCGCTCGACGGCGCGGCGGCGGCCGGGCGCTACCAGGCCGCGCTGGCGCTGACCTCGGACCGGGTCGGCCGGGCCCGGCTCTACCACCACCTGGGCGAGGCGGCGATCGGGCGCTCCGACAGCCAGGCCGCGGTCGCCTGCTTCGAGACCGGGCTGGCCCTGCTCGGGTCCGCGGCCGAGCAGGAGCACGCCAGCGCGTCGGAGCGGATCCTGGCCGCGCGCCTGCTCGGCAGCCTGGGGTGGGTGGTCGGCTACGAGATCGGCGATCACCGGCGCGGGCTCCCGCAGGCCGAGCGGGCGGTGGCGCTGCTCGAGGCCCAGGGCGAGGTGAAGGAGCTGGCCCAGGCGCTCAGCCGGCTGGCCGCGAACTACATGCGGGCGGGGCGGTGGCGCGATCGCCTGCGGTGCAACGTGCGCCACCTGGAGATCGCCCAGATGGCGGGCGACCTCGGACGGCAGCTCATCGCCCACATCAACCTGGGCGCGAACTACACGTCGCTGGGCGAGCTCGACACCGCCGCGGCCCACACCCGCGAGGCGCTGGCGCTGGCGGCGCGGACCGGCCGGCTGGCCGAGCGCGCCCTGGCCCACAACAACCTCGGGGTGATCCTGGCCGACGCGGGCGACGACGCCGGCGCGCGGGCCGAGCTGGACGAGGCGATCCGGCTGAGCGGGCGAGTCGGCTACACCCGGTTCCTGCGCGAGACCCGCTGCACCCTGGCCCAGCTGGCCCTGCGCGGCGGAGACGCGGCCGGGGCGGAGCGGGAGGCGCGCGAGGCGGTGGCGCTGGCGCGCGAGTCCGGATCGTCGATCGACGAGGCGGTCGGGATGCGGCTCCTGGCCGGAATTCTGGACCGGGGCGGCGGCCGCCCGGGTGAGGTCGACGAGCTGTTCGCCGCGTCGCACCGGCTCATCGCCGACGAGCCGTACGAGGAGGCGCGGACCTGGGCCGCAGAGTCGAAGCGGCACGAGCGAGCCGGGCGCGCGGCCGAGGCCGCCGGGCTGCGCGAGCGCGCCGCGGTGGTGTTCCGCGAGCTGGGCGCGTCGCTCGACCTGGCCCGGCTCGAGGATCCGGACGACCTTCGCTGACCTCAGTCCGATCGCGGGCCGGGGTCGGAGCCGGGCGTCGCGGACCCGGGCGCTCCGGGACCGGCCTCTCCGGCGGCGGCCTGCTCCGCCAGCCGGCGGGCTCGCTTCTCCGCCTTGCGCCGCTTCTTGCCGCCGAGCTGGCGCACCGTCTGCCACACCCAGACCCAGTCCGGGTGGCCGCGGCGCAGGGCGAGGAGGAAGAACCCCACCGGACCGATGCTGCCCGCGACGGTGCCGGCCACCGCCACGGTGATCGCGCTGGCCCCGTGCTGGCGGAGGAGATGCGCGACCGGCGCCGCGCCGGCCACGGCCAGGCCGGCCGCGATGAGACCCGGCACGTGGGCGGCCAGGAGCGCGCCCCAGCCGAGCGAGATGCGGCGCAGCGCCAGGCGCGACAGCGCGAAGAAGTGGATGATCACCGCCAGCGCGGTGGTGCACGACACGCCGGTGATGCCCCAGCGCACGGTCAGGAGCGCGCCGCCGACCACCACGACCGCGTAGACTGCCTGCCAGCTGGCGATGCGGAACACGTCGCCGGACGAGCGCGCCACGATGCCGCCCGCCTTGTAGCTGGTGCGGAACAACATGCTGACCGCCATGATCTGGAACGGCAGGACGGCGGTGTCCCAGCCCGGCCCCATGATGAGGCGGATCGCCTCGGGCGCCAGCACGATCACCCCGGCGCTGGCCGGCAGGAGGAGCACCGCGTTGACGAACAGCACCCGGCGGAAGGCCACGCCGAGCCGGTCCGGGTCGTCCTGCAGCTTCGAGAACGACGAGAAGAACACCGTGCCGAACACGTTGTTGAAGATGAGCGACGGGTAGCGGATGAGCTCGTAGGCGCGGGTGTAGAAGCCGAGCGCGGCCGCGTCGAGGTAGCGGCCGACCACGACGTAGTCGCCCTGGTTGGCGAAGTAGTTGGCGATGCCGGCCGCGGTCTGCCCGCCGCCGAAGCCGAGCAGATCGCGCAGCGAGTGCCAGCGGATGCGAAAGCGGAGCGGCGGCGGACGGACGTAGAGCAGCGCGGCGCTGCCGATCGCGGCCTCGACCAGGTACCCGATCACCAGCGACCACGCGCCGACCCCGAGGAAGGCGAGCACCACGCTGGTCACCGAGCCGGCCGCGTAGCCGGCGAAGTCGATGGTCGCGAGCGCGCGGAAGCTCATGTCGCGCTGGCACAGGAATGACGACGTCGACGCGATCCCGCGCAGGAGGAACATGACGCTGAGCGCGCGAAGGAGCGAGGCCGACTCCGGGATGTCGTAGAGGTCCGCGATGAGCGGCGCGCAGGCGAAGGTGGCGCCGGCCAGCGCGAGCGCGAACAGGAGCGAGAAGCCGAACGCCGCCTCGACGTGGCCGTCGTCGATCTCGCGGCGCTGGACCAGAGCGAGGCCGACGCCAACGTTCTTGAGCGCGAGGGCCAGCGCGATGACGGTGAGCCCGGCGGCGACCTGGCCGAACTCGGCCGGGGCCAGCAGGCGGCCGAGGATGGCCAGCACCGCGATGCGCAGCGCGTTCGACCCGACCTGGCCGACCAGCGTCCAGGTGATGCCTTCGAGGGTCCGCTTGCCCAGCCCCTTGGCCGGCGGCGTCTGGGCCGCGCCCTCGCTCACTTCGGGGTCAGGTAATCGGCGTAGTACGGCGACAGCCGCTCGGCGATGCGCGCATTCAGGTAGTCGACGTCCTCGGGCGACAGGTACTCGCGGTAGCCGCCGACCTTGCCCTTGCGGGTCTTGAACGACTCGACGTCGGCCGGATCGCGCCGGTCGAGCTCGGGCCGGGCGAAGCCCTTCGCCTCCATCTTGCGCATGTTCTCGAACCGCGAGAACTCGACCGCGCCCTCGAGGATGGCGTGCGACGGCGACTGGCCGAATGCGCTCATCACCCGGCCGAGCTGATCGACCGGCTCGCGGTGGAGGTCTTCGTAGCGGACCAGGCAGAAGCGGCGCGGCACCTCGCGGTGCTCGGCCCACACGTTGTAGTAGGTGATGAGCGTGTCGAGCCCGCCGACCGGGTGGCGGAGGAACTGGCCGGCGCTGCCCTCGAACCGGCCGCGCCGCTTCGACGCCTCGAAGAAGTAGGAGATGATCGCGTCGCGCGGATCGCGGACCAGGAGCACGACCGACTTGCGGGCGTAGCGGCTCTTGTCGCGCTCGACCTCGTCGGGGCGGCGGAGCT
This sequence comes from Kofleriaceae bacterium, assembly GCA_035489015.1. Taxonomy (GTDB): domain Bacteria; phylum Myxococcota_A; class Polyangia; order Haliangiales; family Haliangiaceae; genus DATFRY01. The sequence continues at coordinate 62,966 of DATHKR010000103.1, read as the reverse complement.
GCGGGCTGTCGTCGTGGCGCACCTCGATGCGGGGGACGCCGCGGCGGAGGTCGGCCAGGTCGGTGATCGCGGCCGGGTTCATCCCTTCGAGGCGATGCTGATCGATGAGCGCCTTGCCGATGAGGACGGTGAGCCAGGTGCGGCCGCTGCCCGGATACGAGAGCACGTAGCCCGAGGTTCGCTGATGGCGCCACCAGCGCCGCACGGTCCGGCTGACCCGCCGCGCCACCGCCATGCCGACCGGCGATCGCGCGCTCACCTGCTCAAGAAACTGGCGCACTTGACTGGTCATCATCACCGCGCTGGGAGGGCGTAGGGCCTGAGCCCGGGTCTCTACCATGTTCCTTCCGAGCGAGGCAAGCCGCCCCTCCCGAGCGACTGACCGACTCGTGCTCGGGTGCTAGATTGCGCGGGCCTCATGATCCGATCGTCCGCCTCGCTGACCGGAGATGCCGAGCTCGAGGCCGACGTCTGCGTGATCGGCGCCGGCGCGGCTGGCCTGGTGCTGGCCCGCGAGCTGGCGTCGTCGGGCGCGCGGGTGTGCCTGCTGGAGAGCGGCGGCCGCAAGCCGGCCCCGGGGCCGGATCCGATGTACCAGATCCACGCGACCCAGCTGCCGGTGGCGGACGACTCGCGGGTTCGCGCGTTCGGCGGCACCACCACGGTGTGGGCGGGGCGGTGGAAGCGGTTCGACCCGATCGACTTCGAGCCGCGCCCGTGGGTGCGCCACTCCGGGTGGCCGGTGTCGTACGCGTCGCTGGATCCTTATTATGTGCGCGCCGGGCGCGCGGTCGGGGTGCGCGATCACGCGACCCACGACGCCGGCGAGGCCGACACGGTGGCCGCGCTGGTCAAGAGCGACGCGGTGGTGCCGACCGTGTTCCACACGCTGCGCGAGGACCAGCGCGATTTCGGGCGCGCCCTGACCCGGACCATCGAGGGCGCCGACAGCGTCGACGCGGTGCTCGACGCCCACGTGGTCCAGCTCGAGCGCGACCGGCGCGCGGTCGGGCGCGTCCTGGTCCGCGGCGCCGGCGGCGGCCGCTTCGCGGTGCGCGCGCGCCAGGTGGTGATCGCCACCGGCGGGATCGAGAACGCACGCACGCTGCTCCTGTCCGGGATCGGCAACCAGCACGACCAGGTCGGCCGCTACTTCATGGACCACCCCAAGGCCAAGGTCGGCGTGGTCGAGACCTACGAGCCGCTCGACATGTCGTCGTGGGAGGGCCTCAGCGAGAACGCGCCGGTCTGGGTCGGGCTCCGGCTCAGCGACGAGGTGCAGCGCGCCGAGGAGGTGCTGAACAGCTACGTCTTCCTGGAGCCGGCGTTCGAGCGCGACATCCCGCGCCGGCTGGCCCGGCGGGCGATCCGGCCGCGCCGGTGCCGCCTCCTGGCCCTGCGCAACTACATGGAGCAGGAGCCGGATCCGGACAACCGGGTGTTCCTGGGCGCGGACCGCGATCCGCTCGGTCAGGCGCGGGCCAGCGTGACCTGGACGCTCGGCGAGCGCGACCGCCGCACGATCGTCGCGCTCCACCGGGTGCTGCGGCGCGAGCTGCAGCGGGCCGGGGTCGGCGAGCTGGACAGCCCGCTGCTCCACCCCGGCGGCGCCGACGGGGGCGTGTTCCCCGAGTTCCAGGACGCGTCCCACCACATGGGCACCACCCGGATGGGGACCGACCCGCGCACGTCGGTGGTCGATCCAGACTGCCGGGTCCACGACACCGACAACGTCTTCGTGGCCGGCAGCTCGGTCTTCCCGACCTCCGGCTACGCCAACCCGACCGCGACGATCGCGGCCCTGGCCGTGCGGCTGGCCGACCACCTGAAAGCGCGACGATGAGGAGATGCGGATGAGCGGAGGACTTCTGCGCGGCCTGGGCGAGCTGGTCGGCAAGGGCGCCAAGCAGGTGTCGCGCTACGGCATCTACCCGTTCATCGACGCCGAGCTGGCCCGCATCGAGCCAGGCGCGCGCGTGCTGTCGATCGGCGCCGGCGGCGAGATCGGCGACCGGATCGTGGCGGCGCGCGAGAAGCACGGGCTCGACGTGCGCCAGCTCGACATCCGGTCCGATCGCGGCGCCGACGTGGTCGCCGACATCTGCAAGTGGCACAGCGAGGAGCCGTACGACGCGGTGGTCTGCTCCGAGGTGCTCGAGCACCTGTGGGCGCCGCACCTGGCGATCGACAACATCCGGGCCAGCCTGCGCGACGGCGGGCGGCTGATCCTGACCGCGCCGTTCGTGTTCCCGATCCACGGCGCGCCCCACGACTACTTCCGCTACACCCGGCACGGCCTCGAGGTGCTGCTGCGCGAGTTCCGCGACGTGACCATCGAGGAGCGGACCAACTGGGCCGAGTCGCTCGGGGTGCTGGCGGTGCGGATGGCGCGCGGGCGCGGGGCCGCCCGGCGGGGGCTGCAGGCGGTGATCGTGCCGGTCGTGCTGGCCGGGTCGCCGGTGCTGCGCGCGCTCGGCAAGCTGGTCCCGGCCACCGAGGTCACCATCGGCTACAACGTGGTGGCGTTCCGCTGAGCGGTCAGGCCGGGCGATCGCCGGCGTCGATGTACCCGGCGTAGAACGGCGACAGGCGCTCGCGGATGCGCGCCTCCATGTAGTCGATGTCGCCGGCCGACAGGTACTCGCGGTAGCCACCCACCTTGCCCTTGCGGGTCTTGAAGGACTCCGGGTCGGCGCCGTCGGCCGGGCGGAGCCGGGCCGACTGGAACGCGTTCTTGCGCTCGAGCGCGCGCATGTTGTCGAAGCGGGCGTACTCGACGGCGGCGTCGATGACGGCGCGCGGCGGGGCGCGGCCGAGGGCGGCCAGCACCCGCTCGAGCTGCCCGGCCGCGTCGCGGTGGAGGTCCTCGTAGCGGACCAGGCAGAAGCGGGCCGGGGCGGCGCGATTCTCGGCCCACACGTTGTAGTAGGCGAGGATGGTGTCGAGCGAGCCGATCGGGTGGCGCAGGAACTCGCCGGGCGTCCCGGCGAAGCGGTCGCGCCGGCGGGAGGCCTGGAAGTAGTACGAGATGACCACGTCGCGCGGGTTGCGGACCAGGAAGACGACGCTCTTGCCGGCGTAGCGGCGCTTGTCGCGCTCGACCTCGTCGGCGCGCTTGAGCTGCGGGTTGTCGTCGTGGGTGACGCGGATGCGCGGCACCAGCGGGCTGAAGCGGTGGAGGTCGGACAGCTCCATCGGGTTGGCCTGGCCCGGCGCGAGCTCGTCGACCAGCGCCTTGCCGACCAGGAGGCGGAGCCAGGTCCGCCCGGCCTTGGGGTACGACAGGAAGTAGACCTCGGTGCGCCGGTGGCTCCACCAGCTCCACAGCCGCCGGCCGACCTGGTTGGCGGCGACCGATCCACCCAGGCGCCGGCGCACGTCGTGGAGCGCACCGCGCCCGCTGGTCTTGGCCTCGCTCACGATCGGGGATGATGCATCACCGACGGCCGCCCGTCACCTCGACAGGCCGACCAGCATCGCGCCGGCGGCGACCAGGGCCGCGCCGATGAGCTGCGGTCGGGACGGCCGCTCGCCGACCGCCCACCCGATGAGCGCGGTGAAGACGATCGAGGTGTTGCGCAGGGTGAGCACGAAGCCGGCCCCGCCGCGGCCGAGCCCGACCAGGAGGATGAGGAACGAGGCGGCCGCCATGCTGCCCAGGCCGATCGCGAACCACGGGCGCCGGCGCAGCTCGCGCCCCAGGGCCGGAATCCTGGCCCGGCCGAGGCGGGCCAGGTTGAGCGGGAAGGCGATCGACAGCGCGACCGCGAACACCGCCGCCGGCTGGGCCCCGGCCGCGAGCGCCTGCTTGTAGCAGAGGTGATAGCCGGCGATCGACAGCCCGCACAGGCAGGCCAGCGCGACGCCGCCGGCCGACGAGCCCTCGCGCCGCTCGAGGCCGCTGGTGACGAGGCCGAGGCAGAGGACCGCGGTGCCGGCGATCGACGCGGCGGTGATCGGTTCGCCGAGCAGCGCGACCGAGACCGGCCACACCGCCAGGATGGCGAGGCCGCGCGAGACGGTGTACGCGGCGGCGAGCGGCAGGCGCTCGAGCGCCATGACCAGGAGGACGAAGTAAGCCGCCTCGAACAGGCCGGCGCCGGCGCTCCAGGCCACGCCGCTGGCCCGCGGAAACGGCGCCTCGGGGGTGAAGGCCCAGACCGCGAGCGCGACGACCACCGCGACCACCGCGGCCATCCCGACCACCGTCGCCCCGGCCAGGTCCTTGTCCTTCTGGGTCTTGAGGACCGCGTTCCACACCGAGTGGAGCAGCGCCGAGCAGATGACCAGGACGGCGACCACGGCCCGATCTTATCGGAGGTCGACCGCGTCGAGGGCGCCCGGCGCGCCCGCCTCGATCCAGCCGAAGCCGAGCCGGGCGGCGAGCCCGCGGTCGGGCGCGCCCTGCCCGACCAGGTGACAGCGGGGCGGGTCGAGGCCGTGGCGATGGATCAGCAGCGCGGCCAGGCCGGGCAGCGGCTTGCGACACCAGCAGATCGGCGGGCCGGGCCCGTGCCCGCAGTAGACCGCGTCGTCGAGGCCGAGCCCGTCGCGGAGCTCGGTGAGGCGGCGATCGACCTCGGCCGCGCTGGTCGCGCCGCTGGCCACGCCCGGCTGCCAGGAGGTGCACAGGATCAGCCAGCCGCGCTCGCGCCAGCGTCGCAGTGGCGCCGGATCGGCGGGCAGGTGCTCGAGGTCGATGAGGAGGGCGCGCCGGGTGCGCCCGGGGCCGGCGGCGCGCGCGAACGAGACGACGTCGATCGCGGCGAAGCCCTCGTCGGCGTCGGGTGGCTCGAGGGCGCGGCGGTAGTCGAACAGCGCGCGCGGCGGGATGGCGACTGGATCGGCCTTCTTCGGCCCGCTCAGCTCGTGCGGGTCGAGCAGGCGGCCGTGGGCGTCGAGCATGCGGAAGACGGCGTTGACCTGGGCGTCCTCGAGCGAGGTGTCGAGCCACACGCAGCGGACCTCGGCGCGGTGACGCCAGGCCGCCTCGATGACGCGGCTGCGCGCGGCGCGCGACGGATAGGTGTTGTCGAGGACGAAGCGGCGGCCGCCGCCGGCGAGGCCGCGCTCGAGCGCGCCGGCCAGGGCGGTCAGGCTGCCGCCGGTCAGGTCGCGGTTGAGGCGCCGGTGGCCGGCGGCGACCAGGTCGCGCACCCACGTGCTCTTGCCGGCCGCCGGCGAGCCCATGACCAGCACCACGTCGGCGGCGGCGGACCCGGGGCGGCGGCTGGCCCGCGGCGTGCGCGCGATGCGACCGGCCGGGGCGATCTCGTCGAGGGCGCGGCGATCGTCGTCGTCGAGGACCAGCCGCTGGCCGGCCGCGGCCGAGGCGGCGGTCTCGGGCCGGGTGGCCCCGGGCAGCGGGGTCACGTGCGGGCCGAGGTCGCACAGCCAGGCCAGCGCGATCTCCGCGGGGGTGACGCCGCGCCGCCCGGCGACGGCGCGAAGGGCGGGTGTGCGGGCGCGGCGCGGCCAGCCGGTCGGCCCGCCCAGCGGCGTGTGGCAGAGAAGGGCGATGCCGCGCTCGCGGCAGTGCTCGACCAGGCCGGCATGGATCGCCTGGTCGTCGCCGAGGTGGAGCGCGACCTGCACCGCGTCGATCTCGGCCACCCTCGACGCGTCGCGCAGCTGGCCGAGGGTGACGTTGCAGAGCCCGATCGCGCGCACCACGCCGGCGGCGCGCAGCTCGGCCAGGGCGCGCACACTGGTGGCGAGCGGCGTGCGCGGGTCGACCGCGTGGAGCTGGTAGAGATCGATCGCGTCGACGCCGAGCGCGGCGCGGCTGGCCTCGGCGGCGGCGACCAGGTGGCGGGCGCGTCCGTCGGGGATCCACCTCCTCCCCCCCGGGCGGGTGAGGCCGCCCTTGCTGGCGACCTGGACCCGCGCGCGGTCCCCCGACCATGCGGCCAGCGCGCGGGTGATCAGGCGCTCGTTGTGGCCGAGGTCTCCGTCGGTGGGAGCGTAGACGTCGGCGGTGTCGAGCAGGGTGACCCCGGCGTCGAGCGCGGCGTGGAGCGCGGCGATCGCGCGCGGCTCGTTCACCGACGGCGACGACAGACGCATGCAGCCGAGCCCGACCGGCCGTCGTGTGTCGTCCGCGGTCATGCAGGCGTCATGGTAGCCTGGGTGTGAAGCTCGCCGTCTCCAGCAGTGCGCGCGGCGCGCCCGGTGGGGGCCGGGCCGAAGCCGAGGAGAAGCGAGTGGACACCGACGTCACGGCTCCCATGGACGTGCTCAGCCCGATCGACGAGTACGGGCGGGCGTGGAACGAGCCCAACCCGTCCCGCCGGCGCGACCTGCTGAAGCGCTCGCTGAGCGAGGACTGCGAGGTCGTCGCGCCGGTCGGCGTGCTCCGCGGGCGCGAGGCGGTGGACGGCGAGATCACCGCGTGGCGCGCGGCCCAGCCCGGCCACACCGCGCTGTTCGCCAGCGCGATCGACTCGCACCACGGCTGGGCGCGGTTCGCCTTTGCCGTGCTCGACGACGCCGGGCGCGAGGTGGCGCGGGGCACCGACATCGCGCAGTTCGCGTCGGACGGTCGGCTGAGGCGGGTGGTCAGGTTCTTCGACGCGGCCGATCCCGAGTCGTAGACCATTCCGGACCGCCCGACGGTCGGCGCGTGTCTCCCGGACTATCCAGCTCACGCGGTCATCGACGACGATGGAACCGATGCGGAGCACCGACTTCCGGACCCGCTGGACGCGCTGGCTCGTCGCCGCGGTGGTCTCGCTCGGGTGCGGCGCGGGCGGGCCGGCCGAGCATCGCGGACGTCCCGCGTCGGCGCCCGCATCGGCGCCCCTGATCCCGATCGAGGAGCTGTACGGGAGCCCGGTCGCCGCGCTGCCGCAGGTCTCGCCCGACGGCCGCTGGCTGGCCTACCTGGCCCTGCGCGGCGGCAACCTCGACCTCGCGATCCGGCCGCTGGTCGACGGCGCGCCGGCCGGCGCAGCCCGGTTCGCCACCGGCGAGGCCGACCCGCCGGTCGACGACTTCGTGTGGAGCGGCGACTCGCGGTCGATCCTCTACCTCCAGGACGCCGGCGGCGACGAGGGCTATCACCTGCTCCAGGCCGAGGTCGGCCGCGCCGGCGGTCGCGTCCGCGACCTGACCCCGTTCCCCGGCGTCGAGGTCCGCTGGATCGGGCTTCCCGCGCTCGAGCCGGGCGTCGCGGTCATCGCGATGAACCGGCGCGACCCGGCGCTGCTCGACGCCTACCGGGTCGACCTCGCGTCCGGCGCGCTGTCGCTGGCCGACGTCAACCCGGGCAGCTTCGCCGGCTACCTGGCCGACGCGCGCGGCCGCGTGCTGGTGGCGACGTCGGTCGACCCGCGCGGTCGACCTCGCCTGCTCCACCGATCGACCGAGGCGTCGCCGTGGCGAGTGGTCGCGACCTACCCGGGCGGCGAGGAGCTGACCCCGCTGGCGTTCAGCGACCGGCCGGGCCTGATCTACGTCCGCACCGATCACCACGCCGATCGGCAGCGCCTGGCGCTGTTCGACCTGGCGACCGGCTCCCTCGAGCCAGTCGCGGCCGATCCGGCCGGACGGGTCGATCTCGACGGAGCGATCTTCGATCTCGCGGCCGGGCGGGTCGTGGCCAGCCGCTTCGTCGAGGACGCGACTCGCTGGGTGAGCCGCGACCCGGGCTTCCAGGCGCTGCTGGCGCGGGCGCCGGGCGGCGGGCGCAACCTCCAGGTCCTGTCGCGCTCACGAGACGGTCGGCTGTGGACCGTGGCGACCAGCGCGCCGACCGCGCCGGTCGCGTATCACCTGGTCGAGCCGTCGCGCGGCCGCGTGATCCCGCTGTTTCGCTCGCGCCCGTGGCTCGACCGCCGCCGCCTGTTCGACAGCAGGCCGATCCGCCTGCGCGCCCGCGACCGCGTCGAGCTGTCCGGCTACCTGACCCTGCCGGCCGGACCGGCGCGCGCGCCGCACCCGACCGTCCTCCTGGTGCACGGCGGCCCGTGGTCGCGCGACCTGTGGGACTTCGACGCCGACCGCCAGCTCCTGGCCAGCCGCGGCTACGCGGTCCTGTCGGTGAACTACCGCGGCTCGATCGGGTTCGGCCGCCGCTTCACCGAGCTGGCCCGGGGTGGCTTCGCCGGCGCCATGCAGGAGGATCTGGTCGACGCGGTCGACTGGGCCATCGCCCGCGGCGTCACCGACCGGCGCCGCGTCGCCATCATGGGTGGCTCGTACGGCGGCTATGCCGCGCTCATCGCGCTGGCCACCACGCCGGAGCGCTTCGCCTGCGGCGTCGACTACGCCGGCCCGGTCGACCTGGCCGCCCTCATCGAGGGCTTCCCGCCCAGCTGGCGCCCGCGCCTGCGCCGCCGCTGGTACCGCTTCGTCGGCGACCCGCACCTCGCCGCGGATCGCGCCGACATGCGGCGCCGCTCGCCGATCACCCTGGCCGAGGCGATCCGCGCCCCGGTCCTCATCTTCCACGGCGGCAACGATCCGCGGGTCTCGCGCGCCCAGTCGGACGAGATGGCGCTCCGCCTCCACCGCCGCGGCGTGCCGGTCACCTACCTCCTCGCCGCCGACGAGGGGCACGGCCTCGCCGATCGCGACACCACCCTCGGCCTCGTCCGCGCCACCGAGCTGTTCCTGGCCGGCTGCCTGGGCGGCCGCGCCGCCCCACGCTCCTCGCCCGAGATCGACGCCGCCGTCGAGCAGCTCACCGTCGATCTCGCCACCCTCGACGCCGCGACCCGGCCGCGCTGACCGGTCGCCGCGCCCCCTTCGCGGGTCGCCTCGCGCTATGGTCCGCCGGTTGTCGGTGAACCCCGATCCCCGGCGCTGGCTGGCCTGCCGCCGGCGCCGCCCCGACGCCGCGTTCCGTCTGATCTGCTTCCCGCACAGCGGCGGGTCGTCCGGCGAATACGTCCGCTGGGGCGACTTCACGCCCGACATGGAGGTATGGGCGGTCCAGCTGCCCGGCCGCGGCGCCCGCCTCGATGAGCCCAACCTGACCCGCATGGACGCGCTGGTCGACGCGCTCCTGGCCGAGGTCACCTTCGCGCCGCCGTTCGCGCTGTTCGGGCACAGCAAGGGCGCGCTGGTCGCGTACGAGGTGGCGCGCGGGCTGCGCGATCGCCGGCGCGTGGGGCCGAGCCTCCTGGTCGCGTCGGCCTACCGACCGCCCCCCCGGGGGCGCCGGCTGCAGCGGGTCAGCCAGCTCTCCGACGAGGATCTGCTCGCCGCGGTCGAGCAGACCTACGGCACGCTGCCGGCCGAGATCCGCGCCGAGCCGGAGCTGGTCGCGCTCATGGTCCCGCCGCTGCGCGCCGACTTCGAGGTGCTCGAGACCTACACCCACGTCGCCGGCGAGCCGCTCGACTGTCCGATCCTGGTCGCCGCCGGCGCCGACGACGAGGTGAAGCCAGCGGAGCTGGACGAGTGGCGGCTCGCGACCCGCGCCGCGTTCGAGCTGGCGACGTTCCCGGGAGGGCATTTCTACCTGCGCGACCAGCGCGACGCCCTGCTCCAGCGGATCGCCGACGCGCTCCGCCGACACGCCGGCGCGCGCTGACCGCGGCGAGCAGCTCCCGGCCCGATCCGGCCCGGGGCCACCCGCCTGGCCGCGCTGGCAAAAGCCGGTTAGCATTGGGCCACCGCATGCCGGCCGCGACGCCTCACGCGCGAACGCCCGACGCGAGCCTGGGCCGCTGGCGCACCTTCGCCGACGCCGTGGCCGGCGCCCTGGGCGTGAACCTCTGGGTGTCGCTCGTCCTCCTGCCCGGGTTCGTGGCCGGCTCGCTGCGCACTCCGCCGGCCCAGCTGGCCGCGATGTTGCCGCTCGGGGTGCTCGGGCTGGGCGTGTGGCGCCGCTCGGAGGTGGTCCTTCTGCTCGGCTATCCGGCGGCGCTGATGGTGCCGGTCGCGTTCGCCCCCGAGATGGCCCAGGTGCACGTCTACGGGCCGATCCGGTTCGCCATCGTGGCGATCGGCCTGGTCGGCTACCTGTTCGGCGCCTCGGTGTTCACGTCCTTTCGCGAGCCGCCGCCGCCGGTCTCGCGCCGCCCGCTGGCCTCGTCGGCGCGCCCGGTGCCGCCGCGCTGGCAGCGCCGGTTCCGGGTCTACACCGCGCTGACCGCGCTCTCGCTGGTCTTCCCGCTGGTGCTGGTCTACACGATCAACTTCGACCAGACCGCGCGCGAGTTCATGCTGCGGCGCTACCCCGGGCGGGTGGCATCGCTGACCACGATCATGAACCTGGGCGCGGTGAGCTTCTGGATCCTCATCTACTTCTGGTTCTTCCTGGGCGTCCTGCGCGCCCATCGCACCGGTGATCGCGATCTGCTGGCCGACCTGGAGAAGATCCGGAGCCAGGGCCAGCGGGCCCGGCCGGGCCCGCAGTTCTATCTCGGGGTGGCCTGCGCCCTCATCCTCATGGTCGCGCTCCTGGTCCTGCGCCACGGATAGCGGGGAAGGCACTCTCGTGCGGCGCTACTTCTTCGAGATCCTCGCGGTCCTGCTCATGGGCGGGAGCCTCTACTTCTTCGTCGAGTGCATCCACTACCTCGACCAGCGCGACTACATCTCCGGCATCATCCTCCTCTTCATCGGGCTGGCGGTGATCTCGGTCGGGCGCGAGATGGCGCGGCTGGCGCTGGTGCAGAAGGACTGATCGGGTGCCCGCGCTCGGCCTCGCACTCACCCTCGCGCTCGCCCTCGGGCTCGCCCTCGGGCTGGCCCCGGCGGCGTGCGGCGACCAGGAGCCGGCCCGGCCCGCGGCCGCGCCGGTCGATCCCGGCGCGGCGATCGCCACCCGCGCCGACCCGGCCGGTCGGATCCGGGTGGCCGAGGTGAACGGCGAGCCGATCTACGGCGACTGCGTCGCGACCCAGGCGGCCGCCCACCGGCTCGATCGCGCGGCCGCGCTCGCCGAGTGCGTCGACTTCGAGCTCCTGGCCCAGGAGGCGCGCCGGCGCGGCCTGGTCGGCGACCCCGACGTGCTCGCCGCGCGCAGGACCGAGCTGGTGCGGGCCCTGGTCGAGGCCGACTACGCGCCGACCCTCGACGATCCGTCCGACGTCCCGCTCGCCGATCTCGAGTGGCTGTGGCGGACGCAGCTCCATCACCGCTACAACAAGCCGGAGCTCCGCCGCGCGACCTACTGCCGGGCGCCGGTCGGCAAGGCCGCGCCGGCCGGCGGCCCCGAGGACCTCGCCGCCCGCGCCCTGGCCGGACGGCTCCACGACACGCTCTCGGCCATGCGCGGCCTCGAGCCGGACACGTTCGCCGCGCTGTGCTGGATGGCGGCCGGCGGTCGCGAGGTCAGCACCAGCCCGCGCGCCACCAACCCGTTCACCCGCGAGGGCTACCAGGAGGCCGGCATGTACGCCGCCTCGTTCGTGGGGCCGGCCTTCGCGCTCCGCGCGCCCGGTCAGCTCTCGCCGCCGTCCCGCACCGACTGGGGCTGGGACGTGATTCTCCTGACCGAGATCCTGCCGGCCGAGGTCAAGAGCCTGGCCGACGCCGAGGCCGACATTCGCGATGGCCTGATCCACCGCCCGGAGACCGAGCCGTACCGGCGCAAGAAGTTCGAGGAGTGGATCCGGCCGATCCTGGCCCGCCACCGCATCCAGCTCTTCCCCGACAACCTCCCCGACGACCGCGCGCTGGCCCGCGGCGGCGCCGGGCCCGGCGATGCGCCCGGGGACAGCCGATGACCCGATCCCGCGCGATCGCGATCCACCTCGCGGTCGCCGCCGCCTCCATCGGGCTGGCCGGGCCGGCCGACGCCCAGCCGCCGGATCCGTCCGAGGCCACCGCCGACTACCAGATCGGCAGCGCGGCGTGGAACGGGCTCAGCACCCTCGAGGCGCTGGCCCGCGGGATGGGGCTCGACGTGGTCGAGGAGCGCTCGCTCGACTGGGACGACCTCGAGCGCGGCGACATCCTGTTCCTGCTCTACCCGACCAACCGGATCGATCCGCAGAACCTGACCACCTTCCTGCACAACGGCGGGCGCGTGCTGGTGGCCGACGATTTCGGCAAGAGCGAGGAGGCGCTGGCCGCGCTCGGCATCCTGCGCGGCACCGGGATCGGCGTGCGCGCCGATCAGTTCTACGACGGCCACTCCTACGCGCCGGTCGCCCACCCGCTCATCGCGGACCATCCGCTCGCCGCCGGCGTCGGCGCGCTGACCGCCAACCACCCGTCGGTGTGGAACGCGACCCGCGGGGCCAGCTCGGTGTTCGGCTTCTCCGGCGGCGACTCGCTGGTCGCCGCGGTCGAGGCCGGCGACGGTCGCCTGGTCGCGCTGGCCGACCCGAGCGTGCTCATCAACCGCATGCTCGAGTTCGACGGCAACCTGGCCTTCTCGATCAACCTCTTGCGCTACCTGTCGCGCGCGGGCGAGAGCGAGCGCCTGGTGATCCTGACCGGCGATCTCTCCCTGCTCGGCCAGCCGTCGCGCGTCCTCGGCGACGACGAGCGCGGCGGCATGGTCGGCCTGCTCGGCGACTTCAACCGCTGGCTGCTCGGCCTCAACGACTACCTGCTCACCGACGGCGGCATGCGCATCCTGGCGGTCGCCATCGCGCTGGTGTGCGCCGGGTTCGCCCTGGTGTGGCTGCCGCGCGCCCGCCAGGCCGCGCTCGACGGCAGCTGGACCCGCGCGCGCGGTGGCGCGGCCGAGCTGCCCACCGCAGAGCAGGTGCTGGCCGAGGTCGATCGGCCGGGCCGGCGGAGCTTCGCCCTGCCCGCTGCGATCCTGCGCGACTCGATCAACGCCAGGCTGTCGCTCCTGGTCGGACACCCGGATCCGCTGTACGGCATGGACCAGGCCGAGCTCCACGGCGCGGTCGACGAGCGGATCGGCCGCGCCGCGGTCGTGCTCCTGCGCGAGCTGTATCCGGTCCTGCGCGCGATCCCCAGCCGCGTCCAGGCGGTCTCGCCCTGGCAGGCGCCGTTCTACCCGCAGCGCGATTTCGAGCGCCTCAGCGCCGCCGCCGACCGGCTTTATCGTAGTCTCCAGGAGCAGAGGTAGTCGAGGAGAGGTAGCGGGCAATGGCCGCCAACAAGGGCATCGCGACGACCGTCCTGGCCCAGGTCAGCCAGATCGCTCAGGGGATCATCGCCGAGGTGGGCGTGGCCTACATCGGCGCACCGTCCACCGTCGAGGCGCTCCTGTGCGCGCTCCTGGCCCGCGGCCACGTGCTCATCGAAGGCGTCCCCGGGGTGGCCAAGACCACGCTGGTCAAGGCGTTCTCGCACACCCTGGGCTGCTCGTACCGGCGCATCCAGTTCACGCCCGACCTCCTGCCGTCCGACATCACCGGCACGTACATCCTCGACATGCGGACCAGCCAGTTCGTGCTGCGGGCCGGCCCGGTCTTCACCAACGTCCTGCTCGGCGACGAGATCAACCGGGCTCCGGCCAAGACCCAGTCGGCGCTGCTCGAGGCGATGCAGGAGGCGCAGGTGACCATCGAGGGCGAGACCCGCGCGCTCGAGCAGCCGTTCATCGTGCTGGCCACCCAGAACCCGATCGAGCACGAGGGGACCTATCCCCTGCCCGAGGCCCAGGTCGACCGCTTCCTCATCAAGCTGACCATGCGCTACCCGTCGCAGGCCGACGAGCGGCGCATGCTCACCACCTACAACCGGCCGGTCCCGGAGCCGCGCGCGGTGGTCGGGCCGGAGGACGTCCTGCGCATGCAGGAGCTGGCCGACACGGTCCACGTCGCCGACGAGGTGTTCGACTACATCCTCGGCCTGACCCAGTACACCCGCCAGCACCGGCGGGTCTACCTGGGCGCGTCGCCGCGGGCCGGGCTCGCGCTCCTGCGCGCCGGCAAGGCGCTCGCCCTGGTCCGCGGCCGCGACTTCGTCCTCCCCGACGACGTCAAGTCGCTCGCCCCGATGGTCCTGCCCCACCGCATCATCATGACCCCGGAGGCGGAGCTCGACGGAGCCCACGCCGAGGCGGTGGTCGGCGAGGCGCTCGAGCGCGTCGCCTACAAGAACCCGCGCCCGCTCGGATAGAGCCGGGATCACGGATGATCCCGATCCCGGCGCGGCGCGGCAGACTGGTCCTGGCCAGCGCCAGCCTGCTCCTCATCGTCGGCTCGCTGTACACCTCGGCCCCGCTGGTCGCGCTCGGCGGCGTGGCCCTGTCGGCGCTGATGACCGCGTACATCGGCTTCTTCCCGACCGCGATCCTCCTCCGCCGGCGCAAGATCGAGCTCAGCTGGTGGGTCCCGCCCGGCGAGCAGCCGGGCGGCGCGCTCACCGTCGACCGCCCGTTCTCGGTCCACATCGCGCTGCGCAACCACGGCAGCCGGACCCTGCGCGTCCTGGCCGCCGAGCTGTTCGGCACCAGCGCGCTCGAGCTGCCCGGCGGGCTGGAGGCCTCGGTCGCGCCCGGCACCCAGGTCGAGATCGCCGGCGAGACCCGCGCGCGCGCGGCCGGCTACCAGGTGCTGCACGGCGCGGTCCTGACCCTGGGCGACGCGCTCGGCCTGTTCGAGGTGCGCGCCTACTTCCCCAACCCGATCGCGATCAAGGTGTTCCCGCGCCAGAGCATGACGCGCGGCGGCGCCGCGCTGCGCCCGGCGGTGGGGACATCGCACGAGCGGGTCGGCGTGCACCAGGTCCGCCGGCGCGGCCTGGCCGGCGAGCTGCGCGAGATCCGCGACCACAGCCACGGCGACCCGTTCAAGTTCATCGCGTGGAAGGCGACCGCGCGCCGCCAGAAGCTGATGGTGCGCGACCTCGAGACCGAGATCGTCGTCACCCACCAGCTCCTGCTCGACATCGGCGGCTCGATGCGCAACGCGTCGGCCGGCCACAGCAAGCTCGACTTCGCGATCGAGACCGCGGCCGCGCTCGGCCACGCCGCGCTCGAGGGGGGCGATCGGGTCGGCCTTTGCACCTTCGACTCGCGGGTCTACTCCGAGCTGCGCCCGGGCGACGGCCGCCACCACTACCTCAAGCTGGTCGACCGCCTGCTCGAGACCCACAACGTGGTCGACGAGGACCTGACCGACCTCACCAACGGGGAGCTGGTCAGCGCGGTGGCTCGCTACCTCGCCCACCAGGAGGCGATCGACGTGCGCGTGCGGCGGGCCCCGCCGCTCGACGACCCGGTCTGGTCGCGCATCCAGGCCGGGCCGAGCGGCGACCTCTACGACCTCGACGCGCTCGGCAAGGTGATCGGCACGCTGCTCAAGTCGATGGGCCAGGCCTCGGCCAGCCGCCCGCTCGCCCCGGCCTGGTGGTGGTCGCGGGTGCCGATCGCGCCCGACTCGGACCCGCAGATGGCCCGCCTGCGCCTGTTCTGCCGCCTGCGCGGCATCGAGCTGCCGTACCGGGCCCAGCACGGGCCGGGCCGGCGGGCGGCCGGGCTCGCCGAGACGGCCCGGCGGCTCCAGTCGGTCGGACGAGCCGATGTCATCGTCCTCATCTCGGATCTCGGCGGCGTGCTCGACAGCCCGGAGGCAGCCGCGCCGGCCCTGGCCCAGCTGCGCCGCGCCGGCCAGCGGGCCATCGCCGTGGTCCCGTTCGGGCCGGCGTTCCTGGCCGAGCCGCGCACCGCGATCGCGCGCGACGTGGCCGGGGTGCTGGCTCGCGAGGAATCCGACCGCATCGACCACGCTCGCCGCCTTCTCCTGCGCCACGGGATTCCCGTCGTTCAGCTGGGCCCGGATGACTCGCCCGCGCTCCTCATCGGTCGCCTCGGGCAGCGGGGCGGCGCGTCCCGCCGGGTCGCCTGATCTCGCGCCGGGTCGGGCCGGGCCAGGCAAGGCCAGGGGTGTAGGACATCCGCCGGGGCCGCCCGGCGCGATCGGCCGCCCGACCCGGGCTGCACTTCGAGATGGGCGTCGGTTGACCCGCGCCGTCGGTGCGCGTCACGCTTGCTGCGAACTGCCGCCTCGGGCGGCACGGGGGTTTGAATGGCCGGTTCTTCCAGGTCTGCTCGTCCATCCCGCGCGGCGGCGGGGGACATCACCGAGGTGATGCGCGCGGGCGAGCTCTTGGCCGTGCTGCGCGGCTTCCAGCGCGGCGACTTCTCGGTCCGCCTGCCGTCGTCGTACACCGGCGTCGCCGGCGAGATCGCGGCGGCGCTGAACGGCGCGGTCGGGCACAGCCACGCGCTCTGCGTCGCGCTGGGGCGGATCAGCCGCGCGGTCGGCAAGGAGGGGCGGCTCGCCCAGCGCGTCCGCTTGCCCGGCGCCGACGGCGGCTGGCAGGAATGCGTCGACTCGGTCAACGAGCTGGTCGAGGACCTGGTCCAGCCGACCGCCGAGGTCGGCCGCGTGATCGGCGCGGTCGCCAGCGGCGACCTCTCGCAGAAGATGGCGACCGAGATCGACGGCCGCCCGATCAAGGGGCAGTTCCTCGCCACCGCCAAGGTGGTGAACGGCATGGTCCACCAGCTGGGCCTGTTCGCCAGCGAGGTCACCCGCGTGGCGCGCGAGGTCGGCACCGAGGGCAAGCTGGGCGGCCAGGCCAAGGTCAAGGCGGTGGCCGGCACCTGGAAGGATCTGACCGACAGCGTCAACCTGATGGCCGGCAACCTGACCGCCCAGGTGCGAAACATCGCCGAGGTGACCACCGCGGTCGCCAAGGGCGACCTGTCGAAGAAGATCACCGTCGACGTCAAGGGCGAGATCCTCCAGCTCAAGAACACCATCAACACGATGGTCGATCAGCTGAACTCGTTCGCGTCGGAGGTGACCCGCGTCGCGCGCGAGGTCGGCACCGAGGGCAAGCTGGGCGGCCAGGCCCAGGTCCCCGGGGTCGGCGGCACCTGGAAGGACCTGACCGACAACGTCAACTCGATGGCGTCCAACCTGACCGGCCAGGTGCGAAACATCGCAGACGTCACCACCGCGGTCGCACGCGGCGACCTGACCAAGAAGATCGCGGTCGACGCCAAGGGCGAGATCCTCCAGCTCAAGAACACCATCAACACGATGGTGGACCAGCTCAACTCGTTCGCCTCCGAGGTGACCCGCGTCGCCCGCGAGGTCGGCACCGAGGGCAAGCTGGGCGGCCAGGCCCAGGTTCCCGGGGTCGGCGGCACCTGGAAGGACCTGACCGACTCGGTCAACTCGATGGCGTCCAACCTGACCGACCAGGTCCGGAACATCGCCGAGGTGACCACCGCGGTCGCCAAGGGCGACCTGTCCAAGACGATCACGGTCGACGTCCGCGGCGAGATCCTCCAGCTCAAGAACACCATCAACACGATGGTCGACCAGCTGAACGCGTTCGCCTCCGAGGTCACCCGCGTCGCGCGCGAGGTCGGCACCGAGGGCAAGCTGGGCGGCCAGGCGGTGGTCAAGGGGGTGGCCGGGACCTGGGCGGACCTGACCGACTCGGTCAACTCGATGGCGTCCAACCTGACCAGCCAGGTGCGAAACATCGCGGATGTCACCACCGCGGTCGCGACCGGCGACCTCTCGCGCAAGATCACGGTCGACGTCAAGGGCGAGATCCTCCAGCTCAAGAACACCATCAACACGATGGTCGATCAGCTGAACGGGTTCGCCTCCGAGGTCACCCGCGTCGCGCGCGAGGTCGGCACCGAGGGCAAGCTGGGCGGCCAGGCGGTGGTCAAGGGCGTGGGCGGGACCTGGAAGGACCTGACCGACAACGTCAACTCGATGGCGTCGAACCTGACCAACCAGGTGCGAAACATCGCGGATGTCACCACCGCGGTCGCGACCGGCGATCTGTCGAAGAAGATCACGGTCGACGCCAAGGGCGAGATCCTCGAGCTCAAGAACACCATCAACACGATGGTCGACCAGCTGAACGCGTTCGCCGGCGAGGTCACCCGCGTCGCCCGCGAGGTCGGCACCGAGGGCAAACTGGGCGGCCAGGCGTTCGTGCGCGGCGTGGCCGGCACCTGGAAGGACCTGACCGACTCGGTCAACTCGATGGCGTCCAACCTGACCAGCCAGGTGCGAAACATCGCGGACGTCACCACCGCGGTCGCGACCGGCGACCTGTCGCGCAAGATCACGGTCGACGTGCGCGGCGAGATCCTCCAGCTCAAGAACACCATCAACACGATGGTCGATCAGCTGAACGGGTTCGCCAGCGAGGTGACCCGCGTCGCCCGCGAGGTCGGCACCGAGGGCAAGCTGGGCGGCCAGGCGATCGTCAAGGGCGTGGCCGGCACCTGGAAGGACCTGACCGACTCGGTCAACTCGATGGCGTCCAACCTCACCAGCCAGGTGCGCGGCATCGCCCGGGTGGTGACCGCGGTGGCCGGCGGCGACCTCGAGCGCAAGCTGGCCCTGGTCGCGCGCGGCGAGATCGCCGAGCTGGCCGACACCATCAACAGCATGACCGACACCCTGGCCACCTTCGCCGAGCAGGTGACCGGCGTGGCCCGCGAGGTCGGAGTCGAGGGCAAGCTGGGCGGCCAGGCCAAGGTACCCGGCGCGGCCGGCACCTGGCGCGACCTGGTCGACAACGTCAACCAGCTGGCCGGCAACCTCACCACCCAGGTGCGCGCCATCGGCGACGTGGCCACCGCGGTGACCTCGGGCGACCTGACCCGGTCGATCGCGGTCGAGGCCTCGGGCGAGGTCGCCGCCCTCAAGGACAACATCAATGAAATGATCCGAAACCTTCGTGAAACCACGAAGAAGACGACCGAGCAGGACTGGCTCAAGACCAACCTGGCCCGGTTCACCCGCATGCTGCAGGGCCAGCGTGACCTGGTCAGCGTCGCTCAGCAGATCCTGTCCGAGCTGGCCCCGCTGGTCGCCGCCCAGCACGGCGTGTTCTACCTGGCCGAGCGCGAGGAGCGAGCCGACGGCAGCGAGGGCGAGGTCGTGCTGAAGCTGCTGGCCAGCTACGCGATCCAGGAGCGGCGGACCACCCCGAGCGTGTTCGCGCTCGGCCAGGGCCTGGTCGGCCAGTGCGCGTTCGAGAAGGAGAAGATCCTCGTCACCGACGTACCGCACGACTACGCCCAGGTGCTGAGCGGGCTGGGCCAGGCCACGCCGCTCACCGTCATCGTCCTGCCGGTCCTGTTCGAGGGCCGGGTCAACGCGGTCATCGAGCTGGCCTCGTTCCGCCTGTGGAACGAGAACCAGCTGGTCTTCCTCGATCAGCTGACCGAGTCGATCGGCATCGTGGTCAACACCATCGCCGCCGGCATGCGGACCGAGTCGCTGCTCAAGCAGTCGCAGTCGCTGACCCAGGAGCTGCAGCTGCAGCAGGAGGAGCTGCGCACCACCAACGAGCGGCTGGAGCGCCAGGCCGCCACCCTGCGCGAGTCGGAGGAGCGGCTGCGCCAGCAGCAGGAGGAGCTGCAGGGGATCAACGAGCAGCTGCAAGAAAAGGCGCAGCTGCTCGAGGTCAAGAACCGCGAGGTCGAGCTGGCCAAGAGCGAGCTGGAGGAGAAGGCGGAGCAGCTCGCCCTCACCTCCAAGTACAAGTCCGAGTTCCTGGCCAACATGTCGCACGAGCTGCGCACGCCGCTCAACAGCCTGCTCATCCTGGCCAACATGATGTCGGAGAACGTGGCCGGGAACCTGACCGCCAAGCAGGTCGAGATGTCGAGCACCATCCACGCGTCCGGCTCCGACCTGCTCGCGCTCATCAACGACATCCTCGACCTCAGCAAGATCGAGTCCGGCACCATCACGGTCGACCCCGGCGAGGTCCACTTCACCGACCTGCGCTACTACGTGGACCAGGCCTTCCGCCACGTGGCCGACCACAAGAAGCTGCGCTTCGAGACCCTGATCGCGCCCGATCTGCCCCGCTCGATCTACACCGACAACAAGCGCCTGCAGCAGGTGCTGAAGAACCTCCTGTCCAACGCGTTCAAGTTCACCGAGCGCGGCAACGTGTCGCTCGACATGCGGGTGGTCACCGACGGCTGGAACCGCGACATCGAGGCGCTCAACCGGGCCGAGCAGGTCATCGCCTTCTCGGTCACCGACACCGGCATCGGCATCGCGCCGGAGAAGCAGAAGATCATCTTCGAGGCGTTCCAGCAGGCCGACGGCACCACCAGCCGCAAGTACGGCGGCACCGGGCTCGGCCTGTCGATCAGCCGCGAGATCGCGCGCCTGCTGGGCGGCGACCTGCGGGTGACCAGCGAGCTCGGCCGCGGCACCACGTTCACCCTGTACGCGCCGCGGGTGTACGAGTCGGCGGCACCGCCGGCCATCCAGGTGGTCGACGCGACCGCGCGCCGGGTGATGCCGCCGGTGGCCGCTCCCGCTGCCCGCCTGCCGGCGGTCCTGCTCGACGACGGCCGCCACGGCGAGGGCATGGCCACCCTGACCCGGCTCGACGACCGCGACCAGATCGCGCCGGAGGACCGGGTGCTGCTGGTGGTGGAGGACGACCCGGCCTTTGCCCGCATCCTGCTCGACGCCGGGCGCGCCGCCGAGTTCAAGGTGGTGGTGGCGGCGACCGCGGACGTCGCGCTGTCGCACGTGCGCCGCTACAAGCCGTCGGCGGTGACCATCGACCTCAAGCTGCCCGACGTGGACGGCTGGACGGTGCTGGACCGGCTCAAGCACGACCAGACCACCCGCCACATCCCGGCCGCCGTCATCTCGGTGGCGGAGGCGTCGCGCGGCCGCGCGATGCGGATGGGCGCGTTCGAGTACGTGCAGAAGCCGCTCCACCGCGAGGTGCTGGCCGAGGTCCTGGGCCAGCTGCGCTCGTTCGCCAGCGAGGGGCGCCGCCTGCTCCTGGTCGAGGACGACGACGCCCAGCGCCAGCAGCTGCTCGGCCTCATCGGCGCGAGCGACGTCGAGGTGATCACGGTGGCCAGCGCGGCCGACGCCGCCCAGCTCCTGCGCGAGCAGCGCTTCCACTGCGTGGTCATCGATCTGGGCCCGCCCGACCAGGCCGGGCTCGAGCTGCTCGAGTCGCTCGGCGATCCCGAGACCTGCCGCTGCCCGGTCATCGTCCACGCCGCGCGCGATGTGACCGACGCGGAGGGGGCCCAGCTCCGCCGGATGGCCGAGACGATCATCGTCAAGGAGGTGCACTCGCCCGAGCGGCTGCTCGACGAGGTCTCGCTGTTCCTGCACCGCCGCCACGACGACATGCCGGACGCGCAGCGCGCGATGCTCGAGAAGTTCCACCAGAGCGTGCCGGCGCTGGCCCACAAGACCGTGCTGGTGGTCGACGACGACGTGCGCAACATCTTCGCCATCACCTCCGCGCTCGAGCGGTTCCAGATCCGCGTCATCTACGCCGACAACGGCATCGACGGGCTGGCGCTGCTCGAGAGCCAGAACGTGGACGTGGTGCTGATGGACATCATGATGCCGGAGATGGACGGCTACGAGGTCATCCAGCGCATCCGCGCGGTCGACCGGTGGAAGCGGCTGCCGATCATCGCGGTCACCGCCAAGGCGATGGGCGCGGACCGCGAGAAGTGCATCCTGGCCGGGGCCACCGACTACATCGCGAAGCCGGTCGACATGGCCCACCTCATCTCGGTCCTCCGCCTGCGCCTGGCCCATTGACCGACCCGATGACGACGGCGATGTCCCGATCCGGCGGCCGATGTTGAGCGAGGCGGGCGGCCCGCTCGCCGAGCCGGCCCGCATCCTCCTGGTCGACGACTACACGCCCAACCTGCTCGCCCTCGAGGTGGTGCTCGAACCGCTCGGCCACCCGCTGGTGCGGGCCACGTCGAGCGACGAGGCGATCGGGCGGCTGGTCGAGGACGAGTACGCCGCGGTCGTCCTCGACGTCCAGATGCCGGGCATCGACGGCCTCACCACCGCGCGCCGCATCCGGGCCGATCCGCGCATCCGCCACGTCCCGATCCTGTTCATGACCGCCCAGCACTACGACGACGACCGGGCGGCCACCGCCTACTCGCTCGGCGCGGTCGACTACATCCAGAAGCCGTTCCAGCCCGACACCCTGCGGGCCAAGGTGAACGTCTTCATCGAGCTGCACCAGAAGAAGGCCGAGCTGCGCCGCACCGAGCGCCGGCGCTTCGACGAGGCGCAGATGCTGCGCGAGCGCCACGCCGGCCTGGCCATGGACGTCGGCATCGCGCTGACCCGCGGCGACGAGCTCGGCTCGATGCTGCAGCGCTGCGCCGACAGCCTCGTCCAGCGCCTCGACCTGACCCAGGCCCGCATCTGGACCCTCGACCCGGCCGACAACTACCTCGAGCTGGTCGCCCACGCCGGCGCCGCCGGACCGGCCCAGGGCGTCACCCGGGTGCCGCTCGGGCAGCTCGCGATCGGCCGGGTCATCGAGCAGCGCCGTCCCTACCTCAGCGGCGACGCGCCGGTCGATCCGAGGGTGGACGATCGAGACTGGGCCGCGCGAGAGGACCTGACCTCGTTCGCCGCCTACCCGCTCCTGCTCGGCGACCGCGCGGTCGGCGTGATGGCCCTGTTCGCCCGCCAGCACCTGCCGGCCGGCACCCACGACGTCATCGGCACGGTGGCCGACTCGATCGCGCTCGGGGTCCAGCGCAAGCGAGTCGAGGAGGAGCGCGCCGACCTGCTGGCGCGCGAGCGACGGCACAACGAGCAGCTCCAGGGGCTCGCCGAGGCGGCGCTGGCCATGAACTCGGCCGGCTCGCTGGACGATCTGCTGCGGGTGATCGCCGGCCACGCCCGCGCCATCCTCGGAGCCGAGCGAGCGGTCGCCACTCTCGGTGACGAGGAGACCTGGGCGTCGGTGCGGCAGGCGATCGCCGGCGCCAGGGATCCAGTAGCGACCGACGCCGCGACCGACGCCACGACCGACGCCACGACCGACGCCACGACCGACGCCACGACCGACGCCGCGACCGACGCCGCGACCGACGCCGCGACCGACGCGACGGCCTCGCGGACCGCACCGCTCATCGGCCGCGACGGGCGCGCGATGGGCTCCATCGCCCTGTCCGGGGGCCAGGGCGCCGGCGAGCAGGACCAGCCGGTGCTGCTTCACCTGGCCCAGGTCGCCTCCGCGGTCATCGAGAACACCCGCCTCTACCAGCAGACCCTCGCCGCCGAGGTCACCCTGCGAGAGGTCAACCACTCGCTGGAGCGCTCGAACCGCGAGCT
Source organism: Kofleriaceae bacterium (assembly GCA_035489015.1). Taxonomy (GTDB): domain Bacteria; phylum Myxococcota_A; class Polyangia; order Haliangiales; family Haliangiaceae; genus DATFRY01. The sequence continues at coordinate 39,939 of DATHKR010000103.1, read as the reverse complement.
CGATCAGTTCGCCTACGTCGCCTCCCACGACCTCAAGGCCCCGCTCCGGGGAATCGCCAACCTGTCGACCTGGCTGGAGGAGGACCTCGGCCCGGCGCTCACCCCGCAATCCATCGAGCACCTCGCCCTCCTCCGCGGCCGCGTGAACCGCCTCGAGGGCCTCATCGACGGCATCCTCGATTACTCGCGAGCCGGACGCACCCGCCACAAGGTCGAGCGAGTCGACGTCGCGAGGCTCCTTCGAGACGCGATCGAGCTCCTCGCCCCGCCGGGCGGAGTCGAGATCGCCATTCCCGACGACCTGCCCGTGCTGATGACCGAGCGAGTCCCGCTCCTCCAGGTCTTCATGAACCTCCTCGGCAACGCCCTCAAGCACGGAGGCCGCGACGACCTCCGGATCGAGATCGCCTGGACCGACCGCGGCGACCTCGGCGAGTTCCAGATCGGGGACAACGGCGCCGGCATCCCGCCCGAGTACCACCAGCGCGTCTGGGGCATCTTCACCACCCTGCGCCCCCGCGACGAGGTCGAGGGGACCGGCATCGGCCTCTCCGTGGTCAAGAAGGCCGTGGAGACCCGCGGCGGCCAGGCCTGGATCGACTCCGCGCCCGGCCAGGGGGCCACGATCCACTTCACCTGGCCCAACGTCCCGCCGCCGACCTGAGGTCGGGCCCGGCTACCGCTCGCTGTCGAGCTGCACCATCAGCGGCGCGGCGTAGCGGGTGCCGGCGATCGCTCCCGCGGGTACGGCCTCCTCGATCGCGGCGACCTCCGCCGGGGTCAGCGTCACGTCGAGCGCGGCGACCGCGTCGGCGATCTGCGCGCGCGTGCGAGCGCCGATGGTCGGGATGATCGGGGCGCTGGCCGCGGTGCTCTTCGCCCGGACCCACGCGATGGCCAGCTGGGCCGGCGTGATGCCCCTGGCCGACGCGAGGCGCGCAAAGGCGTCGACCAGGCGCTGGTTGGTCTCCGCGTTCTCGCCGCTGAACCGCGGCAGGTGGGCGCGAAAGTCACCCTTCCCGGTCGGCTTCGCACCGGCGAGCAGCCCGCGCGAGAGCACGCCGTACGCGGTGGTCGCGATGCCGAGCTCGCGCAGCGCGGGGAAGATCTTGTCCTCGGGGCCCCGCGTGACGACGGAGTACTCGATCTGAAGATCGACGATCGGGTGCACCGCCGCCGCGCGCCTGATCGTGTCCACCCCGACCTCGGACAGGCCGATGTGGCGGACGTAGCCGGCCTTGACCATGTCCGCGATCGCCCCGATCGTGTCCTCGATCGGGACCTCCGGATCGACGCGGGCGGGCCGGTAGATGTCGATGTAGTCGACGCCGAGCCTCGCCAGCGAGTACGCGAGGAAGTTCTTCACCGCGACCGGACGCGCGTCGTAGCCGACGAAGCTGTTGTCGGGGCCGCGCAGGCCGCCGAACTTCACGCTGAGCAGCGCCTTGTCGCGGCGGCCCTGCAGCGCCTTGCCCACCAGGAGCTCGTTGCGGCCCATGCTGTAGAAGTCGCCGGTGTCGAGCAGGTTCACGCCCCGCTCGAGCGCCGCGTGGATCGTGGCGATGCTCTCCGCCTCGTCGCTGTCGCCGTACATGCTGCGCGCACCCATCCCCATGCAACCGAGCGCGACGGGGAACACGTCGGGACCGGCCGCGCCGAGCCCGATCTTCGCTGTCGTCTGCTTCGTCATGACCAGACGATAGGGCCTGGCCTCTCATCACTCCAGTGAATAAGATGTATTTCACGTATGCCCAGCGTTTATGGACGGGATCTCGACCTGAACCTGCTCCGCGTGTTTGCCGTCGTCGCGGGGACCGGCAGCGTGACCGAGGCGGCCAGCCAGCTCTACCTGACCCAGCCCGCGGTCAGCGCGGCGCTGCGCCGGTTGACCGCGACGGTCGGCGCGCCGCTGTTCGTCCGCCACGGGCGCGGCCTCGCGCTGACCAGCCGCGGGGACCGCCTGCGCGACGGCCTGAATCAGCACCTCGCCGCGCTCGTGGATGCGGCGCTCGCTCCGGCGTCGTTCGATCCGAAGACGAGCGACCGCACGCTGCGCCTCGGGCTGTCCGACACCGCCGAGGTGTGGCTGTTGCCGCCGCTGCTCCGCGCCCTCGAGAAGACAGCGCCGCGCATGCGGGTGATCGCGCTGCCGACCCAGTTCCGCACGGTCGGCGCCATGCTCGCCAGCGGGCTCGACGCCGCGGTCACGGTCGCGGACGCGATGCCGTCGACGATCCGCCGGCGCCATCTGTTTCACGGCGGCTTCACCTGCCTGTTCGACCCCCGCCACGCCAGGCTCGGCCGCCTGACCGAGGCCGAGTACTTCGCCCGCGACCACGTGATCGTCTCGTACAACGGCGACCTGCGCGGCATCGTCGAGGACATGCTGGGCAAGACCCGCAAGGTGCGCTGCTCGATCGGAAGCTTCGCGAACCTCGGCGCGCTGATCGAAGGCACCGCGATGCTGGCGACCGTCCCGACGATGGTCGCGGCCCACATCCGCAAGACCCACCCCAAGCTCCGCACGAAGCCGCTGCCCCTCCCCATCCGCGGCTCCGCGATGGAGCTGCTGTGGCCCGCCGCGACCGATGACGACGAGCCCTGCAAGTTCGTGCGCGCGAAGATCGTCGAGATCGCCGGCACGCCCACCGACGTCGAGCAGCGCTGATCAGACGAGGTGCTCGACGCCGACATCCACGGCGGCACGAACGGCCGCGCTTGCCCGCCAGGTATCCTGCGGGCGCAGGCGGGCTTCGGTCACGGCGGAGGGACCAGCGATGGCGGAGCGCTCGAAGACGATCGCGGACTCGAACAGTCACCAGGATTGCGAGCTCAGGGGGATGCTGAGCCGGGTCGGCGACAAGTGGAGCCTGCTGGTGATCTTCATCCTCGAGGGCATGCCTGCTCATCGCGGGCGGTTCTCGGAGCTGAAGCGCAGCATCCCGGGCATCTCCCAGCGCATGCTCACCGCCACCGTGCGCAACCTCGAGCGCGACGGCATGCTCACGCGTCACGTCCACGCAGAGGTGCCGCCACGCGTCGAGTACGAGCTCACCGCGCTCGGCACCGGATTGACCGAGCCCGTGCGCGGGCTCGTAGCGTGGCTGCAGTCGAACTGGTCGGCGATCCAGACCGCGCGCGACCGGTTCGACGCGCGGAAGCAGGTGACCGGAGCGACCGCCCGACCCGATTCCTCGACAGCCATCCGCGGGTGACGGAATGACCCGAGGGCTGCCGTGGGCGCCTTCGTCCTCAACCATCTTCAAAGAAACCGCCATGTCGAGCTCAGACCAATCGCCGCCCCCGTCAGGAACGTCGTCCTGGTCCACGGTGGATTCGTGGATGCAGGACGGGCCCACGATCCTGGTCGGCCACTCCTACGGAGGCGCGGTGATCAGCGAGGCCGGCAACCACCCCAAGGTCGCCGGGCTCGTCTACCTCTGTGCCTTTGCCCTGGACGATGGAGAGTCGGTCGAGGCCCTCATCAAGGATCCTCCACCCGACGCGCCCGTGCCTCCGATTCTGCCGCCGGTCGATGGCTTCCTCTTCCTGGACAGGGCGAAGTTCCACGCCTCGTTCGCGGGTGACCTCGGCGCCGAGCGCGCGGCGTTCCTCGCCGATGCGCAGGTACCCTGGGCCGTCGCGGCGCTCACCGGGACCGTCGGCCACACGGCGTGGAAGTCGAAGCCGAGCTGGTACATGGTCACGACCGCGGACAAGATGATTCCTCCGGCCGCGCAGAGGTTCATGGCCACGCGCGCCGGCGCGACGACGATCGAGGTCGACGGCAGTCACGCGATCTACGAGTCGAGGCCGGCCGAGGTCACTGCGCTGATCGAGCAGGCCTCGCGCGCCGCGCCCTGACCCCACCGGCCTCACCGCGCGGTGCCGTGTCTGGTCATGACGCGCTGGCGCGCGCCGTCTTCAGGGCAGCAGTCCACCACAGCAGATCGTCGATCAGCACCCCGGCGGACGCGTCCAGCTCGGCCAGCCCCGCGTCGACGTCCCCGTCCCGGTAGTGAGCCCACAGGGTGGAGACCGGGATGTGGACCGATGAGCGAACCGGGGCGAGCTGAAGCTCGATCGCCGTCTCGCGGAGCTGCTGGACGCCGCGTGCGCCCATGGCGGAGCCATAGCTCACGAAGCCCGCCGCCTTGCGATTCCACTCCGGGTAGACCCAGTCGATGGCGTTCTTGAGCACCGCCGACGGTCCGTAGTTGTACTCGGGGGTGACGAATACGAAGGCGTCGGACTGCGCGATCGAAGACGTCCATCGCTTCACCACGTCATTCTCGTAGGCAGGCCGACCCGGCGTCGCCGGCGACACCGGCTGGTCGAAGAACGGCATCGGAAAGTCGCGAAGGTCGAGCAAGCGCGCGTCGACGCCGCTGCGCCTCTCGAGGTGTTGCAGAATCCATCTGGCCGGCTTCTCGGAGAACCGACCCGGTCGGGTGCTTCCGACGATCACTGAAATCACCGTCATACGTTCGCTCCTTGCGTCGCGGCTGACGCGACCACGACCATGTAGTGAGCTCTGGAGAGCGCGGCAAGGAGGCACACGCGCACCACCGAGGCACAGCGAGGTAACCATCGCGACCCGGCACACGGCGCTGCGACGGACCCCGTGCGCGGTCCGGACGCGCGCGCACGTGTCCCGGACTCGGACGCATTCACGATCTGGCCGCGGGCGACTACGTTGTCCTCACACAAGGAGGACAGCATGTCGGGAATCAAGGACAAGGTCATTGCCATCACGGGAGCGAGCCGCGGCATCGGCGAGGCGACTGCGGTGTTGCTCGCGGAGCGCGGCGCCAAGGTCGTGCTGATGGCGCACTCATCGGATCAGCTGGCCGCCGTCGCCGGCCGCATCGCGGATGCCGGCGGCGCCGTCGCTCACGCGACCGGCGATGTCAGGCGGCGCGAGGATCTGGCCAGGCTCGTCGCGCTCGCGTGCGAGCGGTTCGGCAAGCTCGACGTCCTGGTGAGCAACGCCGGCATCGGGCCGATCTCGCCGCTCGACGATCTGCGCGTCGACGACTGGGACGCGATGATCGACGTCAACATCAAGGGTGTGCTCCATGGCATCGCCGCGGCCCTGCCCGTGTTCCGCACGCAGGGCACCGGGCACTTCGTGAATGTCGCCTCGGTGTCGGGACTCCAGATGGCCCCGAGCCAGTCGGTCTACGGCGGCACCAAGCTCGCCGTGCGCGCGATCTCCGAGGGGCTTCGGCTGGAGGCCGGTGACAAGCTGCGCGTGACGGTCGTCTCGCCTGGCTTCATCCAGACTAGCTTTGCGGATGCGGCGCCGAACCCGGAGGTGAGGGCCCAGCTCGCCGCGTCGCGCGAGAAGTTCGCGATCCCGCCGGACGCGATCGCTCGCGCCATCGCGTTCGCCATCGAGCAGCCCGCGAATGTCGACGTGAACGAGATCGTCGTGCGGCCCACGGCCCAGCGCTGAAGTCGCGCAGCATCGAGCTACGTCAACGGGGTGGAGCTGTTCGCGGACGGCGGCTCGATCGCCGCGGTGTGACGAGTCGGGCGCGACCAGCGCTCGATCGCGTGGCCTCGCCGGCGGCTCGTCGCGCGCTCGACCGACGCTGACCGCGCCGGGGGGCGGCGTCGACCAGCGAGAGGTCCTCTTCGGAGGAATCGTGGAGCTGGATGCCGCTCCGAACCGGATCTCGCAGCGCGCTCCGGTAGTGCCTGGGCGCGATCCCGATGACCCGCTTGAACGCGTTGCTGAACGCGCTCTCCGACGCGTAGCCGAGCTCGTGGGCGAGGACGGAGACCGGCGGATCCTCCTCGCGGAGCGCGCGCTGGGCCAGACGCATGCGCCACTGGGTCAGATAGGCGAGCGGCGCGACCCCGGCGACGGCGCGAAAGTGCTCGGCGAAGGTGGTCCGCGACATCGCGGCGGCCTTTGCGAGCTCTCCGAGGTGCCACGAGCGGCCCGGGTCGGCGTGCATCAGTCGGAGCGCCGGTGCGAGCCGCCTGTCGCCCGCGGCGCGGAGCCATCCCCTCTTCAGGGGCCGCGCGGTCTCGAGCTGCGCGCGCAGAATGTGGAGGAACATGAGCTGGGCGAGCTGCGCGGACGCGATGCTCGCGCCCGGGAGGGGAGTCGCTCGTTCGCCCGCGAGCTGCTCGAGGATCCAGTGCATCACCGTCGCGTGACGCGAGCCGGCGCGAACGTGCATCAAGGGCGGCAGGACATCCGCGAGCACGGCCCCGCCGACCGCGTTCATCTTCACGTGCCCGCCGAGGACCGTGCAGCTCTCGCCGTCCCCGAGCTTCGCGACCGTGCTGCCCCCGGGTGGGAAGACCTCCCGCGCATCGAGCTGGGGAGCCGTCAGATCGCTGGCGAGGACGTACGAGACCTGCCACGGGAGAAACACGTCCCCCGCTTCGAGGCGCACCGGCGCCCTTGCGCCGTGAACCCGAAGCCAGCAGTCGCCCTTCACCACGCCGAAGAACTTCACCTTCTCCGGTACGGGGAAGCGAAGGGCCCAGCGACCTCCCGCCGTGAAGCCGCCCGAGACGACGGAACGGGCATCCGCCAGCGCGAGCACGTCCGAGAACGGGTCGGCGCTCACGTCCGTGCTACGCCGCGGCGCTTCCCGCCTCGAGCTTGGCCAGGTTGACCGAGACGAGCTTGGAGCAGCCAGGCTCCTGCATGGTGACTCCGAAGAGGTGGTCGGCGGTCTCCATCGTCCGCTTGTTGTGCGTGATGACGATGAACTGCGACCACTGGGTCATGGTGCGGATCTGCTCGTTGTAGCGGTCGACGTTGGCGTCGTCGAGCGGGGCGTCGACCTCGTCGAGGAGGCAGAAGGGCGAGGGCTTGATGAGGAAGATGGAGAAGATGAGGGCCACCGCGGTCAGCGCCTTCTCGCCGCCGGACAGCTGCTCGACGGTGCTGTTCTTCTTGCCCGGTGGCTGCGCCATGATCTCCACGCCGGCCTCGAGGACGTCGTCGTCTTCTCCGGTCAGGGCCAGGCGGGCTCGTCCGCCCCGGAACAGGCGCGGGAACGTCTCGGCGAACTGCGCGTTGATCGCGTCGAAGGTCTCGCGGAAGAGTTTGCGCGAGGTCCGGTTGATCTTGGCGATGGCTCGCTCGAGCTGACCGACCGCGTCGTCGAGGTCGTCGCGCTGGGCGGCGAGGAACTCGTGCCGCTTCGAGATCTCCTCGTACTCCTCGATCGCGGTCAGGTTGATGTCGGCGCCCATCCGGTCGATGAGCCCCTTCAGCTCGGCCAGGCGCTCCTCCTCCTCCTGACCGACCTGGCGGCGGAGGTGGTAGTCGCCGACCACGCGGTCGAGCCGCTCGCGATGACGCTCCTCGATCGCCTCGATCAGGTGGTCGCGGTCGCCGCCGAGGCGGGCCAGCCTGGTCTCGAGGCCGGTCACCTGCCCGCCCAGCTGCTCGGCCTCCTGCCGGACCTTGCGCAGGAGCGCCTCCTCGGCGCTGGCCTCGCCGGTGCGCTGGTCGTACGCGCCCCGCCCGGCCGCCATCTCCTCGCCGAATCCGCGCCGCTCCTCGCGCAGCGCGACCAGGCCGGTCGACAGCTCGTCCGCCTCGCTGCGCAGCTGGGCCGCGCGCGCCCCACCCTCGGCGATCGAGGACTCGAGCGAGCGGGTCCGCGCCTCGACCTCGCGGCGGGCCACCTGGACCCGCAGGTCGGCCGCCTCGAGCGCGGAAGCCTTCTCGCCCAGCTGGGCCAGGCTGACCTTGGCCTCCATGAGGCCGGCCTGCATCGACTCGACCCGCTCGCGCGCGTCGGCCACCTGCTCGGTCAGGCCGAGCTGATCTTCCTCGTGGCGCCCGCGCCGCTCGGACGCCGAGCTCTCCAGCTCCGCCATCGCCGCCGCCTCGGCGTCGATCACGGCGGCGCGATCCTCGAGCTCGAGCTGCTCGGCGTTGAGCCGGGTGGTGCGCTCGCGCAGGCGGTCGAGCTCCGACCGGGCCGCGGCCGCGTCCTTCTCGCCGACCGTGATGGCCATGTCGCCGTCGTGGGTCTCGTGGCGCAGCCCGTCGAGCGCGCGGGTGACGTGGCCGAGCTCGGTCTTGTGCTGCACGTAGCGCCCGGTCGCGTCGGTCAGGTCGCGCTCCAGCGAGACGCAGATCTCGTCGAGCTCGCGGATCTCGCGCTTCTGGGCCAGGACGCCGGCGCCCTGGGCATCGACCGAGCCGCCCGAGACGACCCCGCGCTCGTCGACGATGTCGCCGTCGAGGGTGACCAGGGTCCGCTTGACCCCGCTGCGGTGGAGCTCGATGGCGCGGTCGAGCGACTCGACCACGATCGTGTCGGACAGGAGGCTCTGGGCCAGGCCGTCGTAGCCCGGGTCGAACCGGACCAGGTCGGCCATCGCCCCGACCACACCCTCGCCCGAGGTGAGCCAGCCGCTCCGGTCCTCGAACGAGAACGCCGGGGCCGGCGCCGCGGCCAGGACCGGCACGAACGCGGACCGGCCGGACGCGGTGTCCTTCAGGTACTTCACCGCGCGCGCGCCGACGTCGTGCGACTCGACCAGGATGCCGCCCAGCCGGTCGCCCAGCGCCGCCTCGACCGCCGCCTCGAGCTGGACCGGCGCCTCGATGTGGTCGGCCACCAGGCCGTGGATGCCGCGATGGGTCAGGTCGCCGCGCGCCTCGCCGGTCGGCGCCGAGGCGCCCGGCGCGAACCCGACCGACTGCATCACCGCGCGAGTGCCGCGCTGGAAGCCCTCGTAGCGGTCGTGGATCTCGCGCAGCGACTGCAGGCGCGAGCGGCGGCGGTGGAGCTCGGTGCGCAGGGTCTCGACCTCCGCCTCGCTCGAGTCGACCGCGTCGACCAGCTGCAGCCGGCGGCGCTCGAGGTGCTCGGCCCGGCTGCCCAGGTCGAGGCGAGTCTGGCGCAGATCGGCCAGCCCCTGGCCGAGCCGCTTGAGCTCGCGCTCGAGCTCGGCCGCGCGATCGGACAGCCCGCCGCTCTCCTCGACCACCCGGGCCAGCCGGGTGCCGGTGTCCTGGCGGCGCTGGGCCAGCGACGCGCGCTGGCTCTCGGCCCGGGCCAGGTCGGACTGGGCCGCGGCCAGGAGGCGGCGCGCCTCGTCGAGCTGGCGCTGGGCGCGGCTCAGCTCCTCGCGCGCGCGCGCGGTGTCGGCGTCGCGGGTGGACACCTCGCCCTGCCGGCTCTCGACCAGCTCGCGCACCGACTCGAGCTCGCCGCTCTGCGCCTCGGCCTCGCGCTCGAGCTGGGCCTGGCGCTCGACCAGGCCGCGGATCTCGCCCTGGGCGGCCTGGGCCCGCTCGTCCAGCTCGCTCGCCTCGCGCCGCTGATACGCGACCTTGCTGTCGGACAGCTGGATGCGGTTGTCGCGGTCGTAGATCTGCTCCTGCAGCCCGGCCAGCCGGCGCTCCTCGATCGACAGCTCGGCCCGCTCGGCCATGAGCCGCGCGTCGCGCGCCTCGAAGTCGGCCCGCGCCACCTGGTGGCGGGCCCCCACGTCCTCGAGGGTGGCCTTGAGCGTGGTCTCCTCGGCCATGAGCTCGAGGTAGCGGTGCGACGCCATCCACAGCTCGAGGTCGCGCATCTCGTTGCGGTAGCGGCGGTAGCGCTCGGCCTTCTGGGCCTGGCGGCGCAGCGAGCCGAGCCGCTTCTCCAGCTCCGACACGATGTCCGACACGCGGAGCAGGTTCTGGCGGGTCTGATCGAGCTTGCGCTCGGCCGCCTTCTTCTTGCTCTTGAACTTGGTGATGCCGGCCGCCTCCTCGATCACGTGGCGGCGGTCCTGCGGCCGGGCCGAGACGATCTGGCCGATGCGGCCCTGCTCGATGATCGAGTACGCCTTGGTGCCGACCCCGGTGCCGAGGAAGAAGTCGGTGATGTCGCGCAGGCGGCACGGGGTGCGGTTGAGGTAGTAGCCGGAGGTGCCGTCGCGGAACAGGCGCCGCGTGATGGTCACCTCGCTGTAGAGGGAGAAGTCGATCGCGGGCGGCGACTCGGCCAGCACCTCGCGGACCTCGCGGGTCGCGGCGTGGACGTCGATGCCGTCGGGATTCTCGCCGGTGGTGCCGTCGGTGGCGGCCTCGGCTGGCGCGGCCTCTGGCTCGGCCGGCGCGGCCTCCACCTCGGCCGGCGCGGCCTCCACCTCGGCCGGCGCCGCCTCTACCTCGGCGTCTCCCTCTGCCTCGGCCTCGGCCTCCCCCTCCTCCGCTTCGGCTCCCTCGAGCGCCATCTTCAGCTTCTCGGCCGAGAACCCGACCTCCTCGAAGGTCAGCGACACCTCGGCCATGCTGGCCGGGCCGCGGCTGTCCGAGCCGGCGAAGATGACGTCTCCCATCGCCTGGCCGCGCAGGTGCTTGGCCGACTGCTCACCCATGCACCAGCGGATCGCGTCCACGATGTTCGACTTGCCGCATCCGTTCGGGCCGACCACCGCGGTGATCGGATCGTGGAAGCTCAGCACCGTGCGGTCGCAGAACGACTTGAAACCAATGATCTCGATCCGCTTGATGCGCATGCGGGGAACCCTCTCCTCGTATCGTCCCACGCGGCCGGGAGCAAGCCCCTGCCACGTAAGTGCCGAGACACTGGCAGAGAGGGCTGACAACCGGGGCGCCGGCCGGCCGCCCCGAACCGTGCTATAGCCGCTAAATGACGCGTGTCGCGGCCCGGCCGTGCACTCCCGCGTGCCGGCCCGTCGCCCTCGCCGTCACCGTCGGGGCCATGGCCCTCGCGGCGTCGGCCACCGCCGCGGCGGCGCCGGTCATCGAAGTGCGCGCCCGGACCGCCATCACCGTCGAGCCGATCCGGCGCGCGCGCGGAGCCACGACCTCGCCCCAGTTCACCGGCCTCCGCATCCACGGCCGCATCCACGAGCGCGGCTCCGACGAGCCGGTCCCCGGCGCCGCCGGCCTGACCGTGTCGTTCGACGACAAGACCCGCCCGACCGTGGTCACCGACGACGGCCGCTTCGACATCTGGTTTGCCACCGAGGGTGGTCGCCACAGCCTGCGCATCGACTACGCCGGCGACAGCCGCTTCGAGGGGTCGTCCTTCTCGCTGCCCGAGCTGGACGTGGCCAAGCAGCCGCTGGTGCTGTCGATGCGCGCGCCCGATCAGGTGCAGCGGGCCAGCGGCCCGCTCGCCATCGAGGTGCAGGCCAGCGACGAGGCCGCGCCGGCCCGCGTGCGCGTGTCGGTCCGGTTCGGCCCGGCCGAGGCCGAGGAGCTCGACGAGGTCGGCCAGGTCACCACCGACGAGCTCGGCCGCGCGCCCTTCTCGCTGCCGGCCGCCCGGCTGGGTCCGCCCGGCCCCAAGCGCGTCATGGTGGTGTTCGCGGGCGACGGCCTGTACGACCCGGCCACGATCGAGTCCACCGTGCTGGTCTCGTCCGCGACCAAGCTGGCGCTCACGATCGATCGCACCGACGTCTCCTTCGAGGGACGCGTGCGCGGGCGCGGCCGGCTCACCGACGACGTCGGCGCCGCCCTGGCCGGCGAACCGATCTCGCTCATGGCCGAGGACCAGGGCGGCCGGCGATCGCTCGACGACACCCTGACCGGCGCGGATGGATCGTTCGAGCTCGACGCGCCGGCCAGCGAGCTCGGGGCCGGCCCCCACATGGTGCAGGCGCTGTTCGAGTCGCCGCGCGCGTACCTGCAGGCCAGCCGATCGCCGCCGGCGCGCATCGGGGTGGCCGAGCGCCGCCCGGTCCCGGTCGGCTACTCGCTGGCCGCGTTCGCCGCCACCGCGGCGTCGATCGTCGCGTTCGTCGCGCTGCGCACGCGGCCGTGGACGCGCTGGATCAAGCGCCTGCGCGGCGAGTCTGCCGGCCCCGGCGCCGGCGGCGCGGCCGAGAAGGTCGACGTGCCGCCCCACACCGGCCTCACCCTGGCCCGCCCCGGGCTGGTGTCGACCCTGCGCCGTCCGCACGATCACGGCTTCACCGGCGCGGTCGCCGACGCGGTCACCGCCGCGCCGATCGCCGGCGCGATGGTGGTCGTGCGATCCGAGGCCCTGGCCGAACCGCCCGCCATCGCCACCGACGACGCCGGTGGGTTCGAGCTCGAGGATCTGCCCGAGGGCGAGCACCGCGCCGAGGTCTCGTGCGCCGGCTACGTCACCGAGCGGTTCGCGCTGACCATCCCGCACCGGGGCGAGCTGCGCGACGCGCGCGTCGATCTGCTGCCGGTGCGCGAGCGCATCTTCCAGCTCTATCGAGAGGCGGCCGAGCCGCTCCTGCCGCGTCCGGACCTGTGGGGCGTGTGGACGCCGCGCCAGATCTTCGATCACGTCAAGGCGGCGCGCCCGTCGCGAGCGCTGGCCGAGCTGACCTCGCACGTGGAGGAGAGCTACTTCTCGGCGCGGGTGCCCGAGGAGACGGAGCTGGCGCGCACCGAGGCGCGCGTTGCGGCCGCGCGCGCGGAGGCAGCTCCCGGGGCTCTGCCGGTAGATCCGGCGCAGGGTAGCGAGTACTCTCCCCGCCCATGACTGGCCTGGAGCTCGTCTACCTCATAGGCGCGCTGTCGGCGGTCGCGCTGTTCCTGTTCGGCGTGCGGCGCGCCGCGGCCCGCAACCAGCTCCGCGATGGCGGCGCGTCGGAGCGGCGGAGGCTGCGCGAGGCCGCGCGCGAGCGCGAGGAGGCCGAGGAGGCCGACGCCGAGAAGGCCGAGGCCGACCAGGCGGCCGGATCCGACGCGGGCGACGAGGAAGCCGACGAAGAAGAGGACGAGCGCGAGGCCGAGCCGGAGCCGGGCGAATCGCGCGACGTCGAGCTCAGCGACGGCCTGGCTCGAACCCGCGGCGGGTTCGTCGCCCGACTGGGCCGGCTCCTGTCCAAGAAGAAGATCGACGGCGAGATCCTCGGCGAGCTCGAGGAGGTCCTGCTCACCGCCGACATCGGGCCGCGCGCCGCGCAGAAGCTGTTCGGCACCATCCAGGCGGCGCTCAGCCGGGACGAGCTGGAGGATCCGGAGGCGGTGTGGACCCGCCTGCGCGAGGAGTCCGGCCGCATCCTCTCGGTCAACGCGGCGCCGATCGACTGGCAGCGGGCCCGCCCGTTCGTCCTGCTCGTGCTCGGCGTGAACGGGGTCGGCAAGACCACCACGATCGGCAAGCTCGCCGCCAAGCTGACCCGCAGCGGCAAGAAGGTGCTGCTGGCCGCGGGCGACACCTTCCGCGCCGCCGCCACCGAGCAGCTCGAGATCTGGGGCCAGCGGGCCGGCGCGCCGGTGGTCAAGGGCAAGCAGGGCGGCGATCCGTCGTCGGTCATCTTCGACGCGATCAAGCGCGCCCAGGCCGAGGGCCACGACATCGTCATCGCCGACACCGCCGGCCGCCTGCACACCAAGGTCGACCTCATGGAGGAGCTGCGCAAGGTCGGCCGCGTGATCCAGAAGGCGCAGAACGGCGCGCCGCACGAGACCTGGCTGGTCCTCGACTCCACCACCGGACAGAACGCCATCCAGCAGGCGAAGATGTTCAAGGAGGTGATGGAGGTGACCGGCATCGTCTTGACCAAGCTGGACGGAACCGCCAAGGGCGGCGTCATCCTCGGCATCTGCGACGAGCTGGCGGTGCCGGTTCGCTTCATCGGGATCGGCGAGTCGGTCGATGCGCTGCGCGAGTTCGATCCCGACGCCTTCGTCACCGCGCTCTACGAGCACGATCCGACCGCCAACGCCGCGTGATCGCGGGGTGGTCGCCTTGCTGCCCGCAGAAATGCCGTGATATATTGCGCAAGCCTCGAAAGGCAGCCAAGTACCGGGAACGCAAGGCTTCCGCGCCGGGTGATGGATCCGGCAAGAGCCGGACACCCACGTCGACTGGACCTCCAGGAAGCCCGACGCACCACGCCTCCCCAGGGGGCCAGAGGGGAAAGACATCGGATGAAGCGCCGCTTTGTGCCGCCGTGGTTTCTCGCTGCATCTTTCGCCCTCGCCGCTGCCCTCCTCGCTGTGCCCGGCCTGGCGCAGGCGCAGGAGGAAGACCAGCCAGACATGACGTTCGACGAGGACGAGGCCAAGAAGCAGCCGCCGCCGAACGATCCGAAGCAGCCCGGCGCACAGCAGCCCGGTGCGCAGCAGCCCGGTGCGCAGCCCGGTGCGCAGCCCGCGGGGGGTGAGCCGGAGCCCGAGCCGGAGCCGGAGGGCGAGGTCAAGCTGGGCGCCGACCCGACCTCGGATGCGGCGACCCGCCACACCGAGCTGGGCGAGAACCGGATCAGCTGGCAGGACATCGTCGTGGTGGTGCGCAAGCCGTTCTTGAAGCAGCACCGACTCGAGATCCTCCCGATGTGGGGGGTCACGATGAACGACAACATCATCCGGCACTTCCAGTTCACCGGCACGCTCAACTACTTCCTGACCGACGTGCTCGCGGTCGGGGTCGAGGGCCAGTACTACATCAAGGACCTGCGCGAGCCGTACGACCTGGTCGCGCGCCAGGCGCGCCGGCTGCCGACGGTGAACAAGTACAACTACGGCGCCGCGCTCAACTTCCACTACGTGCCCATCTACGGGAAGTTCGCGATCCTCGACTCGCACATCATCCACTGGGAGACGTTCTTCACCGCCGGGGTCGGCTTCACCCAGAGCGAGGTCATCCCGCGCGACCCGGCCTACGAGCCGTTCACCAACTTCCTCATCACGCCGAACGTCGGCGCCTCGATGCGGTTCTTCGTGAACAAGTTCCTGACCGTGAACGCCGGCATCCGCGACTACGTGTTCGTCGATCAGTTCGAGGCGGTCGGTCGCACCGAGGTCAGCGGCGACGCTGCCAAGGAAGACGCCGACTCGTCGCTCATCAACAACGTGGTCTTCCAGGCGGGCATCTCGTTCTGGTTCCCGACCTCGTTCGACTACACGACGTTCCGGTAGGAGACGCCGCCATGTATCGACTCGTCGCCTCGCTCGCCGCGCTCCTCGCCGCTTCCGTCGCCGCGTCCGCCCCGGCCCAGGCCGAGCCGGAGCGCAAGAGCCCGCTGGCTGGCCAGCCCGCGGTCCGCCACCGCCTGCTCCTGGTCAAGCATCGCTTCGAGCTGACGCCCGCGTTCGAGGGGTCGGTCAACGCCGACTTCAAGCACACGCTGTCGGGCGGGCTGAAGCTCGAGTTCCACATCACCGACATGTGGTCGATCGGAGCGGTCGGGTTCTACGGGACCGACCTCGACACCGGCCTCAACGGCCGCATCAGCAAGGACCTCCCCGACGAGGTCGACCAGGGTGATCCGACGCCGACCCAGCAGCAGTGGGACGAGCACCTGAACACGATGCCGATCCACGGGGCCGGCTACATCACGATCACGCCCTGGTACGGCAAGCTGGCCGCGTTCAGCAAGTTCTTCGTCAACTTCGACTTCTACTTCTCGGCCGGCGTCGGCTACGCCCAGCTCAAGAACGAGTGCTGCTCGTTCGACGAGGACCCGGCCCCGGGCGGAGATCTCGACAACGGCATCCTGCCCGACAACAACCCGAACAACGACCCGGCGCTCAACGACGGCTCGCGGGTGGGCGGCTACCTGGGCGGCGGCATCCACCTGTTCGTGTCGAACTGGGCCGCGCTCGATTTGACCGTGCGCGACTACCTGTTCCAGGACAACCCGTCGGGCCTGGACTTCGACGCCGACCTCGCGGTGAGCGACGACGACAACCGGTTCCTCAACCACCTCTTCATGGGCGTCGGCGTCAGCTTCTTCCTGCCCGCCACCGCCAAGCGCACGCCGTAGTCGCGGCCAGGTCGTCGCGCTCGCCCGTCCAGAGCCGCCCGTCCAGCGCGGCTCTGGATGGAGGCAGCGCGCGCGTCGATCGCCGGGTCTCATCCGCCAGGGGCCGGACCGACCCCGCGTGGGTGAAAGATGCCGCGGGCTGGCCCGCGTGCTACGTTGACTGACTGCAAGACCGTGTCGCGCAAGGAGAAATCTCGCCGGCGGCGGCGCCGAGGCCGCGTCATCGCGTCGGTGGTGGTCCTCGCCCTCCTGGTCAGCGCGATCGTCATCCTGCGGGTCTTCTTCACCGGCCCTCGCCTGGCTGACCTGGTCGCCTCGAAGCTCAACGCGCGCATCCGCGGGCACGTCTCGGTCGAGTCGATCGAGTGGCCGCTGGCCAGCCTGCCCCGCTTCCTGGTCGGCGGCTACGTGCCGCTCGAGATCGAGGGGCTGGAGATCCGCGACGAGTTCGGCGACGTGGTGCTGGCCGCGAAGCGAGTGACCGCCGAGCTCGACGTGCACCCGGCCATGTTCGGGCGCCACGACCTGCACGTGCGCGACCTGAAGATCCTCGACGGCAGCTACGCCCTCATCAAGGAGGTGCGCCAGCCCTATCCGGTCCACGAGTACGACCGCACCACCATCAGCCTGGCGTCGGCGTTCTACCCCAAGCTGCGCGCGTCGTTCCGCGCCGGCATCTCGGCCAGCTCGTCGCCGGTGTTCGACCTGGCCGACTACGAGGTGCGCGGCGCCACCCTCGACTTCGAGTTCCGCCAGTTCTCCGCCCACGTCGAGGACGCGCGCGGCACCGGCTTCCTGCGCGCCGACGGCAGCGACCCGATGGCGCGGCGGCTGTACTACTCGCTGACCCCGCGGGCCCCGCGCGGCCGCTTCGTCAGCGGGCCGGTCGCGATCGACCTGGTCGACGTCGTGGTCGAGCGCCTGGCCCAGCTGCCGTCGCAGTGGCCGCACGACTCGGTGCCGCGCGGCCTGGCCTACCAGGCGACCGCGCGCACCAGCGAGGGGGCCGAGGTCCACCTGCTCGGCGCCCTCAAGCAGACCTGGCTCGACATGTTCGGCGGCGAGCACGACGTCACCCTGACGCTGACCAGGGCTGGAAAGCTGGCCGAGCGACTGACCGGAGGCGTCGCGCGCGGGCCGGACCTGGCCGCGCGGGTGACCGTGGCCGGCCCGGTGCTCGGCCCCAAGGTGTCGGTCCGCCTCGACGCGGTCGACCTCGCGCTCGCCGCCAGCGGTCGCCGCCCGCCCCTCGACCTCCACCTCGACCGCGCCACCGCCGCGTTCGACATGGCGACGGACGCCGGTTACCTCGAGGACACCGTCGCGGTCGGCGCCGGCGGCGAGCTGCGGCTGAGCGCCACCTTCCAGCTCGACCCGTCGCACTTCGATCTCCACGTCCAGATCCCGCGCGCGCTCGACATCGCCGACTACCTGCCGGCCCGCGCGCGCCGGCTGGCCGGCACCCGCCTGTCGGGCAAGCTGCACGCGTCCGGCAACCAGCAGGTGCAGCGGCTCGACCACCTCGACCTGCGCCTGGGCAGCGCGCGGGTCACCGGCGGTGCGACTCGCACGCAGGACGGCGCGATCCGACCGGACCGGATCCACCTCGAGCTGGGCAAGACCCGGGTCAGCCGGCTGCGCGGCGTCATCGACGCGGCGGCCGGCAAGCTCGAGCTCGCCTTCGACGCGACCTCGAGCGACCTCGACCGCTGGCTGGCCCGGCTCGGCGCGCCGCCGCTGGCCACCGGGATGACCGGCTCCGGCCGCGTGGGCGGGAGCCTGCTCGATCCGTCGGCCGGCGGGCAGGTCAGCCTGCGCGGGGTGCCGCTGATCGGCCAGCTGAACGCGCGGCTCCGCTACGGCGCCGGCGCGGTGCGGATCGATCGCGCGGAGTCGCCCGCGCTGGGCGGGTCGCTGACCGGCTCGGGCGTGGTGGTGACCGGGCGCCGCCCGCGGCTGGTCGGCGCCGAGGCGCACGGCGCCGGGCTCGACCTGTCGCGCCTCCCCGGGCTCGGCGGCCTGGTGACCGGCAAGCTGGACGTCGACGCGCGCGCGTCCGGGCCGATCGCCTCGCCGGACGCCGAGGCGGTGGGGCGGATCCGCGGGCTGACCGTGGCCGGCGACGACTACCGGGACACCCAGGTGACCCTGAAGAGCCAGCGCGACGGGCGGCGCAGCGTCGCGTTCGAGCTCCAGCGCGCCGCCGGCGGCGTGCTCAGCGCCCAGGCGCTGGTCGGCGGCGACGGCGAGCTGTCCGGCGCGATCAGCCTGCGCCGGCTGCCGCTCGAGGCGTTCACCGGCCGGCTGCACCTGCCGCTGGGCGGCCAGGTCGACGCCGAGCTGCAGCTGGGCGGCCGTCCCGAGTCGCCGACCGCCGACGGGCACGTCGAGATCGCGCGCGGCTGGTTCCGCGAGACGTTCCTCGGCTCCGCGTCGCTCGAGGTCGAGCGGGTCGGGCCCGGCCAGGTGCGAGTGACCGGCCAGCTGTTCCAGGGCAAGGTCGAGGTGGACGGCCTGGTGTCCACGCGCGCGCCCTACCGCGCCGACCTCGGCCTGGTCCTCCGCCGCGTCGAGCTCGACCAGCTCCTGCCCAACCTGTCCGCCCGGTACGGCGCGCGCGGCTGGCTGTCGGGCGAGGTCAGGTGGCGCGGCAACCTCAAGTCGGTGCCGGGCCAGCGCCCGACCATCAGCGCGGATCTGACCGAGGCGGTCGTGGTGATCGACAACGAGGACGCCGCCGGTCGCCCGGCGCCGATCCGCCTGCTCAACCGCACCCCGCTCGCGCTCGACTACGACGGGCGCACGCTTTCGCTGCGGCGCGAGGCGGTCCTCCACGGGCCGGCCGGCGACTTCGCGATCAGCGGCTCGGGCGGGGCCGCCGGGCTGGATTTCCGGCTGAGCGGCAACGTGGCGGTGGCGATGCTGGCGCCGTACGTGAAGCGCTACTTCGAGGACGTGGACGGCACGGTCGGCCTCAGCGTGCACGTGACCGGGCAGACCGGCGCGCCGCGGGTGTCCGGCGTGGTCCAGCTGAGCCAGGTGGCGCTCCGGCCGGTCGGGCAGGACGCGATCGTGCGGCTGCCGGGCGGCAAGATCGAGTTCACCAACGACCAGATGTCGCTGACCGGCCTCAGCATGGTCGTGGTCGACGAGTTCAGCGACGAGCGCTCCGAGCTGACCGTGTCCGGCGGGGTCAAGCTGCGCGACTTCCGCCCGGTCCACTGGGCGATCCACATCGACGGCGAGCTGTCCGGCAAGATGCTGCTGGTGGTCGCGCCGAACCTGTTCTCGGCCGGCTCCGGCTCGGCCGACCTGTCGATCGGCCTCATGGGCGAGGGCTCGGCGCCCAACATCGACGGCTCGATCGAGTTCGACACCGACTCGCCGTTGACCCTGACCCCGCGCAGGACCCGCCGGGAGATCGCGCTGACCGGGGGCAGCCTCAAGTTCACCGACAAGCTCATCGAGCTCGAGCGGATCGCCGGCACCGTGGACGACGAGGGCCAGCTCATCGACGTGAGCGGCAGGATCAGCCTGGCCAGCTGGCGGCCGGTCGACGTCGACCTGGTGGTCACCGCCGACGACCTGCCCTTCCGGGTGCCGCAGACCCTCGAGCTGTCGCTCAGCGCGCGCGGCCTGCGCGTGGTCGGCGGGGCCAACGAGGGGCTGCGCATCCAGGGCGCGCTCGAGATCGTGGACGGGCGCTACGTCCGCAAGTTCTCGCCCATCCTCGAGGCGCTGCGGCCGCAGCGGGTCACCGAGACGTCCACGCCGTTCTACTCGGCGATCCCGCTGGTCGGGCGGGCCCAGCTCGATCTGGCGGTCTCGAGCCGCGCGTTCTACGTCAAGAACAACGTGGCCGACATCGAGATGGGCGGCGACCTGCGGATCACCGGCACGCCGCTACGGCCTCGCTTCGAGGGGGTCATCCGGGTCGAGCAGGGCTCGTTCAAGTTCCAGGGGGTCCGTGCCCGCTTCGAGCGCACCCGCGGCACGGTCAACTTCTCTCGCTTCCGCCAGTTCCCCGACGAGACCCCGACCCTCGACATCCGCAGCGAGAGCGACTACCGCGACATCAGCGGGCAGAGTCACCTCATCCAGCTGGTCCTGCGCGGCCCGCTCGGCCACCTGGACTGGGATCTATCGACCAACACGGGGCTCAACAAGGCGCAGACCTTCACCCTCATCTTCGCCGGGCGCACGCCGGACGAGGCCCGCCAGGCGCTGCTCGGCGAGGAGCCGATCGGCAAGGGCCCGGGCCAGCTGGCCACCACCGACTCGACCGCCGGGACGATCGAGGCGCGGCTGGTGATCGCCGATCAGCTATTGAAGCAGCTGGCCGGCGAGTACCTGACCCTCCTGGTCGAGGACAGCATCCGCAACGTGACCACGCTCGACGTGGCCCGGCTCGAGGTCGGGGCCGGGTCGCTCGCGTTTCACGGGGAGAAGGAGCTTCTGCCCGGGCTGCGCGCGGTCGGCGACGTCGAGCGATCGCTGCGCGGCTGGAGCTGGGACGCGCGCGGCCAGTACCGGCTCAACGACTCGGTGTCGGTCGAAGGTGGCGCGCAGCAGAAGCGCTTCGACGAGGAGGCGGAAGAGGACGTGTCGGAGGTCAGGCTCCGCATGATCTGGCGTAAAGTCCTGCTCCCATGAAGGGGTTGGCAGCGGCCGCGGCCATGGTCGCGCTCCTCGGCGCGACCGGCGTGGCAGCGGCGGATCCTCCCCTGCCGATCGGGCAGCCGGTGGCTCCGGCGACCGCGCCGCCGTCCAGCGCCCCGCCGTCCAGCGCCCCGCCGTCCAGCTCCCCTCCCCCGCCGCCCGCGGCGGGCGGGGCGATCGAGCAGACCACGCTGGGGGCGCCGGCCGCGCGCTGGACCCAGTGGTCGGTCCAGGGGACGCTCATCGACGACGTGACCACGGTCGAGGCCTTCCTCGAGCCGGTCATGGAGGAGCACCGCAGCTGGGCCGCGGCCGACCAGCGCCAGGTGGTCGCGTTTCTGCGCACGCTCGGCTACGACGCGGTCATCCAGAACCGGCGGCTGGCCGACGGCGGGGTGCACGCGGTGCTCCTGCTCGACCCGGTCACCTTCGTCCGCTACGTCACGGTCGACATCGACGCCCGCAACTACCTCGAGCGGCTGTGGGAGCCGATCTACGCCGAGGACCTCAAGCGCCGCATGAGCCTGCGGCCGGGCTCCCCGCTCGAGCGCGACGCGGCCGGCCGCGCGGTCGAGCTGGAGAACGAGGCGGCCCGGCTCGAGCAGTACCTGCGCAACGAGGGCTTCTACGACGCCCACATCTCGATGGAGCGCATCTCCAAGGGCCCGCACGCCGCGCTGCTGCGGGTGCACGCCTCGCTCGGCTCGCCCTACCACATCGGCCGCCTCACCATCGTCGGCAACACCGCGATCACCGCGCGCGAGATCGCCTCGGTATTCCACCACCCGTGGCGATGCATCGTGTTCTGTTTCGGGGAGGCGCGCTTCTCGCGCCTGCGCCTCAACCGCGACGTGCAGGCGGTGGCCGAGATGTACCAGCGGCGCGGCTTCCCCGGGGTCCGGGTGCGCACCGACTTCGACCTGCGCCACAGCTTCCGGCGCGACACCCACCGGGTCGAGTTCACCGTCGAGGTGCGCGAGCGGCGCAAGGTGGACGTGGTCTTCGAGGGCAGCCGCTACGGCGACGACAAGCTGCGCTCGCTGCTCACCCTCGACGAGGAGGGCTCGTACGACGACGTCGAGCTGGAGTCGTCGGGCGAGTCGATCCGCCGCTACTACCAGTCACAGGGCTACTTCGAGGCCAGCGTGACCTGGGAGCGGGTCCGCTTCGGCCTGTTCGAGCGCATCGTCTACACCATCTACGAGGGGCCGCGCCTGAAGGTGGCCGGCATCGAGTTCGTCGGCAACCGGGCGCTGTCGGACGAGCGGCTGCGCCAGGAGATCGTCACCCGCCCGTTTCGCAAGATCGTGCTCGGCGCCCAGGGCGGGTACGCCACCGGGCGGCAGCTCGAGCAGGACGTCGAGCGATTGACCCGGCTTTACCTCTCGCTCGGCTACCGCGACGCCATGGTCGAGCTGCGGGTGGCGCGCAGCCGGGCGCTGCTCGGCAACGCGGCCGCCCTGGCCGCGGCGGTGGCCGCCCAGGCGCCGGCCAGCGGCCTGCAGATCGACTTCGACATCACCGAGGGGGCGCTGCACCAGGTCGAGGACGTCCGCTTCGAGTTCATCGGACCGGCCGAGCTCGACGTCGCCCGGCTGTCGGCCGGCACCACCCTGCGGCGCGGCGACTCGTTCACCCCCGAGCGCGCGCTGGCCGACGGTGAGGGGCTGCGCCGGCTCTACTTCGACAACGGCTTCGCGCGGGCCGAGGTCGAAACCAGCACCGCGAGCGGGCGCTCGCCCAGCTCGATCGTCGTCACCCACCGCGTCACCGCCAACCGCCCGGCCCGGATCGGCAAGGTGGCCGTGCGCGGCAACTTCAAGACCCGCGACTGGGTGATCGAGGACGAGCTCAAGCTGCGCCAGGGCCGCCAGCTCACCGCCGACATGGCCGAGGCGGCGATGAGCAACCTGCGCAACTCCGGCCTGTTCTCGTCGGTGCAGATCGACTACGTCGGGCTGGACGATCCGCGCCGCGACACGATCAACGTCTTGGTCCAGGTCGAGGAGCGCCACGACAACTGGGTGGAGAGCCTGGCCGGCGGCGGCTACTCGACGGACAAGAGCCTGTTCGCCGAGCTGGGCGCGGTCATCGCCAACATGTGGGGGTCCGGCGCGCGCTTCGACGTGAACGGCATCCTCGGGGTCAAGGAGCGCTCGATCGAGGCCAAGCTGGCCTTCCCCGGCTGGATCACGCGGCGGGCGTTCGGCACCGCGTTCCTGCTCGAGCTGGGCGTCATCGGCGAGACCCAGGAGACCGAGCGGTTCGGCGAGCTGACCAGCCTGGGCGCGAGCGTGGCCGCGACCAAGGAGTTCTACCGCGGGGTCCTGCAGGGGCTGCTGCTGTCGCTGCGCTACGACTTCCGCCAGCGCAACCGGGACGTGCCCCTGGTCCGCCCGGCCGGCAACAGCGACGACATCTCGACCACCAAGGTGACCACGCGCTCGAGCACGATCGGCCCGCTCATCGTGTTCGATCGCCGACGCGACCGGCGCGGACGGATCAGCCAGATCCTCGCGGTGCGCGGCTATCGCCTCGAGCTGCGCGGCGCCTACGGCGAGGACGCCTTGCTCGGCAGCGCGCGCTTCCTCAAGCTGGGCGGCAGCGCCCAGCACTTCCTGCCGCTCGGTCGCCGCTTCCGCCTGTCCAACGGGCTGCGCTACGACCACGCGGTGCCGCTGGGCGGCGACGTGGCGCTGCCCGAGGTGGAGCGGTTCTTCGCCGGTGGCGACACCACGGTGCGCGGCTTCGAGCAGGATCGGCTGGCCACCGAGATCATCGAGGACGAGCTCGGCCCGCTCGACGGGGTGAGCCGCTTCCGCGTGGTGCCGGCCGGCGGCACCATCCGCTTCATCTACAACCTGGACCTCCAGGTCGAGGTGTGGGACCTGGGGTTCCCGGTCGCGTCGGCGATCTTCTACGACTCGGGCCTGGTGACCAACAGCCTGGTCGGGCTGAAGGTGCGCGACCTGCGCCACTCGATCGGGCTGGCGCTGTTCCGCTGGGTGACGCCGTTCGGCTCGCTATCGCTCGAGTACGGCGTCCCGCTCGATCCGCAGCTGGGCGACGACCCGCGCGGACGGTTTCACGTCAACTTCGGCTTCTTGTTCTGATCGCGCCGGCGGCGCGACCGGCTCAGCACTGGCTGGGCTCTAGCTGTGGCTCGCCGCCGACGACGACTTCTTCTTGGTCGTTGCCGGCTTGGCGGCAGCCGCGGCGGCCGCCTTGCGCGCGACGACCTTGCGCTTGGCCGCCGCCTTCTTCTTCCGCTGGCCCACGAGCCGAACCATCTTTGGCGACTTCCTTCGATCTCCACGACCCATGGGGCGGCATCTTTCCCGAGCGGGCCCGGAGTGTCAACCGAACGGCAGCTCGACCACGTCGGCGTCCTGCCCGTCGACCGTGACCCGCCCGCCCGGCTCCCAGGCCTGGCGGTGGAGGTAGCCGAGCGCGATCGGGCCGAACGCGGGCGAGAGCGCGGCCGAGGTGACCTGGCCGGCGTCGTCGCGGGCCGGGTGGCGGATCCGCGCGCCCCGGGCCGGCACGGCCCCCCCGGCCAGGCGGAGCCCGCGCAGGGCCCGGCTCGGGGTGCCGCGCGCGCGGACCCGCGCGAGCGGCTCCTGACCGACGAAGCAGCCCTTGTGGTAGTCGATGACCGCGGCGAGCGGGGTCTCGAACGGGAAGCACTCCTGGTCGGCGTCGACGCCCCACAGCGGCAACCCGGCCTCGATCCGGCGGACCTCGACCGCCTCGGCGCTGGCGGCCGGACCGGGTGGCGGGCTGAGCACC
Organism: Kofleriaceae bacterium; assembly: GCA_035489015.1. GTDB lineage: Bacteria > Myxococcota_A > Polyangia > Haliangiales > Haliangiaceae > DATFRY01. The sequence goes on along the minus strand of DATHKR010000103.1, from coordinate 15,783 downwards.
GGCGGGGCGCTCCACACCGCGGCCGGCGTGTCCCAGACCCGGTGGACCGCGAGGTCGATCCGCTCCAGCTCGACGTCGTCGGCGATGGCGTGGCGCGACAGCAGATCACGGGTCGCGTCGGCCAGGCCCGGCTGACACAGGAGCAGGAGGTCGTCGGTGCGGCGGACCAGGTCGTAGATCGACAGCAGCCGGCCCTTGATGTTGAGGGTGGCGGTTCGCAGCCAGCCTCCCTCCGGCACGGCGTCGACGTTGCCCATGCACATGCCCTGGAGGAAGCGCACACGGTCCGCCCCGGTCACCCGGACCGCCCCCCACCCGCTCTGGTCGACGAGAAATGAATGGCTCACTGAGAACGCTCCTCGCGCCCCGCCGCGCGCAGGCGCTCGTGGCGGCGACGCTCACCCTCGCGAAAACGGCGCCGGTCGTCGTCGCTCTCCAGCTCGAGCGCCGGGATCGGGCGCGGCCGGCCGTCCCCGTCGACCGCGACGAAGGTGAGGTACGCCTTGGTCGTGTAGGCCCGGTCGCGCGTCCGGGGGTGCTCGGTCTCGACCCGGCACCCGACCTCCATCGACGTGTGGCGCGAGTAGTTCACCTGCGCCTGCAGCACGACCACGTCGCCGAGGTGGACCGGCACCATGAAGTCGAGTCGATCGATCGACGCGGTGACCACCGCGCCGCCGGCGTGGCGCATGGCCGCGACCCCGGCGCAGACGTCGATCCACTCGACCAGGACCCCGCCGAAGAGGACCCCGGCGGCCCCGTTGGTGTGGCCCGGCATGACGATCTGGGTCATCACGCAGCGGGTCGAGGTCGGGGTGAGCAGGAGGCTCATCCGTGGACCGTACCATCCGGCGCCATACCGCACACGCGGGCCCGGAAGGGCACCTGTCGGCGCTTGGCTACAGCGCGCCGCTCTGCAGCGCGGCGGCGACCACGCCGGCGGCGACCGCCGACAGACAGAACAGCGCGACGACGATCGGCGAGGTCCGGAAGCGCGGGATCTTGATCGACGCGAAGTCGAGCTCCGGCGCCGGCAGCGGCAGCGGGAGCCGGTCCGGCCGATCGCTGTCCCGGCGGGCGCGCCGGGCCTCGGCCATGAGCTGCGCCTTGCGCTTCTCGGCGTGGACGCCGGGGAGCGGCGGGGCTCCGTCGCCGACCGAGACCCGCGCGAAGATCTCCTCGACCAGGCGGCCCGGCGGCGTGCCCTCGGGTTCCAGGATCATCGGGAACTGGCAGGCGGGACACCGGTTGGCGACGCCCGGTCCCTCGTAGGAACACCGGTAGCAGACGGCTTTGAAGAGGCCCGAGCTCATTGAGAAGTCCAGACTGCCCCGATGGGCGACTGTCCTGGCCCGATGCCCATGCGAACCCGGTGCCATCGCGCAACTCCCCGATGGTGCGGGGTGCCGCGTCGCGCTTGACACGCTCGGCGACGTGTTTCGGCCGCGATCGAGCGAGGGGATCGCCCCCACCTGGGGGTGGGCCTCACCAGTTTTGCGGTAAAGCTAGTGCGTGCCTCCTGCACCGGGCCGATCCGCGCCGCGCCGCGCGCTCCTGCTGGGCGGGATCGCCGCCGGCGCCCTGGCGGCGTCGGGCTGCGCGGAGGACGCGCGCCAGATCGACCCGTTTCCGATCCGGGTGGATCTGACCCGTGGCGCGGTCACCCTGGCGGTCGATGTCGGGGACGGACCGGTCCCGGCGATCATCGACACCGCCACCCCGCTGACCGTGCTCGACCCGTTCCAGGAGGGCGTGGCGGTCCCGCCGGCCAAGCGCCGGCTGTCGACGGTGACGCTGGTCGGGCTCGACGAGGAGGGCCAGCCGACCATCCCGCGCGCTCGCTTCCCCGACACCGCCGCGCTCGCGCTCCACCCCTGCCCCGACGACCGGCTGTGCCGGGCCGGCCTGGGCGACGAGGCGGTCGAGTTCCGGGCGATCGTCGGGGCCGACATCCTGGCCCGCAGCGCGGCGCGGTTCGACTTTCCGACCTCGGAGCTCCGCTTCTTCCCCGACACCAGCGGCGACGCGTCGCAGCTGGGCGACGAGTGCCACGCGGTGATCCAGGAGGCGTTCGCCGGCGGCGGCACGCTGTCGGTCAACGGCGGCGAGGTCAACTTCGGCGGCTGGCGGCCGGTGGTCGGCGCGTGCATGGATGAGGTCGGTGCGCCCGACGACGCGGAGCGCGGCACCGACGCGCTGTTCGTCCTGTCGACCGGGCTCGGCATCAGCGTGCTGGCCGCCAGCTCGTACCAGCGCTACGCCGACGCGACCGGCGCGCCCGCGCTCGAGGACCTCCCGGCCGGCGAGCTCTACTTCCCGTCGGGGGTGGCGCCGGTGCGGCTGGGCCAGATCGGCAGCGTGGCGCTGGTCGGCAGCCTGAGCAGCAGCAACGACGACGACGTGGCCGATCGCGGGCCGTGCCGCGAGCTGTACCTGAACCGGATCATGGCGGCGCGCGCGTGCGACGACCCCGACGCGGGGCTGGCGACCTGCCCGTGTCCGGATCAGGCGCCGTTCTGCTCGACGGCGGCGGCGGTCGACCTCGACCGGACCATCGACGTCGCCATCCTCGACGACGGGAACCCGGTGCTGCAGACGCTGCGCGACGAGCTGCGCCCGGAGACGCCGGAGCTGGACGGGATCCTCGGCACCGCGGCGCTCGCCAGCCTGCGGCTGGAGCTCGACTACCTCAACAACCGGATGCTGATGCGCTGCGAGCGGTCGGCCGGGTGCCGGACGCTGCCGGCGGTGCGCAGCCCGGAGTCGCGCGACGCGCTCGACCGCTGTCGCGCGCGCGAGGAGGATCGAATCGACGGCGGGGTCGACGCCGGCGCGGTCGACGCGGGGCTCGCGGACGCGGCGAACTGACGGCGGCGAACTAGCGGCGGCGACGCGCTCGGTTGCGGTCGCGCGCCTTGGCCTTGATGATGACGCGCAGCGAGGTGCCGGCGAAGCCGTAGCGCTGGCGGAGCTGGTTGGTGACGAAGCGGCGATACGCCTCGTCGACCAGGTCGGCCCGGTTGGCCCACAGGAGGAACGTGGGGGGCTTCACGCCGCCCTGGGTCAGGTAGTGGACGGTGACCAGCTTGCCGCCGCGGCTGGTCGGCGGGTAGCGCTCGCACACCTCGGCGAAGAAGCGGTTGAGCTCGGAGGTCGGGATGCGCCGGCGGTGCTGGGCCGCGGCCGCGTTCACCCGGGACAGCAGCTCGCCCACGCCGTCGCCGCGCAGCGCGGAGACCAGCTGGCGCGGGGCATAGGTCAGGAAGTGGAGCTCGTCGGCGGCGAGGCGCAGGACCTCACGCCCCGCCCCTGCCCCGCTCAGGAGATCCGACTTGTTGAGCGCCAGCACCACGGCGCGCCCGCTGTCCTCGATGAGGCCGGCCAGGCGCGCGTCCTGCTCGCTGACTCCCAGGTGGCCGTCCATCACCAGGATGACCACGTCGGCGCGATCGATCTGGGCCAGGGCGAGCGTGACCGACAGCTTCTCGGTCGCGCCCTCGACGCGCGGGCGGCGGCGGATACCGGCGGTATCGACCAGGATGTACTGCTTGCCGCCGTACTCGAACGGGGTGTCGACCGGATCGGTGGTGGTGCCGGGCTGATCGTGGACCAGGCTGCGCTCGCTGCCGACCAGTCGGTTGAGGAGCGACGATTTGCCCGCGTTGGGCTTGCCGACCAGCGTGACCCTGAGCGGCTGGGCGGCGGCGGCGCGCTCGTCGGCGTCGCGGCGTTCGCGCTCGCGGCGGTCGCGCTCGGCTTCGTCGTCGGCGTCGGATGCGTCGCCGTCGGTCCGGTGGCGGTCGTCGTCCGCGTCCCGGGCGTCGCCCTCGTCGGCTGGCTCGTCGGACGGCTCGCCGTCCGCTCCGTCGCCGTCATCGTCATCGCCGGGCTGTTCGCCGGCCTCGTCGCCGAGCGCCGGGACCGGCGCCGGTGGCGGCAGGTGCGCGAGCAGCGCCTCCAGCATCGGGTCCAGCCCGCGCCCGTGGATGGCGGAGACCGGGTAGACCTCGCCCACCCCGAGCTCGTACAGCTCGCCGGCCAGGATCTCGCGCTTGCTGCTGTCGACCTTGTTCACCGCGCACACGATCGGGCGGCCGAACCGGCGCAGCTTGGCGGCCAGCTCGCGGTCGAGCGGGGTGGTGCCGGCCAGGGCGTCGACCACGAACAGGATGGCGTCGGCCTGGCCGAGCGCCACCTCGGCCTGGCGGTGGATGCCGGCGCCGATCGCGTCGCGCTGGGCCTCCGGATCGAGCCCGCCGGTGTCGATGACCCGGATGATCCGCCCGTCCACCTCGAAGCTGCCGTAGCGGCGGTCGCGGGTGAGCCCGGGGGTGCCGTGCACGAGGGCCGGGCGCCCGCCGACCAGCCGGTTGAACAGGGTCGACTTGCCCACGTTGGGCCGGCCGACGATCGCCACGATCGGCTCGCGTCCGCCGGCGCTCATTCGTACCCCATCTCGCGCAGGCCGCCGGCCCCGCCCGTCCAGTTGGGCGAGACCTTGACGTGAAGGACCAGGTGGACCGGGCAGCCGAGCAGCTGCGAGATCGCGGCCCGGCCGGCCATCCCGATCGCCTTGATCCGCTGGCCGCCCTTGCCGACCACGATCGCCTTCTGCGACTGGCGCTCGACGTGGACGACCGCGTTGATGACCACGTCGCCGCGCTCCGGCCGCTCGTTGAACTCCTCGATGACCACCGCGGCCGCGTAGGGCAGCTCGTCGCCCAGCTGGCGGAAGACCTGCTCGCGGACCAGCTCGGCGGCCAGGAAGCGCTCGGCCCGGTCGGTGACCATGTCCTCCGGGTAGAGGTGCGGCCCCTCGGGCAGGCGGGCCGCGATCGCCGCCTCCAGCTGGTCGACCCCGTCGCCGGTCCGCGCCGAGATCGGGATCAGCTCCTGGAACCGGCCGGTGGCGTGCCACGCGGCCAGCGCCGGCAAGAGCGCCGGCTTGTCCACGCGATCGACCTTGTTGAGCGCGAGCAGCATCGGCGCGCGCACCGAGTGGGTCAGCTCCTCGAGCGCCGCGGCGGGACCCTCGCGCATCGTGTCCGGCGACCGCTGGACCGCGTCGGCGGCGTCGAGCAGGAGCAGCGCCACGTCGCAGTCGGCGGCCGCCGCCAGGGTCTGCTCGCGCATGTACTGGCGGAGCGCGCCCGGGCCGCGCTGGACCCCTGGGGTGTCGAAGAAGACGATCTGCGCCGACTTGTCGTCGGTGTTCTTGACCCCGAGCACCCGGTTGCGCGTGGTCTGCGGCTTGGGCGAGACCGCGACCAGGCGCATGCCGAGCACCCGGTTCATCAGCGTCGACTTGCCGGCGTTGGGCAGGCCGAGGATGGCGCAGATGCCTGCTCGTGTGGGGGCCGGAGCCATGACGGGAGGAGAGAGATACCCGAAAAATCGCCCGGCCGCGACGGCGCGGCGGCCCGGTCGGCGAGAACCACCCCGGAACCGCCCGGCAGGCGCCAGACAACCGCCCGGAACCGGCCGATCAGGTGAAGGGGAGGACGGTCGACCAGACCAGGGCGGTGGCGAGGCCGAACGCGATCACGGTCAGCCACAGGAAGCCCCGCACCAGCGCCCAGCGGTCCACGCTGCGGACCAGCTCGGACAGCTCCAGGTGGCGGCGCTCGAGGGTCGCGATGGCGACCTCGTGCTCGTCGATGCCGCGCAGGCGCGAGGTGAGCTCGGCCGGGCGATCGACCGCCAGGCGCTCGCCGAGCGCGCGGAGCGCGTCCTCCTGGTCCTGGGCCAGCTCGGCCTCGGCGCGCTCGTCCACCACCCGGCGCGCGCTCACCGCGGCGATCTTCTCCGCGGTGCGGGCCACCCCGTCGCGCTCGCGCTCCTCGATCCGGGCTTCGGCCGCCCGACCGTCGGCGCGCGCCGCGACCAGGCTGGCGATGGCCGGCTCGAGATCGTCGATCTCCTCGGCCGCCTCGGGGACCTCGCGGGCCATCGCCTCGCGCTCGGCGCGCAGGCTGGCCAGGTTGGCGTCGGCGGTGGCGCGCTGATCCGCCGTCATGTCGGTCAGGCGCTCGTCGAGGCGGGTCAGGCGGCGGTCGAGATCGACCAGGGACGCCTGCAGGCGCATCGCGCGGCGGCGGGCCGCCTGCAACAGGCGCTGGAGCGGCTCCAGCTTCTCGTCGGTCTCGGTGCCGGTGCGGCGCAGCACCTGACGGGCCAGCCCGTTCGCCTTTTGCTCGTCCTCGCGCTCGCGCTCGAGCGCGGAGATCTCCGCGTCGGCGCCGGCCGCGGCGCCCGCGCAGCGCGAACGCCGGTCCTCGAGATCCATGACCTCCTCGCGCCCGGCGGTGATCACGTCGTCGTCGAGGGCAGTGTCGGCCAGGGCCAGCCGGGCCAGGTCGGCGAGCCGGCGGCCGCGCGCCTGCTTCTCGGCGTCGAGCTTGCGGCCGGCGGCGGTCAGCTCGCGGCGCGCGCGTCCGCTGCCGACCGCGGCGGTGTAGAGATACAGGAGATCGCCGAGCGCGCCGCGGCGGCGCGGCAGGGTCGGCGGCAGGCGCAGCACCGCCGTCGCGCTCCCCTTGCGGGCCTCCAGCGGGCCGGGCAGCGTGTACACGCCGGACCCGGGCGGCTGCAGCATCGTCTCCTCGGTATCGCGCGGGCTGGACGCCTCGATGGCCGGGGCCTGGTCGGCGTCGGTCGCCGACGACGATGGCGCGGTCGGGTCGTCGCGCTCGGGCGGCGCGCCGAGGATCGCGGTGGCCGCGTGGTCGAACGAGGCACCATCGTCGGAGTCGTCGGCCGGCCATCCGGTGGCCGATCCGCGCGTGGTCGGCTCCTCCTGGAGCGACGGGCGCGCCCGGGTCGAGCCCTCGCGCGCCGACGCGATCGGCCGGGTCGGATCCTCGTGCGCCGAGCGCGCGCCGACGATGGCGGTCGCCGCGTGATCCGACGCCGCCGGGACCGCCTGGCCGTCGCCGGAGCGCTCGCTTCCCGGCGTCCCCTCGGCGGCGCGCTTGCGGCCGAAGATCGAGGTCGCCGCGTGATCCGACGGGGTCGGCCTGGCGCCGCCGGCGGACTTGCCGTCGGCGCCGCGCTTGCGGTTGAAGAGCGAGGTCGCCGCGTGATCCGGCGGAGCCGGCCTCGCGCCGTCGTCGGCGGGCTTGCTGCCGTTGCCGTCGACGCCGCCCTTGCGGCCGAAGATCGAGGTCGCTGCGTGATCCGACGACGGAGCTGGCTTCGCGCCGTCCTCGGCCGCCCGCTCGCGCGCGCCGGCGACCGCGGTCGCCGCGTGATCGTCGAGCTCCACGTCATCCCCGCGCCCGTGGATCGCGCGGGCCGCGGCTCGATCCGCGCTCTCCTGTCGATCCGCCAGCGCTCGCCGCGCCGCCCGCTCGGCGCTCCCCGTCCGGCTGGCGACCGCGCGGGTCACCGGCCGGTCCTCATTGTCTCCCCCCATCGACCGCCTCACGATCCGGTTCGCAATCTCGCGGCCCACCTCGCGAGTCGCGGCCTGGTCGGCTCCGTCGCCGCCTGCCTCGCGCGCCGCCGCGTCGTCCACCTCGCGGCCCGGGCCGTCCTCGTTCGACGGCGCCGCCGGCGCCCCGACCAGCCCGGCTCCGCTGTCGTCCACGCTGTCCGGCCGGCGCTCGACCAGCCGCGCCGGGCGCGGAACGCCCTCCTGCGGCTCGGGCGGCTGCTCGGTGCCGCGCCCGGACCGCAGCAGCGTGGGAATCGGCATGTCGGCCGGGGCGCGCTTGACCGCCGCGGCCTTCCCGCGCTCCTTGCCCTTGGCCGCCCGGGTCTTCTCGCGGGCGACGACCTTCCGCTTGCCGCCTCGATCGCGGTCCGGAGGCTCACCAGGAGACGCACCCTGGCTCGGAGTGCCCCGGGCCTGACGCGCCCCGGCGGGCCGGTCGGTGCCGGGGGCCTCGGCCTCCTCGCGCTTCGCCCGCCCCGGAAGAGTCCAGCCGCCCGCCAGGTCATCGATTCGCTGGAGCGTCTCGTCGCCGACGCGCTTGTCGTCGGAAGGCCGCGGAGACATGGCTGCACCCTAGCATGTGGTCGCCGGGCCGGCCGTTGCTTCCTGGAGAGGTGCTCTGTAAGCTCGGTTGCCATTCGGGCGCCAACCCTGTTGGCAGTCGAGATCTCGCGCGATGGTCACCCCCCTCCATCACCGGCGATACCGGATCGTCTGGCGTGCGCCCGCGCCGATCGAGGATCACCCCGATGGGGCCAGCCCCGATCCCGTCGACGAGGATCGCCTCCTTGCCGTCGAGCTCGCCGACGGCGCCGATCCCGCCTCGCGCGATCACCTGGCCGGCGAGCTCCTGCGCGTGGCCCGCGCCGAGCACCCTGACCTGGTGCGGATCCCGGAGCTCGAGACCGCCGCGGTCCCCGGCCTCGCGGCCGGCGCGCTGGTCTTCGCCGCCGAGGGCATCGACGGCGGATCCGCCGACCGCATCGTGGCCGCCCTCGCCGCCCGCGGGATCCCGCCCGGACGCGCCTCCCTGCTCTGCCCGGTCGACGACGTGCAACCCGGCGACGCCGCCCTCGCGGCCGATCCCGACCGCGTCGCGGCCGTTCCCGACCGCGTCATCGCCGGCGATCCGCCGCGCGGCTCGCTGCGCCCGGCCCAGCTCCGCCGGATGCTCGCGCTCGGCCGACGCCTCCACGCCGAGCGCCGGCTCGAGCCGCTGGTCGACCAGATCATCGACGCGGCGGTGGAGCTCACTGCCGCCGAGCGCGGCTTCCTCCTCCTCCACCCGCCGGGCCAGCGCGACCGCCTCGCCCCGGCCGCCCCCGGCGACGATGTTGATGTCGATGTCGATGTCGATGTCGACGCCGCCGACGACTCGCTGCGCGCGGTCCACGCCATCGCCGAGCGCGCGGCCCGGACCGGTCGGATCCAGCGGGTCGCCGACGCGTCCGCCACCGACGACTCCGCCATCGCGGCGCGGCGATCGATCCTGGCCGTCCCGCTCCGCTGCGGCGGCCGCGCGATCGGGGTCCTCTGCGTCGACCACCACTTCCGCCCCGACGCCTTCGACGACGAGGCGGTCGAGCTGGCCGGCGAGCTGGCGGCGATCGCCGCGGTCGCGATCGACAACGCGCGCCGCGCCGGCGACGAGCGCCGCCAGATCGAAGAGACCGCCGAGCTCCACCGCCACGCCACCGCCCAGCTGGCCGCCCGCGAGGCAGAGCTGGCCGATCGCATCGCGCGGGTGCCATCCGATGGCGCGGTCGGCGCCGGCCACCGCCTGGTCGGCCGCTCGGCGGTCATGGTCGACCTCGTCCGCACCATCGATCGCGTCGCCGACGTGAGCCTGCCGATCCTGATCACGGGAGAGCGCGGCACCGGCAAGGAGCTGGTCGCGCGCGCCATCCACGATCGCGGCGCGCGCCGGGCCGCCGCCTTCGTCGCGCTGCGGGGTGGCGATCTGCCCGCCCCGCTGGTCGAGGCCGAGCTGTTCGGCCACGCCGCCGGCGCCTTCCCCGGCGCCGAGCGCGACCGGCGCGGCCTGGTCGAGATCGCCCACGGCGGCACCCTGTTCGTCGACGAGATCGGCGACCTTCACCCGGCCGCCCAGGCCGGCCTGGTCCGCGTGCTGGAGGACGGCGCGATGCGCCGGATCGGCGACGGCGAGCCTCGCCGCGTCGACGTGCGGGTGGTGGTCGCGTCCAGCCGCAGCCTCGACGATCTGGTCGGGTCCGGCCGGCTGCGCGAGGACCTGCACCAGCGGCTGAGCGCGCTGCGCCTGCGCGTCCCGCCGCTCCGCGAGCGCGCGTCCGACATCCCCGAGCTGGTCGATCACTTCCTCGCTCGCCTGGCCGGCGCCGATCCGCGCCGCCCGATCACCCGCGCCGCGCTGAGCCGCCTCTGCACCTACTCCTGGCCCGGCAACGTGCGCGAGCTCGAGAACGAGCTGATCCGCGCCACCGCGCTGGCCGAAGGCGCGATCGAGGTCGCCGACCTCTCGCCGCCGCTCGCCGCCGCGGTGCCGCCGCGTCCCCCGCGCGGGCGCGAGCTCCTGCTCCGTCCCCACGTCGAGGCGCTCGAGCGCTCGCTGGTCGAGGAGGCGCTGCGCCGCACCGCCGGCAACCAGACCGCCGCCGCCCGCCTGCTCGGCCTCAGCCGCTTCGGCCTGCAGAAGAAGCTGCGCCGCTTCGGGCTGATCCCGACCCCGGACTGAGTCAGAAGCGGAGCGAGACGTTGGCCTCGCCGCCGAGCGCGCTGATGAAGGTGTCTTCCTCGTCCGACTGCGGCGGCCCCATCGCGATGCCGCGGTAGAGCACGCGCAATCCGACGTCGACGTGCGACGCGACGTGGAAGTCGACCCCGCCTCCGGCCTGGAACCCGCTGCCGACCGACTGCTCGCCCTCATCGCTGCTCTCGAGCAGGTACAGGCCGACACCGGCCTGGAGATAGGGCTCGATCCGCTGCTCGTCCTCGCCGAGGTAGATCTTGGCGTCGCCGGTGTATCCGGTCAGCACCAGGTAGCCGGCGTCGGGGCCGAACTCCACGGCGCCCGGCCCCGGGTCGTGGAACGTCGCCATCCAGCCCAGCTCGAGCGCGAGTCGCTGGCTCAACCGCCAGCCGCCGAACAGCGCGAGGCCGCTGCCGCTGTCGACCAGCTCCGGGCCCCCGCTCTGGTCGAGGATGCGGTTGGTCACCAGGCCTGCCCCGACGTAGGGACCGGACGGATACACGATGACGCGGACCCGGGCGTAGCCGTCATAAGGCGAGCGACCGGGCCGGCGGTAGCCCTGCGCCTCGGCGATCGCGGTGGCCGTCACCAGGACCAGCGCCGCCGCGACGACCGTCACGGTCCACCGGCCGATCGCGCGCGCGGCCGGTCGACCTCGCTGTCCGCCCGGCGCCTTCCCCGCGGCGGCGTCCTCTTGCATCGCCCGGGCTCGTCGCATGGATCGACCTCCTCGATCCAGACGGACGCAATCCGCATGCCACGCGGCTCGAGCCCACCCCAGGCGCCCGATCCACGGGCACCACGGCCGCTGCGCCCGCTCGCCTGTGAACCTGGGTTGACGCGCCATTTTCACGGACCCGGCGGCTTCCGTCGTCCCAGCCGCTCCAGCCCCTCCTGCGCCCGCTGCCGCATGTCCGCGTCGGCGTGGCCGCTCGCCACCAGCTCGAGGAACTCGATCGCCTCCGGCCCGCCGATCGCGGTCACCGCCTCGATGAGCGAGCGCATCGTGTCCGGATCGGCGAAGTCGGCCTTGTGCGCCAGCGACTTCACCGCGCGCGGATCGCGCAGCGCGACCAGGACGCGGAGCGCCGCGGCCTGCACGCCGGGGTCGCGCGCGTCGAGCATCGCCACCGCGCGGTCGAACGCGGCGGCCAGCCTGCGTTCCGCGGCCAGGTCGAGCGCCCACAGCACCTCGTCCGGGTCGCGAGAGCCGAAGGCGGCCAGCACCGCGGGGTCGTCGGCCTGGCGAAGGGTCTCCTTGGCGACCAGCCCGCTCGCGGCCTGCTCCACCGCCTCGACCACCAGCGCGGCGATGAGCTGGTCGAGGCGCGCCTGGTCGCGCCGCTCGACCGGACGATGGACGAGGATGTTCTCGCGCGGCTGCATCCGCATCCCGCTCGCCCGCCAGGAAACCTCGGCCTCCACCCCGACCACCGCCTCGCGCCCGCCCGGCTTCGCGCCGCCCGGCTTCGCGCTGCCTGGCTTCGCGCTGCCTGGCTTCGCGCCGCCCGGCTTCGCGCCGCCCGGCTTGTCGCCGCCGGGGCCTTCCCCCGGGATCGCGTCGCGCGCGACCACCTCGCGGTGCAGCGACAGCTGGACCACCGCCGGCACCGCCACGCGGCCCGCCGGCGCCGCCTCTCCCTCGAGCAGAAACGCGGGCGACGCGGTCAGGATCGCCCCGATCCGCCGCGACAGCTCCTCGTCGCTGATCCCGGCCGGGGCCGCGCCGTCGCTCCACTGGATCGCCACCCCGGTCAGCGTGGCGACCTCCGGCTGGCGCGCCCGCGGCTCGCCTCCCGCAGCCCGCGCCGACCCGCCGCCGGCGTCGGCCGGCCGCGCCCGGGCCGCGTCCGATCCTTTCCTGTCGCAGCCGGCCGGCACGACCGCCAGGAGCAACCCGGCCGCCAGGGCACCCGCCGCCCTCCTCATAGCCGCTTGTAGTAGACGAGCAGATCGTCCCCCGGGCGATAGAAGTCGGGGAACTGGGCGAGCATCGGGTAGCCGAGCTTCTCGTACAGGCTGCGCGCCGCGCCGTAGCTCTCCTTGAGCGAGGTCTCGACCCGGACCGACTGGCCGCGCACCCGACGCAGCTCCTCCTCCATCGACCGCACCAGCGCGGAGGCCACCCCGCGCCCGCGCGCCTGCGCGTGGGTGACCAGCCAGTAGAGATCGTAGGTGGCCGAGGTCATCGGGGTCCGCCCGAAGCAGATGTAGCCGGCGGCCGGGCGGCCATCGAGATCGGCGACCCGCACCGCGTAGTCGTGCTGGCCGTTGTCGAGGGCGTTGTCGATGAGCTCGAGCGCTACCCCGACCTCTTCCTCGGTGAAGGTCCGGCCGGAGCGGAGCGCCTCGACCAGGTAGGGCCGGTCATCGGGCCTGAGTACGCGGATGGTCGGTGACATGGCGCTTCCAGGCCAGCTCACAGATGCGGCCGATGATCTTCGGGTAGTCGAGGCCGATGCTGCGCGCGGTGCGGGGCAGCCCGGCGTCGGGCGAGAGATCGCAGTTCGGGTTCACGTCGATGACCCAGGGCCGACCGCCGCTGTCGAGCCGGAGATCGACCCGCCCGTAGTCGCGCAGCCCGAGCGCGTGGAAGCTGGACAGCGCCACCCGCCGGATCGCCTCCTCCACCTCGGGCGACACGTCGACCATCGGGACCGGCACCGTGCCGATGTAGTCGACGTGGTGCTCGTCCCACTTGGCAGCGTAGGTCAGGACCCGCGGCCGCCCGGCCGGCATGCGGCCGAAATCGATCTCGTGGAGAGGCAGGACCATCGCCTCGTCGCCGTTGCCCAGGACCGTGACGTTGACCTCGCGCCCGTCGACGTAGCGCTCGATCAGGATCGGCTGGCGGTGCTCGCGCATCAGCTCGCCGACCCGACGGCAAAGCGCGTCGCGCTCGGTGCACAGGTTGCTCGCCTCGATCCCGATCGACGCGTCCTCGCGCAGGAGCTTGACGAACTGGGAGTGATCGAGCTTGCCCGCCCCCGCGCCGTCGCCCCGCTCCGGCCCGCTGCGCGGCCCGAACGGATGAGCGGGATCGTCGAGGTGAGCCAGATCGCGCACGACCACGTGGGCCGGGGTGTCCACGCCGTTCTGGATGAGCACCTGCTTGGCCCGGTCCTTGTCGAGACAGGTGCCGATCGCGATCGGGCCGGGGCCGGTGTACGGCACACGCAGCATGTCGAGCACCGCCGGGACGACCATCTCGTTGCGGGTGTCGCCGTTCAGCGACTCGCACAGGTTGAAGACCAGGTCGGGCGGCTCGCGCTGGATGCGCTCGAGCAATCGCCCGAGGTCGATCCCCTGCAGGCCCATCGGCTCGCACTCGAGCCCGTAGTCCTGGACCGCTCGGCACACCGCCATCGCGGCGACCTGGACCGCGCTGACGTCGATCGGCGAGTCCTTCTTCAGCTCCTCGTCGTAGTCGGTGTTGTAGACCAGGAGGACGCGGCGCAGAGTTTTTCCGTCGGTGGGGATGCGCGCATCGTACTCGGTGCCCCCGACAATGTCAGCGCTCAGGCCAGGACGGCGGCCAGGCGCGGCCCGATCCGCGCGGCCACCTCGGCCACCGCGGGCGCGCCTCCGCCCGCTGCCTGGTCGAGCGAGACCGTGATCCCGCTGCCCAGCCCGCACGGGACGATCGCGCGCCACGCTTCCGGCGGGGTCGAGACGTCGAACGCGAAGCCGTGGATGGCGACGCCGCGCCGCACGTGCAGCCCGCACGCCGCCAGCTTGCGATCGCCCAGCCACAGCCCGGCCGGTTGCCGCCGCCACGCCGCCCCCGGCGCGCCGAGCTCCGCCGCCGCCTCGGCGAGGACCCCGGCCACTGCCTCGAGGTGAGCGATGAGCCCGCGCCGCAGCCGGACCACCGGATAGACCATGACCTGACCGGGGCCATGATAGGTGACGTCGCCGCCCCGGCTGGACTCGGCCACGGTCACGCCGCTCGCCTCGAGCGCCTCCCGACCGACCAGCACGTGGGCGCGGTCGGCCGAGCGCCCGAGCGTGATGACCGGATCGTGCTCGCAGAGGAGGATCGCCTCGGCCGCCAGGCCGGTGGCCAGGACCTCGGCCCGCCGCGCCTCCATCATCTCGACGGCGGCGGCGTAGCCGATCCGGCCCAGCCACGACCACGGCAGGGGCATCAGCCCTCGCTCAGACGATCGAACAGCTCCGGGTCGAGGTAGGCGACCGGCATCGCGCGCTGGGCCACGCCGATCCCGGCATCGACCAGCGCGGCGGACCAGCGCAGGCCGCACAGCGCGCCGATCGGCTTGCCCTCGCGCTCCAGCTCGGAGCGAGCGTCGCCGCCCAGCTCGCGCGGGGCCAGTAGGTAGCCGCGGGACATGTTCTTGGCGGTCACGCCGGCGCGCAGCTCGCCGATGCCGCGGCGGTCGACCTCCTGGTTTCCGGCGCGCGCCGCCACCATCACCGGGCTGCCCTCGCCCGGCTCGCGCGCGATCGCGTAGCCGGATCGATCGACCCGCTTGATCCACTCGACGTCGCGCCAGCCGATCTGGACCAGGTAGAGCTGGACCACCTGCTCGAGCACCGGCAGCGACAGCTCGACCAGCCGCGCAGCCAGAGCCCGCTCGGTCGCCCCGCGCAGCCGGTGCGCCGCCGCCTCGAGCGCGGTCTCGGCCGCCTCGAGCTCGGCGTTGGCGCTGGGCCGGTACGCGAACAGGTCGCGTCCGCGGTACGCGATGCGCGGCGGCAGCCCGGCCGCCGATCGGCGCTGGTTGTCGGCCAGGAGCGCCGACTTGAGCGGCCGCCACAGCGCCTCCGGCTCGATCTCGACCAGGCGGCGCTTGCGCATCATCTGCGCCAGCTGGCGAACCGGCACCGGCTGCGCCCCCTTGATCGAGGCCAGCACCTCGCACGCGCGGGTGGCCAGGTTGCCGTCGCCGACCGGGATCCCGATCTCGCGGCGCGCCGGCTCCGCGACCGGCTGGGCTGCGGCGGTCGCCGGGATGCGCTCGCTGGTGCGGGGCTCGGCGGCCTGCTGCGCGGCTGCTCCACCGCCGCCACCGCCGCCACCGCCGCCTCCTCCGCCGCCACCACCGCCACCTCCTCCGCCGCCGCCGCCACCTCCAGCCTGACCGCGCACCGACTTGCCGCGCTCGCGCTCGTCGCGCCGCTCGCGCCGCTTCTCGCGCATGCGGTCGCGACGGGTCTTCCAGTCCTCGCGCCCCCCGCGCCCGCGCCGCTCGGGCAGCGTCTCGGGCACCATGCGGCGGTCCTCGTCGGCCGACTGGTGATCGCGATACTCGACCAGCGCGCTCACCTGGGCGGTGCCGCCCTCGTCGCCGTAGGCCTGGACCAGCTCCTGCTCCTCCGCGCTCAGGCCCTCGCGCTCGCGCGCCAGCGCGGCCTGGTCGATCGGCTCGGCCTGCCCGGCCGCGGCGACGTCGTCGAGATCCTCGTCGTCGTCGTCGTCCTCATCGTCGTGCTCGGCGTCGTCGAGCTCGTCATGTTCCTCGTCGCCCTGGCCGCGATCGACGCCGCGCCCCGGCGCATCGTCGGGGTGGCGCTGACTCGCCTCGTCGTCGGCGCCGCGTCCCGTGCGATCCGGCTCCTGGTCGGCGCGAGCCCGGTCGGGAACGGCGTCCCGATCGAC
>DATHKR010000102.1:0-24478 GCA_035489015.1 Kofleriaceae bacterium | reverse complement strand
GCAGCCGTCGCCGGGGATCTGGTTCTGCAAGATGACCAGCGACTCGCCGTCGTCGGTGCAGGCGCCGGCCAGCGTTGCAATGGCCAGGGCCGCGAGCGCGGCCGTGCGTGACAGCGAGGTTCGCTGTTTCTGGTACATGAGACCCCTCCCCCTCGACAATGGTATCAGAGTGCCGCGGCGAGCGCGCCGCGCAGCCGATCGAGCTCGATGGTGACAAGCCGGGTCTGCCCCGGGCCGGCCAGCGCCACGAAGCGGATGCCGCCGGCGGTCCGCTTCTTGTCGACCCCGATGCGCTCGAGCACCTCGGGGCGAAGCCACGGGTCGAGCCGGGTCGGCAGCGCCGCCCGCGCGAGCGTGGCGGTGACCCGCTTCTCCAGCGCCGGCGGGGCCAGGCCGAGCGCGGCCGACGCGCGGCATGCGGCGATGAGCCCGAGCCCGACCGCCTCGCCGTGCAGCATCTCGCCGTAGCCGGCCGCCGCCTCGATCGCGTGGCCGACGGTGTGACCCAGGTTGAGCAGCGCGCGCTCGCCGCTCTGCTCGCGCTCGTCGCGGCTGACGATCCACGACTTGATCGCGGCCGAGCGGCGGATCACCGCCCCGAGCGCCGGCGGCGGGCCGTCCCACTCCTCGCGCGCGACCTCGGGCGCGAGCTGGTCGATCGCGCCGTACATGTCCTCGCCGTCGATGAGGGCGTACTTGACGAGCTCGCCGAACGCGGCCCGCCGCTCGCGGGCCGGCAGCGACACCAGGACGTCCAGATCGGCCAGGACCAGGCGAGGCTGCCAGAACGCGCCGACCAGGTTCTTGCCGGCGCCGAGGTTGATGCCGGTCTTGCCGCCGATCGCGGAATCGACCATCGCCACCAGCGTGGTCGGCACCTGCACGCACGGCACGCCCCGGTAGAGGGTCGCGGCGGCGAACCCGGCCAGGTCGCCGGTCACGCCGCCGCCCAGCGCGACCACGACCGACGAGCGGTCGAGGCCGGCCGCGACCAGCCGATCGCAGAGCTGGCCGAAGCCGGCCAGGCTCTTGGCCGTCTCGCCGGGCGGGACCTGGATGCGAGCGACGCGGAGCTCGGCTGCCTCGAGCGACGCGGCCGCCGCCGCCCCGTAGAGCTCGTCGACCCGCGGATCGGCGACCAGGGCGGCGAGCGCGCAGCCGGGGCCGACCGCGGCGCGGGTGAGCGCGCCGAGCCGGGCCAGCCCGCCGCGCGCGATCGCGATCGGATACGAGCGCTCGCCCAGCGACACGATCGACGAGTCGGGCAGGAGCGCCTCGTCGAGGGCCGCGGCGCGCGAGAGCAGCTCGGCGCACTGGTCGGCCACCTCCTGCGCGTCGCTCCAGTCGGTCACGATGACCGCGTGGGCCTGGCGGTAGATCGGCTCGCGCTCGTGGTAGAGCGCGGCGATCTGGTCGGCAGAGCGGGCCAGGAGCGGACGCTCGTTGTTGGTGCCGGCCCGGGCCAGGGCGACGTCGAGCGGGACCGACAGCGCGATGACCAGGCCGTTGGCGCGCATCC
This sequence comes from Kofleriaceae bacterium, assembly GCA_035489015.1. Classification (GTDB taxonomy): domain Bacteria; phylum Myxococcota_A; class Polyangia; order Haliangiales; family Haliangiaceae; genus DATFRY01. The sequence goes on along the minus strand of DATHKR010000102.1, from coordinate 22,959 downwards.
GGTCGAGGCCGCCCTGGTGGCAGGCCGTCCCGCCGCCGGTGGCGACCACCGCCGGGGCGCGCTCGATGACCCGGCTCAGCGCCTGGGCCTCGAGCCGGCGGAACTCGGGCTCGCCGCCGCTGGCGAAGATCTCGGTCACCGGCCGCCCGGCCAGCTCGACCACCACGTCGTCGAGGTCGATGAACGGCAGCGCCATGCGCTCGGCGAGCAGGCGCCCGGCGGTGCTCTTGCCGGCGGCCATGAAGCCGATCAGGAAGACGGAGCGCATGGTGGGGCGGCGCGGCGCGCGCTACTGACAGCGCAGGAAGGCGCGGTTGGTGATCTTCGGCGTGATGAAGACCAGCACCTCGCTGCGGTCGTCGTTCTCCGCCCGGTGCTTGAAGAGCCAGCCCAGGACCGGGATGTCGGCGAAGAACGGGACCTTCTGGTAGGCCAGGCCGGTGTTGCGGGTGTAGATGCCGCCGATGACCGCGGTCTGTCCGTCGGCCACGAGGATGGTGGTCTTGGCCTCCTTGGTCAGGATGCTCGGATCGCCGCGCGCGCCGGTGTTGACGAAGTCGGCCTCGTTCTTGGTGACGTTGACCTGCATCGACACCGCGCAGTCCCGCTGCGACACCGCCGGGGTGACCCGGAGGAGTAGATCGGCCGGGACGAACTGGGTCTGGACGCCGTTGGCCGAGATGACCGAGATCGGGATCGAGGTGCCGGACTTGATCGTCGCCTCGATGTTGTTCGACGTGGTGATGCGCGGCGCCGAGATGATGCGGACGGTGCCGCTGTCCTCCGCCGCCGACAGGCGCAGGTTGAGGTTGACGTTGCCGCCGACCGAGCCGAGCGCGAGGCCGATCGCGCCGCCCGCGCCCTGACCGACCGAGGCCGGCAGGCTGACCGCGAAGTCGGACGGGTTGGCCGCCACGCCGGTGGCCGCCGCGGCGTCGGCGCCGCCCGCCGCGGCCACGCTGTTGGGGAAGACGAGCCCGGTCGAGTTGCCTCCGGCCGCCGACGCGTTGACGTTGCCGCCCCACTGGATACCGAACTCGCGGTTGAACGTGGTGCGCGCCTCGATGATGCGCGCCTCGATCTGGATCTGCGGGGTCTGGTAATCCAGCTGGGTGACCAGGCCGACGATGCGGCGGCGGTGGGCGCTGAGGTCGTTGATGATGAGCGAGTTGGTGCGCTCGTCGACCTCGATGCGGCCCTTGGGCGAGAGCAGCGGGGTCAGCTGGTCGCGGACCTTGCTCGCGACCGAGTAGTTGAGGGTGAAGACCTGAGTCTCGGGCGCCTCGGATTCGGCCATCGCGCGCATGCGCTCCGCCTCGGCCTGGTCCTCGGCGTCGAGCTCCTTGCGCGGGGCGACCCGGATGAGCCCGCCCTCGCGCCGGTACCACAGGCCCTTGGAGGCGAGGATGACCTCCATCGCCTGATCCCACGGCACGTCGCGCAGGCGGACCGTGACCCGCGCCTTGATGTCGTCCGGCACGACGATGTTGACGTCGCCGACGTCGGCCAGGAGGCGCATGAGGTTATGGACGTCGGTGTCCATGAGATCGAGGTCCATCTTCTTGCCGCGGTACACCTTGCGGCGCCGGTTCTGCGGCATCGACTGCTGGGTGATCGGCCCGGACGAGGCGCCGTAGGACGCGACCTCCGGCGATGCGTAGTCGGTGCTGTCGGGTGTGGCGGCGGCCGGCGGCTTCGGCGGCGCCGCGGCGGGCGCGGCGGGCGCGGGCGCCTTGGGCGCGCTCCTGACCGGCGCGGTCGGCGTGGTCGACGGCGAGGACGCCGCGGCCGCAGACGCGCTCGCGCCGGCGCCCGCCATCGGCGAGCCCTGACGACGGAGCGGCAGCGGCGCGCCCGGCCGCGCCTGCACCGGCACACCGCGGGCGATCGGATCCGCCCCCACAACCGGATCGGCGCTCGCGACCCGGCCTCCGGCGCTCCCCGACACCGACGGAGAAGCACCACCCGGCGCGGCGCGCAGGCTGGCCAGCTCCTGCTCCGCCACGGCGACGCGATCGCCGCGCACCTCGACGTCGGCCTCGAGCCTTCGCGCCGTGTGCCGCAGCCGCATCGAGTTGCGCCAGCGCCTGCGCACCGCCTTGTTGGCGGCGTGACGAGCTTGCCTGGCCTTGCCCTCGGCCCGGCGCAGATCGGCGCGCCGCGCGGCGAGCGCTTGCTCCGCCGCCGCGATCGTGTCGGCCTTGGTCGGTGAGACCTTGCGCGAGTCGGTCGGGGCCCTGGTGGACGCCGGCGCGGCGGCGGGTGCGACCTTCGCCGCGACCTTCGCCGCGATCGTCTTCTTCGCTGCCGGAGCCGGCGCGACCTCCTGGCCGGGCGCCGGCGCGTCCTCGCGCGCGATGAGCAGCACGGTCAGGTCGTTGCCGTCGTTCGAGACCCGGAAGGTGCCCGGCCGCGCCAGCCACACCACGACCTGGACCCCTCCGGGCCCGGTCTGGGCGCTCTCGTGAGCGCTGACCCGGTCGACCGCCCAGCTCTTCACGCTCCAGCCCGCGCCTCCGGCCCGCACCGCCGGCGCCAGCCGGGTCTGCGGCAGGTCGATCACCACCCGGGCGGGGTTCTCCAGACGGTGCACCTTGAACGCCGCCTTCCGGGTGCCGCGCACCCGCAAGAAGGTGGCCTGGCCCTCGGCGCTGCTGTCGACCGTCGTCACCTGATTCCAGGCCTGGCTCGAATTCGAGACCTGGCCGGATTGCGGACCCGGGCTCGATCGCGGGCCGGGGCCCGATTGCGGACCCTGGGCGGGTGGCGCGCCCGCCGGCGACCCTGCCCATGCGGGCGTGATCAGCGCAGTGGGTGGGCCGGCCAGCGCCAGCATGAGCGCCAGCCTTCTGGCCAGCGCGTCGCCCCGGCGCCCTCGCGCCCGCGCGCCGCCCCGTGGTGCTCCGTTTACGTCTCCGGCGTTGACCATGTTGTCGCTCCTCGACCAGACGCGTGTCATCCCGGGCGGCGCGGTGTCACCGCACCGCCTGGGCCCTGCGCGACCGGCGTCGCATCCAGCGGCTCGAATCTTTTCCCCTCCGGGCGATCTCTAGACAGAAAACCTCGGATGGATCGCGAACCGACGGCGCCGCGCGCCGACGTCACTCACCCCCCGAGGTCGTTCCCATGTCACGGCTGACTCGCCGGCGGCGGCGAATCGGGGATCGTCTCCCGGGGCGCCTCCGCTGGAGTCTCCTCTCCTGCCGACAGCTCGTCCGGGTGCAGCTGGATATCCCGGCGCTCCGCCTGCGGCTCGTTCGTCGCGCTCGCCGTCTCGGGCACCACCTCGAGCGTCACGAACCCCGCCCCGATCTTGTCGATGATGGCCTTTTCCTTGCCCAGGCAGTCGCGCAGCCGGACGATCCAGCCGAAGCCGGCAGGGTCGCGGAACTGGGCGTAGCTGTTGGTCCCTCGCAGGAGCAGGCTGATGAGGCGCAGGTCCCGGATCGAGTAGCCGGGCGCCCTGCTGTTCTTCTCGGTGCAGACGTCGGTCGGCTGGATCGGGGACGAGCCCTTGAGCTCGCGCGGCCCGTTGCCCTGGCGGACGACGAACGACCGGAACGGATCCCGGTTGTCGTCTCCTTCCGCGTCGCTGCCGAAGTCCCGCTCCGCGAACGGGGTGCGGAATCGCTCCTCGATCTGAGCGTAGGTATCGAGGCGGCCGCCCTTGTCCTTGCCCCGGCGCCCCGCGGCGGCCCGCCCGCTGGCGGCCTTCTTCGCGGGCGGCGTCTTGCTCGAGTCGGCCGGCGCCGCGGCCTCGTCGCCGCCGCACGCGACCACCGGCAGCGCGAGCGTCGCCGCCACCATCGCCAGCATGATCCTTCGAATCCGCGCGCTCACGGCACCTCCGGCCTGGTGAGACGATCGAGACCGCCCTGGGCCTTCTCGGCCGGCGCGGCCTCTTGCCCGGGCGCTGCCGCGCCGCCCTGCCCCGCCGCGCCGCCCTGCCCCGCCGCGCCACCCGGCGCTGCCGGGGTCGGCTCGCCCGCGCCCGCCGGCGAGGCCGCGCCGGCCTCGCTGGCCGCCGCGCCAGCCTCGCTGGCCGCCGCCGCCTCGACCTGGGCCTCGCGCCGCGCGGTCGCATCCTTGACCTGCGCCTTGCCGCTCCTGGCCGCCCCGTCGCCCGAGTCAGCCGCAGCAGCCGCCGCGGCCGAGTCCGGCTCGCGGAAACCGACCGCGGTGAACTTCGCGGTCATGACGATGCCGTTCACGCCCGGCGCCGGCTGGGTCAGCGTGAGATCCTCGACGGTGATGATGCGGCCGGCGTTGGCGTGCTCGTGCAGCATCCAGAAGTAGCGCATGAGCTGGTGGAAGGTGCCACGCACCTCGATCACGAACGGCACGCGCACGAAGGTGGCCTTGGTCGCGGCGTCCGCCTGCAGCCCGGGCAGCTTCTCCCAGCACGGCGCGTTGTCCCGGCCCGCATTGGCCGCGTTCTTCTTGTCCTCGGCCGCCTGCTTCTCCCCGGCCGACGGCGGAGGCGCCTGCACCTCCGACTCCGCGCCCATCTTGGTCGGGCCCTGCTCGAGCCCGGCGGATGCCGCCATGCCGGACAGGTTCTTGAGGAAGGCGACCGGCTCGGACTCGGCCGGCAGCATCAGCTCGTTCTCGCGGTTGAGGGCGTCCAGCTCCGGCTTGCACTTGAGCATGTCGTTCTGGATCCGCTCCTCCTCGCCGAGCGTCTGGTTCTCCTTCTGCAGCTTCTTGTAGGTGGCGTTCTGCTTCTGCTCGTCCTCGGACAGCGACGAGTAGATGAACTGCCAGTAGAGGACCGCCAGAGCGACCGCGGCCAGGACCACGACCGCGATCTGCGCCTTCGGCGAGCGGAGACCTGCGTCTGTTGCCCGGGCCACCGCTACCTACTCCCCGGATATCTGCGGAGCACCATCATGGTCAGTACCTGACGATCCCCTCGATCGTGAACTTGTAGTAGGTGAGCGAGCTCTCCTTGTCCTCTACGTCACTCGTCGCAGCGGGCTTGAGCCGCTGGCCGAAGAACATGGAGGCGCGCAGGCGAAGCCCGAGCTCGTCGATGTCGCCGCGCGACTGGGCCCCTCCCTCCATGCGGAACTCGCCCCCTCTCTCGGTGAAGGTGGTGATCCAGACGTGCTTGGGATCCCAGCCCTCCTGCCACGGACGGTTCGGGTTGGTCTTCAGCTCTCCCTGCATCTCCGGGGTGAGCTGAGGCTGGCGGCCCGGGGTCAGAATATTGGACAGCTCGCGCATCAGCCACGCCGGCGACACGCGCGCGTGCTTGAGCCGCGCGGTCGCCTGCTGGCGGGCCAGCGCCGCGTCGAAGGCGGTGCGGATGGTGCGGCTGTTCTTGGTCTTGTTGCGCAGGCCGTCGTTCTGGGCCGCCAGCGTCGCGTTCTTCTCGTTGAGCTCGTCCACGGTGCGGGCGAGCGGCCGGTGCACGAAGAAGAAGACGGCCAGGCCGGCCGCGGCGACGCCGACGACGAGGAACAGCAGGATCGGCGCCTGGGACGGCCCGGACGCGACCTCCCGCCGCCGCCGGCCCTTGCGCTCGCCGAGGAGATTGATGCGAATCATGCAGCCGCCTCACCAACCGCTTGCACGAGAACATCTCCTCACTTGTCGTTGCCGGCGCGAAGGGAAAGGCCGAGCCCGACCAGCGCCTCCGGCGAGTGGGCTGCCAGGTAGGCGGTGTCGAGGCGCGGGTCGATCGCCACGCGCCGCCACGAGTCGACCACCTCGACCCCCAGGCGAGAGCGGCGCTCGATGGCGCGGTGCAGCGCCGTCACCTTGGCGGTGCCGCCCGACAGGCAGATCTTGCTGACGTCGGTGTCGGCGGTGGTGGCGAGGAAGAAGTCTAGCGAGCGCTGAAACTCGCCGGCCATCACCTCGGCCACGCCGCTCATGATGCGCTCGACCTCCTGCGGTACCACGCCGTGCTCGTCGTACGAGCCGCCGACCTTGTAGGCCTCGGCCTCGTCCTGGGTCACCGCCAGCTGCTTCTGGATCTCCTCGGTGAACGCGTTCCCGCCGATGATGATGTCGCGGGTGAACAGGCTGGCCGGGCCGCGGATGACGTTGATGTTGGAGATCGACGCGCCGATGTTGATGAGCACGACCGTCTCGCCCGGGCCCAGGCCGTAGTTGGCCTCGAACGCGTTCTGCGCGGTGAAGGCGGCCACGTCGACCACGACCGGGATCAGTCCGGCCTCGCGCACGACGCTGGCGTAGTCGTGCACGACCTCCTTCTTGGCCGCGACCAGGAGCAGCTCCATCTGTCCGGTCGCGTTCTGCTGGTTCACGACCTCGTAGTCGATCTGGACGTCGTCGCGCGCGAACGGGATGTGATGCTCCGCCTCGTACGGGATCTGCTCGGCCAGCTCGCCGCGGGTCATCTGCGGCACCGCGATCTTCTTGATCATCACCGAGCTGCCGGCGATGGCGATCGCGACCTCCTTCTGGCGAAGTCGGAGTCTGCCCCACAGGGTGCGAATTGCCTCGGCGACCGCCCCCTGATCCATGATCGTCCCCTCGACGATCGTCTGCGGAAGCAATGGCTCCATGCCGAAGGCCTGAAGCTCGAGCCCTCGCTTGTCCTTGCGGACCTGGACGGCCTTGATGCTGCTCGACCCGATGTCGAGCCCCACGCAGTTCTTACCCATTCTCCTCCCCGCGAGCGGCGCAAGGCGCACACGGGCTCCACGATCGGCGGTGCTAGATCCGGACACCGCGCAAGCGTGAAACCCTCCCCCCTGACCGAGGCTCTCATTCTATCCCCATGCGCGGCGGACATGCCATAGAGAAAAGCGTCTGAAAATGGTGAGGTCTCCTGGCAACTGCATTGGCGGATAAGGCAATCGAATTGCCGAGCCGTGTCGCCGGCCGCAGCTGTTGCGCCGCTGCGTCGCTGGAGATACCGTTTTGCGAGGGGTTGGCCACGGAATTGCTCGTCCGGTCGACCCCAGGCCGCAGGAGGCTTCCTTCGATGCGTATGGCTCGACGTTTGGCGCTTGTAGCGCCGCTTCTGATTCTCTCCCTGGCGACTCTGCCCGGTTGTCCCAGCCGTGATGTGTCGGCGGTGGATCCGAACCAGTCGAAGGAGCAACAGAAGGAGATCCCGGTCAATCTCAACCGGGACATCGACATCCTCTGGGTCATCGACAACTCGAGCTCGATGGATCAGGAGCAGAACTCGCTGGCGCGCAACTTCCCCGAGTTCGTGCGCGTGCTCGAGACGATCGAAGGCGGCCTGCCGAACATCCACATGGGTGTCGTCTCGTCGGACGTCGGCACCGGCGACGGCGACGGCAACGGGCTCGATCGCAAGTGCGATGGCCAGGGCGACGACGGTCGGCTCCTGGCGGAAGGCGACCCATCGGGGACCCCGTGTCCGGCGCTCACCGACGGGGCCAGCTTCATCGAGGACATCGCCGTCAACGAGGACGGCACGATGCGCCAGGCCAACTACACCGGCCTGCTGGAGGACCAGTTCTCCTGCATGGCCGTGCTCGGGACCGAGGGCTGCGGCTTCGAGCAGCACCTCGAGTCGATGCGGCGCGCGCTGACCGAGGGCAATAACCCCGGGTTCCTGCGCGACGACGCCTTTCTGGCGGTCATCTTCATCCAGGACGAGGACGACTGCTCGGCCTCTGACCGGTCGATCTTCGGCGGCAACATCACCGACAGCGTCGACGACCAGTTCGGCGAGTACTCGTCCTTCCGCTGCTTCGAGTACGGCACGGCCTGCGATCCGGACAGCGAGCGAACGCTCGGTCCGCGCGAGTCCTGTGTGCCGGATGAAAATTCGGCCTATATCGAGAAGGTGTCGAACTACATCGACTTCCTGAAGGGCGTGAAGGACGACCCGAGCAAGGTCATCGTCGCGGAGATCACCGCGCCGGCCACGCCGGTCACGGTCGCCAACGACGAGTCCAAGGACGAGCTGTGGGTCAGGCCGGCCTGCGTCGTGTGCGCCGACGGCGGCACCGACTGCCCCGGCGCGCTCGGAAGCGAGGCCGATCCGCAGACCCTGGTCGCGGCGCGGCCGTCCGTGCGCATGAGCGCGTTCCTGGAGGGCTTCGCCCAGCGATCGACCTTCCAGAGCATCTGCAACTACGATCCCGAGATCAACGACGTCGACCTGAGCGGCGCGCTGACCCAGATCGGCCTCTTGCTGAAGAAGGTGGTCGGCAACCCCTGCCTCGACGGCAAGCTGACCGACACCGAGCCGAGCATCGACGGCTTCCAGGCCGACTGCCGCGTCTCCGACGTGCGCGACATCAACCTCGACACCGAGGAGGAGTTTCCGATCCCGGCGTGCGAGAACGCGTCGGCGCCGTGCTTCCAGCTGGTCCAGAACGACAGCTGCAACACCGACAGCAACCTCGCGCTCGACATCGACCGCGGCGACCCGCCGCAGGATCCGCCGTCGAACACGACCGTGGTCGTCCGCTGCCTGGTCGAGTAGCGCGCGGCGCGCGGCGACTCAGAGCAGAGTGCCGGTGAGGAGCAGGCTCGCCAGGCTGAAGTAGATGACGAGCCCGGTCACGTCGACCAGCGTGGCGACGAACGGGGCCGAGGCGCTGGCCGGGTCGAAGCCGACCCGGCGCAGCAGGAACGGCAAGAGCGAGCCGGCCAGGGTGCCGAAGGTGACCACGCCGATGAGGCTTCCGAGCACGGTCAGCGCCACCAGCAGGTAGTGCTCGCCGTAGGTCGGACGGACCGCCTGCCAAAGGACGATGCGCAGGAACCCGATCGACCCGAGGACGACGCCGAGCACCGCGCCGGCGGCGAGCTCGCGGCGAGCCACGCGCCACCAGTCGCGCAGCTTCACCTCGCCGAGCGCCATGGCGCGGATGACCAGGGTCGACGCCTGCGAGCCGGAGTTGCCGCCGCTCGAGATGATGAGCGGGACGAACATGGCCAGGATCACCGCGCGCGCGATCTCGTCCTCGAAGTAGGCCATCGCGGTCGCGGTCAGCATCTCGCCGAGGAACAGCGCGGCCAGCCAGGAGGCGCGCTTCCTGACCAGCCGGCCGAAGGCGACCTTCATGTACGGCAGGTCGAGCGCCTCCATGCCGCCGAACTTCTGGATGTCCTCGGTCGCCTCCTCCTGGACCACGTCGACGATGTCGTCGACCGTGACGATGCCCTTCATGCGCTGCTCGGCGTCGACCACCGGGATGGCGTAGAGGTCGTGCCGCGCGACCACCCGGCTGACCGACTCCTGATCGAGGTCGTCGCGCACCGTGACGAACTCGCCGCGCATGACGTCGCGGACCCGCCGGCCAGCCGGCGCGGCGAACAGCTCGCGCAGCGACAGCACGCCGAGCAGGTGCTTCTGGTCGTCGAGGACGTAGAGGTAGTAGATCGTCTCGAGGTAGGTGTGGGCCTGCTTGCGCAGGTAGCTGATCGCCTCGTCGACGGTGACGTCCGGGCGCAGGCGGGCGTAGCGCGGGTTCATCAGGCCGCCGGCCGCGTCCTCCTCGTAGGCGAGCAGCGCGCTGACCTCGACGCGGGTCGGCTCGTCGAGCAGGGCGAGCAGGCGCTCGCGCTCGCCTGACGGTGCGGCCTGGAGCAGGTCGGCGGCGTCGTCGGGCGCGACCATGCGCATCCACGATCGCTGCTCCTCGGGTCGGTGGGCGAGGAGCAGCTCGGCCTGTTCCGGCGCGTGGAGCTGGAGAAAGAAGTCCTCGGCGTCGGAACGGCCCAGCATGCGGAAGCCGGCCAGGCGATCGTCGGGCAGGATCACCGCCCAGATGTCGCGCAGATCGCGCGGGGTGAGGCGATCGTCGGAGTCGGGCGGGGGAAGCGTGGGCATGGCGCCTCACGTCACGTTACGCCCCGGTCAGAACCGGCTCAAGGTCGGCCGACCAGCGCGGCGCGGCCTCACTCGAGCGGGGTGCACCCCTCGCTCGCGAGACGCCACAGATGGGCCGCGGCGTAGCCCCGCCACGGCCGCCATGCCCCGGCGCGGGCCTCGAGGTCGCGCGGCAGCGGCGCGCTGGCCATCGCGCGCAGCAGCGGATCGGCGGCGGGGAACGCGTCCGGCTCGCCGAGGCCGCGCAGCGCGATGTGCTGGGCCGGTCCGGCGCCGAGCCCGGGCAGCGCGGCGAGCGCGGCGGTGACATCGTCGACCGGCCCGTCGAGGTCGAGCTCGCCGCCGGCCACCGCGCGGGCCAGTGCGCGCACCGCGCCGGCCGAGTCGGGCGGGAGATCGGCGAGGCGGTCGCCGGCCAGGGCTTCCGGGTCCGGAAACAGGTGGGTCAGTCCGTCGGCGGCCGGGATCGGCTGGCCGAGGCGCGCGACCAGGCGCGCCGCCGCCGCGCGCGAGGCCGCGGGATCGACCAGCCCGCCCAGCGCGGCGAGGACCGCGCACTCGAATGGATCCCACGCGCCGGCGATGCGCACGCCGGGGTGGGCCGCCACCAGCGGCGCGAGCAGCGGATCGTGCTCGAACGCGGCCGCGATGCGAGTCGGATCGGCGGCCAGGTCGAAGACCCGCCGCGCCGCGGACGAGATCTGGAACAGCGCCGCCGGTGCCGCGCCGCGCACGCGCAGCTCGAGGGCGTCCTCGCCGGCCAGCGGGCGCACCTCGACCAGGGCGTGGCCGCCGTCGGAGCGGACCGCGCGGGCGTAGCCGCGCTGGTCCACGCGCTCGACCCCGGGGACGGCGCGCGCGGCCAGGAAGTCGCTCACCTGCGCCCAGTCGTACGGCGGGCGGAACGCGAGGCGGAGCACGACCTGGTTGCCGCGATCACCTGGCTCCGGCTCGCCGGCGGCTCGCGCGCGGACCCGGCGCCGGCGCAGCTCGCGCGGGGCGCGCTGGTAGGTGCGCTGGAACGCGTCGTTGAAGCGGCGCAGGCTGCCGAAGCCGGCCGCGAGCGCGATCTCGGTCATCGGCAGGTCGGTCTCGTCGAGCAGGCGCTTGGCGAAGTGAAGCCGGCGGGTCTGCGCGAACGCGATCGGCGACGCGCCGACGTGCTGGATGAACAGGCGATGGAGGTGGCGCGGGCCGATCCCGAGCCGGGCGGCGAGCGCCTTGACCGAGGCCTGGTCGAGGAGGCCGCCGTCGATGAGGCGGAGCGCCCGGTGGACCACCGCCGACGTGCCGAGCCAGGCCGGCGTCCCCGGTGCGGCCTCGGGTCGACAGCGCAGACACGGGCGGAAGCCGGCCTCGGCGGCGGCCGCGGCGGTGGCGTAGTAGCGGATGTTGGTCCGCTTGGGGCTGCGGACCGGGCAGACCGGCCGGCAGTAGATCCCGGTCGAGGTGACGGCGATGAAGAACTTTCCGTCGAACCGAGGATCGCGGCTGGTGCGGGCCCGGTCGAGCGCGCCGCGGCCGAGGCCGTGGATCTCGTCCATCGCGCTCGACCATACTCCCGGGAGTCGCGGCCCACTCGCCGTTTCCGGACCTGGTGGACGGGCGGCCCGGGCGCCGCGTGCTCGCGCGCGACGCGCTATAACGGGCCCATGTCGAGTCAGCCTATCCCGTCGTCCTCACCCCCCAGTCCACTCGATCGGCGCGCTCTCGTGCTCGGGGCCGCGCTCGCCGCGCTGGCCGCCCTGGCCGGTTGCGGCTCGTCGAGCTCGTCCGGCGCCACCACGCCGGAGCCCGCACCCGCCGCCGCCACCGAGCCAGCCGCGACGCCGGTCGAGGCCGGCCCGCGCGACGTCACCGATGTGACCGTGACGCCGGAGCTGAAGGCGCTGGTCGACGCCCCCGATCGCACGCCGGACGACCGCAAGCTCGACGCCGGGCGCAAGCCGGGCGAGCTCCTGGCCTTCGCCGGGATCAAGCCGGGCATGAAGGTGGCCGAGATCGCCTCGGCCGGCGGCTACACCACCGAGATCCTCGCCCGAGCGGTCGCGCCGGGCGGCGTGGTCTACGCGGTGAACAGCAAGGCGATCCTCGGCTTCGTCGGCAAGGCGTGGGATACGCGGCTGGCGCGGCCGGCGATGAAGACGGCGGTGCGATCCGACCGTGAGCTCGAGGACCCGCTGCCGCCCGAGGCCAAGGACCTCGACGCGGTCTTCATCGTGCTCTTCTATCACGACCTCTACTGGATCAAGACCGACCGCGCCCGCATGAACGCCGCCGTGTTCGCCGCGCTCAAGCCGGGCGGCATCTACGTGGTGGTCGACCACAGCACCGCCGACGGCGGCGGCGACACCCAGGTCCAGTCGCTGCACCGCATCGAGGAGTCGACGGTGCGCGAGGACGTCACCAAGGCCGGCTTCAAGCTGATCGAGACGGCCAGCTTCCTGCGCAACCCGGACGACAAGCGCGACTGGAACGCGTCGCCGATGGCAGCGGCCGCCCGACGCGGCACCAGTGACCGCTTCGTGCTGAAGTTCCAGAAGCCGGTCCAGTAGAGAGCCGGACCGCCCGGGCCGGCGTGATGCCGCGCCCGGGCTGAATGGCTCCGTCGCCGTTCGGGCTCGCTCGCCTCTAGTGCACCGCGGCCGAAATGACGTCAACGAGGCGGTGTGGATCGCCGTCGAGCGCAAGGCGCGACGACGACGGGCTACTCGCTGTGGCTCGAGGAGTTGCAACGCAGCGATCGGCGGTGAGCTTCCGGCCGCGCCGGTCGGCTCGACTCTCAGCGCCACCCGCGCTGGATGCTCGACAGCGCGCCGACCACCTCGACCATGCTGCTCGGTCGCTCGCGCGGCAGCTTGGCCATCATGCGCAGGACCAGCGACTCGAGGTACGGCGGGATGGTGGGGTCGAACGCGCGCGGCGATCGCGGTGGCCGGTCGGCGTGCGCCTCCCTCACCTCGCTGGCCGAGCCGCGAAACGGCACCGCGCCGGTGGCCAGCAGGTAGAGGAGGCAGCCGAGCGAGTAGATGTCGCTGCGCTGGTCGACCGCGCTGGCGCTGGCCAGCTGCTCGGGGGCGACGAAGAACGGCACCTCGGGTGGATCGCCGCGCCGGGCGAGCGGCGGGAACACCGCGTCGGCCAGCTTGGCCACGCCGAAGTCGAGCAGCTTGGCCAGCTCGCGCCCGGTGCCGGCCGGGTCGGGGATGAGGTGGATGCTCTCCGGCCTGAGCGCGCCGTGCACGACCCCGGCGGCGTGTGCCGCGGCCAGGGTCAGCGCCAGCTGCTCGGCCAGGTCGAGGACGCGCGCGGTCGCCGGGCGGCCCTCGCGAGCAAGGCGCTGGTCGAGGCTCTCGCCCAGCAGGTACTCCATGACCAGGTACGCGCCGCCTTCGAACGATCCGTAGTCGAAGATGCTGACCGCGCCCGGGTGCGAGATGCGCGCGGCGGCGACCGCCTCGGCGAAGAAGCGAGACACCGCCGATTCGTCGCCCACCAGATCCGGGTGGAGGAGCTTGAGCGCGACCTGGCGGCCGATGTGGACGTGCTCGGCAAGGAACACGATCGCCAGGTGGCTGTGCGCGAGCGGCTCGAGCACGCGGTAGCCGGCGACGATCGAGCCCGGCCCGATCGGCTCTGGTGCCCAGCTCGCGGCGTCCACCGACTCATCCCCTCGGCCCGTTCCCCGGCGCGTGTGCATGTGCGGGCCAACGCGTGCATGTGGGAGGCCGGTCTATCGTGGTCCGCGATCCGCCTCGCGTCCGGCCACGCGTCGCGTTCTTCTGGTCACTTGCGGCCGCTGCGAGCCGGTCCCGAGGACACCCGGCCGCCCCGGTAGAACGACCATGGAACACGGTCGCGGGCCTGCCCGGCGCCCGCTTTCCAGTCTCTTGCCGGAGCGCGAACCACCCGGGGTACGCCGCGGCCGCGAGAGCGATGCCGCTTCGCGCGTCACCCTCCGAGGGAGGGAGCACCTCGCCCGTGCGTTCCGGATCCGCGGCGATCGCGCTCAGGGCACGAGGAGCCCGGCATTCCACGGTCCGTCCCATGCTAACGTTTCCTGGGACGGTCGCGCCCGCGCGCAGGCCGACGGGGGCGAGGGATGGGCGACGCGTTGGCCGTGGGCCTGCTGGATGAGGCGTCCGAGGCACTCATCGGCATCTCGGCTGCCGGACAGGTCCGTCTGTGGAACCGGGCCGCCACCCTCCTGTTCGGCCGCGCCGCCGACCAGGTCATCGGCCGCTCGCTCGAGGAGGTCGCGACCACGCAGGAGGGCCGCACCGCGCTGCGCGCGCTCATGCGGAACGCGCTCGAGCGCAACGGCGCGACCAGCGCCGAGCTGGCCGCGGCGGACGGCACGATCGTCGAGCTGTCGCTCTCGGTCGTGCGCGAGCCCGACGGCGCGGTCCGCATGATCGCCGGCCGCGCCCGAACCCAGGTCCACGGACCGGGCGATCCGGTGTTTCGCGGCCTCCTGGAGGCGGCACCCGATGCGATGGTGATCGTCGACAGCTCCGGCCGCATCGCCGCGGTCAACGGACAGACCGAGCGGCTGTTCGGATACGCTCGCGACGAGCTCGTCGGTCGCTCGATCGAAGTGCTGGTGCCGGAGCGCTCGCGCGACGTTCACCCGGCCCGGCGGGCCGGCTACTTCCGCGAACCCGGGACCAGACCGATGGGCGCCGGGCTCGATCTGCGAGGGCGCCGCAAGGACGGCAGCGAGTTCCCGGCCGAGATCAGCCTGTCGCCGCTCACGACCGAGGCCGGCTCGCTGGTCACGGCCGCCATCCGCGACGTCAGCGGGCGCAAGCAGGTGGAAGCGAAGTTCCGCGGGTTCCTCGAGGCCGCCCCGGACGCGGTCGTGGTGGTGAACAGCGCCGGGGTCATCGTGCTGGTCAACTCGCAGACCGAGCGCCTGTTCGGCCATCGACGCGCCGACCTGCTCGGCCAGACGGTCGAGGTGCTGGTCCCCGAGCGATTCCGCGCGCCCCACCCCGACCACCGCCGGGACTACTTCGCCGACCCGCGGGTGCGCAACATGGGGTCGGGGCTCGAGCTGTACGGGCTGCGCCGCGACGGCAGCGAGTTTCCGGTCGAGATCAGCCTCAGCCCGCTGCAGACCGAGGAGGGTGTGCTGGTCTCCAGCGCGATCCGCGACATCAGCGAACGCAAGCGGATCGAGACCTCGCTCAAGCTGGCCAATCACGAGCTGGAGGCGTTCAGCTACTCGGTCGCCCACGACCTGCGCGCTCCGCTCCGCGGCATGAGCGGGTTCGCGCAGATCTTGCTCGAGGAGTACGCCGACCGGCTCGACGGCGATGGCCTCGACTGCCTGAACGAGATCCGGGCCAACGCGCTGCGCATGGGCGCGCTCATCGACGCGCTCCTGTCCCTGTCGCAGGTGACGCGCACCGAGCTCAAGCCGGACATGGTCGATCTCGCACTCCTGGCCCGCGAGATCGGGCACCAGCTCGCCTCCGCCGAGCCGACCCGCGCGGTCGACCTCGTGGTCGACGGCGCGCTGATGGCGTACTGCGATCCGCGGCTCATCCGCACCCTCCTGGCCAACTTGATCGGCAACGCGTGGAAGTTCACCGGCGACAGCCCGGCGGCGAAGATCCAGGTCGGGCGCGGCGACCAGGGCGGCGTCCGCGCCTTCTTCGTGCGCGACAACGGCGCCGGGTTCGACATGGCCTTCGCCAGCAAGCTGTTCACTGCCTTCGAGCGGCTCCACTCCTCCGCCCAGTTCGCCGGCACCGGCATCGGTCTGGCGACGGCGCAGCGCATCGTTCAACGCCACGGTGGTCGCATCTGGGCGGTCGGCCAGGTGGGCGACGGCGCCACGATCCACTTCACGCTGGCAGCCGGACCGCTGGAGGAGGCCGTCCCATGAACAACACGATGCTCCTGGTCGAGGACAACCCGACCGACGAGAAGCTCACCCTGCGCGCGTTCCGGACCCGGTCGACGGCGGTCAACATCGTGGTCGTGCGGGATGGCGTGGAGGCGCTCGACTACCTGTTCGGCACCGGCGCGTACGCCGGGCGCGACACCAGCAGCCAGCCGGGGCTGATCCTGCTCGACGTCAAGCTGCCCCGGGTGGACGGGCTCGAGGTCCTGGTCCGGATCCGCGCCGACGAGCGCACCCGCGCGGTGCCGGTCGTGATCCTGACCGCATCGCTCGAGGAGCAGGACGTGGTTCGCAGCTACCTGCTCGGGGTCAACGCCTACGTCCGCAAGCCGGTCGACTTCGCCGAGTTCGTCAAGACCGCCGAGACCATCGGCCACTTCTGGCTGACCCTCAACGAGGCCCCACCGCGGCCGAGGACGACCTCGTGAGACCGCCTCTGCGCGTCCTCATCCTCGAAGACTCGGCAACCGACGCGAAGCTGGTACTGCGCGAGCTCGAGCGCACCAGCGGCCCGGTCGCGTCGACGCGGGTGGAGGATGCCGAAGGGATGCGCGCGGCGCTCGCGAGTGGCCCGTGGGACGTCATCCTGTCCGACTGGTCGATGCCCCGCTTCAGCGCGCTGGCCGCCCTCGAGGTGGTGAGGAGCCTGGGCGTCGACCTCCCGTTCATCATCGTGTCCGGCACGATCGGCGAGGAGACCGCGGTCGCCGGGCTGCGCGCCGGCGCCCGCGACTTCGTCATCAAGGACAGGCTGGCCCGCCTGGGACCGGCGGTCGAGCGCGAGGTCCGCGAGCATCGGATCCGCGGCGAGCGCGCCCAGACCGAGGCAGCGCTGCGCGCGAGCGAGGCGCTCAACCGCCGGCTGGTCGACACCAACATCGTCGGCATCGTGTACTGGAGCTCCGAGGGGCCGCTGGCGGCCAACGACGTCTTCCTGTCCACGTTCGGCTACTCCCGGGCCGACCTCGCTGCCGGCGCGGTCAGCTGGGCGAACATGACCCCGCCGGAGCATGCCGAGGCGGACGACCGGGCGACCGTCGAGCTCCTCACCAGCGGCCGCTGCCAGCCGTACGAGAAGGAGCTGCTCCACCGGGACGGGACCCGCATCCCGATCCTGACCGCCGCCGCCACCGACGAGGGGCGCACCGACAGCGGCGTCTCCTTCATCCTCGATCTGCGCGAGCGCAACCGCGCGCTCGCCGACCTGCGCGCCAGCGAGGCCCGGTTCCGCCGCCTGTTCGAGACCCGCAACGAGGGGTTCTGGACGTTCGACGCCGAGCATCGGACCGTGATGGTCAACCACCGCCTGGCCGAGATGCTCGGCTACACGCCGGCCGAGATGGTCGGGCGGTCGCTGGCGGAGTTCGTCGACCAGGACAGGAGCGATCCGGTGATGGTCGCCCGACACATGCGCCCGGACGGCAGGGGCGATCGGCGGGAGGTCCAGCTCCGCCGCAAGGACGGCAGCCACGTGCTGGCGATGGTGGACCGGACCGCCCTGTTCGACGAGGCGGGCCGCTCCGAGGGCGCGCTGGCCACCGTCCTCGACATCACCGAGCACCGCCGCGCCGAGCAGGCCCTGCGGGTCAGCGAGGAGCGCTTCGCCCGGCTGAGCGAGTCCGGCATCATCGGCATCGCCTTCGCCGACGTGAGCGGCAACGTCCACGACGCCAACGACGCCTACGTCCACATGTTCGGCAACACCCGGGAGGACCTGGCCAGCGGTCGCATGAGCTGGGCCACGCGGACACCGATCGAGTGGCGCGAGGTGGACGAGCGCGCGGTCGCGCAGCTGCGGGCGACCGGGGTGTGCGCGCCGTGGGAGAAGGAGCTCCTCCACGAGGACGGCCGGCGAGTCCCGGTCCTCATCGGCGTGGCCATGCTGGAGCCGCCCGACTGCATCGCCTTCGTCGCCGACCTGACCGAGCGCAAGCGGGCGGAGGCGGCGCTGCACCGCAGCGAGGCGCACCTGCGCCAGTCGCAGAAGCTGGAGGCGATCGGAATCCTGGCCGGCGGCGTGGCGCACGACTTCAACAACCTCATGTCGGTGATCCTCAGCTACAGCAGCTGGCTGACCGAGGACCTGAAGCCAGGCGATCCGATGCTCGCCGACGTGATCGAGATCCGGCGCGCCGCCGAGCGAGCCACCGATCTCACCCGCCAGCTGCTCGCGTTCAGCCGGCAGCAGGTGCTCCAGCCCAAGGTGGTCGATCTGGACGAGATCGTCTCCAGCATGGAGAAGATGCTGCGCCGGCTGATCGGCGAGGACATCCTGCTCACCCACCTGTCGGACCAGGCGCTGCAGCGGATCATGGTCGATCCGGGGCAGATCGAGCAGGTGGTGATGAACCTGGCCCTGAACGGGCGCGACGCCATGCCGACCGGCGGCAAGCTGACCATCGAGGTCGCCAACGTCGAGCTCGACGACGCCTTTGCCGCCGAGCACGCCGGCGTCGCGGCCGGGCCCCACATCATGCTGGCGGTGAGCGACACCGGCTGCGGGATGGACGCCGACACCCAGGCGCGCATCTTCGAGCCGTTCTTCACCACCAAGGACAAGGGCAAGGGGACCGGGCTCGGGCTGTCGACCGCGATGGGGATCGTCCACCAGAGCGGTGGCACCATCTGGGTGGAGAGCGAGCCGGGACACGGCACCAGGTTCAAGGTGTACCTGCCGGCGGTCGAGGGGGTCGTCGCGCCCGCGCCGGCTCCCCTGCCCGACCTGACCGCCGGCTCGGAGACGATCCTGGTGGTCGAGGACGACGCCCCGCTGCGAGTCCTGGCCCGCGCCATCCTCCGGCGGCACGGCTATCACGTGCTCGACGCGCCGAGCGGCGGCGACGCTCTCCTCATCTGCGAGCAGCACCCGGCCGCCATCCATCTCCTCCTGACCGACGTGGTGATGCCGCGGATGAGTGGGCGACAGCTCTCGGAGCGGCTGCGCCCGATCCGGCCCGACATGCGGGTGCTCTACATGTCGGGCTACGTGGACGACGCGATGGTCGTCCGCGGCGTCCGCCACTCCGAGGTGGCCTTTCTGCAGAAGCCGATCACCCCGGACTCGCTCCTGCGCAAGGTCCGCGAGGTGCTCGACTCGCCGTCGCCGGTCAATGGCGGCGGAACTCGGTGAGGTCGATCCCGAGCCGCCGACACCAGCGCCGCACCTGGACCGGCGCCTTTTCGAGCGCGCGGGCGGTGGCGCTGATGTTGCCGCGGTTGTGGCGGAACAGCTCGACCAGCCTGGCGCGGAGCGCGGCGTCCTCGGGGCGCAGCTGCTTGCGCGAGGTGTGCGCGTGGGTGCGGATGGCCGGGGGGAGGTGCTGGAGCTCGATCTCGCCGTCGGTGGCCAGCGCGACCGCGGCGCGCAGGGCCTGCTCCAGCTCGCGCACGTTCATCGGAAACGGGTAGGCGAACAGCGCGAACGCGGCGTGCGGGTGGAAGACCAGGTCCCCCTCGGCCACCCCGATGCGGCGGAGCAGCGCCGCCATGATCGAGCCGACGTCCTCCGGGCGATCGCGCAGCGGGGTCATCGTCATCTCGTAGCCGGCCAGGCGGGCGTACAGATCGCGCCGGAACCGACCCTCGGCGATGCGGGCCTGCAGGTCCTGATGGGTGGCGGCGATGACCCGCACGTCCACGTGCACGATGTCGGTCGCGCCGATCGGCCGCACCTCGCCCTCCTGGAGCAGCCGAAGCAGCGCGACCTGCGACTCCTCGGGCAGCTCGGCCACCTCGTCGAGGAACAGCGTGCCGCCGTCGGCCCGGCGGGCCAGGCCGGCGCGGTCCTCGCGCGCGCCGGAGAACGCGCCGCGCCGGTAGCCGAACAGCTCGCTCTCGATCAGGGTGCGCGGCATCGCCCCGCAGTTGACCGGCACGAACGGCCCTCGCCGGCCCGATCGCTCGTGGATGGCCTGGGCGGCCAGCTCCTTGCCGGTGCCGGTCTCCCCCACGATCATGACCGGCACCGTGGTCGGCGCGATGCGCCGCAGGTCGATCGCGCGGCGCTCGAGCTCGAGCGACAGGGTGCGGAACACCTCCGGCGCGCCGTCGGCCGCCAGGTCGCGATCGCCGGGGTCGATGCGATGCTCGGCCTGATCGCGGTACACGAACAGGGTCCGCCCGATCTCGATGAGATCGCCGTCGGCCAGGACGGCGCGCGAGGTGCGGACGCCATCGACCAGCGTGCCGTTCTTGGAGCCGACGTCGTCCAGGGTCCACCCGCTGTCCTGGCGGCTCAGCCGGACGTGCAGGCGCGACATCTCGAGATCCGGCACCGAGACCAGGAGCTGGCGGTTGCCGCGCGACCACCGCCGATCGAGCCCACGCCCGATCAGGACCTCGTCCACGTCCTCGAGCGAGAGGCGCAGCCCGGCCACCAGCGGGCGCTGACACTCGAACGCGGCGACCAGGCGCGGCAGGTCCATCACCTCCGCCTCGCCCAGCGCCGGCGGATGGCGCCGGGTGATCGTCCTGTTGTCGTCTGCGCTCACGCGGTCGATCTATGGGGCGTCCGGAGCCGCCGGGGCGTGACGGGTCAAGAGCAGGATAATCGACTTGCCGGGCGCGCGCGCGGCGCCGCCGATGTCCCGACCTGACATCGCGGGGACCGCCGGCTCGCCGATCGGTAATGATGCGCACGAGCCGGCGAGCGAGCGCCGGCCCGCGCGGCGCGCGGCGCTACGACGAGAGAGCGTCGTAGCGCGAGAACTGCATGGTGAACTCCGCGCGCCCCGAGGTCAGCGTGCGGAGCTTGGTCGAGTAGCCGAACATGTTGCCGAGCGGGACCAGCGCGTCCACCACGCTCTTGACCCCGCGCGCGCCGACGTTCTGGATGTGCCCCTGCCGTGCGTTGAGGTCGCCGATCACCGCACCCAGGTGCTCTTCGTTCACCACCACCTCCACCGCCATGATCGGCTCCAGCTTGATCGGGCTGGCCTGCCCCACCGCGCGCCGGAACGCCTCGGCGGCCGCCGCGCGCACGCCCACCTCGGGCTCGGCTCCCTCGCGGAAGCCGATCGCGGTCAGCGCCACCTCCACGTCCTGCAGCGGATAGCCGTCCGGACCGGCCTGGGCCGCGTCCGAGAGGCCCTTCATCGCCGCGTCGACCACCGCCGGCGCGGTGACGATGGTGGCGGGCGGAAGCTCGCGCAGGAGGCGGGTGCCGGCCCCGCGCGGGAGCGGCGCCACCCGGCAGGTCGCCTCGCCGTAGATCGCCTCCTCCTTCATCGTCCGCTCGAACCGGGCCGACGCCTGCGCCGCGGCGGTGACCGTCTCGCGGTAGACCACCTGCGGCTTGCCGACCCGCGGCTTGACCCGGTACTCGCGCTCCAGCCGGTCGACGATGATCTCGAGGTGGAGCTCGCCCATGCCGCTGATGACCGTCTGCCCGGTCTCGGCGTCCTCGCGCACCCGGAAGGTCGGGTCCTCCTCGACCATCTTGCCGAGCGAGAAGTCGAGCCGCTCCTTCTCGGCGTTGGTCTCCGGCTCGACCGCGACCGAGATGACCGGCTCGTAGGTGTCGATCCGCTCGAGCAGGATGGGATGCTGCGGCGCGCACAGGGTGTCACCGGTGGTGGCGTCCTTCAGGCCGCCGGCCCCGATGATCATGCCGGCCACCGCCCTGTCGATCCGCTGGCGGCGGTTGGCGTGCAGATCGAACAGGCGGGTCACCTTCTCCTTGCGGTAGGTGCGCGCGTTCAGGACCTCGTCGCCGGCCTTGAGGGTGCCGCTGAACAGGCGCATGAACACCATCTTGCGCCCCTCGTCCATCTCGACCTTGAAGGCGAGCGCGCTGAGCGGATCGCTGTCCTTGGGCGCGCGCTCGAGCACGGTGTCGACGTCGCGCGGGTCGACCCCGCGCACCGGCGGCAGGTCGACCGGCGATGGCAGGTAGTCGACCACCGCGTCGAGCAGCGGGCGGACCCCCTTGTTGCGCAGCGCCGCGCCGCACAGGACCGGGATGAGCTTGACCGCGATGCAGGCGCGCCGGATGGCGGCGACCAGATCGGCGGTCGGCACCGGCTGGCCGTCGAGGAAGCGCTCGGCGATGCCGTCGTCCACCTCGGCGACCTTCTCGAGCAGCTCCTCGCGGGCGGCCTCGGCGTCGCCGGCCAGCTCGGCCGGGATGTCCTCCTCGACCACCTCGTTGTCCGGATCGCCGGTGAAGGTGAGCAGGCGCATGCGGACCAGATCGATCGCGCCGCGGAACGAGTCCTCGGCCCCGACCGGGCGCTGCAGCGGCACCGCGTTGGCGCCCAGGCGGGTGCGGATCTCCTCGACCGCGGCGTCGAAGTCGGCGCCGACTCGATCCATCTTGTTGATGAAGGACATCCGGGGGACGTGGAACTTGTCGGCCTGGTGC
Source organism: Kofleriaceae bacterium (assembly GCA_035489015.1). GTDB lineage: Bacteria > Myxococcota_A > Polyangia > Haliangiales > Haliangiaceae > DATFRY01. The sequence continues at coordinate 894 of DATHKR010000102.1, read as the reverse complement.
CAGACCGTCTCGGACTGAGGCTCGACCCCGCTGACCGCGTCGAACACGACCACGGCGGCGTCGAGCACGCGCAGGCTGCGCTCGACCTCGATGGTGAAGTCGACGTGGCCGGGCGTGTCGAGCAGGTGGATGTCGTGCTTCTGCCACTCGAAGCTGGTGGCGGCCGCGGTGATGGTGATGCCGCGCTCGCGCTCCTGATCGCGCCAGTCCATCTCGGCCTGACCGTCGTGCACCTCGCCGATCTGGTGGCGCTTCCCCGAGTAATAGAGGAAGCGCTCGGACACGGTGGTCTTGCCGGCGTCGATATGGGCCACGATGCCGATGTTGCGGACCCTGTCGATCTTGGCCATGGGGCGGGCACTATAGCTGACCGGATTCGCGCCGCAGCTCGCTCCGCTATCCTTTCAAAGCACCGGATTTCCACGCGATTGCTCCGGGCGAGGCCTTGAGGGGTGCCCGGCTTGCGGGTAGACTGCGCGCCATGCTCGGCCCCCGGTGCTCGCTCCGCACGTTCGCGCTCGGCCTCGCGCTGACCGCAACTGGCGGCCGCGCGCTGGCCCAGCCGCCTGCGCGGCCGGCTCCGGCGGCTCCGGCGGCCGCTCCGGACTACGAGGCAGCCAAGCGTCACTACCAGGCTGGCGAGCAGGCCGCGGCGCGCGGCGACCACGCCGGCGCGGCGCGCGAGTACGGGATCGCGTACGACATCACCCGGGATCCGGTGCTGTTCTTCAAGATCGGTCAGTCGTACGACAAGGCGGGCGACTGCCGCTCGGCCCGGGTCTATTACGGACGCTACGTGAAGGAGGCGAAGCCGACCCCGGAGTACCGCGAGCGCGCCGAAGCGTTCGCGGCGGCGTGCGTGAGCCGACCGGCCGCGCCGGTCGCCGCGCCTCC